>NZ_JBXALQ010000002.1:0-84729 GCF_058799615.1 Duganella sp. GW822-FHT06D06
GGAGCGGGAGAAGAGTCTCGAACTCTCGACCTCAACCTTGGCAAGGTTGCGCTCTACCAACTGAGCTACTCCCGCGTCGCTGTCATCAACAACAGGCCAGCATTATAGATGATCCATGGCGGCTGTCAATGGCCTTGATGCCAATCTTATCGCTTCCGCTCCAAAACCGGCGGCCGGCCCTGGTCCGGCTGGCTGTAATCGCAGACGCCATGCGGGAATATCCGCTGCAGGCGGGCCTGCTGCTGCGCCGTCCAGGTCACGCCGGCGGGATAGCTGCCGTCCCGCAGCGCCTGGGCGACCGGCTTCAGCGCACACTTGAAAACGTCGCCCTTGATGGACTCCCCCGCCACCATGCGCGGACTGGAAAACAGCGGGAAGGCCTTGGTGCAGGCGCCCGGCGGCCTGGCGTCCAGGATGCCGTCCCAGACGGACGGTCCGGCGGCGATGACGACGCCGCCGGTATCGATGCAGCGGTCGGTGAATTCGACCGGCGCCGGGCCGCTGCCCAGGACCCGGTCCATGACCGACAAGGCTTCCAGCACCCGGCCCTGCATGTCGGCCTCGGAACGGGTGAACCAGATCACCTGGCGCCGGGCCTCGGCGCGGTTGGCGTCCAGCAGGCGGGCCCGCACCGAGAAGGCCTGGCGTGCATTGTGCATGTTCAGCTCCGGCTCCAGGTAGGGCCGCAGATCGATCATCGGGATGCCGAGGCGCTGGCCGGTGAACACCTGGCCCGAACTGTAGGCCTTGCGCATCGCCTCAACGCTGCCGCTGCCGCGCGGCGCCGGCGCGCCCTGCGGATCGCGGCAGGTGGCGCTGCGCAGCATGTTGCGGCTGTCGTAGGGGTCGTCCTTGCCTTGCCAATCGACGAAGTCGGCCTGCTCCTTCCAGCCGCCCACGCAGGCGTTGAGGCGCAGGAATTCGTCGATGCCGATACTGCCCTGCGCCAACGCCTTCAGGCCGTACTGCACGCCCACGTTGTCGATGGAGATGGGGGCGTAGCCTTGCTGGTCGGTGCCGTAGATGTCGGCCAGGTCGTTCCAGTGGGTCCATTTGACCAGGTCGAACGCACCGGCGGGATAACGGTAGTAGGCCGCGGCAAGGTCATAGCGGTCGTCCTTGTAGCGCGGGTTCAGCACCGTCACGATCGCCATCTTCCAGCCGTTGATGCACTCGGTCGATCCGGCGCCGCCGGTCCAGGCGTGGCGCGCGGTGTCGCTGGCGTTCATGCCTTCGATGGCGATCTGATTGGTCCATTTGGCCCATGGCGAGGCGGAATCGAGCGCCACTTCGTCCTTGAAGTACTGGCCCAGTAGCGGGCAATCCGAGATCGGGATGGTCTGCGTGATCATGTCCGGATAGGATTGGAGCGGAATGCCGCCATCCAGCAGGCCGGGATGGTTTTGCGCGAACAGATACTGCTGCACCGCGCCGCCCGACCCACCCAGGCCGATGGTGAACAGCGGCGCGCCATAGGCTTCGACAAAGCGGGCCTTGGTCAGCATGGCGGTCTGCCCGGCCAGGCGCATGTTGTAATGGACCCCGGCTTCATTGCCGGACGAGCTGACGATGGCGTAGCCCTGCTCCAGCATGGGGACCATCAACTGGCGCTCGTTGCCGCTCAAGCCTCCGGGCTTGAACCACAGCGGCAAGCCCTGGTGATGGCCGATGCCGACGCCGCCGCCCAGCCAGTACACCAGCTTGCGGTTCCAGGCCGCCGGCTCGGGCCTGGCCGTCGGCGCCAGCATGGCGATGGTGTAGACGAAGCGGTTGATGGTGCCTGCTTCCACCCGCACCACGAAGGGCACCGCCGCGCCGTTGCGCTGTATGGTCGTCTGGTCCGATGGGGGCGCCGTGTAGCCGGTGGCGGGATCGAAGGGTTTGAAGCGGCTGCCGGCAAGGTAGAAGTACTGGACCCGCGTGGCGATGGCGCAATTGCGGCTGTAGCCGACGATGGCGCCGCTGCCTTCATCGACCACCGGGTGGCCGATACCATCCTGGTTGTCGACGCTGGGCTGGCCCAGGCCTGCTTCCTGCGTGCGGCAGACGAAGGGCTGTTGCTGCGCCTGCGCCGCCAGGCAGATTGCGGTTGCCGCGCAAGCGGCCAGGAATCTCCAGAACGCCATGGCGGGTGCTCCTGATCTGGTGGGGTGGGCTTCACCAGATCATAGCATTTTGTCACTAGTTCAGCGTGCCCGCTTTTTCCTTGATCAGCGGCCAGGCCAGGCGCAGGTAGTAGAACATCGACCACACCGTCAGCACGGCCGCCACTTCCAGCAGGCGCGAGCCCCAGAACTGGGTGTCGATGGCGCCAAACAGCACGTCATGGAACAGCAGCAGCGGGATGGCCGTCATCTGCGCGGTGGTCTTGATCTTGCCGAGCGAGCTGACCGCCACCGATTTGGAGGCGCCGATCTGCGCCATCCATTCGCGCAGCGCCGAGATGGCGATCTCGCGGCCGATGATGACGAACGACAGCACGGCGTTGGCGCGGTCCAGCTGCACCAGCACCAGCAAGGCTCCCGCCACCATCAGCTTGTCCGCGACCGGGTCGAGGAAGGCGCCGAAGGCCGAGGTCTGGTTCCAGCGGCGGGCCAGGAAACCGTCGAACCAGTCGGTGACGGCGGCGACGATGAACACCAGCGTGGCCGCCAGGTTCTGATCCGCCACGGGCAGCACGGTGGTGGGCAGATAGTAGACGCCTACCACCAGCGGAATCAGCGCAACGCGCAACCAGGTCAACAGTATCGGTATATTGAAGGGCATAAGCTCGGAAATTAGTGCGGCCGTGAAAATTGTTGATGCGCCGCTAGTCTACCTTGCCCAAGCACATTAAACCAGTGCACTGTTGTTGTGCACGCCTCAATGCAGTTGGCGGTAGATCTCTTCCGCGAGGGCGCTGGAGATGCCCTCGACCTGCTTCAGGTCCTCGATGCTGGCGTCGACCACGCCGCGCAGGCCGCCAAAGCGCGCCAACAGGCGCTGGCGGCGCTTGGCGCCTATGCCTTCGATCTCCTCCAGGCGCGAGGTCTGGCGCGTCTTGGCGCGCTTGGCGCGCATGCCGGTGATGGCGAAGCGGTGCGCCTCGTCGCGGATCTGCGCCACCAGCATCAGCGCCGCCGATTCCTTGCCCAGCTCCTGCGAGGCCCGGCCGTCGACGAACATCAGCGTCTCCAGGCCGACGCGCCGCCCTTCCCCTTTGGCGACGCCGACGATCAGGCTGATGTCCAGCCCCAGTTCGGCGAACACCTGGCGCGCCATTTCGATCTGGCCCTTGCCGCCGTCGATCAGCACCACGTCCGGCATGACGCCGTCGCCGTTGGCGACCTTTTCGTAGCGGCGCATCAGCACCTGGCGCATCGCCGCGTAATCGTCGCCGGGGGTGATGTCGTTAATGTTGTAGCGGCGGTATTCGCCGTTCTGCATCTGGTGGTGATGGAACACCACGCACGAGGCCTGCGTGGCCTCGCCCTGCGTGTGCGAGATGTCGAAGCATTCCACGCGCAGCGCGTCGATGTCTTCCGGCTCCAGCTGCAGCGCCTCCACCAGCGCGCGCGTGCGCGACTGCTGCGAGCCCTGCTCCGACAGCAGCCGCGCCAGCGAGATCTCGGCGCCCTTCTGCGCCAGCTCCAGCCACTTGCGGCGCTGGTCCTGCGGCTGGAAGATCAGGTTGATGCGGTGGCCGCACTGCTCCTGCAAGGCCTGCATCAGCGCCGGGTGGTCGAATTCGATATTCAGGATCAGCGTGCCGGGGATGAACTTCTCGGTGTAGTGCTGGACCAGGAAGGCGGCCAGCACCTCAAGCTCGATCGGCTCTTCCGCGATCGCGGCGGCGTCGCCGATGTGGTTGGGAAAATAGGCGCGGTCGCCCAGGTGGCGTCCGCCGCGCACCATCGCCAGGTTGACGCAGGCGCGGCCGCCCTGCACCAGCACGGCGATGATGTCGACGTCGGCGTCGCCGGTGGTTTCCATGCTTTGCTGGTGCAGCACGCGCGACAGCGACTGGATCTGGTTGCGCACCCCGGCGGCCAGCTCGAATTTGAGCTCGCCGGCGTAGCCGTGCATCTTCTTTTCCAGGTCGGCCATCACTTCGCTCTGGCGCCCGCGCAGGAAGCGCGCGGCGTTTTCGACGTCGGCCTTGTAGTCGTCCTTGCTGATCAGATCCACGCACGGACCGCTGCAGCGGCCGATCTGGTGCAGCAGGCATGGGCGGGTGCGGTTGGAATACACGCTGTCTTCGCAGGTGCGGATCAGGAACACCTTCTGCAGGATCTGCATCGATTCCTTGACCGCCCACGAGCTGGGGAACGGGCCGAAATACTGGTTCTTCTTGTCCACCGCGCCGCGGTAGTAGACCATGCGCGGCGCGTCGCCGCCGGTGATCTTCAGGTAGGGATAGGATTTGTCGTCGCGGAACAGGATGTTGAAGCGCGGGCTGAGGGCCTTGATCAGGTTATTCTCAAGGATCAGCGCTTCGGCTTCGCTATGGGTGACGGTGGTCTCCAGCCGCGCGATGCGCTCGACCATCATGGCGATGCGCGGGCTGCTGAGGTTCTTCTGGAAGTAGCTGGAGACGCGCTTCTTCAGGTCGCGCGCCTTGCCGACATAGAGCACTTTGTCGTCGGCGTCGAAATAGCGGTACACGCCCGGCAGGTTGGGCAGCTTGGCGACGGTGGCCAGCACCAGTTCGCGCGGGTCGGGCGCGGCTTCCAGTTCAGTCATGCTATTTTCTCACTGCGCTTGTTCGACGATGACGAAGGCGACGGCGTATTCTTCCTCGTCGCTGACGGTCACCTGTGCCGACAGCTTATGCTGGTCCATGAATTCCTTCAACACGCCGCTGCAGACGATCATCGGCTTGCCGCTGGGGGCGTTGAGCATCTGCGCGGCCGGCCAAGTCATCGGCATGCGCATGCCCAGGCCGATGGCCTTGGAGAAGGCTTCCTTGGCGGCGAAGCGGGTGGCGACGAAGCGGATGCCGCGCGCCGCGTTCCTGGCCTTGCGCGACAGGTACTTTTCCATCTCCTGCGGGCCGAGGATCTTGGCGGCGAAACGGTCGCCGTGGCGCGCCAACGCCTCCTCGATGCGCGGGATCTTGCAGATGTCGGTACCTATGCCGTATATCACTTGGCCCGTCCCAGGCGGGTCGAGACCATGATGGCCTTCATCTCGCGCACGGCGTTCTCCCAGCCGACGAACACCGAATGGGCGACGATGGCGTGGCCGATATTGAGCTCGGCGATTTCCGGAATCGCGGCGATGGCTTGCACGTTGGTGTAGTGCAGGCCGTGGCCGGCGTTGACCTTCAGGCCCTTCGACACGCCATACAGCACGCCGCGGTGGATGCGCGCCAGCTCGGCCGCCTGCTCGGCGCCCTCGGTGTCGGCGTAGCGGCCGGTGTGCAGCTCGATCACCGGCGCGCCGATTTCGGCGGTGGCGTTCATCTGCGCTTCGTCGGCGTCGATGAACAGGCTGACGCGGATGCCTTCGGCCTGCAACTGCTTGACGGCCGCCTGCACGGCCTTGAAGTGGGTGACGACATCGAGGCCGCCTTCGGTGGTGACTTCGGTGCGCTTCTCCGGCACCAGGCAGACGTCGGATGGCTTGATGCGGCAGGCGAAGTCGATCATCTCCTGCGTGACGGCGGCCTCCAGGTTCATGCGGGTCAGCAGCTGCGGCGCCAGCGCGATCACGTCGGCGTCCTTGATGTGGCGGCGGTCTTCGCGCAGGTGCAGCGTGATGCAGTCGGCGCCGGCCTGTTCGGCCAGCAGCGCGGCGCGGATCGGGTCCGGGTAGGTGGTGCCGCGCGCGTTGCGCAGGGTGGCGACGTGGTCGATGTTCACGCCGAGGTCGATGATGGTGCCGGAAGGTTGCAGGAAGCTCATTGGTCTATACCGTTTATCTAGTTATAACTGCATCAAGTCAATCAGGATCTGGCGCGTGTTCAGCGGCGCGCCGCCCAGGTGGTGCGCCAGCAGGAAGCGCATCAGCTGCTTGCTCTGCGCCTGGGTGGCGACGTCCTGGTAGTCTTCGCGTTCCATGTCGAGCAGGGTCTTGCCGGCCACGCGCGGCCACGGATCGGCGGCGCGCTCGGGGCGCGGGCCGCGTTCCGGATCCACCACGTAGACCACGTCGGCCTGCACGGCGCGGCGGGTTTCGGTGCAGCGGGTCAGGTCGGCGGCGACACCCGTCTCTTTAAGTAGGGCCCGTTCGAATTTTCTCAAGACGATGGGCGCGGGTTCGTTGTGCGCCAGCTGGTTCAAGGTGGCGACGTAGTGGTCGAACAGGCGCGGGTGCGCGTCGTCGCGCGCCAGCAGCTTGACCAGCAGCTCGTTCAGGTAGAAGCCGCACAGCAGCGCGGTCTTTTCCAGCGGCAGCATGCCGCCCACCCATTCGGCCTCGGTCAGCGTGCGCAGTTCGGATTTGCCGACCCAGCTGGAGGACAGCGGCTGGAAGGTTTGCAGCACGCCGCGCAGTTGCGAGTGCGGCCGCTTGGCGCCCTTGGCGATCAAGGCCACGCGGCCGAAATCGCGCGTGAACAGGTCGATGATGAGGCTGGTTTCTTTGTAGGGATAGCTGTGCAGGACGAAGGCCGGCTGGCCTGCAACCTTGGTGCCGAAGGTGCGCTCGCGCGACGCTGCGCGCGGGCGTTTCGGTGGGGCTGGTGCTACTGGTGCGGCTGGTGCCGCCGGGGCGGGCACCGCTTCACGCTCCGCCTCAGGCTCGGGTGCCGCTGCGATGTCGGCGTCTAGCGTGGTGGTGGACATCGCCCCTCTTTCTTACTCGTAGCCGTAGGCGCGCAGACCCGCTTCGTTGTCGGCCCAGCCGGACTTGACCTTGACCCAGATTTCCAGGTACACGGGACCGCCGAACAGTTTTTCCATGTCCAGGCGGGCCTGGGTGGAGACTTCCTTCAGGCGCGCGCCCTTGTTACCGATGATCATGGACTTGTGCGTATCGCGCTCGACCAGGATGGCGGCGAACACGCGGCGCAGGTCGCCCTCCTGCTCGAACTGCTCGATCAGCACGGTGCTGGTGTAAGGCAGCTCGTCGCCGACGAAGCGGAACAGTTTTTCGCGGACGATTTCCGACGCCAGGAATTTCTCGCTGCGGTCGGTGATGTCGTCCGGTCCGAAGATCGGCTGGTTCTCAGGCAGGAAGCGCTTGATCTCCTTTTCCAGGCCGTCCAGCTGGAAGCGCAGCTTGGCCGACACCGGCACGATGGCGGCGAAGTTGAACTTGGCCGCGACCTGCTGGGCGAACGGCAGCAGCACCGCCTTGTCCTTGACGCGGTCGGACTTGTTGATCACCAGGATCACCGGCACTTCGGACGGCAGCAGGTCCATCACCTGCTGGTCGGCCGGGCCGAAGGTGCCGGCCTCGATCACGTACAGGATCAGGTCGGACGAGATCAGGGTGTTGGTGACGGTCTTGTTGAGCGTCTTGTTCAGCGCGTTCGAGTGGCGGGTCTGGAAGCCCGGCGTGTCGACGTAGATGAACTGCGCGTCGTCATGGGTCTGGATGCCGGTGATGCGGTGGCGCGTGGTTTGCGCCTTGCGCGAGGTGATGCTGACCTTGGCGCCAATCAGCGTATTCATCAGGGTCGATTTGCCCACGTTCGGGCGGCCCACGATGGCAATATAGCCACAACGGAAGTTGGCGGAGGTCGTTTCGGTATTCATTTCAGTTCTCTTTACTTGTTTGCTGCTTTGGCAGGCGGTGGCGACGGTTCATTACCGGCCTCGGTCGTCTGCACGGTGGCGATGCCGGCCAGCTTGAGCTGGGCAGCGCGCGGCTTGGACTTGCGGCCGGCGGCCGGTGTCTTCACCAACGCTTGTTCGGCCACTTCCAGCGCCAATTTGGCGGCGGCCTGTTCGCCGGCGCGGCGGCTTCCGCCGCGTCCGTAGACCTGGATGCCCAGTTTGGGCACCAGACATTCGATTTCGAATTCCTGGCTGTGCGCGGCGCCATGGGTGGCAACCACATTGTACAGCGGAAGTGAAATCTTCTTACTTTGCAGAAATTCCTGCAGCAGGGTCTTGGCGTCCTTGCCCAGGGTTTGCGGGTCCACCGATTCCAGGATGGGAATGTAGAAGGCCCGGATCACGTCGCGCGCGGGATTGAAGCCGGCGTCGAGGAAGATGGCGCCCAGCAGCGCTTCCAGCGTGTCGGCCAGGATCGAAGGACGGCGGAAACCGCCCGACTTCAACTCCCCTTCCCCCAGCCGCAGGAACTGCGACAGCTCCAGCTTTTGCGCGATCTCGTACAGCGATTGCTGCTTGACCAGGTTGGCGCGCAGGCGCGACAGGTCGCCCTCGTCGATCGTCACGAAACGCTCGTACAGGATGGACGCCACCACGCAGTTCAGGATCGAATCGCCCAGGAACTCCAGTCGTTCATTATGCAAACTGCTGTGGCTACGGTGCGTCAAGGCTTGCTGCAACAGGCCAGCATCCTGGAACGTATAGCCTAAACGGTTTTGCAATAACTGAAGATTCATTGTTCGGTTCGGTTCTTTTTTAAGCTGATTGCTTGATTTATTGATCGGTCTTGGCCGGGGCCGGCACGCCGCTCTTGGCGGTGGTGCCCTGGTATTCCAACAGCAGGCTGGCCGGTCCGACCAGCGGGATTTTCTTTTCGTAGGCGAAGCTGATTTCGAACTCGCCGTTTTCCTTGGCGATCAGCAGATCGCGGCTGGTGATCGAGCTGATGTAGCCGGTGGTCGCGTTGGCGTCGAACGACTTCTGCATCTCCACCACGGAGCCGCCGGTGGCCTTGGCCGTGACGATGGCGTTCTGGATCGCCCGGTATTCGGTGTAGGTCGGCACGATCTTCAGCGCCAGCACGCCAACGAAGCCCAGCGCGGCCAGCACGATGATCAGTCCGACCAGGGAAACGCCCTGCTGCTGTTTCAAGCTTGATTGCATCTTAGTCCCTTTCGCCGTGGCCCGCTGAGCGTGGATTTTACTGGATGCTGCCGATGCGGCGCAGGTTGCCCAGGTTCATCCACACGAAGAATGCTTTACCAACAATGTTCTTGTCCGGCACAAAACCCCAGTAGCGGCTGTCCGCGCTGTTGTCGCGGTTGTCGCCCATCATGAAGTAATTGCCCTGTGGAACCACACAGGTGAAGCCTTCGTACTTGTAGCTGCAATTTTCGCTGTACGGGAACTTCTTCACGCCATCCAGGCTCAACGTAGGCGCCGCCTCGCTGTTGAGGATGCGATGGCTGACGCCGGTCAGGTCTTCCTTGAACTGCTTGTTGTAGGCCAGGTGCTCGTCGTCGAGGTAGTCGTCCAGCGGCGTGTACTTCACTTCCACGCCGTTCACCGTTAAGCGCTTGTTTTCATATGTGATTTTATCACCCGGCACGCCAATGACGCGTTTGATGTAATCCTGGCTCATGTCCAGCGGATATTTGAACACCATCACGTCGCCGCGCTGCGGGTTGTTGATCTGCACGATCTTCTTGTTCAGCACCGGCAGCCGGATGCCGTAGGTGAACTTGTTCACCAGGATCAGGTCGCCCACCAGCAGGGTCGGCACCATCGACGACGACGGGATCTTGAACGGCTCGTACAGGAACGAACGCAGGAAGAACACCAGCGCGATCACCGGGAAGAAGCTGCCCGAGTATTCGATCCAGGTCGGCTGGCGCAGCAGCGCGGTCTCGATCGTGGCGCGGCTGCCCTGGTTGTCGAGCTTGATGCCGTCGGCGGTCAGCTTGGCGTTGCGGGCGTCGTAGTCGGCCAGCGCGCGGTCGGCGGCGGCGCGGCGCTGCTTGGCCAGGTAGAACACATCCAGGAACCAGATCACACCGGTGATCACCATCAGGACGAACAGGATTAAAGCAAAATTACCTAAGATCACTTGCAGGTTCATTTGTCGTCCACTTGTAAGATTGCCAGGAACGCTTCTTGTGGAATCTCTACCGAGCCCACTTGCTTCATGCGTTTTTTACCTGCTTTTTGCTTCTCCAACAACTTCTTCTTACGGCTGATGTCGCCGCCGTAGCACTTGGCCAGCACGTTCTTGCGCAAGGCCTTGACGTTCTCGCGCGAAATCACGTTGACGCCGATGGCGGCCTGGATCGCCACGTCGAACATCTGGCGCGGTATCAGTTCGCGCATCTTGGCCGCCACCTGGCGGCCGCGGTAGGCGGAGTTGGAACGGTGCACGATGATGGCCAGCGCGTCGACTTTTTCGCCGTTGATCAGCATGTCGACCTTGACCACGTCGGAGGCGCGGTATTCCTTGAACTCGTAGTCCATCGAGGCGTAGCCGCGCGAGGTGGACTTCAGCTTGTCGAAGAAGTCCAGCACGATCTCGCCCATCGGCATTTCATAGACCAGCTTGACCTGGCGGCCGTGGTAGGCCATGTCCATCTGCACGCCGCGCTTGCCGATGCACAAGGTGATCACCGAACCGACGTACTCTTGCGGCATGTACAGATTGACCGTGACGATAGGCTCGCGGATCTCGTTGATCTTGGTCGGCTCCGGCATCTTCGACGGATTGTCCACCTTGATGACGCTGTCGTCGCGCATGACCACCTCGTACACCACGGTCGGCGCGGTGGTGATCAGGTCCTGGTCGAATTCGCGTTCCAGGCGTTCCTGGACGATTTCCATGTGCAACAGGCCAAGGAAGCCGCAGCGGAAGCCGAAGCCCAGCGCCTGCGATACTTCCGGCTCGTACATCAGCGCGGCGTCGTTCAGTTTCAGCTTTTCCAGCGAGTCGCGCAGCGCGTCGTACTGGTTGGCCTCGACCGGGAACAGGCCGGCGAACACTTGCGGCTGCACTTCCTTGAAGCCCGGCAGCGGCGCGGCGGCGGGACGGTTGGCCAGGGTGACGGTATCGCCCACCTTGGCGGCCTTCAGTTCCTTGATGCCGGCGATGATGAAGCCCACCTGGCCGGCCGACAGCTGCGGCAGCGAGACCGAGCGCGGCGCGAAGATGCCGACGTCTTCCACCAGCTGCAGCGAGTCGGTGGCCATCAGCCTGATCTTGTCCTTGGGCTTGAGGGTGCCGTTCATCACGCGCACCAGCATCACCACGCCGACGTAGGCGTCGTACCAGGAATCGACGATCAGCGCCTGCAGCGGCGCGTCCGGGTCGCCCTTCGGCGGCGGGACCTTGGCGATGATCGATTCCAGCACGTCTTCCACGCCCAGGCCGGTCTTGGCCGAGCAGTGGACGGCGTCGCCGGCCTCGATGCCGATCACGTCTTCGATCTCGGCGATGGCGCTGGCCGGGTCGGCGTTCGGCAAATCGATCTTGTTCAGCACCGGCACCACTTCCACGCCCAGGTCGAGCGCGGTGTAGCAGTTGGCCACGGTCTGGGCTTCCACCCCTTGCGAGGCGTCGACCACCAGCAGCGCGCCTTCGCAGGCCGACAGCGAGCGCGACACTTCATAGGAGAAGTCGACGTGGCCGGGGGTGTCGATCAGGTTCAGGTTGTAGATCTGGCCGTCGCGGGCCTTGTATTGCAGGGCCGCGGTCTGTGCTTTGATCGTAATGCCGCGTTCGCGCTCCAGATCCATCGAATCGAGCACTTGCGACTCCATCTCGCGTTCGGACAAGCCACCGCACAATTGAATGATACGGTCCGCCAGGGTGGATTTACCGTGGTCGATGTGGGCGATGATGGAAAAATTGCGTATGTTGTTCATTAACAAATATTCAAAAACGGGTTTGAAACGACGGGGCGCGGAAACCGCGCGCAATACGAAAAAAGCGCTCCGAGCGGGGCGGTAATGCCCTGGCGAGCGCCTTGATGACAGCCACTAAAAGCAAAACGGAAGCTTTTCTACCCCCGCATTTTACCGGATTTCAGAGGGGAAAGGCCGACTTATGCGGTGCGAAATGCATATTGCTGAAGGTCCGGGGGCAAAAAACGTCGCGGGTATGCCTATTTATTGAGCAGTTCGCATACTTTCGCTTCGTCCAGGAAGTAGTGGCACAGCTCGGGCTGGGACAGGTCGGCGTACAGCACCGGGACCAGTTCATCGAAACGGGCCACCAGCGCGTCGTCGGCGTCGACGTCGATCACGTCGACGGTGATGGTCCGTTCGGGCGTTTGCAGACGCATCAGCGCGTCCAGCATGTCCTGGCACAGGTGGCAGTAGCTGCGGGAGTAAAGGGTAAAGTGCATGACCGGCGCCCCGCCGCGCCGAAACGGGCGGGGCGAACTCCTCACTTGGCGCTAGGACGCACGGAAACGAACTGCGCGACGTCGCCGCGGCGCACCAGCAGCACCGACGGCTTCTTCGCGTCGAGCTTGGCCACGGCCGCGTTGAACTGCTTGGCGTCCTTGACTTCGACGTTGTTCAACTGCAGCAGCACGTCGCCTTCCAGCACGCCGGCGCGGCCGGCCACGCCTTCGGCCGCGTCCACCACCACGCCGCCGTCGACACCCAGCTCCTTCTTCTGCTCGGCCGTCAGGTCGCTGACCTTCAAGCCCAGCGCGTTGGCCTTGACCACCGCTTCCGGCTCGGCCCCGCTGCCCTTGCCCTTGCCTTTGCCGGCCTTGGCGGTCTTGTCCGCTTCCAGCTCGGCCACGGTCACCGCCAGGTCCAGCTGCTGGCCCTTGCGCCATACCGTCACGCTGGCCTTGCTGGCCAGCGCCGTGCCGCCCACCAAACGCGGCAGGTCGGACGAACGGTTGACCGGCACGCCGTTGAACTTGAGAATGATGTCGCCCGCCTTGATGCCGGCCTTGTCGGCGGGACCGCCCGGCTCCACCAGCGACACTTCGGCGCCCTGCGCGCTCTTCAGGCCCAGCGATTCCGCCACTTCCTTGCTGACTTCGCCGATCTGCACGCCGATGCGGCCGCGCGTGACCTTGCCGTTTTTCTTCAACTGCTCCGACACGCGGATCGCCTCGTCGATCGGCACGGCGAAGGAAATGCCGTTGTAGCCGCCCGACAGGGTGGCGATCTGCGAATTGATGCCGATCACCTCGCCGCGCATATTGATCAGCGGACCGCCCGAATTGCCGGGATTGACCGCGACATCGCTCTGGATCAGCGCCAGGTAGTCGCCGGTGTCGCGCTGCTTGGCCGAGATGATGCCGGCGGTGACGGTGTTCTCCAGGTTGAACGGCGAGCCGATCGCGATCACCCATTCGCCGACGCGGATCTTGTCCGAATCGCCCATGATCAGGAAGGGCAGCTTGTCGCCCTCGACCTTCAGCACGGCGACGTCGGTGCGGGCGTCGGCGCCCAGCACCTTGGCCTTGAACTCGCGCTTGTCGGTCAAGGTGACGAATACCTCGTCGGCGCCGTCGACCACGTGGGCGTTGGTCATCACGTAGCCGTCGGCCGACAGGATGAAGCCGGAACCGACGCCGCGCTGCACCGGCTCGTCGGACGGCGCCTGGCGGCGGCCGCGCGGCGTGCTCTTGCCGCCGGGATTACCCGGCTGCGGCAAGGCGCCGCCAAAGAAGCGGCGCAGGAATTCCTGCATTTCCTCTTCGCCCGGTTGGCCGTCGGCGTTGCCGCGGCCGCCCAGCTTGAGACGTTCGGTGGTACGGATGTTGACCACGGCCGGACCGACGCGGTCGACCAGGTCGGCAAAGTCCGGCAGGCCGATGACGGCGCCGGTGACCGGCGCGGCGGCCGTTGCGGTCGCCAAGCCGAGCACGGCCGGCGAGATCCATACGCTTGCGCTGACCAGCAGCGCGGAAAGAGTTTTACTACCAGCAGAGAAATTATTTTTCATGGAAAGTATCGGTCTTTATAAAGTTCTGGAACGCAAATACCCCTCGGGCAAATTGCACGAGGCTAAGGCTAGCGTATGGTAAGCGAAAAATCGCCTGATGGCGCGCTCGCAGATCTTATAAGCGTATGCGTTTCAAGGCAAGATGACGTCCGCCGGCGACTCGGCCGGATCCGACGCCTGGGAAGCGGCTGGGCGGCCCGCCGGCGCGGCGGCGGGGGCATAGGCAGGCTCGGCTGCCAGACGGGCCGCCAGCGAGGCGCCGAAGCCGCCGCTCAGCTCGCCTCGGGCCTGTTCGCGCAACACGTCGCCGGTCAAGTGGTAGGCGCGCCAGGCCGCCTGCCCCTCCGCCGTATCCAACGCCGCCAGGGCCAGTTCGCGCTCGCTGTCCGCCAACTCGCCGTCGGCCAGCGCCGAGATGTTTTCGTGCAGTCTTTTCTGGGTATCCATCGCGTTTCCCGCCATGTCAAAACAAGTCCGCTGCGCCTGCCGCAGGCGCATTGCCAGACGCCAATAACACTTGCCATCATTCGCCGCTTACCAGCGCTTGTCAACCGGCAAATCCAGCAAAGGCCTCAATTTCTCGGCGATGACTTCGCGGGCGCGGAATATGCGACTGCGCACCGTGCCGATCGGACAGGCCATGATGTCGGAAATTTCCTCATAGCTCAGTCCCTCGATCTCGCGCAAGGCGATCGCGGTGCGTAAATCCACGGGCAAGGCATCCATCGCCGCGTTGACGGTTTGGGCGATCTGCTTGCTTGCCAGCATGGATTCCGGCGTATTGATGTCGCGCAAATGCTCGCCATCGGTAAAGGCTTCGGCTTGTTCGGCGTCGGCTTCGGTCGACGTGGGCGTGCGGCGCCCCTGCGTCGCCAGAAAATTCTTGGCGGTGTTGATGCCGATGCGGTACAGCCATGTGTAAAAGGCCGAGTCGCCGCGGAAATGCCGCAGTGCGCGGTAAGCCTTGATAAATGTCTCCTGCACCACATCCTCGGCTTCGGCCGGATCGTGGACGATGCGCGACAGCAGGCGCATCAGCCGGCGTTGATACTTCGCCACCAGCAGATCAAACGCCTGCTTGTCACCATCCCGTACCCGGTCCACCAGCACCTGGTCGCACTCACGTTCTGTCGTCACTCCTGCATTCCTCGGTGGCATGCAGCGTAGCCGAATAATATAGCCATATGCTATAGAGTTAGCCCGCTGCAAGAAGTTCACAGTGTTCGCGTTTTTATTTCAGCCCGTGTGGCAATGGCCCGGCAAGCCAGCGACAAGGCGCGCCAATCGGCGGGCGTCACGCTGTCGGGCAACACCGTCACCAGCCGCAGCTTGCCGTCGCCGTCGCCCAGCCGTAACATCAGCAAGCCCGGCCAGATGGTCGAACCCTGCAGCAGGCGCAGCGCCACCCCCGTCTCCCGGTATACCGTCAGCCGCAACTGGCCGACAGCGGAAATATCAAGCTGACGTGCAAAACGATACGGACGTCCACGCCACAGGCCAAATAGCCCGGCCAGCACGCAACACAATGGCGCGCACCAGCCAGGACAGGCGGCAGCCGACACTATCGCGCAGCAACACGCGCCGGCGTGCAGCAAGCGCAAACCGGACGAGGGGCGAACGATGACGGAAACCGCAATCGACATGACAGCAGCAGGCGTTCAACAACGGTGCAACAAAACAGGGAATCACAATCGGAAGCGCCGGCCGCGAAGGCCGGGCAATTCTGGCGCCGGCGAATGCCGGCGCCGAATCCTCGCTCACCCTGTTTTGACAGGGATCGCGGGGATTAGTTCGACGCGGGGTCGAACTATTTACGGACTTTAGATCTTGCCGAACACCAGGCTACCGTTGGTGCCGCCGAAGCCGAACGAGTTCTTGACTGCATACTCGATCTTCATCGGACGGGCCACGTTGGCGCAGAAGTCCAGGTCGCAAGCAGGGTCCTGGTTGAAGATGTTGATGGTCGGAGGCGACACCTGATGATGCACCGCCAGTACCGTAAACACTGCTTCCAGGCCGCCGGCGCCGCCCAACAGGTGACCGGTCATCGACTTCGTCGAATTGACCACCATGTTCTTGGCGTGCGCGCCGAAGGTGCGCTTGATGCCCTGCACTTCCGCCACGTCGCCTTGCGGGGTCGACGTGCCGTGCGCGTTCAGGTAATGCACCTGGTCCGGATTGATGCCGGCGTTGGCCAGCGCTGCCATCACGGACTTGCTGCCGCCGCTGCCATCTTCCAATGGCGAGGTCATGTGATAAGCGTCAGCGCTCATCCCGAACCCCAGCAGTTCGGCGTAGATCTTGGCGCCGCGGGCCTTGGCGTGCTCGTACTCTTCGAGCACCATCACGCCTGCGCCTTCGCCCAGCACGAAACCGTCGCGGTCCATGTCCCAGGGGCGGGACGCGGTCGCTGGATCGTCGTTGCGGGTCGATAGCGCGCGGGCCGAGGCGAAACCGCCCAGACCCAGTGGCGACACGGTCGATTCCGCACCGCCGGCCACCATGACGTCGGCGTCGCCGTACTCGATCATGCGGGCAGCCATGCCGATGCAGTGCAGGCCGGTGGTGCAGGCCGTGACGATCGACAGGTTAGGACCACGCATGCCGTACTTGATCGACAGGTTACCCGAGATCATGTTGATGATCGAGGCGGGCACGAAGAACGGCGAGATACGGCGCGGACCGCGCTTGTCGTACTCTTCCTTGGTTTCTTCGATCAGCGGCAGGCCGCCGATACCGGAACCGATGATGACGCCGATACGATCAGCGTTCTCGTCGGTGACGACGATGCCGGAGTCTTGCACCGACTGCATGCCGGCCGCCATGCCGTAATGGATAAAGGTATCCATATGGCGCGCTTCCTTGGCGGGGATGTAATCCTCGATATTGAAGCCTTTGACTTCACCGGCGAACTTGGTGGTGAAAGCTTGCGCATCAAACTTGGTGATGCTGGCAATCCCGGATTTACCCTCGGTGATCGCGGCCCACGATTCGGCAACAGTATTGCCGACCGGAGTCACGGCCCCCAGGCCGGTGATGACAACACGACGGTTTTTAGAACCTCTCAAGCGATTCTCCTAAAGTCGATCGGGCAGAAATTACGCCTTGACGTGGGCGGTAGCGTAGTCGATCGCTTGCTGCACGGTGGTGATCTTTTCTGCTTGTTCGTCAGGGATTTCCATTTCGAATTCGTCTTCCAGGGCCATCACCAGTTCCACGGTGTCCAGCGAGTCGGCGCCGAGGTCGTCGACGAACGAGGATTCGATCTTGATGTCTGCTTCGGCGACGCCCAGTTGCTCAGCGACGATTTTCTTAACGCGTTGTTCGATATCCGACATGTTATGGCTCCATTTGTTTGTTACGGAAAGCGCGCATTTTATCAGGTTTGCGCACTGAAAAACTAATTTCGGTAGCTGCTGCGTATTTGCCGACAACTAGTCCGAAATCACTGCTAAAAGACGAGAACCGGTAGTTTGGACGCCACCGGAACACATCAGTTCATATACATCCCGCCGTTCACGTGCAGGGTGGTACCGGTAATATACGCTGCCTGCGGCGAGGCCAGGAAGGCCACCGCGGCGGCGATATCCTCGGGCTTGCCCAGGCGCGCCAGCGGAATCTGGGTCAGCAAGGCGGCGTGCTGCTCTTCGCCCAGCGCCTTGGTCATGTCGGTGTCGATAAAGCCCGGCGCCACGCTGTTGACGGTGATGTTGCGGCTGCCGATTTCGCGCGCCAGCGCGCGCCCCATGCCTTCCACGCCGGCCTTGGCGGCGGCGTAGTTCATCTGGCCCGGATTGCCGGAGGACGCCACCACCGAAGTGATGTTGATGATGCGCCCGGTCTTGGCCTTCATCATGCCGCGCAGCACGGCGCGCGACAGGCGGCCGACCGAGCTCAGGTTGGTGGCGATGACGCTGTCCCACTCCTCGTCCTTCATGCGCATGGCCAGCTGGTCTTGCGTGATGCCGGCGTTGTTGACCAGGATGCCGACGGCGCCCCAGGTCTTGCTGATCTCGTCGATGACGGCGGCGCAGCGCGCGGCGTCGGTGACGTTGAGGACCATGCCCTTGCCCGCTTCAGCGCCGAACTCGGCCAGGTAGGCCGAGATCGCTTCTGCGCCGGCTTCGGTGGTGGCGGTGCCGATCACGCGGGCGCCTTGACGGGCCAGCTCCTGGGCAATGGCCTTGCCGATGCCGCGCGACGCGCCCGTTACCAGGGCAACTTGATTTGCTAAATTCATTTGTATCCTTAAACGTTGAGGGAGTGTGCCTGAAAACCCGGCCGCTTATTTAAGCAGAGTCAACACGCGTTCCAGCGAAGCTTGATCGATGATGGCGTCGCCCACCAGGGTGGCGTCGATGCGCTTGGTCAAGCCCATCAGCACCTTGCCCGGACCGCACTCGACCACTTGCGTGATGCCTTCGGCGGCGACCTTCTGCATGGTTTCCACCCAGCGCACCGGCGCGGCGGCCTGGCGCACCAGCGCATCCTTGATGCTGGCCGGGTCGCTCAGCACGGCGACGTCGACATTGTTGATCAGCGCGATCTGCGGCGCCGAGAATGTCAGGCCGTCCATGTATGCGCGCAGGCGGTCCGAGGCCGGCTTCAGCAGCGACGAGTGGAACGGCGCCGACACCGGCAGCTTCATGGCGCGCTTGGCGCCCTTGGCCTTGGCGATCTCGCAGGCGCGCTCGACCGCGATGGTGTCGCCGGCGATCACCACTTGCAGCGGCGCGTTGAAGTTGACGGCTTCGACCACCGCGCCGACCACGGCGGCGGCGGCTTCGGCGCAGGCGGCGCGGACCTCGTCGTCCGACAGGCCCAGCACGACGGCCATGGTGCCCATGCCGACCGGCACGGCTTCCTGCATCGCCTGGGCGCGGAAGCGCACCAGCGGCACGGCATCCTTGAACGAGATCACGCCGGCGGCGACCAGCGCCGAGTATTCACCCAGGCTGTGGCCGGCGACGATGGACGGCAGCGGGCCGCCGGCGGCGATCCACGCGCGGTAGACGGCGACCGCGGCGGTCAGCATGACCGGTTGGGTATTGGTGGTCAGGTCGAGCTCTTCCTTCGGACCTTCGGCCATCAGCTTGCCCAGGTCGAACTGCAGCGCGTCGGACGCTTCGGCGATGGTTTGCGCCACCGCCGGATTGCCGGCGAAGCCGTCCATCATCGCGATCGCTTGCGAACCCTGGCCAGGAAATACAAAAGCAAATTTAGTCATACTTCATCCATCTCATTTTTATTGAACGCTACGCTAGCATGCCATCGTGACAGGCTTGCTACCGCTGAGCCCGTTAGAACTCTAATTCTAATTCAGGCCGTTAAAACCGCGCCTAGTCCTGGCGAACATCAGGAAGGCCATTCATCTTCGCCAGGACGGCGCCCCAGGTGAAGCCGCCACCCACACCTTCCATCATGATGTGCTGCCCCTTCTTGATGCGGCCATCGCGCACGGCGACGTCCAGCGCCAGCGGGATCGAAGCGGCCGAGGTATTGCCATGCTGGTCGACGGTGACCACCATCTTCTCAAGAGGCAGGCCCAGCTTCTTGGCGGTGCTGTTCATGATGCGGATGTTGGCCTGGTGCGGAATCAGCCAGTCGATCTGGTCGGCGGTCATATTGGCTTTGTCCAGCGCTTCGTGCGCGACTTTTTCCAGCACCGACACGGCCAGCTTGAACACCGCCGGACCATCCATGTACAGGAAGGCGCTGCCGGCAACCGCGCCGCCATCGACCGAACCGGGCACGCTAAGGATGTCCGAATGACGGCCGTCCGCGTGCAGCTTGGTGGCCAGGATGCCCGGCTCTTCCGATGCGCTCAGCACGATGGCGCCGGCGCCGTCGCCGAACAGCACGCAGGTGGTGCGGTCGTCGAAATTGAGGATGCGCGAGAACACTTCGGCGCCGATCACCAGCACGTTCTTATGCACGCCGGCGCGGATGAAAGCGTCGGCGGTGGAGACCGCATAGACGAAGCCGCTGCACACGGCCTGCACGTCGACCGCCGCGCCGTTGTTGGTGATGCCCAGTTTTTTCTGCACGATGCAGGCGGTGCTGGGGAAGCTGCCGAAGAAGTCCGGCGTCGAGCTGGCCAGCACGATGAGATCGATGTCGTTCGGTTCCAGGCCGGCCATTTCCAAGGCCTGCTTGGCGGCGTTGACCGCCAGGTCCGACGATTTCTGTTCAGGCTCGGCGAAGTGGCGCGCCGAAATACCGCTGCGGCTGACGATCCATTCGTCCGAAGTCTCGATGCCTTTGGCGGCGAGTTGATCAGCCAGATCCTGGTTGCTCACCCGCTTTTCCGGCAGATAGCTGCCGGTGCCTATAATTTTGCTGTACAAAGTCATGCCGTCTACCGTCCACTAAATAGTTGAGCCAGGTACTTCCGGAGTTTCGGTGCTACGCGGCATCAGCTCGGCGATCAGTGTCGAGATATGCGGCAACACGTCATTTTTTGCTGCATCATACGCCCGCTTGATCGCCCATTCAAAGGAATATGCGTCGGCGCCGCCATGGCTCTTGAACACCAGGCCGCGCAGGCCCAGCAGGCTGGCGCCATTGTAACGCGACGGCGACAGGCGGTTCTTGATGGCCTTCAGGGCGCCGCTGCCCAGCAGCGCGCTCAGCATCGTCAGCGGATTGCGCTTGAATTCGGTCTTGACGGTGTCGGCGAAGAAACGCGCGACGCCCTCCACCGCTTTCAGCGTGACATTGCCGACGAAACCGTCGCACACCACGATATCGGTGGTGCCCTTGAAGATGTCGTTGCCTTCGACGTTGCCGTAGAAGTTCAGCGCGCCGCGCTCGTGGTCGGCCTGCAGCAGCTTGCTGGTGGCCTTGACGACGTCGTTACCCTTGATGTCTTCGGTGCCGACGTTGAGCAGGCCCAAGGTCGGACGCTCGATGTTCTCCATCGCCGACACCAGCACCGACCCCATGATGGCGAACTGGTGCAGGTGATGCGGTTCGCAATCGACGTTGGCGCCCAGGTCCAGCATATAGGTCGGACCGCCCTTTTGATTCGGCATGATGCTGCAAATCGCCGGACGGTCGACGCCGGTCATGGTCTTGAGCACGTAGCGGGCGACCGCCATCAGCGCGCCGGTATTGCCGGCCGAGACCGAGGCTTGCGCCTTGCCGTCCTTGACCTGCTCGATGGCGACACGCATCGACGAATCCTTTTTGCGGCGCAGGGCCACTTCGAGCGGATCGTCCATGGTGACTTGTTCCGAGGCGTGCACCACGCTCAGGCGCGGGTGCGCCTCGGCGTGATGCTTCTTGAGTTCGGCGCGGATAACGTCTTCCAAACCGACCAAGATCAGTTCAGCATCGGGCTCGCGTTTGACGAAGGAAATAGCTGCGGGGATAGTGACCGAGGGGCCGTGATCTCCGCCCATACAGTCGATAGAAATTTTGATTGTCATTTGTTTTGATTCAGTACCACGCTCCAGCCTTTACGAGGCAAGCTGCGGCAAGCTGCGGACCAACCAGTTCCAGGTCTACGCGTTTCAAAATGACGGTGTGCAAAAGAGGATTGCAGCCGATGATAAAGAAAAAGCGATGCTTCGCGAGTTATCCACGTAGCACCGCCTATTTCCAGGTCCAGCAAAAGCGTCGATTACTCGTCGTTTTTGGTTTTCAGGACTTTACGACCACGGTAGAAGCCGTTAGGGCTGATGTGGTGACGCAGGTGGGTTTCACCGGTGGTTGGCTCGATACCCAGTTGTGGAGCAACCAGGAAATCGTGCGAACGGTGCATACCGCGCTTCGAAGGGGACTTCTTGTTCTGTTGAACTGCCATGTTAATGACTCCTAATACATAAGTTCTAAAATTTTAACACATTCGACCAGCAAATACATGCGAATCGAGTATCCTGCCGGCAAAACTGAACCGGCATAGTTAAACTGAGATTTACTACATTTCACTGCTGACTTGCCATACTCGATTTACTACACGCGTTTGACACGTTCTTTACAACACTACTTATTCGGTCCTGCTTTATTCGGATTTGAGGCCCTTGAGGGCGTCGAACGGCGACAGCTTCTCGCTCTTGGCCTTGTCCAGCAGAGCGGTGTCGGGGCAGACTGCATGTTTCGGCGTGTGCGGCAAGGCCAGCAACGCTTCGTCTTCCACCAGGTCCATCAGCTCCATGCTGCGGCTGCCGACGATCACATCGATCGTTTCGTCGTTGAGCATTTCTTCGATCTCGTCAGCCTGCTCATCGTCCTTGCCCAGCATCAGCACCGTTTGGGCATCGATGGTATGCGCATAAGAGGTCAGGCAACGCTGGCAGACCAGTCGTACGGTGCCGGAAACCGACAACGTCATCTGCGGGAAGCCCATCTTGCTGGTGCCCCCTGCCGCTGTCCAGGTTATCGTGCCCGACGTATCGGCACAATCCTTGATCAAACGGGTCATTTCGGCAACAGGCGTCACGCCGTGCTGGCTGCCGTTGCTCCGACAGAAATCAAAGGCGTCGATCACAATAGCATTCATTACAGAAATTTCCCCGGAAAACCTGCGATAATAACAGGGTTTTCATCGCCAAGTCAAAGCCTTAGCGTATTTTTCGTTCTTTTTGTGCCGCTGGCACTACCGGCGACAGAGCATATAACATTCCCCACATGACATCAAGTTTACTCGTACTCGCTTCCAGCTCCGCCTACCGCAAGGAACTCTTATCACGGTTGCAACTGCCGTTCGACGTGGCGGTGCCGGACATCGACGAACGCCCGCTGCCCGGCGAGACGCCCAGCGCCACCGCGCTGCGCCTGGCGCGCGAAAAAGCCGCCGCCGTGGCCGCCAAGATGCCGGGCCGCGTCGTCATCGGCTCCGACCAGGTCGCGACCTTGGACGACCGCCAGATCGGCAAGCCGGGCGACCACGCCAACGCGCTGGCCCAGTTGCAGACCATGCGCGGCCGCGAGGTGGTCTTCCACACCGCGCTGTGCGTGTGGGATGGCCGCGACCAGAGCTTCCAATTGGAAGACATCCAGACCGTCGTCAAGTTCCGCGACCTGCCCGACGCCGAGCTCGACGCCTACCTGCGCCTCGAGCAACCCTACGACTGCGCCGGCAGCGCCAAGAACGAAGCGCTGGGCATCGCCATCCTGGAACGCATCGACAGCAGCGACCCGACCGCCCTCACCGGCTTGCCTTTGATCGCGCTGACAGGCATGCTGCGCAACATCGGCGTTTCCTTTTTTAATCTTTGACTGTTTTTATGCCCGGCACCCTCTTTTTAATACCGAACACCCTGGGCGAGACTGAAGCGCTCGCCTTCGTGCTGCCCGAACAGGTGCAGCAGATCACCTCGCAACTCGACTATTTCGTCGCCGAGAACGCCAAGACGGCGCGCGCCTTCCTCAAGCTGGTCGACGCCCGCCATCCGCTGGCCAAGCCGCTGCAGGAAATCACCATCTCCGAACTGAACGTGAACACCCCCGCGGCCGCGCTGGCGGGCCTGCTGGCGCCGCTGCTGGCCGGACGCGATGGCGGCCTGGTGTCGGAGGCCGGCGTGCCGGCGGTGGCCGATCCGGGCGCCGACCTGGTGCGGCTGGCGCACCAGCACAACATCCCGGTGCGGCCGCTGGTGGGGCCGTCGTCGCTGCTGCTGGCCGTCATGGCGAGCGGGCTGAACGGCCAGAGCTTCGCCTTCAACGGCTACCTGCCGACCGACGCCGCGCAGCGCACCAGCCGCATCAAGGAACTGGAACTGCGCTCGCGCAAGGAAAAGCAAACGCAGCTGTTCATCGAGACGCCCTACCGCAACGCCGCCATGCTCGAAGCGCTGATCGCGGCCTGCGCGCCGGCCACGCTGGTGTGCGTGGCGACCGACCTCAGCCTGCCATCGGAAACCATCCGCACCATGAGCGCGGCGCAATGGAAGAACGCGAAAGCGCCGGACTTCCACAAGAAGCCGACCGTGTTCCTGCTGCTGGGCCAGTAGGCGGTGGCCCGCCACCTGCCCTACGAATGGCTGATCGGCGTGCGCTATGTGCGCGCCGGACGGCGCGGCGGCCGCAACCGCTTCGTCTCCTTCATGTCGCTGGCGTCGATCACCGGCGTCGGCCTGGGCGTCGCCGCGCTGATCGTGGTGCTGTCGGTGATGAACGGTTTCCAGCGCGACGTCAGCGCCCGCATGATCTCGGTCCTGTCGCACATCGAAGTGTACGACGCGCGCGGCCTGATGCCGGACTGGCCGGCGGTGGCCGCCGCGACGGCGCGCAACGGCGCGGTGCAGGCCAGCGCGCCCTTCCTCGAACTGCAGGGCATGCTGCTCGAGGGCGACCGCATGAAGCCGGCCACCCTGCGCGGCGTGTTGCCGGCGCAGGAAGCCAAGGTGGCCGATTTCATCCGGGGAGACAACGCGGCCGGCTTCGCCGCGCTGACGCCAGGCGCCTACAACATCGTGCTCGGCGCCGACCTGGCCAGGGAACTGCACGTCAAGCAGGGCGAGCAGGTGATCCTGGCCCTGCCCTCGCAGCATTCGTCGCTCAGCAACATGATGCCGCAGACCCGCCGCTTCACCGTGGCCGGCACCTTCGAGATCGGCCACTTCGAATTCGATGCCGGCATGGCCTTCATCCACCTGCAAGACGCCGAACAACTGCAGCAGGTCGACGCGCCGGCCGGCCTGCGCTTGCGCATCGCCGACGCCAACCAGGCGCCGCAGGTGGCGCAGGCGCTGAAACAGACGCTGGACGGCCAGTACATCCTGCGCGACTGGACCCAGCGCAACGCCACCTGGTTTGCCGCGCTGCGCAGCCAGAAGACCATGATGTTCATCATCCTGTCGCTGATCGTCGCCGTGGCGGCGTTCAACGTGGTGGCCATGCTGGTGATGTCGGTGACCGACAAACGGGCCGACGTCGCCATCCTGCGCACCCTGGGCGCGCGGCCGCTGTCGATCATGAAGATCTTCATGGTGCAGGGGCTGCTGTCGGGTCTGTTGGGGGTGGTGGCCGGCACCGCCGTCGGCGTGCTGATCGCCTGGAACCTGGGCGCGATGGTGGCCGCCTTCGAACACCTCAGCGGCGCCCGCCTGCTGGCCAAGAACATCTATTTCATCAGCGCCGTGCCGTCCGAACTGCGTTGGGACGACGTGGCCGGCGTGGTCGCGGTGGCGGTGGCGCTGTCCTTCCTGTCCACGCTGTATCCGAGCTGGTGGGCGACGCGCAGCCAGCCGGCCGACGCCCTGCGCCATGAATAGCGGGCCGCCACGCCAGTGACTAGTCGCTAGACGCCGCGGGTGTAGTCGGTGACCCACTCGATCGCGGCCAGCTGGATCGCGTACAGCTCGGCCGGGGTCAGCTCCAGTTGATGCAGCATCTGCGCCAGCAGTTGACCGTCGCGGTTGCGCTCGATGTGTTCGATCAGGCTCAGCATGCTGCCGTAGTCGCCGCTGCGGTGCAGCAGCGCGGCGCGCACCTCGTCCAGCACGTTGACGCTTTCCAGCACGTCGCGCATGTGGATCGAGAACAGCGTGTCCATCAGCGACATCACCCCCACCGTGAAGCCGATGTCGGCGCTGACGCGCTGCCCCGGCCGCAAATGCTCGACCATCAGCTCCAGCGTCTTGCCGCGCGTGGTGGCCAGTTGCAGCAAGGGCGAGGTGAATTCCTGCGCGCCGCCGTTCTTCACATACAGCAGGATCTGCAGCCAGCGCTTGAGCTGGCGCCGCCCCAGCACCATCAGCGCGTGGCCGACCGAGTTGATGCGGTAACGCGCGCCGACCGCCGGCGTGTTCACCAGCCGCAGCAGATTCAGCGTGATCAGCGCGTCGTGCTTGACGCTGCGCTCGATCTCGTGGCTGCTGGCGTCGGTGTTGAGCAGGTCCAGCAAATGCAGCACGCTGCGCTGCGACGGCGAAATCTTCTTGCCGCTGAGGATGACGGGGCGGGCGAAGTAATAGCCCTGGAAGTATTCAAAGCCCAGTTCCATGCATTGCTGGAACTCCTCCATCGTCTCGACCTTCTCGGCCAGCAGCTTCTGCTTGGGGTTCTTCAGCACGCGCGTCAGCGCCGGCAAGGTGCCGGGCTGCATTTCCTTGATGTCGACCTTGATGACGTCGCACAGCGGCTGGAATTTTTGCACGTCTTCGGACTGGCAGATCACGTCGTCCAGCGCGAACTTGAAGCCGGCCTGCTTCAGCTCGCGGATGCGCTCGAGGATTTCCGGCGTGGCCTTGACGGTCTCCAGGATTTCCAGGATGACCTTGTCGTTCGGCAGAAAACGGATGAAGTCGCTCATCAGGCCGATGGCGTCGACGTTGACGAAGGCCATCTGGTCGCCCACCACGTGCTCCATGCCCAGCTCGGAAGCGTGGGCGATCACGGTGGCGGTGGCCTCGGCGTCGTCGGTGATGGTGGCTACGTTGTGGACACGGGCGTCACGAAAGAGCAGCTCGTATGCCACCAGCCGCTGCCCCCGGTTGAGGATGGGCTGGCGCGCAAGAAAGAAATTATCGGCGAGCTTGGACGGCATAGTGGACGGCGCGATCATCATGGGAAACTCCCAATCTGCAATCTGCTTTGATTCGGTTTGCCGTCTCAAGCGGCAATCCGCTAACTACGAGACTATACCCAGCTATACCGTCCTGACAATATTTTTCTAGCGCGCAACCGGCCGGCGCACCGCATTGTTGCGCGTACCCGTCGGTTTGCCGCTCTCCAGCGTGTAGCGGGCGCCAGAGTCCTTGCCCAGCACCTTGACCAGGTAGGGCATAACTTCCTTCAACATCGGCTCCAGCGTGTACGGTGGGTTCAAAATGAACATGCCGCTGCTGTGCAGGCCGAAGCCGTCCGGCATCGGCGTGTTGGTGGTCAGCACGACGTTGAGCCAGTCGCTGCACTGCAATTGCTTGAGCTTGTCGGCGAACTGGCGCGACTCCATGCGATGCAGCAGCGGATACCAGACCGCGTAGGTGCCGGTCGGGAAGCGCACCAGCGCCTCGGCCAGCGTGTCCTTGACCTTCTTGTAGTCCTGCTTGTCTTCATACGGCGGGTCGATCAGCACCAGCGCGCGGCGCGACGGCGGCGGCAGCAGCGCCTTCAGCGCCTGGAAGCCGTCGCCGCGGGTGACCAGCACGCGCTTGCCGCGCGTGGTCGAACGGATGCCCTGCTGCGCGGCGTGCTCGTCGAGCTTGCGGAAGTTATCGGCCAGCAGCTTGGCGTCGGCCGGATGCAGCTCGAACAGGCGCAGGCGGTCTTGCTCGCGCGCGACCTGGTCGGCGATGTAGGGCGAGCCGGGGTAGTAGCGCATCTTGCCGCTCGGATTCATGGCGCGCACCAGGTCGACGTATTCCTTGAGCGCCGCCGGCATGTCGGTGCGCTCCCACAACGGGCCGATGCCGGTGTCGTACTCGGCATTCTTGGAGGCGAAGGTGCCGTCGAGCGCATAGACGCCGGCGCCGGAATGGGTGTCGATATAGCTGTAGGCGGTATCTTTTTGATTCAGATACTGCATCAACTGGATGGTCACGAAATGCTTCAACACATCGGCGTGATTACCCGCGTGAAAACCGTGGCGGTAACTCAACATAAGCTTGGTACTTCCTAAATTAGATGGTGCGGAACAATCCGGCATTATCCACTAGAAAGCGTCGGCCGCCAAAAAAGCGCCCATATCGTTTGCGTCAAAGCGTGCACCGGCATGGTGATTAAGATGGAACAGCCGGGCCGCATCCGCAGGCTTGGCGTACTTTCATGGAGGAGTTTATGGCATTCAACAACGTAGGTCCGCTGACCTTCCTGGCGCCGGGGCAAACGGCGTTCTGGAGCTACAGCTATCCCAGCGACCATGGCACGCAGTTCGCCTCGGCCGACGTCAAGGCGCCCAACCTGGGCGCGGTCCACATGGCGGACCAGCAAAGCAAGCGCAAGGAAAACAATGGCAACGCCACCTATTTCGTCCAGATCCACAACAAGGGCATAGGCGGCGCCTTCCACAACCTGCAAGGCGGAGGCATGGTATGAAAATGACCATCATCACCGACGACCAGAACAACATCCTGGGCGCCGTTCAGGGCCACTCGCTGACGGACAGGCAGAACGGCGTGGAAGCGAGCGTCTCGTTTGCGCCGGGCCACGCGACCCACATGCTGGAGGTCGACGACGATCTGGCCACCATCAACGACATCGACGACTTCCAGGGCCGCCTGAAGCAGCATCTGCAACAGCACCTGGCCGGCAAGCCCTAAAGCAAGAACGCGGCGCAGGTGGGGCTCCGCCATGCGCCGCGCCTCCCCTCTCAGGCAACCTTCCTGTCGAAAAATTGCTCGTCCTCGGTCGAACCGTGCAGCGCGGTGGTCGACGACTGGCCGTTCTGGATGCACTGGGTCACCGCGTCGAAGTAGCCGGTGCCCACTTCGCGCTGGTGCTTGACGGCCGTGAAACCCTTGTCGGCGGCGGCGAATTCCGCTTCCTGCAACTCCACGAAGGCCGACATCTGGCGCCGCGCATAGCCGTGCGCCAGGTTGAACATGCCGTAGTTCAGCGCATGGAAGCCGGCCAAGGTGATGAACTGGAACTTGTAACCCATGGCGCCCAGTTCCCGCTGGAACTTGGCGATGGTGGCGTCGTCCAGGTTTTTCTTCCAGTTGAATGAAGGCGAGCAATTGTAGGCCAGCATCTTGCCGGGGAAGCGGGCGTGCACGGCTTCGGCGAACCGCTTGGCGCAGGCCAGGTCGGGCTTGCCGGTCTCGCACCAGACCAGGTCGGCGTACGGCGCGTAGGCCAGCGCGCGCGCGATCGCCTGCTCCATGCCCGGCCTGACCTTGTAGAAGCCCTCCACCGTGCGTTCGCCGGTGCAGAAGGGTTTGTCGTTGTCATCCACGTCCGAGGTCAGCAGGTCGGCCGCTTCGGCGTCGGTGCGGGCGATCACCAGCGTGGCGGCGCCCATGACGTCGGCCGCCAGCCGGGCCGCGGTCAGTTTTTCGATGGCCTCGCGCGACGGCACCAGCACCTTGCCGCCCATGTGGCCGCATTTCTTGACCGAGGCCAGCTGGTCTTCGAAGTGCACGCCGGCGGCGCCGGCCTCGATCATGGATTTCATCAGCTCGTAGGCGTTCAGCACGCCGCCGAAACCGGCTTCGGCGTCGGCCACGATGGGCGCGAAGAAATCGATGTCGTTCTTGCCTTCCGACCATTGGATCTGGTCGGCGCGCTGCAAGGTGTTGTTGATGCGCTTGACCACCATCGGCACCGAGTTGGCCGGGTACAGCGATTGGTCCGGGTACATTTCGCCGGCCAGGTTGGCGTCGCCGGCAACTTGCCAGCCGGACAGGTAAATCGCTTTCAGGCCGGCTTTGACTTGTTGCATGGCCTGGTTGCCGGTCAGCGCGCCCAGCGCGTTGACGTAAGGCTCGTTGTTGACCAGATTCCACAGCTTTTCCGCGCCGCACCTGGCCAGCGTGTGCTCGACCTGCAGGGAGCCGCGCAGGCGCACCACGTCCGCAGCGGTGTACGTGCGGCTGACGCCCTTCCAGCGCGGGTTGCTGTCCCAGTCCTGTTGCAGGGCTGCGATTTGCTGTTCACGGGTTGCCATGGTGCTCTCCTATTTAAAAACGAAATCCGTTAAGCAAATAGTAGACTTTTTTGTGCCACGCACCAATAGTCTTATATAAGACACATAACTAAATATTTATCATTAAAAATCATGCACCTACAAATAATATCTCATGATGCGGAACGACATTTCTTGCAATGGAAGATGAAAAAGTGTCCGCCAGTCACACATTCCCGCAATGTGAAACGGCGGCCCCGCCAGATGAAAAAACACCCCGCACGCCACGAGGCTCACGGGGTGTTGGTGAGTGCTATGTCGGGGTCAGGCTTGGCGGCGGCGCGCGGCAACACCCAGCAGGCCGAGGCCGGCCAGCAGCATGCCGTAGGTTTCCGGTTCAGGCACGGCTGTCACCGTGAAGTCGGTGGCGCCCATATAGGCGCCCGTCATGGTGAAATAGCTGATCGACGCGGTGTTTTCCAGGAAACCGTGGAATTCACCCTGGTTCGTGCCGCCATTGGTCGTGAAGGTCAAGGTGGTCGACTCGATCAGGTTGAAGGCCGCATCGTAGACCGCGATCGTTGCCGGACCGTAATACTGCGGCGCGTAGTTGAGGAAAGCGCCCACGCCGCTGACCGCCTGGGCGAACGCCAGCGTCATGGTGCTGCTGGTGTCGTTGGTGCCAGCCATCGGCATGCCGCTCCACATGCCATTGCCGTCAAATCCGTAGCTACCTGTGTAGCCGAAGACCGAATAGCCGTTGGCACTGCTCCAGTCCACACCCGGCGCAAGATTCTGCGGACCGGGGCCAAAGTAATCCAGCGCAGGCATCGCCAAAACTGTACCGCCCGGTAGTGACGTCACCTGGGCAGCTTGGGCGGATAGCCCGGCGAGAGCGCACAACACAGCAAATGTAAGTTTCTTCATGGAAGACTCCTGATGATCCCGCGCCTGGAAATTGGCGCGTTGTAACTTTCACATGAAAACTTACTATTGTCAATAATTTATTGCATAAATACCACAAACATTTCCATATTGAAAATATTTCACAGTCTCAGGCAAGCATTTGTTGTGCCACCAGTATGCCGTCGGCGTCGGCATAGATCCAGTCGCCCGGCTGCACCGGCACGCCCTGGATGTGGACCCGGACGTTGCGCTCGCCGACGCCCTTCTTGCCGCTCTTTTGCGGATGGGCAGCCAAGGCGCGCACGCCGATTTCGCAGGAATTGATCTCGTCGGTGTCGCGGATGCAGCCGTCGACGATGATGCCGGCCCAGCCGTTGTCCTGGGCCAGCAAGCCCAGCTGGCCACCGACCAGCGCACGGCGCAGGCTGCCGCCGCCATCGATCACCAGCACATTGCCGCCGCCCTGGGTTTCCAGCATCGAACGCACCAGCGCATTGTCCTCATGCACCTTGAGCGTGGTCACGCGGCCGGAAAAACGCCGCTGTTTGCCAAACTGCAGGAACACCGGCGGCAGCACGGCCAGGCGGCCGTCCTCCAGCAGCTTGGCGTGGTCGTCGCATAAATCGGTGGTGGCAAAGCTCATGGTGGTCCCGTCGGCGTTGGTTAAGATAGCAAGGATTCTAAGCTGTTTTGGGCGCGCCCACCACGCCGGTCTTGCTGCCGACGCCGATCGCGGTCAGTATCACCAGCGCCTGGAACACGGCGATGCCGATGAATACGCCCGACGGATGGTTGGCGTCCATCAGCGCGCCGAACAGCAGCGGCCCCAGCGCCAGCCCGCTGTCCAGGCCGGCATACACGACGCCGAACACGCGGCCGGTGGCGTTGGCCGGCGCCGCGCCGCGTATCAGCAGATCGCGCGACGGCCCCGAGACGCCGGTCGCCAGGCCGATCAGCCCCATCAGGACCAGCGCCAGCCAGGCCGGCACCACGACGGCGGCCAGCACCAGCGCCAGCAGCGCCGCCGTGCCGAAAGCCAGCATGATGATGCGGTCGTGATGGCGGCTGGCGGCGCCCAGGAAGCCGCCGTACACCATGCCCAGCGCCGACGCCAGCATGTAGGCGGTGTAGGCCGTGGTGGCCCACGCCAGCGACATGCCGTACAAGCTCACCAGGCTGGTGGCGGCGAAACTCTGGATGCCGGCCAGCGCCACCGCCGAGATCAGGAAGAAGGCAAAGCACATCCACACCACCTGCAACCGCAGGAAGCCGAACGCGCCGCCGTTGCCGCCGCCGGCCGCCGTGGCCGCCGGCGGCGCGACCGCTTCCGGCCGCAGCGCGTGGCGGTTCCAGACCAGCAGCGCCAGCACCGCCAGCGGCAGCAGGGCCGCGCTCAGCAGCGCGGTGCGCCAGTCCGTGCGCGCCGCCACGAAGGTCAGGAACAGCGGCGAGATCGCCCAGCCGATATTGCCGCTGATGCCGTGCACCGAAAAACCATGCGCCAGCCGCGCCTTGGACACCCGCTGGTACAGCAGCGTGTAGTCGGCCGGATGGAACACGCTGTTGCCGCAGCCGGCCAGGAAGGCCCCCAGCATCAGCTGCGCGTAGTTGTGCGCGCCGGACAGCGTCAGCGCCGACAGGCCCAGCAGCGCGATGCCGCTGAACAGCACGGTGCGCGCGCCATAGCGGTCGACGACGAAGCCGGCCATCGCCTGCCCCACGCCGGAGACGGTGAAGAACACCGTCATCAGCAAGCCCAGCTCGGCATAGGAAAGATGGAATTCCGGCTTCAGCCAGGGGATCAGCGCCGCCAGGATCACGTGGTAGAAATGCGAAGTGCCATGCGCCAGCCCGACCAGGCCGATGACCCTGGCGTCCTGCCGCAGCATCGATGTATGGTTCATGCCGCCTCCCTGTTTCAAAAAAAGAAAGCATAGTGTAAGCATTTGGCGCCAGACCGATTTAAGATAGCGGGTCAACATTTGTCGAGAATCCGCCATGCCGATACCGGTCGTCACGCACACGCAATTCAACTGGGATTGCGACTTCCCCACCGCGGCGCGGCCGCTGACCATGTCCGGCCGCGACCTGCCGGCCGACGCCGCGCTGCTGCCGCACCACCATCCATGGGGCCAGTTCACCTACGCCATGCAGGGCGTGATGCGGGTGACGGCCAACCACAGCAGCTGGATCGTGCCGCCGCAGCGCGCCATCTGGATCGCGCCGGACGTCGAACATGCGGTCACGGTGCTGGAGCCAACCCGGCTGCGCCCGCTGTGCGTGCACGCCAGCCGCTCGCCCTTCGCCGACGCCTGCAAAGTGGTCGAAGTGTCGAGCCTGCTGCGCGAACTGATGGCCGCGCTGGAGCAGCACGACCAGGGCGAGCAGTCCGGCCGCGAGCAGCTGCTGGGCGAGATGATCCTCGACGAACTGCCGCGCTGCGCCGGCCGCGCGCTGCGTGTGCCGCTGCCGGACGACAAGCGCCTGAAAACCCTGTGCGACGCGCTGATCGCCGATCCCGGCGCCGAACACACGCTGGCAGACTGGGCCGGTAAGGTCGGCGCCTCCGAGCGCACGCTGACCCGCCTGTTCGAGCGCGAGCTGGGCATGAGCTACAGCCAGTGGCGCCAGCAGGTGCGGCTGGCGCACGCGGCACCGCTGATCGCGCGCGGCGTGCCGCTGTCGCAGGTGGCGGCGCGGCTGGGTTACTCCAGCCAGTCGGCCTTTTCCGCCATGTTCAAGAAGACCTTCGGCAGCACGCCGACAGCTTTTTTCGCTGAAAAATAGATAAACGGTCAAGTTTTAGAAAAATGCACCGTTAATGTTGTCTTGGACGAAAGTACGGTACATTAGTGGAAACTCAACAACTGGAAAAGCGGTATCGCATGACCGACGTGTCACTCTTCTCGAGCGAGCAGATCGCAGCGCTGCTCGCCGCGCTGCCGGACCCGGCATTTATCCTGACCCGCAACGGCACCTACGCCGCCCTGTTCGGCGGCACGGACGCCCGCTACTACCACGACGGCAGCACCCTGGTCGGCAAGCGCATTCCCGATGTCTTGAATCCCGAGAAAGCCGCCTGGTTCCTGGCGCAGATCGCCGTCGCGCTGGCCAAGGACGGCTTGCACGTGGTCGAGTACCGGCTGGACCGCAAGGATGTGAAAGGCCTGGAAAGTGTCGGCCCGGAAGAAACCATCTGGTTTGAAGGCCGGGTGCAGGCGCTGGATTACCAGGTGCTGGGCGAGGATGCCGTGTTATGGGTGGCCAGCAATATCACCGCCAGCAAGAAGCTGGAGGCGCTGCTGCGCATGCAAAGCGAGACCGACTCGCTGACCGGCCTGGCCAACCGCCGCAAGCTGATGCAGGCCCTCGACGACAACCACGAACTGCACGCCCGCTACCGGACGCCGGCCTCGGTGCTGATCTTCGACATCGACCGCTTCAAGGACATCAACGACAAGTACGGCCACCTGAGCGGCGACAAGGCGATCCAGGCCACCGCCGACGTCTGCCGGCGCGAGCTGCGCAGCACCGATTTTCCGGCCCGGCTGGGCGGCGACGAGTTCGTGATCCTGATGCCGCACACCAGCTGGGCGCAGGCGGTGCCGATCGCCGAGCGGCTGCGGCTGCGCATCGCCGGACAGCTGCGGGAACTGGGCACGCTGGGCCCGGGCGCCACCATCAGCGGCGGCCTGAGCGAGATGCTGCCCGGCGACACCTCAAGCGAAGAGGTGTTGAAGCGGGCGGACGATGCGCTGTACCGCGCCAAACGCGACGGTCGCAATCGCATCGTCCACCACGGCGCCTAGCCGAATCAGCTGAAGTCCAGCTCGCCGTTCGCGACACCGATGTGGATGGTGTCCTTGGGGCCGAAGCGGCCTTGCAGGATCAGCTTGGACAGCGGGTTTTCGATCTGCTGCTGGATCGCCCGCTTCAGCGGCCGCGCGCCATACACCGGATCGTAGCCCGCCTCGGCGATCTTTTGCAGCGCGTCCTCGGTGATGGTCAGCGTCATCTCCATCTTGGCCAGGCGCTGTTCCAGGATCGCCAGCTGGATCTTGGCGATGGCGCCGATGTTCTTCTCGTCGAGGCCGTGGAACACCACGATTTCATCGATACGGTTGATGAACTCGGGACGGAAGTGCGAACGCACCTCGGCCATCACCGCCAGCTTGACCACGCCGGGATCGGATTCCTCCATCGCCTGGATCTTGTGCGAGCCCAGGTTGGAGGTCATGATGATGACCGTGTTCTTGAAGTCCACCGTGCGGCCCTGGCCGTCCGTCATGCGGCCGTCGTCCAGCGCCTGCAGCAGCACGTTGAACACGTCCGGATGCGCCTTCTCCACCTCGTCGAGCAGGATCACGCTGTACGGCTTGCGGCGCACCGCCTCGGTCAGGTAGCCGCCCTCGTCGTAGCCGACGTAGCCGGGCGGCGCGCCGATCAGGCGGGCCACCGAATGCTTCTCCATGAATTCGCTCATGTCGATGCGTATCATCGATTCCTCGGTGTCGAACAGGAAGCCGGCCAGCGCCTTGGACAGCTCGGTCTTGCCGACCCCGGTCGGCCCCAGGAACATGAAGGAGCCGTATGGACGGTTCGGATCGGACAGGCCGGCGCGCGAACGGCGGATGGCGTCGGACACGGCGGCGATCGCCTCGTCCTGGCCGACCACGCGCTCGTGCAGCTTTTGCTCGATATGCAGCAGCTTGTCGCGTTCGCCCTGCATCATGCGCGAGACCGGGATGCCGGTCGCGCGCGACACCACCTCGGCGATTTCCTCGGCGCCCACTTCGGTGCGCAGCAGCTTGGGCTTGGCGGCATCGCCGGCCTTCAGGTTGACGCTCTCGGCCTGCTTCAGTTGCGCTTCCAGCTCGGGCAGGCGGCCGTACTGCAACTCCGACACGCGCTGCCAGTTGCTCTCGCGCGTGGCCTGCTCCATCTGCAGCTTGATGCGGTCGATCTCTTCCTTGATGTGGGTGCTGCCCTGCACCACCGCCTTCTCGGCCTTGAGGATTTCCTCGTAGTCGTTCAGCTCCCGGCCCAGCTTGACGATCTCCTCGTCGATCAGGTCCTGGCGGCGGCGCGAGGCCTCGTCCTTTTCCTTCTTGACGGCTTCCTTCTCGATCTTCAGCTGGATCAGGCGGCGTTCCAGCTTGTCCATCACCTCCGGCTTGGAATCGATCTCGATCTTGATCTTGGACGCGGCCTCGTCGATCAGGTCGATCGCCTTGTCGGGCAGGAAGCGGTCGGTGATGTAGCGGTGCGACAGCTCGGCCGCGGCGATGATGGCGGCGTCCGAAATGGCGACCTTGTGGTGCAGCTCATACTTGTCCTGCAAGCCGCGCAGGATGGCGATGGTGGCCTCGACCGACGGCTCGTCGACCAGGATCTTCTGGAAGCGGCGCTCCAGCGCGGCGTCCTTCTCGATGTATTTGCGGTATTCGTCCAGCGTGGTGGCGCCGACGCAATGCAGCTCGCCGCGCGCCAGCGCCGGCTTGAGCATATTGCCGGCGTCCATGGCGCCGTCGGCCTTGCCGGCGCCGACCATCGTGTGCATCTCGTCGATGAAGACGATGGTCTGGCCCTCGTCCATGGCCAGCTCCTTCAGCACCGACTTCAGGCGCTCCTCGAACTCGCCGCGGTACTTGGCGCCGGCCACCAATGCCGCCATGTCCAGCGACAGCACGCGCTTGCCCTTGAGCGATTCCGGCACCTCGTTGTTGACGATGCGCTGCGCCAGGCCTTCGACGATGGCGGTCTTGCCGACGCCGGGTTCGCCGATCAGCACGGGATTGTTCTTGGTGCGGCGTTGCAGCACCTGGATCGCGCGGCGGATCTCGTCGTCGCGGCCGATCACGGGGTCGAGCTTGCCGGCGCGGGCGCGCTCGGTCAGGTCCAGCGTGTATTTTTTCAGGGCTTCGCGCTGGCCTTCGGCCTCGGCGTTGTCGACCTTGGCGCCGCCGCGCACGGTGTCGATGGCCGCTTCCAGCGATTTGCGGGTCAGGCCGTTTTCGCGCGCCAGCTTGCCGGCGTCGGATTTGTCCTCGGTCAGCGCCAGCAGCACCATCTCGCTGGAGATGAACTGGTCGACCCGCTTCTGCGCTTCCCGGTCCGCCAGGTTCAGCACGGAGACCAGCTCGCGCCCGGCCTGCACGTCGCCGCCGGTGCCGGACACCTTGGGCAGCCGCTCCAGCGAGGCGCCGAGCGCCTTGGTCAGGCCGCCGACATTGACGCCGGCGCGCTGCAACAGCGAGCGCGCGCTGCCGTCGTCCTGGTTCAGCAGCGCGGTCAGCAGGTGGACCGGCTCGATGTATTGGTTGTCGTTGCCGACGGCCAGGCTTTGCGAGTCCGACAAGGCTTCCTGGAGTTTGGTGGTGAGTTTGTCTTGGCGCATGGAATAGCTCCGATAAATTTAACTTATCGCATACATAGGGGTATGCGATCCGTTTTCAAGGAGACACCCTTTTAAATGACAAATCCATGCGCTACATCAACTACGGCTCAATGCTCCATTTTTTCAGCGCGACGTCGTCGCTGACGCGCGCGTCCACCCAGCGCGAGCCGGCCGGGGTTTGCTCTTTTTTCCAGAACGGCGCCTCGGTCTTGAGGAAGTCGATGATGTATTCGCAGGCGGCGAAGGCTTCGCCGCGGTGCGCCGAGGTCACCGCCACCAGCACGATCTGCTCCAGCGGTTTGAGCGGGCCGACCCGGTGGATCACCAGCGCGCCGAACACCGGCCAGCGCCGGCGGGCCTGCTCGATGATGGCCAGGATGGATTGCTCGGTCATGCCGGCGTAGTGCTCCAGCTCCATCTCCGCCACGCTGGCGCCCTCGTTCAGGTCGCGCACGGTGCCGACGAAGTTGACGATGGCGCCGACCTTGGGGTTGGCGGCGCGCAGCTGCGCCAGCTCGGTGCTCAGGTCGAAGTCTTCGGTCTGGATGCGGACCTGGAAGCTGTCGCCCGCGCTCATGCGCGCTCCGCGGCGCCGATGCGGCGGAACAGTTGCTCGATGCGGCTGGCGGTGCGGTCGTCGGCCAGGGCCGGCATCGCGCACAGTTGCAGGTAGGCGCTGCCGGCGCTTTGCGGCTTCTGGCCGGACTTCAGCGACGATTGCAGTACTTCGACCTGCATCTTCAGCCGTTCGCGCGCGAACTCGGCGCCGCTGTCGACGCCGGCCACGATCTCCAGCCGCAGCACTTCATCGAGCAGCCTGGCGCGGTTGCGCTCCAGCTGCTCGGCGTAGGCGCTACGCCGCTTTTCGTCAACCTTGTCGAGCGCGCCCAGCGCCGCGTTGAAGCGGCCGTGCAAGGCGCGTTCGTACTCGGCCGCCAGCGGCGGCAGCGCCGACCAGCGCGACTGCCAGTCCGCACCGTCGATGGCCGCGCCGTCGGCCGGCGTGCCGATCGCGCTTTCCAGCGCCTGGCACAGGCGCAGCTTGTCGCGCAGCGCGTTGGCCTGGGCGGCGCCGGCGCGGCGCTTGATCGCGTCGGCCTGGCCCTGCACCGTCGCCACCGCCGCCTGATAACGCTGCGTGATGCGCGCTTCGGACGCGCGCGGCACGCCGCCGGCCGCATGCCAGGCCGCCGCCGCGTCGCGCAGCGTCTTGGCGATGGCCGCCAGCTGCGCCTTGTCGTCGCCGCTGAAGCTGGCCGTTTCCAGTTCCTGGCACAGCGCTTCGCGCGCGTGCAGGTGGGCCTTGCGTTCGTGGTCGGCGGCGTGCGCGGATTCCTTGCGCTTGGCGAAAATCGCATCGCAGGCGGTACGGAAGCGTTGCCACAAGGCTTGCTCGATCTTGCGTTCCAGCGGCAGCGCCTTGGCCTGCTCTTGCCAGCGCTCCTGCAAGCGGCGCAGATTGTCCAGGGTGTGGCGGTCGCTGGCCTGCATCTGCTCGGCCTCGGCGATCAGTTGCTCGCGCTTGGCGCTTTCGATCTTGCGCTGCTCGGACAGCGGCGCCAGCATTTGCCCCAGCGCCTTGTCGAAGGCCTGGTCCAGTTTGCGTTTTTCCTTGCGGTCGATGGTGCCCAGCCGGCCCCACACCTGGCGCAGGCGCTGGCCGGCGGCGGCCACGTTCTTCAGGTCCGCGCCCTCGCTGGCGACCGTGGCGGCCATGTTGCGGGTTTCGTCGATCAGGGCCTGGGCCTTGGCGGCGTTGGCGTGGCGCTCGTCGGCCAGTTGCTTGAAGTGGGCGGCGGCCGGCGCGTAGGCGGCGGTGCAGGCGCCGTCGAAACGTTCCCACAAACTCTTGGGCGCGTGGCCGGAGACGGCGTCCAGCGACTTCCAGCGCTCGCGCATGCTGCCGACCTTCTTGGCCAGCTCGCTCATCGCCAGGCCCAGCGCCGGCAGTTCTTCGACCGCCTTGACCAGCTCCTCGCGCGAGACGTTGCCGCCCCAGCGGGCCCAGTCGCCCAGGCGCTTGAGCTCGGCGCGCACGTGGTTCAGGCGGTCGGTCTGGGCCGGCGTCAAACGGGTCTTGTGTTCCTTGAGCCATTTGTCGTGGTCGGCGGCGGCGTGCAGCAAGCCCTGCTCCAGCGCGGCTTCCATCGCATCCAGCGTTTCGAGGAATTTCTTGTCGGTTTCCTTGGGCACGGCCGGCTTCTTCGGCTCGCGCGCGGCGGGCGCAGGCGCAGCGGCGGGGGCTGGCGCGGCGGCCGGCGATTCCGCCGCTGGCGCGGCTTCCGGCGCGGCGGCCGGACGCAGGCTGGCGGCCGCCAGCGCGGCGCGGCTGTGCTCCAGCGCCTGCGCGAAATCGCTCAGCAAATGCTTGGGCAAGGCCTTGTGCTCGGGCGCTTGCTGGTATTCGGCATGGGCCGCGGCGTGGCGCTCCAGCGCCTGCTGCGCTGCTTCGGGCGGCAAGCCGGCGGACGGCAGCTGGCGCAGCGCCGCCATCGCATCGATGATGCTCCGCTGCAGATTGACTTGCGCCTCCAGCCGCGCGGCCAGCGCGGCGCGCGCGCCGGCGAACGGCTCGGCCAGCTCCGGCACGGCGGCGGTGACCTGCCATTGGCGGTCCAGGTCGGCGACCTGGTTGGGCGTCAGCTTCTCATCCTGCAGCAAGCGCTGGGCTTGATCCAGGCAGGCTTGGGCTTTGTGCCGCTCGGCCAGCTGATAGCGGATCGCATCCAGCCGTCCCTGCATCAGCTTGGCGACGCGGCGGTCGGTATTGCGCATCGCCTGCAACACCTGTTCGAGGTGGGCCTGGGACTGCACATGTTCGGCGGCGGCCAGGCGCACGCCGGCAAATTCGCTGTGCAGGATCAGTTCGACGGCGGCGGCCTCGTCGCCCGCCAGCGTGGCGGCGCGCTGCGCCTGCTCCTCGCGGCGGCTGGCCGATGCGGCAGCGGCGGCGCCCTGCTCGGGTGTGGCCACGGCGGCCGCTTGATCGGCCGCCTGGTCGGTAGTTCGCTTGAAGATGAAATCGAACATGGATGCGCTATGAGATGGCTAAAACCACCATCATAGCAAAGCGAGGGGATTTTGCCCGATGCGTATGCTAATTGGGCGGTTATTTCATCGCCGGCAGCTGCCGGGTCGATCGGACGAGGCTGGCGGGCGCCGATTGCGCCGCGCTTTCCTCGATACTTACTATCGGCAACACCTGCAAACCCGGGATGCTGATCTGGCCGTCGTCCACCACGCGCACCGCGCCGGCCAGGTTGCGCGCGGCGACCGCCTTGGGCTTGGCCGCCTCGACCGCCTCGACCGGGGTCAGGCCCGAGCGTTTCATTTCTTCCAGATGCTTGTCGTGCATCATCAATTGATTTGCAATGGAAAACCACGTTTCGCCGGCGATGGCGTTGCGGGCGATGGCGAACAGTTCCTGCTCTTCCTTTTCCAGCCGCTTCAACAGCGAGGAGCAAAAGGTTTCGATGCTGTCGCAAATCAGGTTGACCTGTTCGTCGCGCACTTCGGCCACCGAACCGAGCCGGTCTTGCAGCAGGCGGATCGACAGCAGCGCCGACTGGTTCAGACGGTTGAGCTCGTCCAGCAGCTGGTCGGCGCGCTCGGTCGCCTCGCGCAGCGCGGGGATCAGGTACATCTCGGTTTTACGCCAGTGGCAAGCCTGGTACAGGCTGTTCAAGTTCTCGCAGGCGTATTCCAGCTGCGACAGGGTGATGCTGTTCTGATGCATCAGCGTGGAGCGCACATACTTTTGGAACGATAACAAACTGAGGCGGACGCTAGCGTGCTCCACCGACAGTGCTACCAGAGTATATGTGGCAGTTAACATTCTGACTCCCAAAACTGAAGTTGCGCGCGCCCGGATGAGCGGCAAGACCGGAAGTAAAAGTGTAAATAAAGCCGACAAACACGCTTTGAGCTAGAACAAATTCAGACCAAGGCGCTATACGTGTCAATATATAGCAAGCCGGCCGCGAATGCTATCGTAAAGACAATTGCAGCCGCACCATTCCCGCTTCCGGATGCGGTAAAACCACGCCGCCGAAATGGCGCACCAGTTTTTGCACGCCGAGATTTTCCGACAAGGCGTCGCCGACGATTTCCGCCGTGCCGCGGCTGCGGAAATAATCGACCAGTTTCTGGAACAGGATGTAGCCCAGGCCCTGCCCCTTCAGGTCGGAACGCACGATGACGGCAAATTCAGCGGACTGATTGTCCGCATCGGCCACGGCGCGCACCACGCCCAACGTTTCCGGTTCGCCGCCGGGGCCGTTGCGGGTGGCGATGAAGGCCATCGCGCGGTCGTAGTCGATCTGCGTCAGCCGCGCCAGCTGCGACGGCGGCAGCTCGCGCATGGCGGTGAAGAAGCGCAGCCGCACATCGTCCGGGTCGAGCGCGGCGAAGAACACCTGGTGCTGCGGCGCGTCCTCCGGCCGGATCGGCCGCAGCAGGATGCGGCCGCCGCGCCAGTCCAGCTCCTGCTCCAGTTCCAGCGGATAGGGACGGATCGCCAGCGTGTTGTCGCTGCGCGCCGGCGCCAGCAGCACGCGCGCGGCCAGCGCCACCACGCCGCCGCCGAGCGCCAGCAGCGGATTGAGATCGAGTTCCGCCAGTTGCGGCAGGTCGGCCACCATGTCGGCCACCTGCACCAAGGTGCGGCACAGCGCGTCGGCGTCGGCGGCGGTCTGGCCTTGCGCCAGCAGGCGCGCCACGCGGGTGCGGCCGACCATGTCGCGCGCCAGCACCATGTTCAGCGGCGGCAGGCCGGCGGCGCGGTCGGCCGCCACCTCCGCCGCGATGCCGCCCTGGCCGAAGAACACCACCGGCCCGAACACCGGATCGGTGGCGATCTGGATGCGCGCCGCCGCCAGCGTCGGCCCGGTCAGCGCGGCCTGCTGCGGCGTGGCCAGCGCGATGCCGTAGGCCGACAGCAGCGCGCGCGCGTCCTGGTCGGACAACGCGCCGCGGCCGGCGGCCAGGGCGGCGCTCACCAGCGCCTGGGCCGCCGCGCGTTCCGGCGCCGCCGTCGCCGGCAGGCGCGCCGGCACTTCCATCAGCAGCTCCTGGTTGCGCCGGTACTGGGCGATTTGCAGGAAGCCGTGGATCGCTTTTTCCGGCGTGTCGTAGGTGGGCAGGCCGGCGTCGGCGAACACCTGGCGCGCGGCCGCCACCGAGCGTCCGCCCAGCCAGCAGGACAGCACGTTCTTGTTAGCGTTGCGCATCAGCGGCGCCACCGCCGCCGCGATCAGGCTGCTGGGCACCATGGCGGTCGGCGCGTGCAGGAACAGCAGCGCGTCGGCCTGGGTTTCGCGCAGCAGCGCTTCGACCGCGCTGGTGTAGCGCTCGACCGGCACGTCGGCCAGCAGGTCGACCGGATTGGCCAGCGGCGCGTCGGCGCGCTTCAGCAGGCGCAGGGTCTCGGCCGACAGCGGCGCCAGTTGCGCGCCGCCGCACTCCAGCGCATCGGCCGCGATCAGGCCCAGGCCGACGCCGTTGGTCAGCACCGCCAGCCGCTCGCCGCGCTGCGGGCGCTGGCGCGCCAGCGTTTCGACGGCGTCGAACAGGTCTTCGGTGGAATGCACGCGCAGCATGCCGGCGCGGCGGATCGCGGCGTCGAACACCAGGTCGGCGCCGGGGGCGGCGTCGCGCCCCACCTTCAGCACGATCACCGGCTTGCCGCGCGCCGCCAGCCGTCCGGCCGACATGAACTTGCGCGCGCAGCGGACATCCTCGATGCACAGCAGGATGGCCTCGGTCCCGGGGTCGCCGGCCAGGTAGTCCAGCAGGTCGCCGAAATCGACGTCGGCGCCCTCGCCCATCGCGACAAAGCGCGAGAAGCCGATGCCGCGCAGGCTGGCCCAGTCCAGCACCGCCGCGCCCAGCGCGCCAGATTGCGAGACGAAGGCCAGCTTGCCGGGAGCGGCGGCGAGGTGGGTGAAGCTGGCGTTGAGCCCCAGCGCCGGCGATTGCAGGCCGACGCTGCCCGGTCCCAGGATGCGCAGCAGGTGCGGCTTGGCCGCGTCCAGCATCGCCTGCTGCAGGCTGCGGCTGCCGGCCTTGATGTCGGCCAGCCCCGCCGTCATGACGATGGCGGCGCGGGTGCCGCGCGCGCCCAGTTCCGCGATCAGTCCCGGGATCGTCGACGGCGGCGTGCACAGGATGGCCAGGTCCGGCGCCGCCGGCAAGGCCGACACCCTGGCGTAGCACGGCATGTCGTGCAGCACCTGGTGCTTGGGATTGAGCGGCCAGATAACGCCGCCATCGCCGCCAAAGCCGGCTTCCGCCAGGTTGGCCAGCACACGGGCGCCGATGCGCTGCGGGTTGTCCGATGCGCCGATCACGGCCACCGAGCGCGGTTGGAACAATCGATCGAGATTCCTGATGCTCATGGCGGCCCTACCTTTTTACCAGCGGTGAATTACCAGCGTGAAGCGTGGTCCTCGGTCACGCCCATCATCTGCGTGACCATGCGTTTGGGTTGATCGGGCGCGCTGCGCACCCAACCGGTGAAGGTGCCGATCGGCTGCAGGTAGCGGCTGGCCGCCACCACCAGGTTCTTGTTGTCGCGGCGCGCGCCTTCCGGCGTGAAGTACAGCTCCAGCAGATCGTCCTCGGTGAAGATGTGCCACTGCGACAGCGGATCGCTGCTATCGTAGATGAAGTGCACCGGCCCCAGCGCGTGCACCTGGCCGTCCAGCCACAAGGCGTTCTCGTTGCCGCCGAAGTAGCCCGACTGCAGATTGAAGCCCAGCTCCAGGTTGTGCGCCGAGGCCCAGCGCCAGGCGGTGTTGCGCGCCAGCAGGCCGTTGGAGTAGTCGAAGCTGGCGACGCCGCCGGCCAGGTTGTAATCCTCGCGGAAGGTACGCACCTCGCCGGTCAAAGGCAGGCCGGACGACTTCTGCGTGGCATGCACCGAGCCTTGCGCCACCGGCCCGGTGGCCAGCAGCAGCGGCGAGGCGCCGGGGCCGAATTCGGCGTCGATCTCCAGGTAGTCGCAGCGTAGCGTCAGCGCGTAGCTGCCGTCGTCGCGGCTGTCGATGGCGATGCTGCTCTTGCGCGTCTTGAACCGGCTCGACGCGCCGGCATGGTCGGCCAGCCGCGCCGACAGGCCGGGCAAGCCATCCTGGCCGAAGTTGGCCAGCATGTCGCCGTCGCTGCGGTCGAAGGCGTAGGCGAAGGCGGTGCTGGTCCAGCCCAGGTCGACGATGGCCACCGCGCAGAATATCTGCTCGGTACACAACGCCACGTAGTGCCAGCGCTTGTGGTGAAAGCGGCGCCAGAAGCGGCTGCGGGCGAACGGCGCGGCCAGCTGGCTCCAGTCGATATGGCCAACCTGGCCGGCGTAGCGGCCGAACAGCGGCTGGCCGTCGGGGCTCAGCAGACTGGCGGGGGCGGCGGGCAAACTCATTGAACTCCCATCATGCAGCTTCCATTTCCTTGGTGTTGTTGCCCAGCGCGGCACGCAGCAGCGGCGCCAAACCGTCCGGCGTGGCCTGGGCGAGCCGTACCTCCGGGCACTGGTGCCAGTTGGCCAGGCGCTGCAAGGCGGCGGCGACGTCGCGCACGAAGCGGTCGCTGACGCGCACGCCCGGCTCCAGCGCCAGCGATTTCAGTTCGAACACGCCGCCGCGCCGGTGCGCCTTGGCGTCGACCCGGCCGACCAGCGCGCCGCGCCGCAGGATCGGCAGCGTGAAGTAGCCGTAGCGGCGCTTGTCCGCAGGAGTGTAGCACTCCAGCCGGTAGTCGAAGCCGAACAGTTCCAGCGCGCGGCGCCGGTCCCACACCACCGGATCGAACGGCGACAGGATGGTGGTCAAGGTCGGCGCCAGCGTGCCGGCGGCGGCCGCCGCCAACAGCTCGGCGTGGTCGGGATGGACGTAGATCGGATCGTCCCAGTCGTCGACCCAGGCGCGCAGCAGCAGGCCCTGCTCCACCAGCTGCGCCGGATCGAGCCGCGGCGGCTTGGTGCGGAAGTAGTCGCTGATCCAGCCGGCGCGGGCGCAGCCCATCGCCTTGACCGCCTTCAGCACCAGCTCGCGGCGGGTGTCGTCGATGTGCGGCGTGCGGCGGTCGTCCCAGCCGGGCAGCACGCGCTCGGCCAGGTCGTAGATGCGCTGGAAGTTCTCGCGCGCGGCGATCATCAGCGCGCCGGAGGTGAACAGCACTTCCAGCGAGCGCTTTTCCGGCTTCCAGCTCCACCAGCCGCCGCTCTGGCCGTCGGTGCGCTCGAAGTCCGAGGAACGGGTCGGGCCGTTGGCGCGGATGTGGGCCAGCACGGCATCGACGTCGGCGCGGCGCTCGCGCATCCAGGTCTCGGAATACTTCCAGCCCATCGCGCCCGGGTCCAGCATGCGGTGGCGATACAGGCCGTAGTCCTCGATCGGCACGAAGCAGGCCTCGTGCGCCCAGTACTCGAACAGCTGGCCGGCCGCCAGCGCCTGCTCCAGCCAAGGCTGCGGGTAGTCGCCCAGGCGGCTCCACAGCACCAGGTAGGGACTGCGCGCCACCACGTGGATGGTGTCGATCTGCAGCACGCCCATTTGCCGGATCGCGTCCACCACGTCGGCCGGGCGCGCCTTGCGGCGGCGCGCTTGCAACAATCCCTGCGCCGCCAGGTGCAGCGCCCGTGCCGCGGCCAGGCTGATGATCAATTCGTTCATGAACGCTATTCTAATAAAGAAATCAACATTGCCTGTGATCCGAAAGGGGTTTTTTTTGACGCGCCAGCCACAAACGTGACATTTCCGTGCAGAATATCCACACATGGCAAGCGGCTTTCATTTCGCGGGGAACGTTAATTTTCGATGAACTATTTCGCCATCCGCCCGATCGTGATGTACTTGCGCCACCTGTATCGCGCGATACTGCTGCCCGTGTTTGCACTGGCGCTGCTGGCGGCCATGTGGGCGGCCGTGACCTACCAGATCGGCCAGGAGAAGCAGACCGCCCACTACGAGGCGGTGCTGCATAGCCAGTCGCTGGCGCGCACGCTGGCCGAACACACCAACCACCTGCTGCGCCAGATCGACCACGCGACGCAGCTGTTCAAGCTCAAATACGAGGAAACCGGCGGCACGCTGCGGCTGGCCGAATTCACCCGCAGGAACGGCCTGCTCGATTCGCTGCTGCCGTCCAAGCTGGACCTGCCGCTGGCGTTGATCGGCGCCGACGGCCAGTTGCTCGACAGCCGCAACGGCTACTTCGCGCCGGACCTCCGCGAGCAGCCGCTGTTGCTCCATCACGCCGGCAATCCGGCCGATACGCCGCTGGTGTCGACCCCGGTGGTCGAGCCGCGCACCAAGAAATGGCAGATCCTGATCTCGCGCCGGCTGAACGACAGTCGCGGCGAGTTCGCCGGCATCATCATGGTGATGATCGACCCCGCCGCCTTCGTCGAGGACTACGACCGCCTGACCGTCGATCCCGGCGGCGCGGTGTTGTTGATCAGCCGCGAAAACGGCATGTCCACCGCCCGCGTCGACGAACAGCTGATCATCAGCGACGCGATCGACTTCACGGCGGCGCAGGGCGGCGGACAGCTGTCGGACGAGCTGCTGCTGGCGCATCCGTTCGACGCCGTCGAGCGCATCTACGGCTACACCGAGATGCCGCGCTACCTGATGCTGGCGGTGGTCGGCAACCCGGTCGCCTCGGCGATGGCGCCCTTCGAGCACCGGCGCGACATGTATTACAGGGCGGCGGCCGTCGCCTCGGTGCTGGTGCTGCTGTTTTTCGGCCTGCTGATGCAACAATCGCATCGGCTGCGGCGCAGCGCGCGCATGGTCACCGAAGCGCAAACCATGCTGCGGGCCGCGGCCGACGCCAGCATGGACGCGGTCTACCTGTTCAAGGCCTGCCGCGTGCGCGGTCCGGGCAAGGAAGTGGTCGACTTCACCATCGCCGACCTGAATGAACGCGGCGCGGCGCTGCTGGGCTCCACCGCCGAAGAAGTCAAGGGCAAGCGCCTGATGGAAGTGCTGCCGGCGCTGCACACCGAGGGTTTCCTCGAAAAATACAAGACGGTGCTGGCCAGCGGCCGGCCGCTGGAGGAGGAATTCGAAGTCGACTTCCTGCCGGGCGGCGCCCATCTGTGGCTGCACCACCAGATCGTCGCCATCCACGAAGGCGTGGCAGTGACGGTGCGCGACATCACGCCGCGCAAGGAAAGCGAGCTGGCGATGCGCAAGAACCAGGCGGAGCTGGCGGCCGTCAACGACGCCTCGCCGCTCGGATTGATACGCGCCGATCCCACCGGCCACTGCACCTACGTCAACCGCACCTTCGAATTCATCACCGGCCTGACGCGCGAAGAGGCGCTGGGCGACCAGTGGATGCGCGCGATCCACCCGAACGACCGGCCGGTTCTGAAGGCGGCGCTGAACCACATGGCCAAGACTCGCGTGCCCTACCAGGACACGGTGCGCTGCGTGCACCCGGACGGCATGATGGTCTGGATCTCGTTCAAGGTCGCGGCGATGGTGGTAGACGGCCAAATCTACGGCTACGTCGGCACGGTGGACGACATCACCCACGTGCGCAAATCGGTGATGGCGCTGCGCGAGAGCGAAGCGCGGCTGCGCACCATCGCCGACACGTTGCCGGCGATGGTGGCGTATGTCGACTCGGAGGAGATCTACCGCTTCCACAACGTCGCCTACGAACGGGAATTCAACCGCACCGGCGTGACGGTGCTGGGCAAGACCATCCTGGCGACCATGGGCGAAGAGCGCTATCAATTCCTGTCGCCCTATATCAAACGCGCGCTGGCCGGCGAGACGCTGACCTTCGAGGAGGAAGATCCCGACGCCACCGTCGGCCGCACCTTCGAGGTGGTCTACATCCCGCAGATGGACGAAGACGGCATCACCGTGATCGGCTTCCACGTCATGCGGCAGGACATTACGGCGCAAAAGCGCGAGAAGCAGCGCCTGCTCAAGCTGTCGCAGGTCGACGCGCTGACAGGGCTAACCAACCGCGCCGGCTTCCTGCAAAAGCTGCAGGACACGATGGCCGCCTGCCGCGAAAGCCAGGGCCTGATGGCGGTGATGTACATGGACATCGACCGTTTCAAGCCGGTCAACGACACCTTCGGCCACAGCGTCGGCGACGCGCTGCTGAGGGCTTTTTCGGGGCGGCTCACGCACGCCATGCGCGCCAGCGACACCATCGCCCGCCTGGGCGGCGACGAGTTCACCATCATCATGGAGCGCATCGGCCGCATCGACGCCGCCGATGCGCTGGCGGCCAAGATCGTCACCGCGATGCAGGCGCCGTTCGACCTGGATGGCACGGTGGTGTCGATCTCCGCCAGCATCGGCATGGCCTACTACCGCGGCGAGGATGTCACCCCGGCCGAGTTGCTGAACCGCGCCGACGTGCTGCTGTACGAGGCCAAACAGGGCGGCCGCAACACCTATCGCGCCGGCCCGGCCCTGCCGACGACGGCCAGCAACGCGGCCTAGCGGGAGGCCGATCCACTTTTATCAACTCATCCGGCGCCATCTTGCGCTATATTGTGCGCTTCCCGGCTGTTTTGATTACACATCTTCATGCGTCTGCTGCACACCTCCGACTGGCATCTCGGCCAATCCCTGCATAATTTCGAGCGTACTTACGAGCACCAGCACTTTCTGGACTGGCTGCTCGACACCGTCGCCGCCGAACAGGCCGACGCGCTGCTGATCGCCGGCGACATCTTCGACAACGCCAATCCCTCGGCCGCGTCGCAGAAGCAGCTGTATCGCTTTTTGCAGCGGGCCAGGGAGCGCGTGCCGCATCTGAACCTGGTGGTCATCGCCGGCAACCACGATTCGCCGGGACGGCTGGAGGCGCCCGGACCGCTGCTGGAAGCGCACGGCACGCGGGTGGTCGGCAGCGTGCAACGCAAGGAGGACGGCGAGATCGACCTGGAACAGCTGGTGCTGCCGCTGACCGGCCGTGGCGGCGCGGTCGAAGCCTGGTGCCTGGCCGTGCCCTTCCTGCGCCCCGGCGACGTGCCGCGCGTGGCGGCCGACGAAGGTGCCGATCCTTGCGCCGATCCGTATTTGGCCGGCATCGCCCTGCTCTACAAACAGGCGCTGGAACTGGCGCTGTCCAAGCGCCAGCCAGGCCAGGCGATACTGGCCATGGGCCATTGCCACATGGTCGATGGCCAGATGTCCAACGATTCGGAACGCCGCATCGTCATCGGCGGCACCGAGATGCTGCCGGCGGGGATCTTCGACCCGGCCATCGTCTACGCCGCGCTGGGGCATCTGCACCTGGCGCAAAGCGTCGGCAAGCAGCAGCACATCCGTTATTGCGGCAGCCCGATTCCGTTGTCGTTTGCGGAGGTGGGCTATCAGCACCAGATCCTGCGCATCGATATCGACGGCGGCGAAGTGCGCGAGATCGCACCGCTGATGGTGCCGCGCGCGGTGCAGTTGCTGCGCGTTCCCGCCAAACCGGCGCCGCTGGCGCAGGTGCTGGAGGAACTGGCCGCGCTGGACGCGCAGCCGGCGGAGCCGGAGCAGCAACCCTTCCTTGAGGTGCGGGTGCGGCTGGATGCGCCGGAGCCCGGCCTGCGCGCGCGCATCGAGGCGGCGCTGGACGGCAAGCCGGTGCGGCTGGCCAAGATCGAGACCTCCAGCGCGGCGCGCAGCACCTCCATCGACGACGAGGTGATGACGCTGGACCAGCTGGAGCAGCTCAAACCGGACGATATCTTCCGCCAGCTGTACCGGCAAAGGTTCGACAACGACGCGCCGACTGACCAGTTGAGCGCCTTCGCGGAACTGATGTTGACGCCGGGGCAGCCATGAGAATCCTGAAAATCGGCGGCAAGAACCTGGCCTCGCTGGCGGGCGAATTCGGCGTGGACTTCGAGCAGGAGCCGCTGGCGTCGACCGGCCTGTTCGCCATCAGCGGCCCGACCGGCGCCGGCAAAAGCACCCTGCTCGACGCGCTTTGCCTGGCGCTATACGACGCCACGCCGCGCCTGTTGAAGGTCGCCGGCCGCAGCTACCTGACCGACGTCGGCGCCGAGACCATCTCCACGCAGGACCCGCGCACGCTGCTGCGTCGCGGCACGGCCGAGGGCTTTGCCGAAGTGGATTTCGTCGGCAACGACGGCGCTTCGTACCGCGCCCGCTGGAGCGTGCGCCGTTCGCGCACCAAGGCCGAAGGCGCGTTGCAGCCGACCGCCATGACGCTGCATCTGCTACCGTCGCTGCAGGCCATCGGCGGCACCAAGACCGAAGTCAAGGTGGAGATCGAGAAGCGCATCGGCCTGTCGTTCGAGCAGTTCACCCGCGCCGTGCTGCTGGCGCAGAACGAATTCTCCGCCTTCCTCAAATCCGAGGACAACGAGCGCGGCGAACTGCTGGAAACGCTGACCGGCAGCACCGTCTACAGCGAGATCTCGATGCGGGCGTTCGAACGCGCCAAGCTCGAACAGGCGGCGCTGCAACGGCTGAGCGCACGCCTGGCCGACCAGAAGCCCCTGAGCGCGGAACAACGTGGCGAGCTGGAAGCGCAAAGCGCGACCGCAGCCGCCGAGCTTCAGGTGCTGGAGCAGCGCAAAGCCGAGCTGGAACAGGAACTGCGCTGGCACAAGCAGGCCGAGAAACTGTCCGAAGACGAGCAGTCGGCGCAGCAGGCCTGCCAGGCCGCCGTCGCCGCCGTCGAAGCATCGGCGCCGCGCCGTACCGCGCTGGCGCGTATCGCCGCAGTGCAGCCGGCGCGTCCGCTGGCCGGCGAGATCGACCGCATCGCCGCGGACATCGCGGCCACGCAAGCGGCCATCGCCGCCAGCACGCAGGATGCCGCACTCGCGGCGCAGGCGCTGGAACGCGCCACGGCGGCGCAAACGCAGGCCGCCTCGCAAGTGCAGGAGTCGGAAGCCGCTCAACGCACAGCGGCGCCGCAGCTCGACCAGGCCAAGGCGCTGGATGCCCGTATTGAGGCCATGCTGCCCGCTTACCGCCAAGCCGCCGCCGCCTGCGAAAAGGCCGACCAGGCGGATGCCGTCGCCAGGGCCGCGCAGACGGAACGACAGGATGAACGCAAGCGCCTGGCCGCGCAGCATGAAGCAGGCGTCGCCTGGCTGGCGCAGCACAAGCAATGGCAGACGATGGCGCAATCGTGGGAGCGCTGGGACGTGCTGTTCGTGCAGGCCGGCCAAGCCGCCTCGCAAGCCGAGAAGTTAAGCGGCGCGCTGGCCCGCGTGCAACGCAACGCCAAGGCGCATCGCGACGACGAGGCCGACGCCAGCGGCAAGCTGGCCGCTTCCGCCAACGCCCTGCAAACGTTGGAAGCACAACGGCAGGAAACGGCGCGCGCGCTGACCGCCTTCCCGGTCGAGCAGTTGCAGACCTCGCGCCACGATCTGGAACTGCGCCGCGATCAGTTGGCGTCGGCGGAAAAGCTCTGGATCGAACTCGATGCGCGGCAATCCCGCCATACGCATATCCAGGCACAGTCCGCGCAGCTGCGGCAGGCGGTGAACGCCGCCGAGATCCAGCTGAAGGCGGCGCAGCAGGAAGGCGTCGGCATCCTGGCCGCCTCTTCACAGGCGGAGCGTTCGCTGAAGCTGGCGGAAGCCGCCTGCGCCAAGAACGTCGAATCGCTGCGCGCCGCGCTGGAGGACGATACGCCCTGCCCGGTATGCGGATCGAACGAACATCCATATCGCCACGACAACGACGGCCTGCACGACATGCTGGCCGAGTTCCAGGCGGAAGTCACCCGCTGCCGCCAGCAGCTAGAGGCAAATGTCAACCAGCAGGCGGCGCAGCGCGCCACCGAGCAGGCCAGCCTTGAGCAGTTGAACGCGCTGGCCAACGAAGGCCGCACCGTGGCGCAGGCGCTGGAACGCGTCGCCGCCGCTTGGCACAGCCACCTGCACCCTGCGGACCGGGACCAGGCCGCGCCGCAACTTGCGGCGTCGCTACCGCCGGAGCCCGAGCGCACCGGCTGGTTCGTCGAGCAGTTGGAGATGGTGCGCGACGCGCTGCAAGCCATCGAGCGGCAGGAACGCGCCCTGCATGCGGCCCGCATCGCCCGCGACCAGGCGCAAACGGCCTACGATCGGGCGGCGGCCGAACACACGCGTTTGCAAAGCGTGGCCTCGCACGCCCAGACCGCGCTGGCGCAATCGAACACGGAACACAAGGCACTGGACGACCAGCGCATCGAAGTCGCCTTGACGCTGAGCGCCCTGCTCGCCGACCTGGATCCGGCCTTCAGCGGCGGCGACATGCCGAGCGACGACTGGAAGGACGACTGGAAAGCCGGCCCCGCCCGATTCTACGAAGCCCGCCAGGCCGAAAGCAAACAATGGCTGGCGCAGCGCGCCGCATACGACGAACGCGCCGCCGCCATCGCCACCGTCGAGGTAGAGGTGAAGGCGCTCAATGAGGCGCAGGCCAAGGCCGGCCTGGACGCCGTCAACGCCCGGGTTATCTACAGCAGCGCCGACGCCGCGCTCAAGGACATGCAACAACAACGCATGGCGCTGTGGGGCGGCAAGGAAGTGCGCGATGTCGAAACGGCGCTGATCGCCGCCATCGACGCCACCAGGGAGCGACTGGCCGGCCTGCAAACCGCCGCGCAGCAGGCGGCCCAGGCCCGCGCCCGCGCGGACGAAGCGCTGGCCCAGGCCGCGCAACGACTGGCCGCACTGCGCGGCGCATCGGCATCGGCGGCGGCCGCGCTGTCCGACTGGATCGCCGCATTCCAGCAGCGCCAGCCCGACGCCGGCCTGCGCGACCTGGAGCACCTGCACGCGCTGCTGGCCCACTCAGCAGAAGAAGTCGACGCCGAACGCGCCGCGCTGCAAGCCATCGACCGCGCCGCCGACCATGCCGCCACCGTGCTCAATGAACGCCAGCGCCAACGCGAACAACACAGATTGTCCGCACCGCCGGAACGCGCGTCGGCAGACGAACAAACGCCGATCGCGTTGCTGGCCGCCGCGCTGAACGAACTGGCGGTCGAACGCAAGACAGCCCACGACAGCGCCGGCGCCCTGCAACTGGCGCTGGCGCAGGACGACGCCAAGCGCCGGCAATCGCAAGCCATGCTGGCCGAGATCGAACAACAGGAAGCGATCGAACAGCGCTGGGCGCGCATGAACGACCTGATAGGCTCGGCCGACGGCAAGAAGTTCCGCAACTACGCCCAGCAATTCACGCTGGACGTCCTGCTGGGCTACGCCAACGCCCACCTGAACCACCTGGCCCGCCGCTACCAGCTGGAACGCATCGACAACCCGGCCAGCCCGTCGTTGGCGCTGTTGGTGCGCGACCAGGACATGGGCGGCGAGATGCGCTCGGTACATTCACTGTCCGGCGGCGAATCGTTCCTGGTGTCGCTGGCGCTGGCGCTGGGACTGGCCTCGCTGTCGTCCAACCGCGTGCGCGTCGAATCGCTGTTCATCGACGAAGGCTTCGGCAGCCTGGACGCCGAAACCCTGCGCGTGGCGATGGATGCGCTGGACGGCCTGCAAGCGATGGGCCGCAAGGTCGGCGTCATCTCGCACGTGCAGGAAATGACGGAGCGGATCGCCGTGAAAATATTGGTACAACCTTCGGCGGGCGGCAAGAGCGCGGTCACAGTGCAGTAGAATGGTATTTTATTGTTAATTCAGGCCGGCTCATGAAATTGCTGCTTCGTCTGTGCTTTTGCATATCGACCGCACTGCCGCTTGCCCATGCCGCGCCCTGCGCCGCACCATCCGCGCAAGGCGACGGCTGGGAGCTCGCGGCGCCTGAAGCATCGGGCTTCAACGCCAACGCGCTGTGCGTCACGCTGACCGCGCTGGCCCAGGGCAAGGACAATATCCACGGCATCGTCATTGAACGCCACGGCAAGCTGGTGGCGGAGATGTACCGCACCGGCAAGGACCGCTCGATCCGGCGCGGGCTGGGCGTGTGGCCGCCATTCGCGCCGACCGTCGAATTCGGGCCGGACACGCTGCACGACGTGCGCTCGATCGGCAAGAGCGTCATCGGCCTGCTGGTCGGCATCGAGAAGCAGCGCGGCAAAATCGGCGCGCTCACCACGCCGGTGCTGGACTACTACCCTGAGTACCAGGACTTGCGCACGCCGCTGCTGAACGCAGTCAACCTCGAACACCTGCTGACCATGAGCGGCGGCTGGAAGTGGGACGAAGGCGCGCAGCCCAACAACGAGCTGCGGCTGTTCTGGAAATCCGACCAGCTGCGCTATGTGCTGGAACGGCCCATCGTCGCGCCACCCGGCGCCGTATGGAACTACAACGGCGGCGGCACCACCATCCTGGCCGACATCGTCAGCCGCGTCAGCGGCCAGCCGTGGATCGAGGTCGCGCGCAAGGACTTGTTCGAACCGCTGGGCATCTTGCAGTGGGAATGGGTGACCGACTTGCGCGGCCGGCCGGCGCCGTTCGCGGGACTGCGCCTGCGGCCGCGCGACATGGCCAAGCTGGGGCGGCTGATGCTGAACCACGGCCGCTGGAACGGCCGCCAGATCGTGGCCGAGGAATGGGTGGATGAATCGCTGAAGCCGCGCCTGAGCGTGGGCTTCAAGAGTCCGGGCAACCAGCCGGACGAGCTGCACTACGGCTACCAGTGGTGGGAGGGCACGGCGGCCTGGCACGGCCACCGCACGCCGTGGAGCGCCGCCTTCGGCAACGGCGGCCAGCGCATCTTCATCGTGCCGGAGCTGGACCTGACGGTGGTCATCACCGCCGGCGACTACGGCTCGGAGGCGATGGGCGCGAAGGTCAACCAGCTGCTGCACACGCTGATCGCCACCGTCAGCGACTAGCAGCTGCTATCGATCGCGGCGCTCCTTTCGCTCCAGCTTGAGCATCTCCCACCCCAGCTCGCGGCGGATTTGCTGGGCGTCCGGCGGCGGGCGCCGTTCCGTGATTTGCGTCCGCAACCACTGCCGCACAGATTCTTTGCTCGGTTGCTTCTTTTGGTCCATGGCCTGGCCTCTTTGGCGGGAGATGATCCCCAGTAGACCTTCAACGCGGGCGCGCCGCGCCAGTTGACCGGCGGGGCGCCGTTAATTTGCAACCATTTGCTACAGATTTGCTATCATTCAGACGAGCAGGAGGCAATGCGCACCACCATGAGCACAGGCGCCATATCACCGAGTTCCGCCAGCCAGCCGCCGGTGCGCGCCACGCCACCGGCGCAAGTGACGTCGTCGGTCACGCCTGCCGGTCCGGCTTCCGCCTCGACCAGCTCATCCCCGAACACCAATTTTTCCGGCAGCGACTCCGTCACCAACCTGACGCCGGAAGCGCTGGCCCTGGTCGCCCAGCTGAAAGCCCGCGACACCGAAGTGCGCCAGCACGAGCAGGCGCACATGGCCACCGCCGGCGGCCTGGCGACTTCCGGCGCCTCCTACACCTACCAGCGCGGACCGAACGGCGTCGATTACGCCATCGGCGGCGAAGTGCATATCGATACATCGCCCGGCCGCACGCCGCAAGAGACCATCGAACGGGCCCGCACGATCCAGGCGGCGGCGCTGGCGCCGGCCGATCCCTCCGGCGCCGACCGCGCCGTGGCGGCCCAGGCGGCGCAGCTGGAACTGCAAGCCCGCGCCGAACTGGCGACGCAGCAGCTGGAACGGGCGACGGCCCGGCTCAGCGGACCGGGCTCCGGCTCGGGCGACGCCGACAAAGTCCGGCGCAGCTACGAAACGCCGCCGCTGGTGCCGCCCAAGCTCGACATCTATGCCTGAGTGATAGAATCCCGCCTTCGCCAGTCCAACCAAGAGCAACCATGTTAAAAGCACCACGCACCCTGACCTTCAAATGCGCCAAATGCGCCAAAGCCGTGCAAGTCCGCCTGCAAAAGGTGTCGGCCTGCTCGCACATCCAGCCTTACCTGGGAATTTGCGCCTGCGGCGAAGTCAAACACCACGCCATCGGCCAGAAAGACGCCGTCGCATCCTACCTGGCGGCGCCGGAAGGCTGGACCCACCATCATTAATCTTTGCGCAGACCTCAAGAAATCGCCAGCGGCACCGTTATAGAAGTACTATCAAACGAAATCCGCTGGAACCTGCCATGTCTATCCTACCTGCTCTCGGCCCCCGCGCTTTGCCAGCGCCCCTCTATGGCGGCAACACGCTGCATGACACCCGGACGACCGGCGCCAGCGCGACCAAGGCGGTGAAAGCGGTGGATTCCTCGCCGATTTCGCTGTCCAGCGACAGCCTGGAAAAGCACGTGGCGTCGGTCGGCAATGCGACCATCGACTTCGCGCAGGACTTGCTGGGCAGCTTCGCCAAGACGCTGTTCGGCGACTCCGGCAAGGATGCCGTCATCAGTTTCGACTCGGCCAGCCTGGACACCTCGTCCAGCTTCGCCGTGGGCGTGCAGCATAGCTCGGGGCCGAACGGCAGCAGCGACGCCGCCGCCTTCCAGCTGACCGACAGCTCGCACTTCATCGGCAAAGGCACGATCACCACCGCCGATGGCCGCAAGTTCGATTTCGAAGTGGAGGTGCAGTACGACGCCGAACTGAGCGCCGCCGCCAGCCAGACCACCAGCAACAGCCAGCCGTCCAGCGACGCCGCCGGCAAGCGACCAGTCGCCGCCAACGGCGCCAGCGCCGACAACCTGCCGTCGGTGCAGGTGCCGAATATCGACTTCCCGGGCACGCTGGCCGACCTGTTCCAACTGATCGGCCGCGACCTGCACTCGGCGCTGTCGACCGGCGACAGCTCGCCGAGCCAGGCCAGCAACGGCATCGACCGCAACACGCTGCGCAGCCTGTCGCTGCGCCTGCTCAGCCTGGTCGACAGCAAGGACACCAACACCTACACCGCGCCGACCGCCGCCGACAAGGCCAAGGCGGCCGCCGACGCCTACAGCGCGCAGGCCGCGCCGGAACCGATCAAGGCGGGTCCGGCGGGCGTCAGCGCACTGCCCGCGCTGGCCGACGATCCGATCTCGACCACCGCCGCCAACGACGCCGCAACCAGCGCCAAAGACGCCAGCAGCTAAGCGCCAAGTATAATAAGCGCCTCAACACCAAAACGCCGGCGGGGATGGACACCATCCCCGGCGTTTTTTGTGCTTCCGCTTATTACACCTACCGATTGCCCCGACATGTCCGCACAAACCACCGCCTCCCCTACGCCGCAACAGATCCACTGGGAGGAGAACGGCGTGCAGTGCACCGCGCGCTGGCGCTCCGAAGCCGGCATGGCGCCGCCGAAGCGGGTCGTCATCGCCGACGACCGCACCAATGCCGACGTGGCCTACCGCCTGGCCTGCGAAGGCACGGCGCTGCTGTGGCGCGGCGACTTCCAGAACGCCCGCCAGCTGCTGCAAGCGCTGGCGCGCCGCGCCGACCACAAGGCCAAACCGGCCAAGAAAGCCAAGCCGGCCAAAGTGCCCGCCACGCCGACCGAAGCCTTCCACCTGCACCGCCAGGCGCAATCGCAACGCGCGCGCACGCTGGCCATGCTGCTGATTCCCTTCGACGACGCCTACGCCATCCCGCTGCGCCGCGCGCCGGACGTGCAGCTGGCCTGCAACGAGGCCTACGGCCGCTTCGAGGAACCGTTCGTCGCCTCGCTGCGCGAGCTGCTGGGCGTGATCGGCGCGCACGAATGGCGCCGCACCGGGGTGGAGATCCCGGCGCTGGACGCGCGCATCCACCCGCACTATGGCGTGTTCTCGCCGGTGCGCGGCGAGTATGTGGAACTGGTGGCGAATACGCCGCTGCCGGCCGGCGTCAAGCTGGCATACGACATCGGTGCCGGTACCGGCGTGCTGGCGGCGGTGCTGGCCAAGCGCGGCGTGGCGCGCATCATCGCCACCGACCAGGATCAGCGGGCGCTGAGCTGCGCGCGCGAGAACCTGGCGCGGCTGGATCTGGACGGCCAGGTCGAGCTGCTGGAGGCGGATCTGTTCCCGGAAGGCCGGGCGCCGCTGGTGGTGTGTAATCCACCGTGGGTGCCGGCGCGTCCGAGCTCGCCGATTGAATACGCGGTCTACGATCCGGACAGCCGCATGCTGCGCGGCTTCCTGGCCGGCCTGTCGGACCATCTGACGCCGGGCGGCGAGGGTTGGCTGATCCTGTCGGACCTGGCCGAGCACCTGGGCCTGCGTCCGCGCGCGGACCTGATGGAATGGATTGCCGCCGCCGGCCTGAAAGTCATCGACCGCCACGACGTGCGCCCTACCCACCCGCGCGCCGCCGACGCCACCGATCCGCTGCACGCCGCCCGCGCCGCCGAGGTGACGTCGCTGTGGCGCCTGGCCGCCGCGTAACACCGCCTTGCGGCAGATCAGACTTGTATTGAGTGGCGTTTGACTCTGTTTAACATCCAGAGCAGACTTTCCCCAAGAAAGCGGGGCCACTCATGCAAACAGTTGAGATCCTTCAAACGATACGCAGCCTCCTGGAGCAACTTCAGGAGACAAAGTCCGATAATTTCGCAGAGTTGTCGAGACAGTTAAGTCAAATGCAGGAGTATTTTGACGCCACGCTGTCGCGCATCCACTCCGGTGAAGCCGAAGATGCTCTCGACCTCGACTTCAAAATCGACGATGCACTAGCACTAGCCAAGCAAGTTATCCGAGAAATCTACAAACGAGCTGTCTTGCCCCTCCCCAGGGAAGCTGCGAGAGCCGCCTATGCCTCCGCCACCAATCTGCAATGGGAACTTGGCGAGCACGACATACCGTTCTCTCCCCGCAAACCCGGGTATGTAGCAAGCACGGCAGAGGAAGTAAATCAGGTATTGGACCGGATTGAGTCCGAGAGATGAGTTCGGAGAGACTTATCCGAACGCTCAACTGTGACCTACCTCGGTTTAGAAACAGTTTTCAGCGGCTTAAACCGGACATCAAGAAAGAGGCAAGGCGCGCTCTCGGTGACATGATTTTGATAGACATTGATAACCCACCAGCCAAACTGCACCTGCATACCCTTACCAACAAGCAAGTTAGCTCGGCACTGGACCCGACGAAAAAAGTCAACGTCTACACAGCCCACCTCACTAGCAACGACGCCTACAAGGCGAGCTTCACCTTTGAAGACGGCTGTGCGTACTTCAGGGATTGCGGAACTCACGCAGACATCGACAAGCTCCCGTAATGATGCAATAAACATAAGCCACACTTAAAAAATCCAGAGAAATATAAGCAGCTCTTATTTTGACCCTTGCGGAATACAAAAGGTCTATGTATAATTCGGGCCTCAGACGCGGGGTGGAGCAGTCTGGCAGCTCGTCGGGCTCATAACCCGAAGGTCACAGGTTCAAATCCTGTCCCCGCAACCAAATTCAGGCAGAAGCCGTTGAATCCTAAAGATTCAACGGCTTTTTTGCTTTTCCGGTTGGATCGCCGCCATGCCGCTCGACATTCGTAGTTGAGCAGAAACAAAAATCACTCCTTGGCTTAGCTACAAGATGGGCTAGCACTCGTCCATTTCAAACCAAGGACATCTCCATCCGTTTCATCCGCAAGAACCGCCACAATCCCGACGGCTCGTATTTTAATCCCACTGACAATGCCGACGCATTCTCGGTGATCGAATAGGTGAGCGACGATGCGTCAAGCAGGAATGATTATTTGGGTTGTGACAGTTTTGCCCCATCTGCCGGCCTTATCGGCGGAGCAGAAAATCGACTGTCCCAAGGAAGTAGCCCAGGCTTCGTTACATTTGGTGGACACGCCTTCCGGCTGGACACCTTACGTCGCCTCCCCGCTTTTTCTTTCCTCAGCAGGGGCAACTGCCGGGCCACCGGAGCAGCGGGAAACGCTCATGGGCGACTCCAACTGGAAGAAGGGAGAGAAGGACTGGTCAACGACATACAACCTGGAAGGCGGCGGCTTCCCTTCCGGCAAATGGATGGAATGCCGCTATGGCGAATATGATCAGGTGAGCCTGTCGAAGCGCCTGGATGACCGGACGAAATCATGCACCGTACAAATCGCCCCAGGAGAACATGCGGGCCAGAAGTCTATTAAGATCAGTTGCAAATAGCCGCTCCCCGCTCCTGTCAGCCGCTCCCCCTCCTCGCTCAATCGCCATGCTCACCCCTGCTCCAATGCAGGCGGTCAGCGGTCCTCGCCTTGGCCGTGCGCCAACTTCTTCCCAGTCGCTGTCACCAGCCTCAAGAATGCCCCATGGGCCTCCGAGGCTGCCGGCAGCCAGAAATACCCATTTAAACATATTGACTATCCAATAGATGTGAGAAATAATAATAAAAACAATAGCTGGTACTCAAAATGCGAATTTCAAAATCACAATCCGAGAAGAATCGTCGTCAGCTCATCCAGGTGGCGGTTGATCTGATGCCTAGCCAGGGCTTCGAGAGCACGACGATGAAGCAGATCGCGCGCGCGGCTGGACTGGGCGATGCGACGATCTACAAGTACTTTCCGACCAAGGAGAAGTTGGTACTCGCCTACTTCGAGCAGGCTGCGGAGGATGCCTTTGCGCAAATCGCCAAAACCGATGGCTTGAACACTTTCACGCTTCAGGAGCGCATGCAGTTGTTGATCGATGCGCAACTGGAGCAGTTTCTTGCCGACCGGGAGTTCGTGGCCTTGGCCCACAAGCTGGTGTCGGGGGCGCCTTTGATGCTGATGGGCGACGATTTGCCGGGCAAGGCGCTGCTCAAGCAAGGCTTTGCCGAAATGTTGGAGCAGGCCGAAAATAAAGGTGAAATTGCAATCTGCGGCTTCAAACCCAGCCTGGCAGCGCTGCTGGCAGATGCCGTCCACGCCGTCACCACCTATTGGCTGCGAGACGACTCCGAGGAATTCGCCAACACCACGCAAATGGTCGACCTAAGCTTGGGTCTGCTTGTGCTGGCCTTGCAAAGCGGTGTGATCAACAAGGCGCTGGATCTGGGTGGATTCTTGTTGCGCAGCCAGTTGACACGGCTGCTGCGCGATGGCAATAGCCTACTCGACTTGCTCAAGCTCGCGCGCGCCGGCCTCGGCAAAGCACCCCGATGAGGGCGGCGCCATGAACAACACCGCACTGACCATCAATCCCTGGCTCGTTTTGGGCGCCGCTCTGAGCGGCCTGGCGGCCTTGCTCCACCTCGCCATCATCGTGGGCGGTGGCCCCTGGTACCGTTTTTTCGGCGCCGGCGAGGCGATGGCGCGCATGGCCGAGGCGGGCCAACTCTACCCGGCATTGCTCACTTCAGGCATCAGCTTGATGTTGCTGCTCTGGCAGGCCTACGCGCTCGCCGGCGCCGGTTGCGCCATGGTGTCCGGCTTGCCGTGGATCAAAGAGGCCCTGATCCTGATCACCAGCATCTACCTGTTGCGTGGCTTGGCCCTGCTACCGCTGTGGCTGCTGGCGCCGTCGCAGATGTCGCCTTTCGCGCTCTGGAGTTCGGCGATTTGCGGCGCCTACGGTCTCGTGCATTTAATTGGCCTTAGGCAGGTTTGGGGGCGGCTATGAGCAAGCTGGCGCCACGCCCACTGCCCACGGGCCGCCAAAATTCCTTGTTGCCGCCACAGGTCGATCATGTCCGCTAACAACCCACCCAAACGCCGGTTGGCGCGAGGCGCGATCGCCGGGCTGGCGGTGGCCCGTGCCGGCGCCGCGCATTTGGGCCACCGCGCGTTGGCGCTAACGCGCTCCGAAGAACAGGCCGAGCAGGCACGCCTCGCTCACGAGGCCAGGCTGGGCCGCATCTTCTTCGATGCGCTGAACCAGCTGAAGGGAACCGCGTTGAAGGCCTCGCAACTTCTGAGCATGGAGCTGGGCCTGCTGCCCGATGGCATGCGGCAGGAGTTGGCCCGCGCACATTATCAGGTCACACCGCTGAACCGTGCCCTGGTTATCAAGTTGCTGCGCCAGGAGTTCGGCAGGGGACCAGACGAGTTGTTTGCGCAGTTCGAGCCAGCAGCCTTCGCAGCCGCCAGCCTTGGCCAGGTCCATGGCGCGACGCTGGCAAGCGGCGAAAACGTTGCTGTGAAGCTGCAATATCCGGGCATGGCCGTCTCCATCGCCAGCGATTTGTCGATGCTGGGTGCGCTCTTTCAAACGTTGGGACATGGCTCGGACAACCTGCCCAAGACAGCCATCATCGAGCGCGTGCTAGCCGATATCGAGCTGAAGCTGGCCGAAGAGCTTGATTATCTGCATGAGGCCGAGCAGATGAGCTGGTTCGCACAAGCATTCGATTCGTGGCCGGACGTGGTCGTCCCGCAGACCTTTCCGCAGCTCAGTAGCAAGCGCGTGCTGACAATGCAGCGCCTGTCGGGCTTGCATCTGAACGAGTGGTTGGCGAACCACCCCTCTCAAGCCGAGCGCGACCATTACGGCCAGCTGCTATTTGACACCTTTCTTTACAGTATGTTCGAACTGCGCCGCCTGCAGGCCGACCCGCACCCCGGCAACTACCTGTTCATGGCGGAACGCCAGCTTGGGTGCCTGGATTTTGGCTGCACCAAGCAATTTGGCGAAGACTTCTGCGCCTCCATCAGCACCGCCTGGAGCGCGATGTTGCGGCAACCTTGCGACGTCATCGCCCTGCAGCAGGCCTACCGTGAGCTGGGCTTGATTGCGCCGACGCTGACGCCGCAGGATTTCCGCGAGCACTTGCTGCCGGTCCTGGCCGACACCCTGGCCTGGCAGGCAAGTCCGTTTCGCGACGCCGAATACGACTTCGGGCAACACCCGAGCCAGCCCGCCATGAGCGCACAGCAGCGACGGCTGGCGGCTGGCTATCTGCATGCGATGGCGCCAGAGCTGCCTTACTTCGACCGCGCTTATCGAGGCCTGGTGGAGATGCTGAAGTCCATGTCCGCCCGAGTTCGAACGCGGAATCGATTTCTCTCACCGTGAGACCTTGCCATTTTTTGTTAACTAAGGAATAAAGATGAAAAAAGTAAATTACTGGTATCTTGCCGCCGCTATTTCATGCTTCGCAATGTTGGGCATGCATGTATTTGTTGGGGGACCGCAGTTGAATGAGCCGATTCAAAATAGCGCGCTACCAAACGGAATTCGTGCCGTGTCTGAAGTTGCCTGGCACTCGGTGACAGCAAACTATGCCCTGATGGTGACGGCCCTCGCCTTTTTGACGTTTGCCCCCAATAATAGCGCTCTGGCCAAGTACATTGTTTCACAGCTTTGCTTGTCTTCAGTGCTATTCGTTTCTTATAGCATCAGCCGTTTTGGAAATGTAACGAGCCTGTATCTTTGGCCCATCTTCCTCATCATCGCCGCGATCGTTGGCATGGGCTGGGCAAGATCACGCTCTTACGTGATCGCAAAGCCCTCCATACACAAGCCGTCATAAAACTGTCACAATTGCTCTTTTTGCTTACCCAGGGAGACGCGTGTGAAGGATCAAGTTCAGGTTTCAGCCCAACAGGAGCAGGATGCTCCCGCCAGTCCATCGCGCCGCCGCATCTTCCAGGCCGCCGCCGCTACCGGCATGGCCGCCTCGCTGCCGTCCCTGAGCGAAGCCGCCACCGCCAAGCCGGCCGCCGTCAAAGGCTCGCTGGACGCCAAGCTGCAAGCGCACATCAAGAACGTGGTCGTGATCTACCTGGAAAACCGCAGCTTCAATAACCTGTTCGCCAACTTCCCCGGCACCGCCGCGCCGTTGTCGGCCGCCAGCGCAGCGGCCTGCCAGCAGCGCGACTTCGACGGCTCCGTGCTGCCCACGCTGCCGAAAGTCTGGGGCGGCATGGTGCCGAACACCCAGGACATCGGCGGCAAAAAATACGTGCTGAAGGAAGACGACGTCAAGAACCTGCCGAACGGCCCGTTCAAACTGGTCGACATCCAAGGCAAACCACTGCCGGAAGCCGTGATCACGCGCGACCTGTGGCACCTGTTCTACCAGAACCAGATGCAGATCAACGACGGCAAGAACGACGGCTTCGCGGCCTGGGGCAACACCGGCGGCATGGTCATGGGCTACTACGGCGAGACCAGCAAAAACCTCGGCCTGTGGAAGATCGCCGAACAGTACACCCTGTGCGATAACTTCTTCATGGCGGCCTTCGGCGGCTCCTACCTGAACCACCAGTTCCTGATCTCCGGCCGCACGCCCGAATACTTCAACGCCAAGGACACCGCAGCCAAGAAGAAGATCGCGGTACTCGACGACGGCCCGACCGGCATGCGTCTGTCCGTGACCAAGGAAAGCCCCGCCTCGGCGATGGACGGCCATCCTATCTACGCCAACAACGGCGCCATCACGCCGGACGGCTACGCGGTCAACACCATGGCCCCGCCCTACCAGCCAAGCTACATCCGCCCGGCCTTCGACGGCGATCCGCTGCTGGCCGATCCCAAGGACGCCGGCACCCTGCCACCGCAATCCTACGACACCATCGGCGACCTGCTGTCGGCCAAGAAGGTCAGCTGGGCGTGGTACGGCGGCGCGTGGCAGGCGGCGCTCGACGCGCGCGGCGGCGGCGAAAAACCTAACTTCCAGTACCACCACCAGCCGTTCAACTACTTCAAGCAGTTCGCGCCCGGCACCGCCGCGCGCGCGGAACACCTGCGCGACGGTGGCCTGGGCGACAGCCCGATCTCGAACAAATTCATCGCCGACGCCATCGCCGGCAAGCTGCCTGCGGTGACCTTCTACAAGCCGCAGGGGAACCTGAACCTGCACGCCGGCTATTCGGACATCGAGTCGGGCGATGCCCACATCGCCAACGTGATCGAGCACCTGAAGAAGTCCCCGCAGTGGAAGGACATGGTCGTCGTGATCACCTTCGACGAAAACGGCGGCTGGTGGGATCACGTGGCGCCCCCAAAGGGCGACCGCTGGGGCCCCGGCTCGCGCATTCCGGCCATCGTGGTCTCGCCGTACGCGAAAAAAGGCCAGGTCGATCACAGCTTCTACGACACCACGTCGATCATGCGCTTCATCACCCGTCTGCACGGCCTGCCGCTGCTGGAAGGCCTGAAGCTGCGCAACGACGCCTTCGCGGCCCGCAACGCGCTGCCGCCGGGCGACCTGACCGGGGCGCTGAGCTTCCGATGAGTTGATGCCGCGGATGTGCTGGAGACGGCACCTCTGTGTTACAATCCGCGACTTACTTACTGAGCCCGACTGCTGCAGCCGGGCTTTTGTTTTGAGCGGCGCATTTTCACCAGTGCCGTGGGCACGAGATTTAAGAATGAGAGATAAAAAAGATAACGCCACGTTCGACCTGCCCGGCTTCAGCCCGGCCGCGCCGCTCGAACCGGAAGCGAAGCGCCATCCGGCGCCACGCGGCAAGCGACCCACGCTCAAGCAGGTGCAGCTCGAACTGCTCGAAGCCACCGACAACTCCGGTCTGCCGGTCTGGGTGCGCGACGAAAACCTGGACCTGACCGGCTTGCCGGTGTGGGCGCCAAACTAATACCAACCCGATATCACAGCGTCAGCGAGCCTGTTAGACTGTGACCACGTCCTTTTTGAACAGGTCTGACACCATGACATCCACCGCCTCCACCGCGTTTTCCAGCCTGCCGCTGACCACCGCCCTCCTGGACAATCTCGATTCGCTCGGCTACAAGGAGATGACGACGATCCAGGCGCAAAGCCTGCCGTCGGTGCTGGCAGGCCGCGACCTGATCGCCCAGGCCAAGACCGGCAGCGGCAAGACCGCCGCCTTCGGCATCGGCATCCTGGCCAAGCTCAATCCAGCCTGGTTCGCCGTGCAGGCGCTGGTGCTGTGCCCTACCCGCGAACTGGCCGACCAGGTGGCCAATGAGCTGCGCCGCCTGGCGCGCGCCACCGGCAACGTCAAGGTGCTGGTGCTGACCGGCGGTTCGCCGATGCGTCCGCAGATCGCCTCGCTGGAGCATGGCGCCCACATCGTGGTCGGCACGCCGGGCCGCGTGCGCGACCACCTGGGCCGCGCCACGCTGGATCTGTCGAAAGTGGAAACGCTGGTGCTGGATGAAGCGGACCGCATGACCGACATGGGCTTCTATGACGAAATCGCCGGCATCGTCAGCGCCTGCCCGAAACGTCGCCAGACCTTGCTGTTCTCGGCCACCTACCCGGACGACATCCGCCGCGCCACCGATTCCTTCCTGGCCGATCCGGTCGAAGTAACGGTCGAAGCGCAGCACGACAACAGCCAGATCGAACAGCTGTTCTTCGAGATCGGCTTCGACGAGCGCACCTCCGCCGTGGCGCGCCTGCTGGGCCACTACAAGCCGGTGTCGGCCATCGCCTTCTGCAACACCAAGGTGCAGTGCCGCGAGCTGGTGGAAGAGCTGCAGGCGAAGGGCTTCTCCGCCATGGCGCTGTACGGCGAACTGGAACAGAAGGAGCGCGACGAGATCCTGGTGCTGTTCTCCAACCGCAGCTGCTCCGTGCTGGTGGCCACCGACGTCGCCGCGCGCGGCCTGGACATCCCTAACCTGGAAGCGGTGATCAACGTCGACGTGTCGAAGGACACCGAGGTGCACATCCACCGTATCGGCCGCACCGGCCGTGGCGCCGAACAAGGCCTGGCCTTGTCGCTGTGTGCGCCGAACGAGAAGAAGTGGGTCAAGCTGATCGAGGAATACCAGAAGGCGCCGGTCGAATGGTTCGACCTGAAATCGCTGGACGACAACGAATACGGCGTCGATCCGGCACCGATGATGACGCTGGTGATCTCCGGCGGCAAAAAGGACAAGCTGCGTCCGGGCGACCTGCTGGGCGCACTGACCGGCGACGCCGGCCTCTCGAAAGAACAAGTCGGCAAGATCAACGTGTTCGAGTTCCAGACCTACGTGGCGATCGACCGCCGCGTGGCCTACGATGCCTTCGAGCGCCTCAGCAAGAACAACCCGCTGGGCGGCGACTTCGGCGCCATCAAAGGCCGCAACTTCAAGATGCGCTTCATCGAGTCCTGATTCGTTTAGCGGTGCGGCTGCTCGATATGCGGCAGCAGCACCGTCAGGATGCCCAGCAACGGCAGGAACGAACACAGTTTGTACACATGGGCGATGCCGGCTACGTCGGCGATATGCCCCATGGCGGCGGCGCCGATGCCGCTCACGCCAAACATCAATCCAAAGAAGATCCCCGCAATCATGCCGACCTTGCCCGGCATGAGCTCCTGCGCGAACACCACGATGGCGGAAAACGCCGACGAGATCACGAAGCCGATCACCACCGACAGCACGGCCGTCCAGAACAGATCGACATAAGGCAGTATCAGCGTGAACGGCGCCGCGCCGAGGATGGAGATCCAGATCACGCGCTTGCGGCCGATGCGGTCGCCGATCGGCCCACCCATGAAGGTGCCCGCCGCCACCGCCGCCAAAAACAGGAACAGGTACAACTGCGCCGACGATACCGACAGGCCGAATTTATCGATCAGGTAGAAGGTGTAGTAGCTGCTCAAGCTGGACATGTAGATGTACTTGGAGAAGACCAGCAGCGCCAGCACCGTCAGTGCGCCATACACGCGGGCTTTAGATAAGGGCGATACGGCATGCGAGACGGCTTTGCGCGGCAGCCCGGCCAGGTGCGCGCTATGCCAGCGGCCGACACACACCAGCACCGCAATCGCCACCATCACCAGCAACGCGAACCAGGCGATATTGCCCTGCCCCCGGCCGATGATGATGGCTGCGGCCAGCAAGGGCCCAAGCGCCGAGCCGACATTGCCGCCCACCTGGAACAGCGATTGCGCAAAGCCGAACCGCCCACCCGAGGCGATGCGCGCCACGCGCGAAGCCTCCGGGTGGAAGGTCGAGGAACCGACGCCGATCAGCGCGGCGGCCACCAGCAAAGCCGGGAAGCTGCCGGCGATGGACATCATCAGCACGCCGATCAGCGTGGCGACCATCCCCAGCGGCAGCAGAAATGGCATCGGGCGACGGTCGGTGTACAGCCCTATCCATGGTTGCAACAAGGAGGCGGTGCACTGGAAGACCAGGGTGATCAGGCCGACCTGTGTGAACGTCAGGCCGAACTGCACCTTCAGCATCGGGTAGATCGACGGCAGCATCGCCTGCGTCAGGTCGTTCAGCAGATGGACCAGGGCGACGGCGCCGAGGATGGAGATAACGGTGTCGCCGTGCGGGCGACTGGCGGGAGCAAGTGTGGATGTATTCATGGCAGCCAGTGTAATATGGTCGAAAACCCGATCTATTCCATTTTTCGTCGAATAAGTGACAATGAAAGCTCTCCAACGCAGCGGCGACCATCGCGATTATCAGCGCGTGCCACGCGTGGTCACGGCAATGGCGCGCGACGCGGTGCACGGTGTATCGGCAGCCCCGCACAGCCACGAACGCGCGCAGCTGCTATATGCCACCGAAGGACTGATGAAGGTGAAGACCGCCTTCGGCGTCTGGATACTGCCGCCGCGCCGCGCGCTGTTCATCCCGCCCGGCGTGGTGCATCAATGGACTTCTCTGAGCCGCGTGACGATGCGGACCATCTACATCGAGGCCGCAACCGCGCAGGCTTTCGGCGATGCCTGCCGCGTGATCGAAGTCAGCCCGCTGCTGCGCGAGCTGATACTGTCGCTGCTGGATGAGCCGATCGAATATCCGCTACCCGGCCGCGGCGAACATCTGGCGATGCTGATCCTGTCCGAACTGGCGGCGGCGGAGACGGTGCCGATCGCGATCCCCTGGCCGCGCGACCGGCGCCTGCTGGCCGTCTGCGAAGCCATCGTGGACGACCCGGGCAGCCCGCGCACCATCGAGGACTGGGCCGCCGAAGCCGGCGCCAGCGCGCGTACTTTGATACGCTTGTTCCCCAAGGAGACCGGTCTGCATTACCGTCAGTGGGTGCAGCAGGTGCATCTGGCCGAGGCGTTCGGCCGCTTGGCGCGCGGCGACGGTGTGGGCGAGATCGCGGCGGCGCTGGGCTATGCCAGTCCGAGCGCATTCAGCGCGATGTTCCGCCGCATACTCGGCAAGACGCCACAGCATTATCTGAACAGCTGGCGCGCGCCGTTGCAGTCAGCTTAAGCCATTGCCAGCGTAAAGCGGAACAAGGCCCCGCTCTGCGGCAGGCGGACCAATTCGATGCTGCTGTCGTGCAGTTGCAGGATGCGGCTGACGATCAGCAGGCCCAAGCCCCCTTCCCTGTGCTCGCCGCGCAGCGCGAATGGGCGGCGGAACAGCACATCCTCCATCTCCGCTGGAATGCCAGGGCCGGTATCGCCGACGGTGATGCGGGCCTGACCTGACGCATCCGGCGCCACCGTGATTTCGACCGTGCCGCCTGGCGGCGTATGGCGGATCGCGTTGTCGAACAGGTTGGTCAGCACCCGCTCGATCATGCCCAGGTCCGCGCGCACCATCGGCGCCGGATGCGGCAGCACGGCGTTCAGGTGCAGCTGCTTTTCCACGGCGCGCAGTTCGAATTTCTGGAACACGTCCTGTATCAGATCGCTGAGCGAAAAGGCTTCGATCTCCGGCGCCACCGCACCATGCTCCAGGCGCGCCAGCTCGAACAAGGCCTGCGCCAGACGCCCCACCTTGCGGCTCTGCGCCAGCGCGATGCCAAGGTAGTGTTGGCGGCCAGCCGCGTCCAGCGTTTCGTCCTTCAGCGACAAGGTCTCCAGGTAACCATGCAGCGAACCAAGCGGCGTGCGCAGGTCATGCGAGATGTTCGCCACCACTTCGCGGCGCTCGTGGTCCAGCTGGCGCATGGTCTGCCATTGCTCGTTGATGCGCTCCGCCATTTCGCCGTAAGTACGCTCCAAGATCGCGATCTCGTCGCGCGGCCCGCCGGCATTGGGCGGCGGCAGCACCAGCTGCTCGGCCTTGGTGTCCAGCTGGCGCATGGTCGCGGTCAGGCGATGCAATGGCCGCGTGATCAGGCGGAAGGCAACCAGGCCGGCCAACAGTCCTAGCAAGGCCACGATCGCCATCGACCACAAGGTTGTGCGCAGCACCGAGCTGGCGGTGGCGCGCGCGGCAAGCCGGTCGTGCTCCTCGCTTTGCAGGATGACGTAGATGTAGCCGACCTTGCGCTCGTCCATGCGCAGTACGGCCGCGCTGAACACCTTGCGGCCGCTGGCGCTGCGCGGGTCGTCGCCCTGGATCGGCAAGGGCTGGTTGTCCAGCAAGCGACGGATCGGTTCAAGGTTCACATGGTCGCGCTTCAGATGGCCGGCCGGCGCGGCGTGGCCGACGATGCGCCCGTCCATGTCCAGCAGGTAGACCTCGACATTGGGATTGACCACCATCAGCTGGCCGAACAGGCGGCGCACCGTTTCGGGACCGAGCCCCACACTGGCCTGCGCGCCGGGCGCTGGCGCGGGATCGCCGTTCGCATGCATCAGCTGCGCGTCGAGCGCGATACTGCGCGCCAGTCCGCGCGACAGGCCCTGCACCACTTCCTTTTCATGCATGATGTTGGCGCGGATCTGCAACCACGCGGAGGCGCCGCAGCACGCCAGCAACAGCACCGAGAACACCAGCGACAGCCGCTGAGACAGGCTCAGATTCATTCCGCAGGCCCGCCGTTGGCAAAGCGGTAGCCCTTGCCCCATACGGTCAGGATGCGGGCCGGCTCGGCGGGATCGGCTTCGATCTTGGCGCGCAGGCGGTTGATGTGGGTGTTGACCGTATGCTCGTAGCCGTCGTGCTGGTAGCCCCACACCTGGTTGAGCAGGTCCAGTCGCGAGAATACTTTTTCGGGGTGCTTGACGAAGAAGTACAGCAGGTCGAATTCACGCGGCGTCAGATCCAACTGGCGGCCTTCGACCTGGGCTTGCCGGGTCAATGGATCGAGACGCACGCCGTTCAGCTCCAGCGCGCCGGACTCGTTGCGCTGGTTGCGGGCCATGGCGTCGGCACGGCGCAGCAGCGCCTTGACGCGGGCCACCAGCTCCAGCACCGAGAACGGCTTGACCAGGTAATCGTCCGCGCCCAGCTCCAGGCCGAGGATGCGGTGCACTTCGCTGGAGCGGGCGCTGGTGATGATGATGGGCGTGTAGGTCGCCATCGCCCGCGCCTGGCGGCAGATCTCCAGGCCATCCACGCCGGGCAACATCAGGTCGAGGATCAGCGCGTCCCAGCCGCCGGTGCGCAGCTGTGCCAGGCCCTGGTTGCCATCGGCGCAATGGGTGACCTGATAGCCCTCGTCCTGCAAATGCAGTCGCAGCAAGTCGGCGATGGGCATATCATCCTCAACGATCAGGACGCGTTTTGGTAAATCCATAGTCAGTCGGGCCGGGTAGAAGTCTGGGTGCCGCCATTGTGCGGGATTCCTGCCTTGGAAAGTATCACATTTAATTGAAGTTTACGTGAGGATTTCGCCAGCCCTTCCCGGCCACAATGGCTGCATCGACATTCCACTTTATGGAGTACTTATGACGTCCAGACGCAATTTTCTCCTGACTAGCGGCGCCGCCCTGATGACAGGCGCCGCAGTTCTAAGATGGCGCGCCGCCCATGCCGCGCCGGCTCCGACCTGGGAAGTAACCCACACAGACGCCGAATGGCGCGCCCTGCTCTCGCCCGCGCAATACGAGATTCTGCGGCGCGGCGGCACGGAACGGCCGTTCAGCAGCCCGCTCTACAAGGAGCATCGCGCCGGTAAATTCTTCTGTGCAGGTTGCCAGAATCCTTTGTTCTCGTCCGCGACAAAATTCGATAGCGGCACCGGCTGGCCCAGTTTCTGGAAGCCGCTGGAACGCGGCGTCCACACCAGCCGCACGACGTCGCTGGGTTTCCGTGGCGCGGAGGTGCAGTGCCGCCGCTGCGGCGGGCATCTGGGCGACGTGTTCGACGACGGCCCGGAACCAACCGGCCTGCGTTACTGCATCGATGGCCTGGCGCTGACTTTCACGCCCGGCGCGGCTTGACTGAGGTTAAGCACCATGTTGTTTTTGGTTGAAACGGAGAGCACATTATGAACAGTATCCTGAAAAATTGGGGCGGCCCTGCGGCGCTGGTCGGCGCGGCCATCTTCGGCGTGGCGCTGTGGCAGCAGCCGGCGGAATCGGCGGAAGTGGCGGTGGCGATCGCACCGCCGGCGGTCGATGAACCTGCCGGCGCCGGGCACACGGCCATCGCGATCTTTGCCGGCGGCTGCTTCTGGGGCATGCAGGGCGTGTTCCAGCATGTGAAAGGCGTCAGCAACGCCGTCTCAGGCTATGCCGGCGGCGACAGCCGCAGCGCCAACTACGACGCCGTCAGCGGCGGCGACACCGGCCATGCGGAAAGCGTGAAGATCACCTACGACCCGGCGCAGATCAGCTACGGCAAGCTGCTGCAGATCTTCTTCTCGGTGGCGCACAATCCAACGGAGCTCAATCGCCAGGGGCCGGACAGCGGCACCCAATACCGTTCGGCGATCTTCCCGCAAACGCCGGCGCAGCGCAGCGTGGCGGAAAGGTACATCGCCCAACTGGATGCGTCGCGCGTGTTCAGGAAACCGCTGGCGACCAGGATCGAAATGGATAAGGCCTTCTACCCAGCCGAGACCTATCACCAGAACTTCCTGACACTGCACCCCAGCCATCCGTACATCGCCTTCAACGACCTGCCGAAGGTCGAGAACCTGAAGCGTATCGCGCCGGATGTGTATCGCGCAGATCCGGTGCTGGTCCATAAAGGGCTGTAGTACAATTACAGCAAAATACTATGCGGCCAAGCGCCATGGATACCAGAGACGATCCCTCCCCCGATTCACCGCTGCGCCGCCGGCTGCTGGGCGGCCTGCTGTCCGCCGCCGCACCTGCGCTGCCACTGATTCTGCCGTCCAGCGCGCGCGCGGCCGATGCCCCCATCCAGGTCGGAGGCTTGCCCGTCACCTGCAATCTGACGCTGCCGGTGGCCTGCATGGCGAAGGCCGCCGATGCGGGCAAACCGGGCGCCCTGCCGCGCGGCTTCGAGTACAGCAAATACAACGGCTGGCCCGAGGTCAAGGAATCGCTGATGACAGGCCGCATCCAGGCCGCCTACATGCTGGCGCCATTGGTGATGGACCTTGCCGACAAGCGCATCCCGGTCAAGATCGTCTCGCTGGGTCACCGTTCGGGCGCCGTCATCATGGTGCGCACCGACTCTACGCATAAAAAATTTTCCGACCTGCGCGGCAAGCGCATCGCCATACCAAGCCGCTTCGCGGTGGACTTCCTGTTCCTGCGCAAAATGCTGGCGCGCGAGAAGATGACGCCGAAAGATATCGAGATCGTCGAGATGGCGCCACCGGACATGCCGGCCGCGCTGTACGCCAAGGCGGTGGACGGCTACTGCACCGGCGAGCCTTTCGGCGCCGCCGCGCAGCGTGCAGGCTACGCCCGTCCGCTGGCGATGACGCGCGACGAGTGGCGCAACTACATCTGCTGCGTGCTGACGGTGCGCGAAGAACTGATCAAGGAAAATCGCCCGCTGGTGCAGGAGCTGGTCAACTACGTGCAGGCCGCCGGCAGCTGGCTCGATTCCACGCCGGTCAGCCGCGAGAAGGCGATCACCATCGCCGCCGGCCGCAAGTACTTCAACCAGGACCCGAACATCCTGCGCTTCGTGATGCAGAACCCGGCCGACCGGGTGACCTACGGCGACCTGCGCATGATACGCGCCGAGTTCGACGAATTGATGCAGCTGTCGATCGAAGCCGGCACCATCAAGCGTCCCATCGCCTACGAATCCTATGTTGACGAGAGCTTCGTCAAGGCCATCAAACCGGTGACCATCAACATATGAGCAAGTTGAGGATAGCGTTACTGGCGATGTCGATCGCGTTCGGCGCGCAAGCTGCCGACACCCTGAAGCTGAAAGCCGGCGTGTTCGACCCGCCGCGCATGGCGCCCGACTTCGCGGTGCGCGGCTCGGACGGCAAGGAACTGAAACTAAGCCAGTACCGGGGCAAGCTGGTGCTGCTGGAATTCGGCTACACCTCGTGCGTGGATGTGTGCCCGGTGTCCTTGGGGATGCTGGCGGAGGCGCGCCGGCAGATGGGCGCCCAGGCCAGCCAGCTACAGGTCATCTACGTCACCGTCGATCCCGAACGCGACACGCCCGAGCGCATGCGGAACTATCTGCGCGCTTTCGATCCAACCTTCATCGGCGCCACCGGCACGCCGCAGCAGATGGCGCGCGTGCGCCAGGACTACGGCATCACCGCCACCAAGAAGATGATCGACGGTAGCAAGACCGATTACATCGTCGGCCATTCCTCGTACCTGTACTTCGTCGATCGCAAGGGAAGCTTGCGCGCGTTGCTGCCGTTCGGACGCACCGCCGCCGACGTGGTGCACGACGCCACGCTGCTGTTGAAGAATTGAGTACGCAGCGTCCACGCAAACCGGCCGTCATCGTGCTGGGTCTTGCCGCAGCCGGCCTTGCGGCGGTGTGCGCGTGGGCCGCGCTGGCGCCGGTCTCCCTACCCTCGCGCGACGAGCTGTTTGAAATCCCCAACGGCACCTGGGCACGCCGCATGGCCGGCGACAAGGTGGAAATCCTGCCTTCCGAAATCCATCTGACGCAGGGCGCGAACGACGTGCTCCTGCTGCGCAACAAGGACAGCGTGCCGCAGATTTTCGGGCCGGTGCTGATCATGCCGGGCCAGAGTTTCCGGCTGCCGTTCGAAACCGTCTCCGTCAACGACTTCGCCTGCACCGCGCACGCCAGCGGGCAAATGCGGGTGGTGGTCGACGCCATGCCAAGCGCCGGCTGGCCGCGCCTGAAGTGGCGCGCCCTGCGTGCCTGGGCGCGCGCGCCGCATATGTTCTCAACCTGATTGGACGTTATGGAAAAACTCAAGAAAATCCTGCCTCCGCTGGCGGTGCTGGCCGCGCTGATCGCCTTGTGGTGGATCGTCGTGGTGCAGACCGAGAGCGTGATCTTCCCGACGCCGCTGCAAGTGGTGACCGGCACCCTGGAACTGGCCGAAGACGGCACGTTGTGGGAACATATCGGCGCCTCGCTGTTCCGCGTCGGCACCGGCTTCGGGCTGGCGGCGGCGATGGCGATTCCGCTGGGCCTGTGGATGGGGCGCGTGGACGGCGCCTACATCACACTCAATCCTATCTTCCAGATCCTGCGGCCGATCTCGCCGATCGCGTGGATACCGCTGGCGATCCTGTGGTTCGGCGTAGGCAACCTATCGCCGATCTTCCTGATTTTTATCGCCGCCGTGTTCCCGATGATCGTGCAGACCGCGTCCGGCGTGCACACCATCGAACGACGCTACCTGCGGGCGGCCGAGAACTTCGGCGTTTCCAAAGCCACGCTGTTCCGGCAGGTGATCATACCTGCGGTGCTGCCGGAGATTATCGTCGGCATGCGCATTGCGCTGGGCGTGGCGTGGCTGGTGGTGGTGGCGGCCGAGATGATCGCGCTGCGCTCCGGCCTGGGCTACCTGATCATGGACTCGCGCAACGCCGGCAACCGCTATGACCTGGTCATCGCCGGCATGATCATCATCGGCGTCATCGGCCTGATACTGGACGTGGCGATGCGCAAACTCGAAGGCCTCAAATCGGTAAGGTGGCGCTATGGACGCTAAAATCGTCGTCAACGATATCAAGAAAAACTTCAAGGAACTGCCGGTGGTCGGCGGCGTCAGCCTGGATGTGAAGGATGGCGAATTCGTCGCCATCGTCGGCCCGTCCGGCTGCGGCAAATCGACGCTGATGAAGATCATCGCCGGCTTCGAGCAGCCCAGCTCGGGCGAGGTGCGCATCGACGGCACGGTGCGGCGCGGGCCTAGCCCCAAGGGCATCGCGATCTCGCAGCATGGCTCGGTGTTCCCGTGGCTGACGGTGCAGCAGAACCTGATGTTCGGCCTGACCGGCAACGGCCATGGCGACAAGTCGGCGCTGGCCGATCACTATGCCGAGATGGTGGGCTTAAAAGGTTTCGAGAACAGCTACCCGCACGAGCTATCGGGCGGCATGCTGAAACGGGTCGAGCTGGCGCGGGCCTTCGTCGTCAAGCCGGAGATCCTGTACATGGACGAGCCCTTCTCCGCGCTGGACGCGTTGATGAACCTGAAGATGCGCACCGAGCTGCTGCGCATCCTTTCCGAGGAACGCCACACGGTGATCCTGATCACGCACGATGTGGAGGAAGCGCTGTTCATGGCGGACCGCATCCTGGTGCTGTCGCCGCGGCCGACGCGGATACAGGCGACGTTCGACGTGCCGCATCCGCATCCGCGCAAGCTGTCCCGTCCCGAATTCCAGGAGATGAAGGAACAGATCCTGCGCGAACTGGGTGTGACTATTTGACCTGCTTGAGCACTTCCAGCACGGCCTCGGTCACGGCTTCGGGCTTGTCGGCCTGAATCCCGTGGCCGGCACCGGCCACGATGCGCTGCGTGCCGCGCGTAGACAGCGCGGCCATCTGCTTCTGGATCGCGACGTTCTCGTCCTCCATCGCCTTATTCAGCGCGCTTTGCGGCTGGTTCGGCACCGCGTATGGGCTCACGCCGCGCGTCAGCACCACCAGCGGCAGGTCGCCGAGCGGACGGCGCAAGGCGCGCAGTTGTTCGTCGCTGTCCTTGATCGCGTTCCATTCCGCCACCGTGGTGCGCCAATAGGTCGGCTTGCGCTCCTGCGCCAGCACCACCGGTCCAAGCGCGGGACCGAAGAAGGTCGACGGATCGCCGATGCAGTTCTTCTGCTGCTGGCTGCCGGCGGCGATGCCCTTGCCTTTGCTGGCGGCGGCCAGGCAGTACTGGTTCTGCTGCTCGACCATGCCGTAGATCTGCTTGATCTTGCCATCGGTGGCTTTATCGAGGCGGCTGGTTTCGTCTTCATGCTGCGCTTCGACCAACACCAGGCCCTTGACCTCGTCCGGGTAGCGATAGGTGTAGACCTGCACATTGGCGCCGCCGAGCGAGTTGCCGACCAGGATATACGGCGGCTTGACGCCGGCGCCGTCCAGCAGCTTGTGCAGATCCTCGACCACATTTTCGGAAGTGTTAGGACGCGTTGCGGGGTCGCTGAAGCCGTAGCCGGCGCGGTCGAACACACAGGCGCGCGTATGCTTGGCCACTTCCGGCTGCACCTTGAGCCACGCCCAGCCCGCGTCGCCGGACGGCGAGTCGAACAACACGGTGGTGGCGCCCTCGCCGCTGCAATGCAAATTCATCTTGCGGCCGCCGACATCGATCAGCTGCTGCGGCTTGGCGAACGCGCGGCCGCTATCGCTCTTCAAAGCGGAAGCCGCCAGTACCGGTGAAACCACGCCGGCGGCCAGCGCCAGCAGTGCAAGACGGAACAAAGGTCTGGTCATTCATTTCCTCCTCAGAAATGGGGTCAAGTCTGACATTCGGACACGGGCTCAAGCTTATCAACTTTACTACAGTTGTGCTCGTGTCCGAATGTCAGACTTGACCCTCTTTTTAGCGGACGGCGAGGGAGACGCTGGCGGGGAATTGCGGGGCGCGGCGGTGTAGCGTCGCTTGTTCGTAGGAGTAGGCCATGCGGATCAGCACGGCTTCGCTGTAGGCGGCGCCGACGAACGATAAACCTACCGGCAGGCCGTGCACATACCCCGCCGGCACCGTGATGTGCGGGTAGCCCGCCACCGCCGCCGGCGACGAGAAGCTGCCGCCGAAGTGGTCGCCGTTGATGAAGTCGGTCAGCCAGGCCGGGCCGCCGGTCGGCGCCACCAGGGCGTCGAGCTGGTGCTCGCGCAGCGCCTGGTCGATGCCTTCGGCGCGCGAGTAGCGCTGGTTGTTGGCCAGCGCGTCGCGGTAGGCCGGGGTGTCGAGATCGCCCTTGGCGTGCGCGCGCTCCAGGTATTCCTGGCCGAAGTACGGCAGCTCTTGCTGCTGGTTTTTCTGGTTGAAGGCGATGACGTCGGCCATGTTGGCCACCGGCGCGTGCGGCGCGTAGTCCTTCAGGTAGGCCGCCAGGTCGGCCTTGAATTCGTACAGCAGCACTTCGGTTTCGCTGTCGCCGTATTTGCTGATGTTGGGCACTTCGGTGTCGACCAGGATCGCGCCCTGCGCCTTCAGGTCCAGCAGCGCTTTTTCGATCACGGCGTCCAGCTCGTCGTTGGTGCCGAAGAAGTTGCGCGCCACGCCGATGCGCTTGCCCTTCAAGCCGCCCTTCTCCAGCGCGGCGCGGTAGTCGCCGGCCTTGCCGGCGCCTTGCTGCGTGATCGGATCCCTGGCGTCGACGCCGGTCATCGCGGCCAGCATCAGCGCGGCGTCGGCGACGCTGCGCGCCATCGGGCCGGCCGTGTCCTGCGAGTGGGCGATCGGGATGATGCCGCTGCGGCTGACCAGTCCCAGCGTCGGCTTGATGCCGACCAGGCCGCAGATCGAGGCCGGCGAGACGATCGAGCCGTCGGTCTCGGTGCCGACCGCCAGCGTCGCCAGGCCGGCGGCAATCGCCGCGCCCGAGCCGGAGCTGGAGCCGCTGCAATTGCGGTCCAGCGAATACGGATTGAGCGTCAGGCCGCCGCGTCCGCTCCAGCCGCTGACCGAATGCGGCGAGCGCATATTGGCCCATTCGCTGAGGTTGGTCTTGCCGATGATGACGGCGCCGGCCGCGCGCAACTGGGCGGCGACGTGGGCGTCGCGCGCGGCGCGGACGCCGTTCAGCGCCAGCGAACCGGCGGTGGTGCTCATGCGGTCGCCGGTGGCGATGTTGTCTTTGAGGAGGACGGGAATACCGTGCAACGGGCCGCGCACGCGCTTGAGGTTGCGCTCGCGGTCCATTTCCAGCGCGATCTTCAGCGCTTCAGGATTGATTTCGATGATGGCGTTGAGGCGCGGGCCGGCTTTGTCGATGGTCTTGATGCGGGCCAGGTATTGCGAAGTCAGCGAGTGCGAGGTCAGCTTGCCGGCCTCCATCATCTGCTGCTGCTCCCAGACGCCGGCATCGAGGATGCCGCCGGGACCGTGCTTGGACGCCGCACCGGCCGGCGCCGCCAGCACCCGGTGGCTGCCCGCCGCGGCGCCCGCCGCCACGCCAAAACGAACGAATTCCCTGCGATCCATGCCATCCTCGTGAGTGGTTTGAACTGATCACCAATGCGCACTATTTATTGCGTTGCATTAATATATCAGCGTGTTGCCACCTACACTACAAAAATTATTACAAATCAGCAAATAATTACCAATTTCCAATAAAAAAAGCACGCCGGCATGTGTTTAACATGCCTGGGCGTGCTTTTTTAGCACTAAAACCGATTAGTTGCGAACGATACGCTTGTATTCGTTGGTACGGGTGTCGATTTCGATGACGTCGTCCTGGCTCACGAACAGCGGCACTTGCACGGTGTGGCGATGCGCTTCGATGGCGTTTTCGATCTTGGCTTCTTTCAGGACGTTGCCCGAAGTGTTGCCCTTGACCGCTGGTTCCGAGTACACCACCTGGCGTGCGATGGTGGTTGGCAGTTCAACCGAGATCGCTTTGCCGTCGTAGAACACGGCTTCGCATTCCATACCGTCTTTCAGGTAGTTCAGCGCTTCGCCCAGGTTTTCTTCTTCGATTTCGTATTGCTCGTAGTCGGTGTCCATGAACACGTACAGCGGATCGGCGAAGTACGAGTAGGTCACCGGCTTCTTGTCCAGAACCACCACGTCGAACTTGTCGTCGCCGCGGAACACGTTTTCCATCGGGGTGTTGGTCAGAAGATTCTTCATCTTCCATTTGTACGTGAAGCCCGTGCGGCTCGAACCGTTGACGTCGGAGCGCAGAACGATCATAGGCTTGCTGTCAACCATGATGATGTTGCCAACACGAATTTCTTTTGCAGGTTTCATAGAGAGTGTACGTAAAAAGTAGGTTGCGTAAAAATCATCTGTCGCCAGGTGCTAGGCCCAAAGCTCACGGTTGATCAGGTAAAAATGCGCTAAAGATTAACCCGGCATTATACCTTGTTTTTCCCGCACCGCCTATCTCAGCGTGGCGGCAAACGCCATCAGATTGGCGGCCAGGTCGCCGTTGGCCAGCATTTGCGCCTGCCATGCGCCGGCGCGCGCGGTCATGGCCGGCATCTGGCGCGCGAACGCCTGCCACAGCGACAGCCAGTCACTGCCCTCGCCCGCCGTCGGCGCGCCATTCCAGCGCAGCGAGAATTCGGCCAGGGCGTCGAGGTCGGTGGCGTAGCGCTGCAGGAAGGCGCGCAGTTTTTGGTGGTGCAGGTCTTCGTCCTGCGGATAGATGTGCCAGACGAAGGGCTTGCCGGCCCACTGCGCGCGCACGAAGGAATCCTCGCCGCGCACGAAGTTCAGGTCGCAGGCCCACAGCAGCTGGTCGTAGTCCGGCTGCGGCACGAAGGGTAGCACGCGCAAGGTCAGCGCGCCGTCGCTGGCGCTGGCGCCGGCCCTGGCCTCGGCGCCGAGGAAGGCTTGCACCGTCTCGGCCGCCACGCCTTCCGGCACCAGGCAGGTGACGGCCTGGTCGCCCTGGCGCCAGACGTCCAGCAGCGCCGACACCGGCGCGTGCGGATAGCAGAACAGCGAGACCTTGGTGGCCGCCATCTCGGCCGGCGTGACGCCGAAGCGCGCCAGGAACCCCGCCATCGCCGCCGGCGAGGACTGGAACTGGCGGCGCTGCTCGTCGAGCTCCGCTTCGCGCAGCAGGCCGCCGGTTTTGTCGGTGAAGCCGGGGAAGAAGAAATGCTTGGTCAGCGACAGGCGCGGATGCGGCGATGTCAGGCGATGGCAACCCTCAACCCACTCTTCCGCCGTCAGTCCTTCCAGGTTGAACCATACCGGACGCGGTTCGCACTGCGCCATCGCCTCGACGTAGCCGGGCGGGATGTCGACGGCGAAGAATTCGATGACGATGTCGGCCACGTCGGCCGGCGTGAAGACGCCGTCCTGGTCGCGCCAATGGCGCACCTGCACGCCGTCCAGCTGCTGGCTGTCGGCGGCGGCATCGACTTCGGGGCAGATGCGGCGGAAGCTGGCCAGGTCGTCGACCCACAGCGTGACGGCGATCGCGTGTTCGCGCCGCAGCTGGCGCGCCAGGCGCCAGCAAATGCCGATGTCGCCGTAGTTGTCGACAACACGGCAGAACAGATCGAGGCGGCGGAATTTCTTCATGACAGGTCGCGGAAAACGTGAGGCTGGATGATACCTGATTAACGTGCGAGGGCCACCAAGAATACCAAAACTTCCGCCGACTGGCCCAGTCCAATCCCTTCCAGCGCAGGTCCACGCGGTAGGTGGAGAGCGCTGGCCAACAGCAATCACAACAAGGAGATGTCATGAACGAGTATCAACAATACTATGCACAACAACTAGCACCACAACAACTGGGCGGCCTGGCGCCGCAAGGCTTCCTGGGCGGCTTGCTGGGCGCGCCGCTGGGCGGCCTGATCGGCCGCGGCATCGGCGGGCTGTTCGGCAATTCCCATCTCGGCAGCCAGATCGGCCAAGCGGCCGGCGGCATCGGCGGCGCCTTCCTGCCACTGGGCGTCGACCCGGTGACTGCCGCCTACGCACAACAAGCACAACAACAACAGCAGCTACAACAGCTGCAACAGGCCCAGCTCGCACCTCAGGGCTGGTTCGGCAACATCATCAAGAGCGTGGCGCAACCGCTGGGCGGCGCCATCGGCGGCGCTTTCGGTAACGCCGGCCTGGGCAACACCATCGGCGGCATCGCCGGCCAACTGGGCGGCATGCTGCCGTTCGCCGCCGATCCGGTGCAGCAAGCCTACGCCCAACAAGCAGCGCAGCTCCAACAACTACAACAGCTGCAAGCACAAGGCCTGGCGCCGCAAGGCTGGTTCGGCAACATCATCAAGAGCGTGGCGCAGCCGCTGGGCGGCATGATAGGCGGCGCCTTCGGCCATCAGGGGATCGGCAACACCATCGGCGGCATCGCCGGCCATCTGGGCGGCATGCTGCCGTTCGCGGCCGATCCGGTGACGCAAGCCTACGCACAGCAGGCCGCGCAGCTGCAAGCGCAAGGCCTGGCGCCGCAAGGCTTCTTCGGCGACCTGCTGCGCCAGCGCGCGAATACCGGCATCAGCCCACCCTTCATCAACCCACCCCTGTTCAACCGGCCCATCGGCAGCCCCGGCATCGGCTACCCCAGCCCCAACCTCGGCAACATGCTGCCGTTCGCCGCCGACCCGGTGTCGCAAGCCTATGCGCAGCAAGCCCAGGACGCGCAGCTGCAACAACTGCAACAGCTGCAAGGCCTGGCGCCGCAAGGCTGGTTCGGCAACATCATCAAGAGCGTGGCGCAACCGCTGGGCGGCGCCATCGGTGGCGCCTTCGGTAACGCGGGGCTGGGCAACACCATCGGCGGCATCGCCGGACAACTGGGCGGCATGCTGCCGTTCGGCGTCGATCCGGTGACGGCGGCTTATGCGCAGCAACAGCAGCAGCTGGCCCAGCTGACGCAACAGGCGCAAATGGCCAACGCCGGCAACACCGCGCTGTATGGCGGCGGCCAGACCCTGCACTAACCGCGCACCGAGGCGCTGACCGGACGGCGGCGCCGTCCCTGCCCTCCGACGGCGGCGGCCGCGGAGGGCGCTGCACTTCTTAAGGAGACCCTCATGTTTGAAACCCAAGGCGCGCAAGCCAAGAAGGCCAGGTATCTGATCCATGCCACCGACGGCGCGCCGTTGGCCGATTTCCTGGCGCTGGCCGACATCGACCCCGAGATCCATGTGGTCGACGTCATCGGCCCGCGCGACCAGCCGCACACGGCGGTCGTGGAAATCAGTCCCGACAAAGCCCGCGTGCTGGAGCTGCATTTCCGCAGCACCGGCACGCCCTCCCACCAATTGACGATAGAACCGGACCAGCCGCTGTCGCTTTTCGACCGCGAGCAGGCCGATCCGATTTGAAAGGAAAGTCCATGGCCAAATCCTCCAACGATGGCGCCTCGTCGCCCCCGGATCCCACACTCTCCGGCGGCGGCGAAACCGCCAGCTCGACAGAAAACCCCGGCCGTTCGTCGCGCGGCTCCAGCGGCTCCGGCTCCGGCCCGATCGCCGCCGCCGGCGACGCGACGGCCGATGCCGCCGGCGATCCCGGCCGGCGCCCGGCCGACAGCGGCGGTCGCGCAGTCGCGGCGCGCCGGAAGCAGTATGTGATCGCGCCGCGCCAGCCGGACGGCTTGCAGGCGATGAGCTTCCAGCCGCTGCAATTCTCGGCGCTGGAGCAGGCGCTACGCAGCAGCAACGACATCGAAGTGGTCGACACGGTCGGCCCGAAATCCGTGCTCGGCGCGCTGGCCGACGGCATGGGCGGCTCGCAAGGCGTGCTGGTGGCGCGCATGACGGAACAGAAAGCCTCGGTGCTGCACCAGCAAGGCCAGGGCCGGCTGCTGGTGGAACACGACCAGCACCTGAACCTGATGGATCCGGCGCTGCGCCAGCCGGCCATGGTGACCGGCGTGATGCAGGGCGGCGGCGGTCCGGTGCTCAACGCCGTGATCAGCGTGATCGGCAAGGATGGCGCGCCGCAGGCGGAAGCGGAAGTGTCGCTGTTCGGCAGCATGCTGCCGGCCAGCGGCGTGACCGACGCCAACGGCCAGGTCACGCTGTCGCTGTTCGGCGAGACGCCGGAATCGGTACGCGGCCTGTACGTCAAGCCCAAGTCCGACTACTGGAGCTTCTACCAGCGCGACCCCGACATCAGCATCGACGAGGCCAACGTGGTGTCGCTGCGCGCGCTGTCGGACTGGCCGTCGCTGGCCGGCTTCCCGCGCCAGCGCGCCTACGGCTGGGGGCAGAAGGCGATGCGGCTCGATCAGCTGCCCGGCAATTATCGCGGCCAAGGGATCAAGATCGCCATCATCGATTCCGGCGCCGCCACCACGCACGTCAACCTGAAAGGCATCAAGGCCGGCTTCGACGTGCTGAACAAGAAGACCAATCCCGACAGTTGGGACCAGGACACGCTGGGCCACGGCTCGCACTGCGCCGGCGTGATCGCGGCGGCCGACATCGCCTCGGGCATCCGCGGCTTTGCGCCGGACGCGGAGGTGCACGCCTGCAAGCTGTTCCCCGGCGGCCAGATCAGCCAGTTGATCGACGCGCTGGAATACTGCATCGACAAGCAGATCGACGTGGTCAACCTGAGCCTGGGCGGGGCCGAGGTGTCGGAAGCGCTGGAGCAGCAGATCGTGCGCGCCAAGCGGGCCGGCATCGCTTGCGTCGTCGCGGCCGGCAATTCGGGCGGCGCGGTGCAGTACCCGGCCTCGTCGCCGAACGTGCTGGCGGTGGCGGCGGTGGGCAAGCTCGACGAATTCCCGGCCGACAGCTACCACGCGCAGACGCTGGACCAGAATGTCGACGCCTACGGTTACTTCACGGCCAAGTTCAGCTGCTTCGGGCCGCAGGTGGCGGTGTGCGCGCCGGGGGTGGCGATCACCTCTTGCGTGCCGCCGAATAATTTCGCGGCCTGGGACGGCACCTCGATGGCGACACCGCACGTGACCGGGCTGGCGGCGCTGACCCTGGCGCACCACCCGGACTTCCAGTCGCCGCAGTACAAGGCGCGCGGGGCCGAGCGGGTCGAGCGGCTGTTCCAGATCATCCGCGCCAGCGCGCACCGGGTCAGCCTGGCCGACCAGAGCCGCACCGGCTTCGGCTTGCCGGATGTGCTGGTGGCGGTGGGCTTGCAGAACCAGGCCAACCAGCAGCCGGCGCAGGTGGCGCCGCAGCAGGCCGGCGTGCTGTCGCCGATGATGGCGTCGCCGCAGCTGGGCGGCGCGATGGGTAACGCCATGAGTGGCTTGATGGGCGGTGGCGCGGTCTACGATCCGCTGGGGCTGGATGTGGCGCGGGCGGCGCAGATGGCCGCCTACAGCTCGCAATGGCCGCAGCTGCACATGGGTCGCTTCCCGCTGCCGCAGCAGTACAACCCCATCATGTGGTAAGCCCGGAAAAGCAAAAAGCCGCACTAGGCGGCTTTTTGCTTGACTGGCGTCCCCAAGGGGATTCGAACCCCTGTACTCACCGTGAAAGGGTGATGTCCTAGGCCTCTAGACGATGGGGACAGAAATCTGTCCGTGCGCGTGTCCTCTGCGCCGACCTGTTAGAAAAATCCTGGCGTCCCCAGGGGGATTCGAACCCCCGTACTCACCGTGAAAGGGTGATGTCCTAGGCCTCTAGACGATGGGGACTTTTCTAAGGCGCGAATCATAGCAGTCAAATTCGCGCTTGGCAATAGCAAACCCTTGTTTTTACAGGAAAAACCCGAAACATAGTCGAGTTTGCAACAAGCCGGCGCAGGCCGCAAAAACAAAAAAGCCGCTCTAGGCGGCTTTTGCAATGCTGGCGTCCCCAGGGGGATTCGAACCCCCGTACTCACCGTGAAAGGGTGATGTCCTAGGCCTCTAGACGATGGGGACATG
>NZ_JBXALQ010000002.1:84824-675915 GCF_058799615.1 Duganella sp. GW822-FHT06D06
GCTGGCGTCCCCAGGGGGATTCGAACCCCCGTACTCACCGTGAAAGGGTGATGTCCTAGGCCTCTAGACGATGGGGACTGCGAACAACCAATTCTGCAACGTGGTGGAGGTAAGCGGGATCGAACCGCTGACCTCTTGCATGCCATGCAAGCGCTCTCCCAGCTGAGCTATACCCCCCGGGCGCAGAAATAATAAAAGCCGCTTGCGCGACTTTTGTTTTCACTACTTGTATCTATCCAGCATAAAGCCAAACATCAAACAAATCAGTACAAACAACGTCAACTACAACATCTACAACTTATTACAACCTTGGCGTCCCCAGGGGGATTCGAACCCCCGTACTCACCGTGAAAGGGTGATGTCCTAGGCCTCTAGACGATGGGGACTGCGAACAACCAATTCTGCAACGTGGTGGAGGTAAGCGGGATCGAACCGCTGACCTCTTGCATGCCATGCAAGCGCTCTCCCAGCTGAGCTATACCCCCGTTTGCTGCAGAAACAAGAGTATAGCAAAGAAGACGCGCTATGCAAATACCCTTTTGCAACTTTGCTCAGGATTCAATTCAAAATCAGAGAAATTTCGCCAGGCGCGCCACAATCGCCTCGCGGCCGAAGATCTGCAACACGGCGTCGATGGCCGGGGTTTGCAGCTGGCCGGTGACGATCAAACGCAGCGGCATGGCCATCTGCGGCATCTTCAGCGTGTTGGCGGCCAATACTTCCTTGATCATCGCGGCCAGCGCTTCCTTGCTCCACTCCACCGTGGCGCAACGCTCGGCGAACTGCGCCAGCGCCGGCTTGACGGCGTCGGTCAGGTGCTGGGCCATCAGCGCGGCGTCCGGCTGCGGCGCGCGGTAGAACAGCATGGCGGCGTCGGCCAGTTCGTTGACGGTGTTGACCCGCTCCTTCATCAGCGCCAGCACGGCCGGCAACGCGGGCGCGCCTTCGAACACGGCGCCGGCGGCCAGCATGCGCGGCTGGGCCAGCACGGCCAGGCGTTCGTTGTCGGCCTGCTTGATATAGTGGTTGTTGAGCCAGTTCAGTTTTTCGATGTTGAACTGCGCCGCCGAGTTGGACAGGTGGGTGCCGTCGAACCAGGCGCACACCTGCTCCATCGAGAACACTTCGTCGTCGCCGTGGCTCCAGCCCAGGCGCGCCAGGTAGTTCAGGATCGCTTCCGGCAGATAGCCTTGCGCCGGGTAGTCCATGACGTTGACCGCGTCCTTGCGCTTGGACATCTTCTGGCCGTCGGCGCCCAAGATCATCGGCAGGTGGCCGTACAGCGGCAGCGGCGCGCCGATGGCGCGCAGGATGTTGATCTGGCGCGGCGTGTTGTTGACATGGTCGTCGCCGCGCAGCACGTGGCTGATTTCCATGTCCCAGTCGTCGACCGCCACGCAGAAGTTATAGGTCGGCGTGCCGTCCGGACGGGCGATGACCAGGTCGTCCAATTCCTTGTTGCCGATGGTGATGGTGCCTTTGACGAAATCGTCCCAGCTCACTTCGCCGTCCAGCGGGTTCTTGAAGCGTACCACCGGCTTGCGGTCGGCCGGGATGGCCGGCAGGGTCTTGCCGGCCTCCGGACGCCAGGTGCCGTCGTAGCGCGGCTTTTCGCCGGCTTCGCGCATGCGCTCGCGCATCGCCTCGACCTCTTCCTGCGACGAGTAGCAATGGTAGGCGCTACCCGCCTCCAGCATCTGCGCCAGAACTTCGCGGTAGCGATCCATGCGCTGCATCTGGTAGAACGGGCCTTCGTCGTGGCTCAGGCCCAGCCATTCCATGCCTTCGATGATGGCTTGCACCGCTTCCGGGGTCGAACGCTCCAGGTCGGTGTCTTCGATGCGCAGCACGAAGGTGCCGCCGAAGTGACGGGCGTAGGCCCAGGAATACAGCGCCGTGCGGGCGCCGCCCAGGTGGAGGTAGCCGGTCGGGCTCGGTGCGAAACGGGTGCGGACTGGCTTGGCTGGTGCAATAGTCATCGAAGTAGGAGTGCTTATATGTAAAAGAAGCTATTTTACCGCGTCGGCGAAGGTGCGGCGATAGCGCTCTTCCGCATCGGACCGGGTGTTGATCTCAAACAGCAGCCCGCCCGGCGCCTCGCAGAAGAAGCGCGAGCCGCGCTCGTGATGGAAGACCTCGGTTTTCATCGTCACGCCCTCCCCCTTGAACCGGGCGTGCAAGGCGCGCACCTCGCCGGCGCTCGGCAGCTCGAAGCCAAGGTGGAAGTTGTGCGGCCAGACGGTGGTGCGGTCGCCGCAGTCTTCGATGACGATGTCGAAGCCGTCGCGCTTGAGGATGCTGATCGGGCCGGCCAGTTCGACCCGGCAGCCCAGCTGGCGCTCGAAGAAGGCGACGCTGGCGGCGACGTCGTTGGAAGGGAAACTCAGGTGATTCAGGCGCATGACGGACTCCGGTTGCGTGGGTTGGTAGAGACCACAGAATACGGAGTGCGCCAGGCGCCGGCTATTCGCTACAAGACATGCTGCCGGCAGCGAAAAGCCGATGTAAAAACAAGCACTTGCGACTTAGATCACGCAACGCGCCACGGCGCTATTCGCTTTCCGATCAAACTGACGCCAGCGACGTGAACAGCATCACCTGCGTAATCACCATGGCCAACGCCATCAGGTAGGCCACCACCAGCACCAGCCAGCGCGCGATCGTCGCCCACGGGGCGCCGCCGTAGACGTTATGCATCGCCCGGGCCAGATACAGGAACAGCACCAGCAATAGCGTCCTGGTCGCCCACAGCCAGGGCGTCATGTGCACCAGCGCCATGATGAAGAAGCCGAACGCATTGACGTGCAGCGCGAACAACAAGTACTCCCCATAGCGCCGGCCCGACGGCAGGTACAGCAGCTTGAGCAGCAAGGCAAACACCGGCACCATGAAGAAGATCACGTACGGCATGCGGGCGAAGAAGCCATGCGTCATGCGCTCGGCCTTTTGCTGGGCCGGCAAGGCATAGTAGCGGTCCAGCGATTGCTGGTAGGTCGGGAGTACGGTGCGCAGGGCGGACAGCGCGATGGACGGACGCTCGCTGCTGGGCAGCGACAGCCCGAAAGTGACGCGATTGCCCTCGGGCGACACTTCCACGCCGAAGTTGTAATAACCCAGCAGAAATTCGTAGCTGGTCACATTGGCCGGCCCCGCGGGAGGATGACTGAGGTCTTTCCGGCTGACATTCGCGCTGACCGTCGGCTTCTTCACCGTCTTCGCTGCCGCCTCATTCCCGCCTACCGAGAAACCGCTGAACTGCAACAGCGCAAACAGGATCACGCTCAAGGTCAGGAACAGCCGCAGCGGCTGCATGTAGTTGACGCGCTTGCCCGCCATATAGGCCTTGGTCAACGCTCCCGGACGCAGCAACAGCAAGCCCATCGTGCGCCACAGCTTGCCTTCGATGGCGACATAGTGGCCGATGAACTCGGCGACGAATTCGCCCATGCTGGGCGGATGCAATACGGATTCCTGGCCACACTGCGGGCAGAACTTGACACCCAGGCGGGCCTGGCAGCCTGGGCAGAATTCGGGGACGGTGTGATGGGCGGACAGTGCGGGAACCGCGTGCAGAGGGGACGACGTCAAGGCTGGCTCTCGGGCAAAGAAAACCCGCATGCTAACCCAAAGTGTTGCGTTTTTGAGTATCTTTTTTTGGAAAACTGCGTGCGGTGTGGGCCGCACGCAACCATGCGGCTTACTTGACGGTGATCTTGATGTCCTTGCTCATGCCCGGGCCGTAGGACTGGTGCAGGCCGTTGGCGAACTGCATCGACAGCACATAGGTGCCGGGCGCCAGCTTGACTTCGGTTTCGGTCTGGCCCTTGCCGAAGTGGATGTGGGTTTCGTCGGCCGGCACCACTTCGCCCGCCTTGACCGGCGCGGCGTTGATCAGCAGGTGGTGGTGGCCGGTGTTGGCCGTCATGTCGCCGGCCGGCTTGACGTCCATGCCGCTGACGGCGAACTTGACCTTCACCGGACTGGTGACGGTGGCGCCATCGGCCGGCTCGACGAACGAGACCGCTTGCTGGGCGAAGGCGCTGGCGCTCAGGGCCAGGAAGGCTGCGGCGGCTACAAGGTTTTTCATCATAAAGTGATCTCCGGTTTAGTCGTTTTTAATAACAATGCTGGGGAACTTGCTGGTCATATCCTTGGCCTTCTCCGAGACCTGTACTGCAATCTTGCGGGCGATGTCCTTGTAGATCGCGGCCACCTGGCCGTCCGGCTCGGCCACCACGGTCGGCTTGCCGGAATCGGCCTGCTCGCGGATGGACAGGGTCAGCGGCAAGGCGCCGAGGAACTCGACATTGAAATCCTTGCACATCTTGGCGCCGCCGCCGGCGCCGAAGATTTCTTCCGCATGGCCGCAGTTGGAGCAGATGTGGGTGCTCATGTTCTCGACGATGCCGAGGATGGGAATGCCGACCTTCTCGAACATCTTCAGGCCCTTGCGCGCGTCCAGCAGCGCGATGTCCTGCGGCGTGGTGACGATGACGGCGCCGGTGACCGGCACTTTCTGCGACAAGGTCAGCTGGATGTCGCCGGTGCCCGGCGGCATGTCGACGATCAGGTAGTCGAGGTCGCGCCAGTTGGTCTGCTCCAGCAGCTGCTGCAGCGCCTGGGTGACCATCGGGCCGCGCCACACCATCGGCTCGTCCTGGTCGATCAGGAAACCGATCGACGACACTTGCACGCCGTAGTTCTCCAGCGGCTCCATGGTCTTGCCATCCCTGGTTTCCGGACGGCCGGACACGCCCAGCATCATCGGCTGCGACGGGCCGTAGATGTCGGCGTCCAGCAGGCCGACCGAGGCGCCCTCGGCGGCCAGCGCCAGCGCCAGGTTGACGGCGGTGGTCGATTTGCCGACGCCGCCCTTGCCGGAAGCCACGGCGATGATGTTCTTCACGTTGGGCATCAGCTTGAGGCCGCGCTGCACCGTGTGCGAAATCACCTTGCTGTGCACGTTGACGCTGACGTTGCCGGCGCCCGGCAGCGCGCGCAGGGCGGCGCCGACGCTGGCGCGGATGGCGTCGAACTGGCTCTTGGCCGGATAACCCAGCTCGATATCGAGGGAGATATCGCCGCCCTCGACCTTCAAATTCTTCACGGCCTTGCCGGACACATAGTCTTTCGTTGTATTTGGGTCAACGATTTGGGACAGCGCGGCTTTGACGTCTTCTACTGTGATGCTCATGTAACTCTCTCCGTAAAATGTGCCCTCATTCTAGCGCATAGCGACAGAAAACCCCTCAGACGTGTGCAGTTGCGGCTTCCACTGTTAAAATGTTCTTTTTCCACCCACAAAGTGCATCAACCATGACCCGCAAGCTGTTCGTCACCACTGCCCTGCCCTACGCTAACGCCGCTTTCCATATTGGCCACATGATGGAATACATCCAGGCCGACATCTGGGTCCGGTTCCAGCGAATGCAGCGCGACGGCGACGCCCAGCGCGTGGTGCACTTTGTCGGCGCCGACGACACCCACGGCACGCCGATCATGATCGCCGCCGAAAAGGAAGGCATCACGCCGCAGGAATTCGTGGCCAAGATCGCGGCCGGCCGCGCCCAGTACCTGGACGGTTTTCATATCGCTTTTGACAACTGGTACTCGACCGATTCGCCGGAAAACGTCGAGCTGTCGCAGGGCATCTACCGCAAGCTGCGCGACAACGGCCTGATCCAGACCAAGATCGTGCCGCGCTTCTACGACCCGGTCAAAGGCATGTTCCTGGCGGACCGCAACATCAAGGGCGAGTGCCCGACCTGCCACGCCAAGGACCAGTACGGCGACAACTGCGAAGTGTGCGGCGCGGCCTACCAGCCGACCGAACTGATCAACCCGTTCTCGGTGTTCACCAACGCCACGCCCATCCTCAAGGATTCGGAGCAGTACTTCTTCAAGCTGTCCGACCCGCGCTGCTACCAGTTCCTCAAGGACTGGCTGAACACGCCCGGCCGCCTGCAGCCGGAAATGGTCAACAAGGTCAGCGAATGGCTGGGCGAAGCCGGCGAAAAGCTGGCCGACTGGGATATCTCGCGCGACGCGCCATATTTCGGCATCCCGATTCCCGACGCGCCGGGCAAGTTCTTCTACGTGTGGCTGGACGCGCCGGTCGGCTACCTGGCCAGCCTGAAGAACTACTGCGAGAAAAAGGGCATCGATTTCAACGCGCTGCTGAACGATCCGGGCACCGAGCAGATCCACTTCATCGGCAAGGACATCGTCTCCTTCCACCTGCTGTTCTGGCCGGCCATGCTGAACTTCGCCGATCACCCGGTGATCGACAAGCTCAAGGTCAACGTGCACGGCCACCTGACCGTCAACAATGAAAAAATGTCCAAGTCGCGCGGTACCGGCATCTCGCCGCTGCGCTACCTGAACCTGGGCATGAACCCGGAATGGCTGCGCTACTACATCGCCTTCAAGCTGAACTCCAAGGTCGAAGACCTGGACTTCACCGGCGACGACTTCGTGGCCCGCGTCAACAGCGACTTGATCGGCAAATACGTCAACATCGCCTCGCGCTGCGCCGGCTTCATCGCCAAGAAATTCGACGGCAAGCTGGCGTCGTCGCTGTCCGCGGGCGCGCAGGGCTGGATCAAGCGCGCGCTGATCACCGCCGACGGCGTCGAGCGCCAGGCCAGCATCGCCGCCAATTTCGAGGCGCGCGAGTTCGGCAAGGCGCTGCGCGAGATCATGGAGATCGCCGACATCACCAACCAGTACGTCGACGAGAACAAGCCGTGGATCCTGGCCAAGGACGAGGCCAAACTGGCCGAGTTGCACGACGTCTGCACCACCGCGCTGATCCTGTTCCGCCAGCTGACCATCCTGCTGTCGCCGGTGCTGCCGGGCGTGGCCGCCAATGTGTCCAAGTTCCTCAACGACGAGCAGCTGCTGTGGGCCGATACCGACGTCGCCAGCGGCGTGGTGTCGAGCGCGATGCTGGGCCGCACCATCGGCGCCTACGCGCATCTGATGACGCGCGTCGACGCCAAGATGATCGAAGACCTGTTCGACGCGCCGGCGCAGCAGGCCGCCGCGGCAGCCGCTCCGGCGGTCGCCGCCAAGCCGGCCAAACAGGCCGCCGCCGTGCCGGCCGCGCCGGCGCTGCCGATGCCGGAAGGCGTGGAAGAACTGGCGCCGCAGATCGGCATCGACGACTTCGTCAAGATCGACCTGCGCGTGGCCAGGATCGTCAACTGCGAACACGTCGACGGTTCGGACAAGCTGCTGCGCCTGACCCTGGATGTGGGCGAAGGCCGTTTGCGCAACGTCTTCTCCGGCATCAAGTCCATGTACCAGCCGGAAGAGCTGGTCGGCAAGCTGACCGTGATGGTCGCCAACCTGGCGCCGCGCAAGATGAAGTTCGGCGTGTCCGAAGGCATGGTGCTGGCCGGTTCGGCCAAGGACGAGAAAGCCAATCCAGGCATCTACATCCTCAACCCATGGCCGGGCGCTGAGCCAGGCATGCGTATCCGCTAAGGGCCGGACTATGAACATCGTGGTTCGGGAAGCAAGGAATGACGATGCCAGGCTGATTGCCGACCTCACGCGCGCCGCGTGGGCCGGCAAGGTCAGCGTCACTTCCAGCGGCCACCGCGAAACCGCCGTCCTCGTCGCAGAAAACCTGCGCGAGGGCGGCGGTTTTGTCTTGTTGGTCGATGAACAGCCGGTGGGTTCGGTGCGCTGGCTGCCGCTCGATGCGGAGCCGGACGTGTGGGAGATCTGCCGCATGGGTGTGCTGCCGCAGTACCGGGGTGGCAATCTGTCGCAGCATCTGCTGGAGGCGGTGATCCATCACGGCCTGGCGAGCGGCGTGGAGGAAGTGCGGCTGGCCGTGCGCAGCGACCAGCCCAAGCTGATCGACTTCTACACCGCCTTCGAATTCGAATTGGCTGAGGAGCTTGAATATTCGCACGCCAATCCGATGGAGCCGCCGCCGCTGGTGATGCGGCGCTCGCTCAAGTACTAATCGGCTACGCTGTGGCGTGCTGGATGTGCTTGAGCAGGGTTTTGATATCGGCTTCCACCTCCGGCGACACCTGGGTGAACATGCAGCCGACATGGAGCTGTTCGCCCAGCAGGAAGGAACGGACGGCGCGCGTGACCCGGATTTCCATTTCCGCGACGACGACCGATTCCGACTCCGATTCCGTTTCCAGTTCCAGCCGCACCTCCACCACCTTGCGGCCCTTGAGCAAACCCTTGGTCGCGTTCTTGGTGCCGCGCAGGCCCATACCGCCCAGCGCGAAATCGTAGATGGGCAACTCAAACATCTTGCCGTTCGCCTCGAACGCGGCCATGAACGTGACACCGAGCGGCGTCTCCACCCGCTCCGACGCGCGCCGGTTCAGCACCGCGCAGGTTTCCGGGAATGTCATCGGGATCAGCTGCGGCTGGCCGGGTAGCGAGTTCCAGTCCGGATCGGTCAGGCGAAATTGAATCTTCGCGTTGCTCATGACGGTGACAAAGGTGACTTTGCCAGGGCGGAGGGTTGAGCCTTCGTTTAATTCCATCACGAAATGCGGCTGCTCGGGATCGACAGACAGTATGCGCCCAAGCACCGGCTCGCGCACGCCGCTGGTGTACATCGAGATCGCTTCGCCACTCGCGGCAAGGGAAGTCAATGCATCGCCGATATCGTCCTCGGTCGTCATGTCATAGGTATTGGCGGCGGCGGGGATAGCGCCTATCGCGTCTTGTGGCCGTGGCGGTCCTTTGCGGATCGTGACGGCAGTGTGTTCAGTGAGTAGCATATCGCCACCTATATGTCGACGTTATTTGGGTCTTTTTATAACTTCATCATAGTTTGTGATTTGCTCCATGGCAACCTATTTTTTATAATTTGAAATATAGGAGTGGGAACAACCCACTCCCGCCACCTATTTTTACTTATAAATACCACAACCGATCACGACGTCCTCCACGCGCTCGACGTAGGTGCGCTTGCCGTCGACGGTGCCGGTGCTGGGATTGGGCCATTTGTAGTCGACCCAGCCCTTGCCTTCCTTGCCCATGCCCACCGCCAGGATGTCCTTGATCAGGAACTTGCCATCCGCATCCTTCATCTCCAGCACGTTCTTGCCGACCAGCTTGACGTTGGCGCCGTTGGCCAGTTCCACGCCGTCGCCGTTGGCGCCGAAGGCGAAGATGTATAGATCCTTCTGGATGAACTGCCCCTTGGGATTATTGAACTCCGCTAAGGCCTTCTCCTTGCCGTTCTTCTTCAGGAACTCGCTGGCTTTCTTGACCATCGCCACCGCCTCATCGGCCGTGCCCTTCTCCGCCGCGCTCGCGCCCAGCGCCGCAAACATCATCAGCCCAGCAAACATACCCGCGTATAGTTTTTTCATGACCGTTCCTTAGAAAATGTGACGAATGCCGAGATTGAGGCCGCGATTGCCGCTACCGCCTTCGATCGCGCTGCCGACCGTGTAGCCCGCGCCGTTCTTATTGCGGATGTAAGCATACACCCCGTACAGGTCCGTACGTTTGGACAGGTAGTGGCGATAACCGGCCGCCAGCTGCTGCGCATCCTGGTTGAAGCTGGTCTTGTCGTCCTTGCGGATATAGGAGGCCAGCCACGTGCCCATCCCCTGCGGCACCGTCACGCCCAGCAGCACCACGCTGCTGTCGATCGACGGCGTCGGCGCCACGGCGTAGCCGAACGGGTTGTTCAGATTGCGCGGCAAGGCGCTGTTCAAACCCTTGTCGACGCCATAGGCGAAATGCGCCTTGGCCAGGCCGAAGTCGTACAGCGCGGTCAGCACGGTGTTCTTGGCGCTGCGGGTGTTCTTCAACGTGGCGGTGTCGTTGTTGCGGTTGTGATGCGCCAGGCGCACCACCAGCGGGCCGCTGGTGTAGGCGAGCGCGCCGCCGAACTGGCGCTGCGCCGTGCTGTCGCCCGCCACCTCGCCGACGCCGTAGACCAGTTCCGCATTGAAGCCGTTGAGCATCGGCGACGCGTACTTGACCGCGTTGTCCATGCGGCTGGCGCTATTGCCGGTGGAGGCCATCAGGTTCTTGGTGTCGCCCGCCGTGCCGGAGCCGAAGGGATCGACCGCCGCCACCGCCAGGTACTGCGGCGTGTACTGGCGGCCCAGGGTCAGCGTGCCGGCGGTCTTGCTCTGCAAGCCGACGTAGGCCTGGCGGCCGAACAGCAAACCGCCCTGCCCCATCGCGCCGGTGTCGGCCTGGAAGCCGTTCTCCAGCAGGAAGACGGCGGACAGGCCGCCGCCCAGGTCCTCGCTGCCCTTGAAGCCCAGGCGCGAGCCCGACTCGACGCCGCTGGTCAGCTTGGTGCTGGAAGCGGCCGCGCCTACGCCGCCGCTTTCGCGCACCACCGCCACGTCGACGATGCCGTACACCGTCACATTCGATTGGGCCGCAGCCGTACCAGCCAATGCGCTCAGCGCCAGCGCTAGCATTGTTTTATTCATTTTATCCCCAGTTGTACAGGCTCTGAAATGAGCGGCGGAATATCGAGCCCTGGCTATCCCGCCGGCTTGCCTATTTTGCGCCGAAGCCGCCGCCTCCGGGCGTTTCGATGGCGAAAACGTCGCCTGCTTGCATCACTGCGGTGTGCGTGGCGCCGAACTCCTCGATCGTGCCGTCGCCGCGCTCGACCCAGTTGCGGCCCAGCGCCCCAGGCATCGCGCCTTCCAGTCCGAACGGCGCGATGCGGCGGTGCCCGGCCAGGATGTTGGCCGTCATCGATTCCAGGAAGCGGATGCGGCGCAAAGCGCCGTCGCCGCCCCGCTGCGCGCCCTCGCCGCCGCTGCCGCGCCGGATCGCGTGGGTTTCGACCAGCACCGGGAAGCGCCACTCCAGCACTTCCGGATCGGTCATGCGCGAGTTGGTCATGTGGGTCTGCACGGCGGCCGTGCCGTCGAAGCCCGGCCCCGCGCCGGACCCGCCGGCGATGGTTTCGTAGTACTGGTGCTCGGCGTTCCCGAAGGTGAAGTTGTTCATCGTGCCCTGCGAGGCCGACATCACGCCCAGCGCGCCATACAGCGCATCGGTGACGTACTGCGACACCTCCACGTTCCCCGCCACCACCGCCGCCGGATAGCGCGGGTTGAGCATCGAGCCTTCCGGGATGATCAGCTTGAGCGGCTTGAGCACGCCCTCGTTCATCGGGATGTCGCTGTCGATCAGCGTGCGGAACACATACAGCACGGCCGCCTTGCAGACCGACAGCGGCGCGTTGAAGTTGGTCGGCCGCTGTTCGCTGGTGCCGGTGAAGTCCACCGTGGCGCTGCGGCTGGCGTGGTCGATGGTCAGCTTCACCTTCAGCATCGCGCCGTCGTCCATCTCGTAGGCGAAGCTGGCGTCGCGCAGGCCGCCGATGGCCTTGCGCACCGCCGCCTCGGCGTTGTCCTGCACGTGCTGCATGTAGGCCAGCACCACGTCCTCGCCGTAGCAGGCGGTGGCCTTCAGCAGTTCGTTGGCGCCTGTCTCGCAGGCGCCCAGCTGGGCGATCAGGTCGGCGATGTTCTGGTCGATGTTGCGACTCGGCCAAGGGCCGGCGCCGAACAGTTCGCGCACCAGCGGCTCCAGGAACACGCCCTTGTCGACGATCTTGATGTTATCGAGCAGGACGCCCTCTTCCAGGATGCTGGTGCTGTTCGGTGGCATCGAGCCGGGCGTGATGCCGCCGACGTCGCCGTGGTGGCCGCGCGCGGCGACGTAGAACAACGGCTGGTCGCCGTCGCCGTACACCGGGCAGACGATGGTGATGTCCGGCAGGTGGGTGCCGCCGTTGTAAGGCACGTTGAGCACATAGGCGTCGCCCGGCGCCATCGCCGCCGCATGCTGGCGGATCACGCACAGCACGCTGTCGCTCATCGAACCCAGATGGACCGGGATGTGCGGCGCGTTAGCGATCAGGTTGCCCTCGCGGTCGAAGATGGCGCAGGAGAAGTCCAGCCGCTCCTTCATGTTGACCGAGTAGGCGGTGTTCTCCAGCGTGGTGCCCATCTGCTTGGCGATCGCCATGAACAGGTTGTTGAAGATCTCCAGGTGGATCGGGTGCACGTCGGTGGTCATCTTGTGGGCGCTGCCGGCGGCCACGCCGCGTTCCAGCAGCAGCGAGTGGTCGGGCAGGACGCGCGCGCTCCAGCCGGCGTCCACCACGGTGGTGGCGATCTCCTCGCGGATCAGCGCCGGACCGGCGACGCGGCTACCCACCGGCAGCTCGGCGCGCACGTGCAGCGCGATCGGCACGGTCTGGCCGTCGACGTAGCTGTAGACGCGGCCCGGCGAATCCGCGCCGCCGCCGGCCGGCACTTCGATGACGAAGTCGGCGCCGTCGCCCGCGCCGATCGCCTCGGCCGATACCGATTCGATCACCAGCGGCTGGCCTTCCATGACGAAGCCGAAACGGCCGCGATACAGTGCCGCAAAGGCCTCGCTCATCTCGGCCGTGCTGGCCAGCGGGATGACGAAGGCGGAATCGCTGTCCTGGTACTTCAGGCGGGCGCACAGTTCGACCCGGATATCTTCCTGCGCGACCTGCTGCTCCAGCAGTTCGGTGGCGGCGTCGCGCGCCAGCGCCACCAGTTGCGGACCCAGTTCGGCCAGCGTGGCGTCGCTGAGCGGCTGCTCGACCGCGCCTTCGCGCATGGCGCGGATGTCGGCCAGGCCCATGCCGAAGGCCGACAGTACGCCGGCGAACGGATGGATGACGATCTTGGTCATGCCCAGCACGTCGGCCACGCGGCAGGCATGCTGGCCGCCGGCGCCGCCGAAGCAGCACATGGCGTAGCGGCTGACGTCATAGCCGCGCTCCACCGAGATCGACTTGATCGCCTGCGCCATATTGTCGACCGCCACCGCCAGGAAGCCGTCGGCCACGGCGGACGGCGACAGCCGGGTACCGGTTTCGCGGGCGATCTTCTCGGACAGTTCGCCGAAGGCGCGCACCACCACGTCGCGGTCGAGCGGCTGGTCGCCGTTCGGGCCGAACACGCGCGGAAAGTGCTCCGGCTGGATACGGCCCAGCATCACGTTGCAGTCGGTGACGGTCAGCGGGCCGCCTTTGCGGTAGCTGGCCGGCCCCGGATTGGCGCCGGCCGATTCCGGCCCGACCTTGAAGCGGCCGTGCTCGAAGCTGCAGATCGAGCCGCCGCCCGCCGCCACGGTATGGATGTGCATCATCGGCGCGCGCACCCGCACGCCGGCCACCACGGTCTCGAACACGCGCTCGTAGGCGCCGTCGTAGTGGGCGACGTCGGTCGAGGTGCCGCCCATGTCGAAGCCGATCACCTGTTTCAGGCCGATCGCCTCGCAGCTCTTGACCGCGCCGACGATGCCGCCGGCGGGCCCGGACAGGATCGCATCCTTGCCCTGGAAGCGGCCGGCGTCGGTCAGACCGCCGTTGGACTGCATGAACATGATGCGCACATCGCCCGTGTCGGCCGACACCCGCGACACGTAGTCGCGCAGCACCGGCGACAGATAGGCGTCCACCACCGTGGTGTCGCCACGGCCGACGATCTTCATCAACGGGCTGACCTGGTGGCTGACGGAGATCTGCGTGAAACCGACCTCCTCGGCCAGCACCCGCAGCCGCTGCTCGTGCTGCGGATAGCGGTAAGCGTGCATCAACACGATGGCGATGGCGTCGATGCCCTTGGCGCGCATCGCGATGAACTGGCCGCGCAACACCTCTTCGTCCGGCGCTTGCAGCACTTCGCCGCGCGCGCCGATGCGCTCGTCGATCTCGATCACTTCCTCGTAGATCAAGTCCGGCAGCTCGATGCGCATGGCGAAGATGTCCGGCCGGTCCTGGTAGCCGATGCGCAACTGGTCGGCGAAGCCGCGCGTGATCGCCAGCGCGGTGCGCGCGCCCTTGCGCTCCAACAGCGCGTTGGTGGCGACGGTGGTGCCCATCTTGATCACTTCGATCTGATCGGCCGGCAGCGGATCGCCGGTCTTCAGTCCGAGCAGGTCGCGCATGCCTTGCGTGACGGCGTCGTCGTAGCGTTCCGGATATTCGGACAGCAGCTTGTGCGTGACCAGCTTGCCGTCCGGCCGGCGCGCGACGATGTCGGTGAAGGTGCCGCCGCGGTCGACCCAGAACTGCCAGCGAAGTTGTTGAGCGGGGATGTCGTTTTTCATGGTATTACCTCTACTGTCTGAATCAGGATTCAAGTTGTTTGCCGGCGGTTTCCGGCAGCGTCAGGGCGGCCAGGATCATCACGCCGTAGGCGGTGCCGGCGAACACGCCGATCGCCTCGCCCAGCGCCATCGACTGGCTGCTCAGGCCTATCATCAGCGGGAACAGCGAGCCGATGGCGCGGCCCATGTTGTAGCTGAAGCCCTGGCCCGAGCCGCGGATCGAGGTCGGGAACAACTCGGTCAGGAAGGCGCCCATGCCGCTGAACACGCCGGACACGCAGAAGCCCAGCGGGAAGCCGAGGAACAGCATCACGCCGTCGGTCACCGGCAAGCGGGTGTAGGCCAGGGCGATGCACAGCGAGCCGGTGGCGAACAGGATGAAGTTTTTCTTGCGGCCCAGGTAGTCGGTCAGGAAGGCGCTGACGATGTAGCCCACATACGAGCCGACGATCACCATCGCCAGGTAGCCGCCGGTGCCCAGCACCGTCAGGTGGCGCTCGGTCTTGAGGAAGGTCGGCAGCCAGGTGGTGATGGCGTAGTAGCCGCCCTGGGCGCCGGTGGTCAACAGCACGGCGCGCAGCGTGGTGCTCAGCATCTTGGGCGCGAAGATCTGGGCGAACGAGGCGCGGTCCTCCGGCGCCACCTTCTTCTGCTGCTCCACGAATACTTCCGGCTCGTCGACGAAGCGGCGGATGAAGATCACGAACAGCGCCGGCAGTATCCCCAGCAGGAACAGCGAGCGCCATGCCCACTCAGGCGGCAGCAGCGAGAACATCAGCGCATACAGCAGCGCCGACACGCCCCAGCCGATCGCCCATCCCGCCTGCACCATGCCGACCGCCTTGCCGCGGTCCTTGGCGCGTATCACCTCGCCGATCAGGATGGCGCCGGCGGTCCACTCGCCGCCCATGCCGAAGCCCATCAGGCCGCGCGCCAGCAACAGCTGGTTGAAGTTCTGCGCCAGGCCGCACAACACGGTGAAGAAGGCGAACCACAGGATGGTCAGTTGCAGCGTCTTGACGCGGCCGATGCGGTCCGACAGGATGCCGGCGATCCAGCCGCCGGCGGCGGAGGTCAGCAAGGTGACAGTGCCGATCAAGCCGGCGTCGCCCTTGGACAGGCCCCAGGTGGCGATCAGCGTCGGGATCACGAAGCTGAGGAACTGCGTGTCCATCGCGTCGAGCGCATAGCCGATCTTGCAGCTCCAGAAGGTGCGGCGCTCCTTGCCGGTCAAGGCGTGGAACCAGGAGAAGAATCCCTCCGGCTGGGTGGTTGATAGTGCTCTGGTATTCATGGTGGTCCCCTTTATTAGGCGTAGCACTCCCCTGCGGACGCGCTGTGCGGGTCCGTCGTGGGCGCTACTTTGGTTTTAAATCAGAACGCGGCTAACGATGCATTGAGTATGTCGGTCACCAGCATGTAGCCCGGCTGGTGGCTGATCGCCAGCGGCAGGCGCGCGTGGCGGATGGCTTCCTGCGGCGTGACGCCGCATGCCCAGAAGACCGGTATTTCGTCCGGCATGATCTCGACCGGATCGCCGTATTCGGGCCGCGCGATGTCGGCGATGCCGATCAGCGACGGGTCGCCCAGATGCACCGGCGCGCCGTGCACCGCTGGATAGCGACTGGTGATCTGGATCGCGCGGATGGCGTCGGCGGCCTTCATCGGCCGCATCGACACCACCATCTCGCCGCCGAACGGGCCGGCGCTCTGGTTGCGGATATTGGTGCGGTACATGGCGACGTTGCGGCGCTGCTCGATGTGGCGCAGCTTGATGCCGGCCTCGATCAGCATCTGCTCGAACGAGAAGGAGCAGCCGATCGCGAACACCACCAGGTCGTCGCGCCAGACGTCGTGCAGCGAGTGGGTTTGCGACGCCAGCTGGCCGCCGCGATAGACGTTGTAGCCGGGGATGTCGCTGCGCAGGTCCATGTCGGCGCCCAGGCGCGGCAGGTTCCATTGGCCAGGCTCGCCCACCGCCAGCAACGGGCAGGCGCGCGGATTGCGCTGGCAGAAACGCAGGAACTCGTCGGCATGCGCCTGCGGCAGGATCACCAGGTTGGCCTGGGCGTAGGCGCCGCAGTAGCCGGCGGTCGGCAGGCGGAATTCGCCGCTGCGTACTTTGTGACGTAATTCGAGTGGGGTCATGGCGCTGGTCTCGTTCATCAAATCGTGAATAACTTGCATGAGTTAAGAATAAACTTGAATAACCCTACACGCCATCTAGTTATTTTTGCTGTTGTTGTATAGTTTTTCTTACCACTCTGCGCTATCTTGGTGCGTCGGGTTAAGGTATTCTTGTTCTCCATGAACACCCGCTTCCTCGAGACCTTCGTCACCCTCGCCCAATTGCGCAGCTTCCGCGCCACCGCAAAGGCGATGCACGCCACGCCGGCCGCCATCTCGCTGCGCATCAAGACGCTGGAGGAGGAGCTGCAAACGGAATTGATCGACCGCGCCAGCAAGGAGTTCCGCCTCACCGCCAACGCCGAATACCTGCTGGCCCACGCCAAGGCGGTGGTCGACGCCACCCGCCGGCTGATGGCGGCGGCGCAGAAGGACAGCGCGATCCGCGGCCGCCTGCGCGTGGGCGTGATCGAATCGGTGGTGCACAGCTGGCTGGCGCAGTACATCCGCGAGTTGAACACCATGTACCCGGAGCTGGAGGTCGACCTGACGGTCGACATGAGCAATGTGCTGGAGCGGCGCCTGCGCGCGCGCGAGCTCGATCTGGTGATCCAGGTCGAGGGCGTCGAGAGCAGCGACATCGTCTCCGAGGCGCTGGCCGTGTATCCGCTGCACTGGATCGCCCGCAAGGGCCTGATCGACACCCGCAAGGAAGGCCTGAACCAGCGCCTGCTGGCCCTGCCCATCCTGACCTTCGGGCGCGGCACGGCGCCGCAACGCATGATCGAGGAGATCGTCAGCAAGATGGCCAACCTGGCGATGGTGCCGCTGGAGCAGACCCGCATCACCTGTTCGCCGTCGGTGGCGGCCATCGTCCAGCTGGTAAAGGATGGCTACGGCGTGGCCGCCATTCCCAGCCTGTTCGTGGTCGACTCGCTCAAGAACGGCGAGTTCATCGAACTGCCGGTGCAGCCGGAGCCGCCGGCCATCATCGTCTCGATGTGCTTCCACTCGAATGCCGAGATGCTGGTGCACGCGGCCGCCAACGCCGCCCGCCAGGCTTGCGCCGGCTACTGCGCGCAGATCGATCCCCGCTACATCAAGTCGCTGGGCTGATTCTTTTTCTCGCTGATTGCACAACAGTAAAAATACTGGGGTGCGCGTGCGCGCGCGGTTTTGAACTACTATTTTCCTGCAGCCGGCGCACCCACCAACGACAACGGAGACATATCATGGCTATCAACATCAAGCGATTGATGCGGCACGCGTTCGTCTGTACCTTCCTGCTGGCGGCGGCCTGCCTGGCGCAAGCGGCGACGGCCGGACCCGGCGCCTGGAGCACGCAGCAGACCTGGGCCGCCGACACCGTCAACGGCGGCAATCTCACCGGCTATTTCTACTGGCCCGCCACCCAACCCACGCTGGGCGGCAAGCGCGCGCTGGTGCTGGTGCTGCACGGCTGCCTGCAAACGGCCGGCGGCGACGTGATCAACAGCGCCGGCGACGGTGGCTTCAACTGGAAGCCGATGGCCGATCAATACGGCGCCGTGATCCTGGCGCCCAACGCCACCGGCAATGTCTACGGCAACCACTGTTGGGACTACGCCAACACCACCCACAACCGCAACGCCGCCGGCCACGACGCCATCCTGCTCGACCTGGTGAGCCGCTTCGTCAACGATCCGCAGTACGCCATCGATCCCAAGCAGGTGTATGTGACGGGCCTGTCGTCGGGCGGCGGCGAGACCATGGTGCTGGGCTGCCTGGCGCCGGACGTCTTCGCCGGCGTCGGCATCAACGCCGGGCCGCCGCCGGGCACCACCACCTTGCAGATCGGCGCGGTGCCTCCCGGTTACACCGCCACCACGGCCGGCAACCAGTGCAAGGCGATGGCGGGCGCCAACGCCGCCGCCTTCGCCACCCAGATCGCCGGCGCCATCTGGGGCACTTTCGATTTCACGGTGGCGCAGGGCTACGGCCCGATCGACACGGCCGGCATCCGCCTGGCCTACGGCGGCAGCTACAGCAAGGGCGGCGCGGTCGCGCTGGCCGGCGGCGGCAGCAACGTACCCTACACCGACAGCAACGGCAAGCTGCGCACGCACGAGATCACGGTGACCAAGATGGGCCACGCGTGGCCGGCCGGTAGCGGCGGCCAGAACGCCAATTATGTCGATGGCACCAGGGTCAACTACCCGGCCTTCGTCATGGATTTCTGGTTCAAGAATAATCTGCGCGCTTCGGCCGCGCCGGGGCCGGTGATGACTTCCTGCGGCACAACGGTGGTCAGCGGCAGCGGCGTCACCATCAGCGGCGCGGCCACGGCCAGCGGCGGCGTGGCCAGCTATGCGGTGCAGCTGAACGGTCCGACCGCGATCAACGATGCGGCCGCCGGCAGCGGCGCCAGCTTCAGCAAGAGCTACAACGTCGCCAGCGGCTACTACACCGGCAGCGTCAGCGCCACCGACACGCTGGGCCAGGCCTCGACCGGCTGCCCGCTGGCGCAATTCCTGGTCGGCAGCGCGCCGGTGCTGCCGCCGCCGACCGGCTTGAGCGCGGGCACGCCGACCGCCAGCGCCGTGGCGCTGGCCTGGAACGCCGTCAACGGCGCCACCGGCTACAACGTCTATCGCAACGGCGCCAAGCTGACCGGGTCGCCACTCAGCGTCACCAGCTACACCGCCGGCGGGCTGGCGGCCAGCACCAGCTACAGCTTCGCGGTGTCGGCGGTCGGCGCGTCGGGCGAGAGTGCGCTGTCGACGGCGATCAACGTCACCACCGCGTCGGCGTGGAGCTGCACCGCCGTCAGCGCCAGCAACTACGCCCATGTGCACGCAGGCCGAGCGCATGACAGCGGCGGCTACGCGCTGGCCAACGGCTCCAACCAGAACATGGGGCTGGACAACCTGTTCTTCACCACCGTGCTGGCGCAGACGGCGGCCGGCTATTACGTGATCGGCGCCTGCCCCTGAGGTGTTACAACGCCAGCACGACGGCTGCGCTGCCGGCGGCGGGGATGGTGGAACACATCAGCACCTGCCCCGCCGCGACCTCGGCGCCGCAGGTGCGCGTGTATTCGACGGTGCCGGAGACCAGGCCGGCCGCGCACGCGCCGCACTGGCCCGAACGGCAGCTCGATTCGGCCGGCACGCCCTTGGCTTCGGCCAGTTCCAGCAGGCTGCCGGCGCTGCCGTCCCATAGCGCCGACATGCCCGACTGCGCAAACTGCACCGGCACCGGCACGACTGGTGGGCCGGCAGGCTTGGCCGCGTCGCGTCGCACGCTGGCCGGACCGAAGGCCTCGAAGCGTATGCGCGCGTCGGCGATGTTCAGGCTACGCAGGCCGTCGTACATCTGCTGCATGAACGCGGCAGGTCCGCACAGGTAGAAATCGTAGTCATCGAACGGCAGTTGGGACTTCAACCAATCCAGCTCGATGCGGCCGGCGCTGGCCTGCCAGTTGACGATGTCGCTGGACTCCGCCTCGCCGCCGCTGTAGCGTACGTGGACGTTGAGGTTGCGATGGCCCGCCGCCAGCGTTTGCAGATGCTCGGCAAACGCATGCTCGTCGCTGCTGCGCGCGCCGTGGAAAAAGTGGATGGGATGGCGGTGCCGCGTGCGGCTGCCGTTCACCAGCAAGCCGTTCAGCATGGCGATCATCGGCGTGATGCCGATGCCGGCCGACAGCAGTACCGCCGGCCGCCGCGTGCCCTGCTCGAAGGTGAAATCGCCGCCTGGTCCCAACAGCTCGATGCGCGCGCCCGGCGCCAGATGGTCGTGCAGCCAACCGGATACTGCGCCGTCGCGTTTGACGCTGATGCGGTAGCCGCGGCCGTTCGGCGCGTCGGACAGGGTGTAGCTGCGGATGCGCGGCGCGCCGTCCACCGATACGCGCAGCGAGATGAACTGGCCCGGCACATGCGCGGCCACGCCCATGCCGTCGGCCGGCTCCAGATGGAACGATTGCACCGTGGCGCTCTCCCGCACCACCTCGGTGACGATGTAGGGTCGCCACGCGCTGGTCAGCGCGGCAGCCTGCAGCACGCGGTCCGCCTCCTCCCAGACGCCGGTGCGCGCCACCTGCGCGGCCGGCTTGGGCGCGCTCCAGCGGAACGGCAGCGCGCCCACATTGCGCACCACTTCGCGCACGTGGAAGCGCAGCAGCTGCTCGGCGCCGGCAAAGGCCCGCAGTTGCGCGCCTTCCCAGATGATCTCCGCCTCCACCGCCACATGCAGCATGTCGCCGCGCTCGAAGTCGATGAACAGCAAACCCGCGCGCGGATAGCCGAGCAGATTGCCCATCGTATTGAAGAAGAAGTTGCCGACGAACTCGGGCGACGTCAGCGTGCGCTCGTCGTCCACCCGCACGAAGCCGGGCCGGCCGCCGCGATGCGAGACATCGACGCCCCGCCCCGTCTCGGTCTCCAGGTTGGCGCTGGCGATGAAGAAGGTGTCGGCGCGGGCGATCAGCTCGCGATCCTGCGCGCTCAGCACGCCGGCCCGCAGCACCTGCGGCACCGGCGCGGCCGGCACCGGCGTCTGCACCCGGTCCTGGATGTATTGCGGGCAGTTGCCGAAGCTCTGCGTCACCGCCACCCGCACGCCGCCCTCGTCGATCGCCGCGATCACGCCGTTGACGCGGTTGCGCCGCCGCGTGGTCGGCACCAGTCCCAGCCCGCCGAGGTGGGCGCCCTCGCGCAACTGGCCTTGCAGCGGATCGCCGGCCAGCATGCCGCCGGCGATGTGCAGCGTGCGCGCATCCGGCGTCGAGACGAATCCCGCATCGTTGACCAGCATGGTGGCCCACGGCTGCCCCGCGCCGTCCAGCGCGCCGATGAAGAACAGCGGCAGCTCGCCGAAGAACTGGCGATGCTGGTCCGGCATGTAGTCGCGCACACCGGCCGCGCCGGCGCCGGCCATCTGCTCGCGCACGCCGACCCGCTGCTGGATCGCCAGTTCGCCCGCATGGAATGGTGTGGCGCTCATGATGGCCTCCGTTCAGTAGGTTTCGGGGGCCAGGCCGCATGCCGTGGCGACCATCGGCACAAAGCCGGGCAAGGCGCGGACGTTGGCCAGCCAGGCGCGGATGTTCGGATACGGCTTGAGCGACACGCCGCCTTCCGGTGCATGCTCGATATAGCTGAAGGCGGCGACGTCGGCGATGCTGGGCTGGTCGCCCAGCGCGTAGCGGCGGCCGGCCAGTTCCACCTCCAGCGCGTCGAACAGGCGCAGCGCGATGCCCTTGGCGCGCTCATGATCGAACGGCATGCCGAACGCCACCACCAGCCGCGCCACGCACGGGCCGTAGGCAATCTTGCCCGAGGCGTTGGACAGCCAGCGCTGCACCGTGGCCGCCGCCAGCGGTTCGCGCGGCAGCCAGCGGCCGCTGTCGTCGTATTTCGAGGCCAGGTAGACCAGGATCGCGGTCGAATCGGCCAAGGTCACGTCGCCGTCTTCCAGTACCGGTATTTCGCCGAAGGGGCTGCGCGCCAGATGCTCGGGCGTGCGGTTCTCGCCGGCCCGCATGTCGAGCTGGACGAATTCGTACGGCAAGGTCAACAGGCTGAGCAACAAGCGCACGCGGTGGGTGTGGCCGGAAAGGGGGGAACCGTATAATTTCATGATCAATCTCCTGCGAGGATGGATGGTCTGGCCAGTATATTGAGTGGCATTCGTGCTGATAAGCTGGACAAAACCGGACACTAAGTTCACCCTAGGTGGACAATCACTTTGCGCACACCCCATGGCCGACTTAAGCACCGTCAATCTGAACCGCCTGATCACCTTCGTCGCCGTGGTGGACGCCGGCTCGCTGACGGCCGCCGCCGAGCGCCTGGGGCTGGCCAAGTCCATGGTCAGCAAGCACATGCAGTTGCTGGAGGCCGAGGTCGGCGTCGGCCTGCTGCTGCGCTCCACCCGCAAGCTGTCGCTGACCGAGGCCGGGCGCGATTTCTACGACGCCAGCCGCCAGCTGTTGCAGCAGGCCGAGCTGGCCATCGAGCAGGCCCGCAGCGGCCGCGCCGTCCCGCAGGGCACGCTGCGGGTGGCCGCGCCGATCGACTACGGGGTGATGGTGGTGGCGCCGGTGCTGTCGCAACTGCGGCTGCGCTATCCGGCGCTGAAGGTGGAACTGGTGTGCGGCGACAGCCTGATCGACCTGATCGCCGAAGGCATCGACGTCACGGTGCGGCTGGGCAAGCTGGCCGATTCGGGCTATATGGCGGCGCGGGTCGGCCGCATGGTGCGGCTGCTGGTGGCCAGCCCGGAGTTCGTGGCGCGGCACGGCATGCCGGAGCATCCGCAGGCGCTGGCCCAGTTGCCCTACATTTCGCTGACGGTGCTGACGCAGCCGAACAGCTTCACGCTGGGGGACGGCAGCGGCCAGCAGAGCGAAGTCCGGATGCGCAACATCGTGTTCTCGACCAACACCGCCCCCGCCTGCCGCGCCGCCGCGCTGGCCGGCGACGGCGTGCTGCGCGCCACCTGGTTTTCGGTGCGGGAGGACCTGGCGGCCGGCCGGCTGGTGCGGCTGCTGCCGGAATGGTCGCTGCCGGAGGGCGACATCCACGCCGTGTTCCCGGCCACGCCGCACCTGCCGCAAAAGGTGCGCGTGTTCATCGACGCGCTCAAGCTGGCGGCCGGCGACTAGCGAGCCAGCGACGGCAACGTGTCAGCAACGCCATCGCCGCCACCGCCGCGAACCCGAACCAGAGCCAGGTCGCGATCAGCGACGGCGGTTTGCGTTCGCCGGGCGCGGCGCCATCCTTGAACGCCGCCGGCAGCACACGCGGCGCCACCGGCACGATCTTCCAGTCCGCGCGGTTGGCCGGGGCCCGTTGCTGGTATTCGCGCAGCGACAATACGGGATCGTGGCCAAAGGCGCGCGACGACGGGAACTGCGGTATCCGCACGAACAGCAGCGCCTCCAGGTCTTGGCCCAGCTGCGCCTCCAGTATGCCGCCGGCCGTCCCGCCCGGCGCCGCCAGGCGTTTGAGCAGGTCGTCGGCGATGGTGTTGAAGGCGACGAAGGGCAGCAGCTCGGTGCGCTCGGTCTTCAGATAGTCGTAGGCGCTCTGGCCGCTGGCCAGGCTGACTTCCTTCAAGGCCATGTACGGCAGGGCCAGCGCCGCCTTCAGCGGGCTTTCGCCGCCCAGACGCGGAATGTTCCAGCCCAGCGTGCGCAGGGTCTCGACGTTGATGCCGGCGCAATTGGTGCTGGCGTGGCGGTAATGGAAATCCTGCCGGTAGAAGTGGTTGAACACGCGGCCGATCGCCTCCTGGTACAAGGCCGGCGCGCGCTGGTCCTTCAGTACCGCCACCAGCATGTAGGACGGCCGGTACCAGGCCTGGCCGCTGTTGAGGTCGCCCATATAGGCGTCCATCGGCAGGATAGCGGCGACGACGCCTTTTTCGCTGACCGAGGCCAGGCTGTAGAAATTGTTCACCAGCCAGTTGTCCCATTCGCCGGCGGCGCCGAAGCGGCCGGTGGCGACGGCGAAATGGCCGCCGTAGGATTCGTCGTCGTCGCCCTGCGCGCCGTTGAGCATGAAGGCCAGCACCGGCTTGCCCGCCAGCGGCAAGGGCGCGCGGCCGCCGTCGCGGCGCCACAAGGTGCGGCTGGCGTAGGCGGCGGTGGCGCCGCCGTGCTGGGCGCGGACCAGGCTTTCGACGGTCTCGCCGTTGGCCAGCGGCTGGCTGGGCGCCGCCGCGCCGAGCGCGTAACGCTTGGGCCACAGCGTGCGCATCACGAAGCGCTCCTCGGTCAGCGCGCCGCGCGCCTTGACTTCAGCGCCGGCGAAAAACGCCAGGCTGCTGCGGTCCACATACGAGCGGTTGGACGACAGCCTGGGCGTGAACTCAACGGTCAGGGGCGCGCCGCCGTCGGCGCGTGTCAGCCGGGCATCCGGCTCCAGCCGGCCCTCGGCCACATGGGGCGAACCCAGCCACAGCAGCGGCGGCGCCTGGTCGCGCGCGCGCCCGCCGCCTGCGGCCAGCCAGGCCTTGACGTCGTCCTGGGCCCGCAACCGGGGCGCATAGCCGGCTCCATCGGCCTTGGCCACGGCGATCATGTCGTCGCTGAAGTACCACAGCGCCTGCTCGGGCGCGGCGCAGTCCCGGCAGCGCCCGGTCGCCAGCCGGAATCGCTCGCTGGGATACAGGCCCAGCAGGCCGGGCGCGAGCGCGTCCCGCAGGCTGGCATCGACGGCTTGCGCCGTTTGCCACGGCAGGGTGGCGCCGATCAGCGCCGCTGCGGCCAGGAAGCCGCTGGGGTTGAATGGACTGGGCCGCATGGTGTCGCTCCGCTGGGTGATGGCGAAGCTGCAGTGTACGGCGGCCGCTCGCGCGCCTTGTTACGTTCCGTCAATATTTCTTGCGCTAGCGCCGCGCCGACACCACGATGCCGCCGACGATCAGCGCAAACGCCGCCACGTGGTAGCCGTGCGGCGCCTCGCCCAGGAAGGCGGCCGACAGCACGGCGGTGAACAAGGGCGTCAGGTTGACGAAGAAGGCGCCGATCGACGGTCCCGCCGCCTGCACCCCCTCGCCCCAGCAGCGGAACGCGATCACGCCCGGGCCGAGCGCCACATAGGCCAGCGCCGCCGCCAGGGTCCAGCTCCATTGCACCGGCATCGCGCCCAGCGCCTGCTCGCCCAGCGCGAAGCCGCCCGACCACAGCACGCCGAACGCCACCTGCGCCAGCAGGAAGCCGGCCCAGTCGGCGCGCAAAGCGGCCGGCTCGCGGGCACGCGTCAGCAGCCAGCTGTACAGCGACCAGGCGATGGTGGCCAGTATCATGAACAGGTCGCCCGCCACCAGCCGCAGCGCCAGCAGATGATCCCATTCGCCGCGCGCCAGCACCAGCAGCACGCCGGCGATCGACAGCACGGCGCCGGCCACCTGGCGCCGCCCGACCGGCACGCCGAAGAACAGCCAGCCGGTCAGCATCATCCACACCGGCATGCCGGAGGCCACCAGGGTGACGTTGATCGGGGTCGAGGTTTGCAGCGCCATGTATTGCAAGGTGTTGTACAGGCCGATGCCGAGCAGTCCCAGCAGCGCATACTGTTTCCAGTAGCGCCACATGCCCGCCGCCCGTCCGAACACCGGCCCGGCCAGCGGCAGCAGGATGGCGGCCGCCAGCGCCCAGCGCAGGAAATTGAGCAGCACCGGCGGCAGTTGGTCGTGCACCAGCCGGCCGACGATGGAGTTGCCGGCCCACAGCAGCGGCGGCAGGGTCAGCAGGAATACGGTGCGGGGCGTCAGGCGCTGGGTCATCGATGGCGGACAATGGTTGAGAAATGGATTGCTGCTGTGCCATCGCACTGCTAGCATGGCGCCTTGCTGATTTGCCAAGGCATGCAATCATACCGGGGAACGCGATGCGACGCATAGTGATGGGTATTTTGATACTGTATGTATCTTTTTTCGGAGCGGCACGCGCCGCAAGCTACGAGGTTGAGATGCGGCAGGTTGTCTACCGTGACCTGGTGGCCCATCTCTACCTGCCCAAGTCGCCTACCAAAGTACCGGTGGTGGTGGCGATCGGCGGTTCGGAGGGCGGGCTGGGCACCGGCGACGCCAACGGCCAGATGATGGCGCCGCACGGCATCGCCGTGCTGGGCCTGGCCTATTTCAACGCGGCGGGGCTGCCGGCCACGCTGGACCAGATCCCGCTGGAATACTTCATCAACGCCCTGGACTTCCTGCAGACCCAGCCCGAAGTGGACACCACGCGTATCGGCTTCGTCGGCGGCTCGCGCGGCGCCGAGGCGGCCTTGCTGGTGGCGTCCATGGATAGCCGCGTCAAGTCGGTGGTGGCGACCACGCCCAGCTCGGTGGCATGGTTCGGTCGCACCCTGCCCAAGTCGGCCTGGACGTGGCAGGGCAAGGATATTCCGGCCATCAGTCCCGCGCAGGACCAGGCCCTGCCCCAGGTCGGCCGCTTCCTGGCGGCGCTGGACCAGCGGCAAGCCGCGCGGCAGGCGCGCATCGCGGTGGAAAGGATCAACGGCCCTATCCTGCTGATCTCGGCGCGAAACGACCAGATTTGGCCGTCTTTCCAGATGTCCAACACCATCGCGGCATATTTAAAGGAGCAACACTTCCCGCATGCGGTGACGCACGACAGCTACCCGACCGGCCACGGTTTCAGCCAGGAGTTGGCGCCGCGCATCAAGCAAAGCATCATCGACCACTTTTTGCACACCCTGTAGCCCGGGCGGACGCCGCGGCCAACGATAGAATTACCGCCGGCCGCCGCGGCGCGGTAAAATACGCCCTGCTGATCCACCCACTTAAAAAATATGAAACTCTCCAAACAACATTCGATGTACGAATCCGAGCACACCCTGTTCATCAAGGCGCTGAAGGAAAAGAATCCGGGCATGGAAGCTGGCCAGCAACAAGGCCGCGCCTTGCTGTGGGATCGTCCGCCGGTGTCGCTGGATGAGCAGGAGCGCCAGCTGAAATCGGCCATCAAGCAACAAGCCTACGTTTACCAGAACAAAGTCTAAGCACCGGGGCGGCAAGGATGTTGCCAGACGATACGGTTGAAGTCCAGCCGACTGTGGCCGAGCACGGCATCGCCGAGGCGGCGGCCGAGGCGGTCGCCGTGACCACCGAAGTGGCCGCCCTCGCCCGCCTGTACGGCGAGCCGCTGCTCAAGATGCCCAACGACCTGTACATCCCGCCCGACGCGCTGGAAATCTTCCTCGACGCCTTCGAAGGCCCGCTGGACTTGCTGCTCTACCTGATCCGCAAGCAAAACTTCAACATCCTCGACATCCCGATGGCGCAGCTGACGCTGCAATACCTGAAATATGTCGACCAGATCCGCCTGTCCAACCTGGAGCTGGCCGCCGAGTACCTGCTGATGGCGGCCATGCTGATCGAGATCAAGTCGCGCATGCTGCTGCCGCAGCGCCCGTCCGAGCTCGACATCGAGAGCGACGACCCGCGCGCCGAGCTGGTGCGCCGCCTGCTGGAATACGAGCAGATCAAGCTGGCCGCCTACGACCTGAACACGATCCCGCAGCTGGACCGCGATTTCGTCCGCACCCAGATCTTCATCGAGCAAAGCCTGGTGCCGGCCTGGCCGGAGGTCGAGGCGATCGACCTGCAGCAAGCCTGGCTGGACGTGATGAAGCGCGCCAAGCTGACCCAGCACCACAAGATCAGCCGCGAGGAACTGTCGGTGCGCGAGCACATGACCGGCATCCTGCGGCGCCTGCAATCGAGCCGCTTCGTCGAGTTCGCCGACCTGTTCGACATCGCCGGCGGCGTGCCGGTGGTGGTGGTGAACTTCGTCGCGCTGCTGGAGCTGGCCAAGGAAACGCTGATCGAAATTACCCAGGCCGAGCCGTTCGCGCCCATCTACGTGCGGCTGGCGTACTCGCCCGCCTGAGCCCCCACCCGCACCCACCCCATTCCCATTACGCCCAGAGCGACCACGTCATGAAAATCGTCACCTCCATAGAAGAACTGCGCGACCAACTCAGCGGCCAACTGCGCACCGCTTTCGTCCCGACCATGGGCAACCTGCACGAAGGCCACCTGTCGCTGATGCGCCTGGCGCGCAAGCACGGCGACCCGGTGGTGGCGTCGATCTTCGTCAACCGCCTGCAGTTCGGCCCGAACGAGGACTTCGACAAATACCCGCGCACCTTCCAGGCCGACGTCGAGAAGCTGGAGAAGGAAGGCGTGTACGTGCTGTTCGCGCCGACCGAGAAAGACCTGTACCCGGAGCCGCAGGAATTCCGCGTGCGCCCGCCCGACGACCTGGGCAACACGCTGGAGGGCGAGTTCCGTCCCGGCTTCTTCACCGGCGTCACCACCGTGGTGCTCAAGCTGTTCTCCTGCGTGCAGCCGCGCGTGGCGGTGTTCGGCAAAAAGGATTACCAGCAGCTGATGATCGTGCGTAACATGAGCCGCCAGTTCGCGCTGCCGACCGAGATCATTGCCGCCGAAACCTACCGCGCCGACGACGGCCTGGCGCTGTCGTCGCGCAATATGTACCTGTCGCCGGCCGAGCGCGCCGAAGCGCCTGCCCTGTACCGGAGCCTGAACTCGGTCGCGGCCGAAGTGCGCGCCGGCCACCTGGACGTGTTCCAGCTGGAGCACAAGGCGATGGACGACCTGGCCCAGCGCGGCTGGCAGCCGGACTACATCTCGATCCGCAAGCGCATCGACCTGCAACCGCCGAGCGCCGGCGACCTGGCGCAAGGCGCGCCGCTGGTGGTGCTGGCGGCGGCCAAGCTGGGTTCGACCCGTTTGATCGACAATCTGGAAATTTAAGGTTGGGGTTGAGGCGGCGCCACGGGCGCCGCCGGCACCACGCTGACGCCCTGCGGCGGCAGCTGGATGATCATGACCGGCGCCGCGGCGGCGGCCGGCTGCGCCTTGGGAATCGCGTTGTTCAGCACGAAGCTCATCACTGTGACGACGATCGTGATCCCCGCGGCCAGCACACCCACCATCCATTTGACCATCTGCGAGGTCGCCCGCTCGAAGGCGCTTTCGATCCTCGCTTCCAGCGCCGCGCGCATCTCCACCATCATCGCGATGATGGCTTCGAGCTTGGCGTCGGTGGCGTCGAAACGGGCGTTGACAGCGTCGAAGCGGGCGTCGACAGCGCCGAACTTGGCATCGACAGCGCCGAACTTGGTGTCCGATTTGCTATCGGCAGCAGCCAGCCTGGCGTCGTAGCTCTCCACCTTGGCGTCGATATAGTCTTTGTCGGAATTCGAGTTCATACGGCGATAATCCGCCCGCCATCGCACCCTGTCAACGCCCGCGCGGACCCCGCTTGCGACCGCTCAGGCGGCGACGTTCTGCGCCCAGGCCAGCGCCGACAGGTGGGCCTTGTTGACCTCTTCCGGGCCCAGCTTGAGGGAAGCGGCCAGCGAGGCCACCAGGTCGGAATTGAGTTCGCAGGCCTCGGCCAGCGCCAGGTACGGGCCGTACTTGCCGCTGCGCGTCAGCAGCGCGGCGACCACGTCGTCGGACAGCTGGATGTTGGCCAGCACTTCCTCCATGGCGATCCCCAGCAGCCGGTCCAGCAGCGAGAACATGCCCGCCACGAAGACGTTTTCCGCCTCGCTCTTGCCCAGCGCCGCCAGCGCCAGCAGCTCGGCCAGGCGGCCGCGCACCACCGCCGTCTCCAGCAGCACCGGCGAATAGCCCGAGGTGCTGGCCGTGGCCAGCAGCAAGGTCAGCCAGCGGTACAGCGGCGTGTAGCCCAGCAGGGTCAGCGCCTGCTTGAGCGACTGGATCTCGCGCCCGGCGCCGAAGCCGGCCGAATTGATGAAGCGCAGCAGCTTGTACGACAGCGTGGCGTCGCGCTTGAGCACCGCCTCCAGCTGCGGCAGGTCGGCGTTCTGGCGCACCATCTGCATCAGCTGCATGATGATGGTCTGGGCAGGGTTCATGCCCTTGCTGTCGCTGCTGGGGCGCGGCGTCAGGTGCAGCTTGCCGACGAAGGCGTTCAGGCCGAGCGCGGCGCAGGCGTCGAAATCGGCCCAGTTGCTGACCGGGCGCGCCACCATCGCCACCGTCGACTGCTTGAGCGCCGCGTAGGCGCGCGCCTGGCTGCCGACGTCGGCGCCGGAAAAGCGCACTTCCACATACGAGGCGATGCTCGGCAGGCGGGCGCCGATGCGGGCCAGGTCGGCGTCGCGCAGCAGGATGCCGACGCCGCCGGCGCGCAAGCCTTGCACGGCGGCCAGGGTGTCGGGCTGGGCCAGTTCGGAGGTTTTGATCGAGAGCACCGTGCGTTCCGGCGGCAGCTGGTGCAGCGCGTCGGTCGACAGCATGGCCGGCACCGCTTCGAGGAACAGGGTCTTGTCGCGCAGCAGCCAGTTGTCGTCGTCGTCGACCATCTGGGCGGCGACGAAGGCCAGCAGCAATTCGAGCTCGGCCGGCGTGGGCGGCGCCCCCCCCTGCCTCTGCCGCTGCCAGCAGATCTCATACCCAACCACACGCTGCTTGGGATCGAGCAGCGGCTCACGGACGAGGAAATTGGTTTGATGCATGATGCTCGTATCGGAGTAGGCCCGCGGCGAACGGGCCGGTACAGATCAGAAGCCCAGACTATCCAGCAAGTCGTCCACCTGCTCCTGGTCAGCCACCACGTTCTCGCGGGTCGGATCGATCTGCGGTCCGTTCAGCAAGCCGTTGTCGATTTCCTTCTTCATCTGGTCGGGCGCAAAGTCGATCAGCATCTGCACCAGCTGCTTTTCGAGGTTCTGCGCGATCGATGTGACCTTTTTGATCACCTGTCCGGTCAGGTCCTGGAAGTCCTGCGCCATCATGATGTCCATCAGATGCGCCTTGGTCTGCGAGGTCCCGGCCGATGCGCCGTCCAGCGCGGCGACGGTTTGCTGCGCCAGCGCGCGCCACTGCTGGTCCGAGGCGCCGGCCGCCAGCAGGCCGCTCCACGAGGCGCTCAATTGCCTGGCGTCGCCGGCGATCTGGTCCTGCAAGGGACTGGCGGCGTCGGTGGCGTTCAACACTTTCTGCGCCGCGTCTTCGCTCAGGCGCGCCACGTAGTCCAGCCGGTCGCGCGCGTCCGGGATGTCCGACGCCGCTTTCTCGATCAATTTGTCCAGGCCCAGGCCGCGCAGGCTTTCATGCAGGGCGCGCGTCATGTGACCGATGCGCGACAAAAACTCTTCGTTCGGCTCCACCGCAGCCGCGATGGCGCCGCTTTGTTGCTCAACCATCATCAAGCTCCGAGCTTCTCGAAGATCTTGTTCAGCTTTTCATCCAGCGTGGCGGCGGTGAACGGCTTGACCACGTAGCCGTTGGCGCCGGCCTGGGCCGCCGCGATGATGTTTTCCTTCTTGGCTTCGGCGGTCACCATCAGCACCGGCAGCTTGGCCAGCGCGGGGTCGGCACGGATGTTCTGCAACATCGTCAGACCGTCCATATTCGGCATGTTCCAGTCGGACACGACGAAGTCGAAGGTTTCGGCGCGCAGTTTCGCCAGCGCCATCACGCCGTCTTCCGCCTCGTCGACATTGGCATAACCCAGTTCCTTTAACAGATTCCGGACAATGCGGCGCATCGTCGAAAAATCGTCAACGACTAAAAATTTCATCTTTGGATCAGCCATGAATTACTCCGTTGTTTCTCTACGCGGTGGTTGTTAATAAGTTCTACGTGCCAGCAAGTTGTAGGATAGCATTTTCGTTGCTTTAAGGCGAACAAAGTAGCAGTAAAACGTCACACTTGACGATTTAAAGCTTTTTACACCCGCAATGCGCGCATGCCGTGGGCCGCCAGATAGCCCAGCACCATGCCCGGCAACGCCTGCAAGGCCCCGACTTCGTGGGCGGCGCCGATGGCGATCGCCTCGCGCGGCATGCCGAACACCACGCAGCTGGCCTCGTCCTGGGCGAAATTATACGCCCCCGCCCCCTTCATCTCCAGCATGCCGGCCGCGCCGTCCTTGCCCATGCCGGTCAGGATCACGCCGACCGCGTTCTTGCCGGCGCACTGGGCGGCCGAACGGAACAGCACGTCGACCGAGGGCCGGTGGCGGTTGACCGGCTCGGCCTGGTCGATCCTGGTCATGTAGTTGGCGCCGCTGCGGGTCAGGTACAGGTGCGAGTGGCCGGGCGCGATGTAGGCGTGGCCGGGCAGCACCCGCTCGTTGCCGGCCGCTTCCTGCACCGAGATCTTGCACAGCGAGTCGAGCCGCTTGGCGAACGAACGGGTGAAGCCTTCCGGCATGTGCTGGGTGATCAGGATGCCGGGACAGTCGGACGGCATCTGCATCAGGAATTCGCGGATCGCCTCGGTGCCGCCGGTGGAGGCGCCGATGATGATCAGTTTTTCCGACGAGGTCAGCGGATTGCGCAGCTGCGGCAGCTGGGTTTGCCCGCCCTGGCCGTCGGCGCCCGGCTGCGGCAGCGTGCGGGCCCGCACGCGCGCCTTGGAGGCGGCGCGGATCTTGTCGGTGATCAGCTCGGTGTACTCGCGCATGCCGGCCTGGATCGAGATCTTCGGCTTGGTGACGAAGTCGACCGCGCCCAGCTCCAGCGCGCGCATGGTGATCTCGGAGCCGCGCTCGGTCAGCGAGGACACCATCACCACCGGCATCGGCCGCAGCCGCATCAGTTTTTCCAGGAAGTCGAGGCCGTCCATCTTCGGCATCTCGACGTCCAGGGTCAGCACGTCGGGGTTGGTTTGCTTGATCAGCTCGCGCGCGACCAGCGGATCGGGGGCCGCGCCCACCACTTCCATGTCGGGCTGGCTGTTGATGATCTCGCTCATGACGCTGCGGATCAGCGCCGAGTCGTCGACGATCAGGACTTTGGTCTTCATAAAATGCTACTTTCCGGGCAAAAGGCCCTGACTACGGGCTCAGAATAGTTTAAAACAGGTCGATCTCGCCGCCCACCGGCGCCTTCTTCAGGCGGCTGGCGTATTCGATCTCGCGCTTGGCCAGGGTGTCGTTGTGGGTCTGCATCAGCTTCTTGACCAGCACCTTGCCGCTGCGCGGGAAGAAATACACCTTGCGCGGGTGGATGTCGTTCAAGTCTTCGGCCACCACGCGGATTTTCTCGACCTTGAGGAAGTTCAGCACGAAGGCGGCGTTGCGTTCGCCGACGTTGATGGCGGTGAAGCCTTTCAACACCGCGCCGCCGCCGAACACCTTGGCCTCCATGTTCTCGCGCTTGGCGCCGGCCTTGAGCAGGTCGTTGATCAGGATTTCCATCGCGTAGGTGCCGTAGCGGGCCGAGGCCGACACCGGGCTGTTGGTGTCGCTGCCGCCGTCGGGCAGCATGAAGTGGTTCATGCCGCCCAGGCCGGTGACGCGGTCGCGGATGCAGGCCGACACGCAGGAACCGAGCACGGTCACGATCAACATGTCCTTGTTGGTGAAGTAATACTCGCCCGGCAAGATCTTGGCGGCTTCACAGTCGAACGTTCTATCGAAATATACGTTCGTGGCAAATTGTTCGAGGTCCATGTTTTACTCTCATGTGCGTTGCGATGCTTTGAGGGCAGCGCCACGGTGTTGTTCGTCCAGCTCATACACCGTCTTGCCGCGTAGTTTGAGCGACTCCGACACGTAGAGGAAATTCTCCGAATGGCCCGCGAACAGCAGGGCGTCCGGTTTCATCAGCGGGACAAAGCGGGACAGTATTTTACGCTGGGTGGCTTTGTCGAAGTAAATCATGACGTTGCGGCAAAAGATCACGTCGAACTGGCCGCTCAGCGGCCAGCTGTCGGCCAGCAGGTTGAGCGGTTTGAAGGTGATCATATTGCGCAGCTCGGGCCGCACCCGGGCCATGCCCTCGCGGTCGCCCTTGCCCTTCAGGAAAAAGCGGCGCGAGCGCTCGGGCGACATCTTGTCCAGCCGGTCCATCGTGTAGACGCCGTTGGCCGCCGTGGCCAGCACATTGGTGTCGATGTCGGTGGCGATGATGTGGCAGTTGGGCGTGAGCGTGTTGAACGCTTCGCACACGGTCATGGCGATCGAGTACGGTTCTTCGCCGGTCGAGCTGGCCGAGCACCAGATGGTGATCGGTTCGCGCTTGTGCTTGATGTGTTCGGCCAGCAGCGGAAAATGGTGCGCCTCGCGGAAGAACGAGGTCAGGTTGGTGGTCAGCGCGTTGGTGAACGACTCCCATTCCTCGCCCAGGCGGCCGGCTTCCAGATCGTCCAGGTACTTGCCGAACGAGCCGATGCCGGTGGCGCGCAAACGCCGCGCCAGGCGGCTGTACACCATCTCTTGCTTGCTGTCGGCCAGCGAGATGCCGGCCCGTTTGTAGATCAGGCCGCGGACGCGCTCGAAGTCCTTGGGGTTGAAATCAAACTCTTTGACGGTGTCTTTGGTTTGCGGCATATGTTAAACCTCTTATCTGTCACTACTAACCATGCCGGCGACGGCGCCGCCGGCGCCGTCTTGCTGCGGACTACTTAAAACTCTTCCCACTCGTCGCCGGCGGCCGGCGCGGCGCTGGCCAGCTTCTTGGGCGCGGCCGGCTTGGCGGCGGCCACCGCCGGGCGCGCGGCCGGACGGTGGCTCACCAGCGGCGCCGAACGGGGCGCCGGCGCGGCCGCGCGGGCGGCCGGACGGCGCACCTCGTCCTGGTTCAGCTTGAAGATGCTGACCGCCTGCGCCAGCATCTCGGCCTGTTCCTGCATGCTCTCGGCGGCCGCGGCCGCCTGCTCGACCAGCGCGGCGTTCTGCTGGGTCATCTCGTCCATCTGGGTGATGGCCTGGTTGACTTCCTCGATGCCGTTGCTCTGCTCCTGGGTGGCGGCGGTGATCTCGCCCATGATGTCGGCCACCTGGCGGATCGACGTGACGATCAGGTCCATGGTCTGGCCGGCCTCGTCGACCAGCTTGCTGCCGGCGTCGACCTTGTTGACCGAGTCGCCGATCAGTTCCTTGATTTCCTTGGCGGCGCCGGCCGAGCGCTGCGCCAGGTTGCGCACCTCGGAGGCGACCACCGCGAAGCCGCGCCCCTGCTCGCCCGCGCGCGCCGCTTCGACCGCCGCGTTCAGCGCCAGGATGTTGGTCTGGAACGCGATGCCGTCGATGACGCCGATGATGTCGACGATCTTGCTGGAGCTGGCCTTGATCGAGCCCATGGTCTCGACCACCTGCGACACCACGGTGCCGCCCTTTTCCGCCACCGACGAGGCGGTCACGGCCAGCTGGTTGGCCTGGCGGGCGTTGTCGGCGTTCTGCTTGACGGTGGAGGTCAGTTCCTCCATCGACGAGGCGGTCTCCTCCAGCGAGCTGGCCTGCGACTCGGTGCGGGCCGACAGGTCGGCGTTGCCGGAGGCGATTTCCTGCGAGGCGGTCGAGATCAGCTCGGTGCCGTTGCGGACGTCGCCGACGGTCTTGGCCAGGCTGTCGTTCATGTCCTTGAGCGCCTGCAGCAGCTCGCTGGTCTCGTCCTTGCCTTCGACCACCACCTGCGAGGTCAGCTCGCCGGCCGCCACTTTCTGCGCCACTTCGACCGCGCCCGACAGCGGCACCGTGATCGAGCGGGTGATCACCAGCGCGCACACCACGCCCAGCGCCACGGCGGCCGCGCCCAGCACGAACAGCATCAGCATCAGGCTGCGGTCGGCCGTGACCGAGCCGGCCATCACATCCCTGGCGTTGGCCTGCTGCATGTCGACCAGCTTGTTGATCAGGGTCAGGGTCTGCTGGTTGAGCGGGTCGATGCGGCCGGAAATGACCTTGGCCGCGCCTTCGCTGTTAAACGCCAGCACCTGGCCGATGGCTTCCTTGAACGCCTTGTCGACGTCGACGTCCAGCGCGGCGATGTCGGCCAGCGCCTTCTTCTCGGCGTCGTTCAGGCCGAGCGCCTTGAGGTCGGCCAGCGCCTTGTCGTAGCGGGCCCGCTGGTCCTTGACCTTCTGCTCTTCCTTCTGCATCAGGCTGACGTCCGATTGCAGGCCGATATTGCGCATCGCGATGCCGGTCTCGAGCATCGAACTCTTCATCGCGCCGGCCTGCAGGTTCTTGGCGTTCGACAGCTCGAGGCCGATGGTCAGCTTGCTCTTGTTGCTGTAGTTGAGGTAGTTGGTCATCAGGACCATCGCCACCAGGATCGCCAGGATGCTGCCGAAGCCGATGCGCAGTCGTGCGCCAATTTTGAAGTCGCGTAAATTCATGTTGTTTTCTCCCCTATGCTGTCTGTTCTATCGTCCGCCGGGAACTGCCTGCGGACCCCGTTATTGTGTAGGTGGTCAGGCGCGCACTCTGTTGGGCGCTGCGTGCTGCGGTTGCGGCGTGGCTTAGGCCGCGATTTGTTCCATCAAGCCCATCTCGGCGCTCGACATCAGTTTGTCGATGTTCACCAGGATCAGCATACGCTCATCAATGGTGCCCAGTCCAATCATGTAGTCGGAACTGAAGGCGGTGCCCATTTCCGGCGCCGGCTTGACCTGCTCGGGCGTGAGCGTGGTCACGTCCGACACCGAGTCGACCACCATGCCGACGATGCGCCCGCCGATGTTGAGGATGATGACCACGGTGAACTGGTCGTACACCGGTTCGCCCAGGTTGAACTTGATGCGCATGTCGACCACCGGGATGATGATGCCGCGCAGGTTGATCACGCCCTTGATGAAGGCGGGGGCGTTGGCGATCCGGGTCACCGTTTCGTAACCGCGGATTTCCTGCACCTTGAGGATGTCGATGCCGTATTCCTCCGAACCGAGCGTGAACGCCAGGTATTCGTGGCCGGCGATCTCGTTGGCCCCGGTGGTTAGTACGTCTGCCATGATGGTTTCCTTGGTGGGATTAGCTAAAAATCTGTTCGTCAGCGAGCTGGCGGGATGAGCGTATCAGGGCGGCGACGTCGAGGATCAGCGACACGCCGCCGTCGCCCAGGATGGTGGCGCCGGAGATGCCGGCCACCTTGCGGTAATTCGATTCGAGGTTCTTGACCACCACCTGCTGCTGGCCGACCAGGTCGTCGATGAACAGGCCGGCCTTGCGGCCGTCGGTCTCGATGATGACCACGATGCCCTGGCAGGGGTCGGTGAAGCGCGGGGCGATGCCGAACATCTGGTACAGCGGCACCAGCGGCAGGTATTCGCCGCGCACCTTGATGACCCGGCCCTTGCCGGAGATTTCCTTGACGTCTTCCGGCGCCGGCTGCAGCGATTCGATGACAAAACCCAGCGGCAGGATGTAGACCTCCTCGCCGACCCGGATCGACATGCCGTCCAGGATCGCCAGCGTCAGCGGCAGCGAGATCGAGATGGTGGTGCCGAAGCCCTTGGCCGAGCGGATGTCGACCACCCCGCCCATCGCGGTGATGTTGCGCTTGACCACGTCCATGCCGACCCCGCGGCCGGAGACGTCGGTGACCTGCTCGGCGGTCGAGAAGCCGGGCGCGAAGATCAGCTGCCAGACCTCGGCGTCGCTCATGTTCTCGTGCAGCGGCAGGCCGCTCTGCTCGGCCTTGGCGAGGATCTTCTCCCGGTTCAGGCCGCCGCCGTCGTCCGACACCTCGATGATGATGTTGCCGCCCTGGTGGGAGGCCGACAGGAACAGCCGGCCGGCGTCGCTCTTGCCGCCGGCGCGGCGCACCTCGGGCATCTCGATGCCGTGGTCGATCGAGTTGCGCACCAGGTGGGTCAGCGGATCGACGATGCGCTCGATCAGGCCCTTGTCCAGTTCGGTCGCGGCGCCGTTGGTGATGAAGTCGACCTTCTTGCCCAGCTTGGCCGCCAGGTCGCGCACCATGCGCGGGAAGCGCGAGAACACGAAGTCCATCGGCATCATGCGGATCGACATCACCGCTTCCTGCAGGTCGCGGGTGTTGCGGGTCAGCTGGCTGACGCTGTTTAACAGGCGCTCGTGCACCATCGGGTCGAGCGTGTCGACGCGCTGCTCGATCATCGCCTGCGTGATGACCAGCTCGCCCACCAGGTTGATCAGCTGGTCGACCTTCTCGATCGACACGCGGATCGACGACGATTCGGCGCCGGGGCCGGCGCCGCCCTTCTCTTCCTTCCTGGCCGCTTTCTTTTCCTCTTCGACGGCGGCCTGCTGCACCGCCGGCGCCTCGACGACGATGCCGGCGGCGGCGCGGATCTGCTCGACCGGCTGGAAGAAGCCATAGCCCTGGGCCTCCTCGCTGCCGGCCTGGGCGGCGGCGCGGATCTCGTCGAGCGGCTGGAAGAAGCCGTAGCCTGCGCCGGTGCCGCCGGCGGCGGCCGGATGCAGCTCGGCCTCGTCGAAGAAGCCGTAGCCGAGGTCCTGCTCGACCTTGGAGCGCTCGGCGTTCTCCAGTTTGGCCTGCCTGGCGTCCAGCGCCGGCAGTTCGGTCACCACCATGTCGTCCGGGTTCAGCACGAAGGAGCAGATGGCGATGACGTCGTCCAGGCTCTCGTGGGTGGTGACCAGCATCGCGTTGCGCTCCTGGTCGAGCGGCGTGATCGACACATGGCCCATCAGGCCCAGCTCGGCGCCGAGGGCGGTCACTTCGCGGTGCACCATCACCGGCAGTTCGAGCCGGTAGCGGCGTCCGCCGCTGTGGTCGACCACCTTGGCCTCGGCCGCGTGGAACGACGGCGCCACGGCGGCCATGGCCGCCAGCGGCACGTCCTGCGCCAGCGACTGCAGCATCATGCGCACGTCGCCGACCGCGTCCTGGTCGACCGTGCTGCCGTGGCGGTGGCCGTCGAGCTGCATCTTGAGGATGTCCTTGGCCGCCAGGAAGGCGTCCACATGCTCCGAGGTCAGCGCCATCTCGCCCTTGCGGACGCGGTCCAGCAGGGTCTCGAGGATGTGGGTCACTTCGGTCATGTCGGTCACGCCGAACGTGGAGGCGCCGCCCTTGACGGAATGGGCGGTGCGGAAGATCGCATTGAGGTCTTCGGCGTCCGGCTGCGCGACATCGACCGCCAGCAGCAGGCGCTCCATTTCAGCCAGCAGCTCCTCGGCCTCATCGAAAAAGACCTGGAAGAACTGGCTTATATCGATGGTCATGGGGATACTCCGTAAGTTTCGCTCAGCTTCATTGCATGCGCCTTATCAGCCGATGACCTTCTTCACTACCTCGATCAGCCGCTGCGGATCGAAAGGCTTGACCAGCCAGCCATTGGCGCCGGCGGCGCGGCCCTTGGCTTTCATCTCGTCGGACGATTCGGTGGTCAGCATCAGGATAGGCGTCTTCTGGTAGGTCGGCAGTTCGCGCAGCAGCTTGATCAGCTGCAAGCCGTCCATGCGCGGCATGTTCTGGTCGGTCAGCACCAGGTCGACGCTTTGCAGCTTGGCTTTTTCCAGGCCGTCCTGGCCGTCCACCGCTTCCACCACCAGGTAGCCGGCGGCCTTCAGGCTGAAGGCCACCATCTGGCGCAGGGAACTGGAATCATCAACTGCAAGTATTGTCTTGGCCATCTTTGCTCTCACTCATTAAATGCGGGACACGGCCCCGTTGGTATCAATCGGCAGGTTGCGGCGCTCAGAATAATTCGATGTCGCCGCTCTCCAGGTGTTGTTGGCTGACGGCCTTGCGCAGCACGCTGCGCAGCTCCAGGCTCTGGATCGCCAGCGCCATGCTGACCTTGCCCAGCAGCGCGACGATTTCCTCGTTGTCGCTCTCGGGCAGCATCTCGGCGCCGTGCGCCCCCAGGGTGCCGAGGAATTCGCGCAGGCCGGTGACCCGTTTCAGGGTGCGGTCGAGCAGCTGGCTGGTCATGTCCTGGAATTGCAGGCTGGTGATGGCGGCGTTGACATAGCCGCCCACCTGGCCCTGCAAGGCTTCCAGCTGGCTGCGCTGCTCGGGCGTGGCGGTGCCGCCCTCCAGCAACAGCTGGATGGTGGCTTGCTCGGCCTCGACCGCCTGATGGATGGCCATGAAGTTGAAGGACAGCTTTTCAATCGCCTCCTCCAGCAGCAGGCCGGTCTGGATCAGATCGGTCTCGACTTCGGTCAGATGCTTGCGTCCGTGGTCCGACACGCCGGACAGCAGGCGTTTTACATGTGAGCCCAGGATTTTTTTTCTCGTCATAACAGTCTCGTTGTTCCGCGCTTGTCTTTCACCTACTGCTACCCTTGCCTATTTGCGCACCGGCGGTCCGGCCGGCGCCGGCGCGGCGGCCGCCGCGCCAGTCGCTTGCGACTGGCCTTCCTCGGCGCCCACCTCCAGCTGGCGGGCGCCGTCGCGCATCACGTTTTCCTCGGTGCGCTTGTTCATCACGATGATGCTGATGCGGCGGTTGATCGGGTTGAACGGGTCGGCCTTGTCCAGGTGGGCGGCCGAGGCCAGCCCCACCACCCGCAGCACCTTGCTGTCGCCCATGCCGCCGGCGATCAGCTCGCGCCGCGAGGCGTTGGCGCGGTCGGCCGACAGTTCCCAGTTGCTGTAGCCGGCGTCGCTCAGATAGGGCGTCGAGTCGGTGTGGCCGGACAGGCCGATGCGGTTGGGCACCTCGTTCAGCACGAAACCGATTTCGTGCAGGATCTCGCGCGTGTACGGTTGCAGCTCGGCCTTGGCCAGCGCGAACATCGGGCGGTTCTGCTCGTCGACGATCTGGATCCGCAAGCCTTCGCTGGTGATGTCGAGCAACAGCTGCTCCTTGTATTTTTTCAGCAGCGGGTTGGCCTCGATCTTGGCTTCGATCTTTTCCTTGAGCGCCTTCAGGCGCTGGTTTTCCTCGGCCTCCAGCGCGGCCTTGGCGGCGGTCAGGTTGAAGGTCTTCTTGATCACCGGATCGTCGCTGGCCTTGACCTGGCCGTCGCGCCGGGTCAGGTCCTTGCCGCCGCCGGGGATCACCGACGAGCTGTCGCCGCTGCCCGAGCCGCCCTGCAGCGCCACCTTGAGCGGGGTCTTGAAGTATTCGGAGATGCCGTTGAGGTCGCCCTTGGTGGTCGAGCCGAGCAGCCACATCAGCAAGAAGAAGGCCATCATCGCCGTCACGAAGTCGGCGTACGCGATCTTCCAGGCGCCGCCATGGTGGCCGCCGCCGCTCTTCTTGATGCGCTTGACGATAATCGGCCGCAAGCCCTCTTCAGCCATGGCGATTCCTTATGGTTGCTGCGGCGCCGCCTGTCATGCGCGCGCTCACTTGGCCTTCGATTTCTTGATATGGTCTTCCAGCTCGGCAAAGCTGGGGCGTTCGGTCGAGTACAAGACCTTGCGGCCGAACTCCACCGCCAGCGCCGGCGCATAGCCGTTCAGGCTGGCGAGCAGGGTGACCTTGACGCACTGGTACATCTTGGTCGACTCGTCGAGCTTTTGTTCCAGCAGGCTGGCCAGCGGACCGACGAAGCCGTAGGCCAGCAGGATGCCGAGGAAGGTGCCGACCAGCGCGTGCGCGATCAGGATGCCCAGCTCGGCCGGCGGCAAGCCCACCGATTCCATCGTATGCACCACCCCCATCACCGCCGCGACGATGCCGAACGCCGGCATGCCGTCGCCCAGCTTGGCCAGCGCATGGGCCGGCACCGCGTGTTCGTGGTGGTGGGTCTCGATCTCGTTGTCCATCAGGTTCTCGATCTGGAACGCATCCATATTGCCCGACACCATCAGGCGCAGATAATCGGTCATGAACTCGACGATGTGATGGTCTTCCAGCACGCTGGGATACTTGCTGAACAGCGGGCTCTGGTCCGGGCTGTCGATATCGCCTTCGATCGACATCAAGCCTTCCTTGCGCACCTTGGACAGCACGTCGAACAGCAGCGACATCAGCTCCATGTACAAGTCCTTGGTGTAGCGCGAACCCTTGAACAGGGTCGGGATCGCGGCCAGCGTGGCCTTGATCGCCTTGGCGTTGTTGCCGACCAGGAAGGCGCCCAGCGCGCCGCCGCCGATCATCACCAGTTCCAGCGGCTGCAGCAGCGCGGCCAGATGCCCGCCATTCATGGCGAAGCCGCCGAACACGCCGACGCAGACCACCACATATCCAATTATGACTAACAAAGTGCCCTGACTCCCCGGTATGAAATCGGCCGGCATCGACCCTAACAATCGCCCGATTTCAATAAATTTACATGTAGAACTACAATAGCGTGACTAGGGGGGAGCGGGCAAGTGATTAACGCTAAATGATGCTTAAAAGTACCATATGTAGAGTGCATCCTCAGCCTCTGTGGCGCGGATGGTCCGGTCGGGCGCACGGGCGTCGATAGCGAATTCGTAGCTGGCCAGCATGGCGCCGGGTCGCATCTCGGCCGCCGCCTTGCGCCACAGGCCGGCCATCGCGGCCGGCGACAGATAGGCGAACACCAGGTCGTAGCGGCCGAAGTCGAGGCCTTCGTAGTCGCCCAGCGTAAAGCGGGCGCGGCTGCCGCTGGCGGCGGCGCGCAGCCGGCTCGCCAGCCACGGCAGCGGCGCCAGCTCGATGCCGCTGCACTCGGCGTCCGGCCGCTGGCGCGCCAGGTACAGCACCAGCCCACCCAGGCCGCTGCCGATGTCGATCACGCGCAGCGGCGCGCCGTCCGCCGCCGGCGGCGGCAGGACTTGACGTACCGCATCCCAGACCGCCGGGCCGGACGGGTAGTACGGCACTTGCGTACGAAAAGTCGACCAATACCAGCCCAGCAACACCAGGAACACCGCCAGGAACAGCCACGACGGCAGCTGCAATGCCTGCGCGGCCAGCAGCGCGGACGGGAACAGCAGCTGGATCGCGCGCCACCACACGGCCAGGCCCAGCTTCCAGGTCAGGCCGGCCGCCAGCAAGCCCTGCACCGCGACCACGCTCCAATAGTCGACCGGTAAACCACAACTGGCCATCACATAAATGATGGCCAGCGTCAGCGGCGCGGCGCCGCATTGGATCAGCAGCGCCCGCACCGCGGGCGCGCGGACGATGCGCGTCAGGTAGGGCTCGGGGCCGGGCCGGCTCACGCGGCCAGGGCGTCGGCGTCGCGCGCCTTCTTGGTCTTGCCGGCGCGCGAAGGCATGTGGCACAGGCCGCAGACATAGCTGCCGTTCAAGTCCATGCAGTTGACCACGAACTTGCCCTGGCACTTGCCGCACGGGGCCAGCTCCAGCATCCTGCCGCTGAAGAAGCGCACCAGGGTCCAGGCGCGCGTCAGCGACAGCAGCGGCTCCGCGCCCGCTTCCGGCGGCATTTGCTCCAGGTACAGCTTGTAGGCCTTCATGACCGCCTCGATGCCGGTGGCGCCGGCGTGTTCGGTCAGGAACTTATGGATATTGATGAACAGCGAGGAATGGATGTTCGGCTGCCAGGTCAGGAACCAGTCGGTGGAGAACGGCAGCATGCCCTTCGGCGGCGACACGCCCTTCAACTCCTTGTACAGCTTGAGCAGGCGCTCGCGCGACAGCGACACTTCCGATTCGAGCAGCTGCAGGCGCGCGCCCAGCTGGATCAGTTCGATGGCCAGCTGGATTTCCTGGGCTTCCGTCACTACGCTCTTCTTGGACATGATACGGCTCCGGCTGGGTGGTCAGGCGATTTCTTCGACGGCCTGGCCGGCCATCAGGATGGCGGCGTGCGACTGGGCCAGCACGCGGTCTTTATTGTAGTTGGTCAGCATCGACAGGATGGCGCCGTCGTCGAAGCGGAAGCGGGCCAGCATCATGTTGCCGCCCGCCAGTTTCAGGATTTGCGCGTTGCTCATGCCTTCGATCAGGTCGGCGATGTCGGCGGCGATGCCAAGGCGGAAGATCGCGGTGACTTTGTCGGCGCGTATCATCTGCTGGGCCAACATCAGGTAGCTCAGGTTGGCGTCGCGAATTTCAGCCATCATATCGTTAGCGGTCATTTCCATCTCCTAGTCCGTTATCTGCACTGCGGAACACATTTGCGTTTCCAGTGAGATACATTCTGCGGGAGCAACAAAAATACGAGTAGAGGATGTACTCCGTATTTTCCGTCCGGAAATAGCGGACACGACCCGTCGGTGTTTGTCTGACAAACACTCGCGGATCGCTCATCCACGCCCTTGCGGCGCGGGCTTCTTAAGGTCCAAGATCTTCAAAAAAGTCCTGTCATGAAACGAAAAATAGTGCAGTTCAGCGACTCTTTTTTGCTACATCTAACCCGGTTACGGCAGCAATTCCAGGAACTTTAGGGTTCCGGTGAAAATAATTTGAATTATTTTCGCCTTCATCTTGCTACCTGACGGCGCTTTTCCGCTCATCATGAAACTGGTAACGGCAGCGTTTTGGGGAACTTTAGGGTTTTTTTGAAAAAAATCGAAAATAATTGAAAAAAAGTCGCCAAGCCAGCATCCATGCGGGTTTGCGGCGGGAGAGCAGACCGTGCAAGGGGTCCTGCCCGGGGTTTTTCAGGTTACACTGGCAACTTATTGAAGCTTAAAGCATTCCACCACCCCGCAAGAAAGTTACATAATGACAACTCGCAACGACTGCCTGGGCCGCGACGCGCACGATCCGCTCGCCGCCCTGCGCGACCAGTTCGACCTGCCCGCCAATGTGATTTATCTGGACGGCAACTCTTTGGGCGCCCGCCCCAAGGCCGCGCTGGCCCGCGCCCAGCAGGTGATCGCCCAGGAATGGGGCCATGATCTGATCCGCAGCTGGAACAGCGCCGGCTGGTTCGACCTGCCCAAGCGCCTCGGCAACCGCCTGGCCCCGCTGATCGGCGGCGCCGACGGCGAAGTGGTGGTCACCGACACCACCTCGGTCAACCTGTTCAAGGCGCTGGCCGCCGCGCTGCACATGCAGGCCAGCGACCCGGCCCCGGCCCGGCATGGACGCCGGGTGATCGTCACCGAACGCTCCAACTTCCCCACCGACATCTATATGGCCCAGGGCCTGAGCGGCTGGCTGGAACGCGGCTACACCGTCAAGCTGGTCGACAGCGTGGACGAACTGCCGGCCGCCATCGGCGCCGACACCGCCGTCGTCATGCTCACCCACGTCAACTACCGCACCGGCTACCAGCACGACATGCGCGCCACCAGCGCCCTGGCGCACGCCGCCGGCGCGCTGGTGGTCTGGGATCTGGCGCACTCGGCCGGCGCGCTGCCGGTCGACCTCAACGCCGACGGCGCCGACCTGGCCGTGGGCTGCACTTATAAGTACCTGAACGGCGGCCCCGGCTCGCCGGCCTTCATCTGGGTGCCGCGCCGGCACCAGGCGCGCTTCCGCCAGCCGCTGTCGGGCTGGTGGGGCCACGCCGCGCCGTTCGCCATGGCGCCCGACTTCGCCCCCACCGACGGCATCGGCCGCGCGCTGTGCGGCACCCAGCCGGTGGTCTCGCTGGCGATGGTCGAATGCGGCCTGGACGTGTTCGGCCAGACCACGATGGCGGCCGTCCGCGCCAAGTCGCTGGCCCTGACCGACCTGTTCATCGAACTGGTCGAGCGGCGCTGCGCCGACCATCCGCTGGGCCTGGTCACGCCGCGCGAACATGCCCGCCGCGGCAGCCAGGTCAGCTTCACCCATCCGCACGGCTATGCGGTGATGGCGGCGCTGATCGCGCGCGGCGTCATCGGCGACTACCGCGAACCGGCCATCATGCGCTTCGGCTTCACGCCGCTGTATACCAGCTTTGCCGATGTCTGGGACGCGGTGGAAATCCTGCGCGACATCCTGGACCGCAAGGACTACAACGTCGACGCCAAGCGCGATGCAGTCACCTGAACGCGCTACCTGATAACGAGATAAATAATATGAGCGATACCAAAGACACCGCCAGCGGCTGCCCGATGCACGCCGCCACGCCCGCCGGCGCCGATCCCCAATGGCACGGCGCGCAAATGGACTTCAGCAACAAGATGAGCTACGGCGACTATCTGGGCCTGGAGCAGATCCTCACCGCCCAGCACCCGCTGTCGCCCAACCACAACGAGATGCTGTTCATCGTCCAGCACCAGACCAGCGAACTGTGGATGAAGCTGATGCTGCACGAAATGCACGCGGTGCGCGCCCACCTGCAGGCGGACGACCTGGCACCGGCCTTCAAGATGCTGGCCCGCGTGGCCCGCATCATGGACCAGCTGGTGCACGCGTGGGACGTGCTGGCGACCATGACGCCGCCCGAATACACGGCCATCCGCCCTTACCTGGGCGCGTCGTCGGGCTTCCAGTCCTACCAGTACCGCGAGATCGAATTCATCCTCGGCAACAAGAACGCCGCGCTGCTCAACGTCCACACCACCGCGCCGGACGCCTTTGCCGTGCTGGACCAGGCGCTGCGCGAACCGTCGGTGTACGACGAAGCGATCAAGCTGCTGGCCCGCAACGGCCTGCCGGTTTCCGCCGAGCGCCTCAACGCCGACTGGACCCTGCCGACCGCCGCCGACGAGTCCGTCCAGAACGCCTGGCTGGAGGTCTACCGCGATCCGTCCCGCCATTGGGCGCTGTACGAACTGGCCGAGAAGCTGGTCGACCTGGAGACCGCGTTCCGCTTCTGGCGCTTCCGCCACGTCACCACGGTCGAGCGCATCATCGGCTTCAAGACCGGCACCGGCGGCACGGCCGGCGTCAGCTACCTGCGCAAGATGCTGGACGTGGTGCTGTTCCCCGAACTGTTCGCCCTGCGCACCGCCCTTTAAGATTGCCGCGGGAATACACACCATGGGTGTACCCCCGCTCTCCTTCTAGCAAACCTGCTGAATTTTTTACTGAATCCTACTGAGTTGAACTTCCTTGGGCTGCTACTGTCTAACTCAGTAGATCCAAGCAAAACTCAGTAGATTTCAGCAAGGAGAACAGCATGGTTGCTACAATGAGTGTGAACGTCTCCCCATCCACCCTATTCGCACTGATGGAGCGGCTGCGCGAGACCGGAGCAAGCATCGATCCGGCCGATGCCGTAGATGCCGCGATCCGCCAGTGGCTCGCGACACCGGGCCACGCACCAGACGCCGCACCGCGCGGCTACCAATGGAAAACGCTGTTCCTGCCTGAGGGCACATGGCTGCGCATGGCCTACCGCGGCGACCATGAATACGCCATCGTCGAAGGCGACCACCTCATGTACAAAGGCCGCGCCATCTCGCCCAACCAATTCGCCAGCGGCTACGCCGACAGCGTGCGCAACGCATGGCAAGACATCTCCATCCGCATGCCCGGCGAAAAGCACTGGAAATTGGCCGGCGTGCGCCGCCGCGAACTGGCGCGCGCAGCAGCAGCAGCAGCAGCAGCAGCAGCAGCAGCAGCGCCTGCGCCCGCCGCCGCCAACGCTCCCGCCGCCCCACCAGCCCCACTCGTCGCCAGCGCGCCGTGCGTAGCGCCGCCCCCGCCCCGCAACACTGACCCCGGCCAAGGCTGGACGGAGCCCGAGCGCAGAAAATTCCGCTTCCGACTTGAAGACGTCGCATTCGATTGAAGACGATTGTCCACGCTTGCGCAAACTGCCAGCGCCGGCAAGAATCGCCCGCCCCGCCGAGTTAAGATCAATACCATCTTACCCAGCAAGGAAAACGCATGGACTACGAAATACTGACCCTGGCCGGCCTGTGGAACTCCGGCCCCGCCCACTGGCAAACGCAATGGGAAGGCAAGCACCCGGGCTGGATCCGCGTGCCGCACCGCGACTGGGAAACGCCCGACCGCGACGACTGGGTGGCCGACCTCGAAGTCGCCATCGCCCAGTGCAAGCGCCCGCCGGTGCTGGCCGCGCACAGCCTGAGCTGCTCGCTGGTGGGCCGCTGGGCCGCCTCCGGCTCGCGGCTGAAGATCGCCGGCGCCTTCCTGGTCGCCCCCAGTGACACCGACGCCCCCGGCTATCCCGACTGCACCACCGGCTTCCAGCCCATGCTGCTGGAGCGCCTGCCCTTCCCCAGCCTGGTGATCGCCAGCAGCGACGACCAGTACGTCAGCCCGCAGCGCGCCCGCCAGTTCGCGCAAGCCTGGGGCAGCGACTACGTCGAGATCGGCAACGCCGGCCACATCAACGGCGACGCCGGCTACGGCCGCTGGCCCGAAGGCGAACAAATGCTGCTGAACTTCTGCGCAGGTCTCCCCCTCTAACCATTGCATCACGCACCATGGAGGGAACAAAAATGAACCAGCGTATCCGCAACTGCGCGGCGGCCGCAGGCCTGCTGCTCACAGCCTTGACGGCCAGTGCCGCCGGCTACACGGCCATCCTCACCGGCCCGAAGGAAGCACCGCCCAACAGCTCCACCGGCATGGGCGCGGCGTTCGTCAAGTTCGACGCCACCAGCCACATTCTTGAAGTGAGCGTCGCCTTCGGCGGCCTGCTCGGCCCCACCACCGCCTCGCACATCCACTGCTGCACCGCCACGCCGGGCGCCGGCACCGCCGGCATCGCCACCGAAACGCCGACCCTGGACGGCTTCCCGCTGGGCGTGACCAGCGGCGCCTATGCCAACACCTACGACACCTCGCTGATGGCCAGCTGGAACCCCAGCTTCATCAGCAGCCACGGCGGCACCACGGCCGGCGCCGAATCGGCGTTCGCCGCCGGCCTGGCCAGCGGCGAGGCCTATCTCAACATCCACAGCAGCCTCTACCCCGGCGGCGAAATACGCGGCTTCCTGACGGGCACGGCCCCGCCGGTGCCCGAACCGGCCATGTTCGGCATGCTGGGCCTGGGCGTGCCGGTCGCGCTGCTGATGGCGCGGCGCCGCCGCCAGCGCTGACTAGCGCGTCGCGCCGACCAGCGGCAACTCGATATAGCTGTCGTGGTAGACCCGCTGGGTCGCTTTCTTGTAGTCGGACGGCTGGGCGTAGAAGATATTCGGCACAAAGGTCTGCGGGTTGCGGTCATACAGCGGGAACCAGCTGGACTGCACCTGCACCATGATGCGGTGGCCCGGCAGGAACACGTGGTTGGCGGTCGGCATGGCGAAGGTATAGGGCAAGGCCGTGTTGGCGGCGATCGGCCTGGCCGTCGCCAGGCTCTCGCGGTAGCGGCCACGGAAGATATCGGCCGACACCATCAACTGGTAGCCGCCCATCTCCGGTTGCGCCGCCACCTGGTCCGGATAGACGTCGATCAGCTTGACGACCCAGTCGGCATCGCTGCCGCTGGTCGAGGCCAGCAGGTGCGCCACCGGTTCGCCGCTGATCTTCACCGGCGCCGTCAGCACGTCGCTCGTGTAGCTCAGCACATCGGTGCGGCCGGACGCCTCGCGCTGGTCGTCCACCAGCCAGCGCGGCCAGCTCTGGCCCTTGGCCTCGTCATAACCATACGGCGCGATCGGCCGCGCGCGGAACGGCACCGGCTTGCCCGGATCGGACACATATTCATCGAACGCGCTGCGTTGCGCCGGCGCGGAGGCCGGCCGCGACGCCTCGTTGGTCAAGTTCAGCCGGGCATTGGCCGCCAGCTTCAACGTGGCCGGCGCGATCGCGCAGCCGCTGACGCAACCACTAGGCCAGCTGTTGAGCGAACGCCATTTATTGGTGCCGGTCTCGAACGCCGACACCGGCGCGATCTGCGCCGCCGGCGCGTCGTCCTTCAGATTGCGGTCCAGGAAAGGCCGCAATATCTCTTGCCGGAAGTGCAGCGCCGTGTCGCTGTTGAAGCGCAGCGCGCCCAGCCGGCTGCCGTCGCCGATGGCGCCGCCGTGATTCCACGGCCCCAGCACCAGGAACACCTTGTTGTCCTTGTCCTGCGGCTTGATCGCCTTGTACACCGCGATGGCGCCATAGATATCCTCGGCGTCCCACAGGCTGTGCACCAGCAAGGTCGGCACCGTCACCGGCTGGCGCGCCAGGATCTGGTCCATCGCCTGCGCGCTCCAGAACGCGTCATAGCTCGGATGGGCGACGATCTTGCGCCAGAAGCCGCTCTGCTCCAGGCCACGCCGGCGCGCCAGCGCACCCGCCGAACCGGCGCGCAGGAAGGTATCGTAGTCGTCGAAATGGCTGCTGTACCACTTGGCCTCGTTGCGCCGCGTGACCACCTGCTCCAGCACATACGACAGGTTGATCTGCCGGAACCCGCCGTGGTGGAACCAGTCGTCGCCGCGCCAGCCGTCCACCATCGGGTTCATCGGCACCGCCACCTTCAGCGCCGGATGCGGGTTGACCAGCGCCATCAGCGGCAGGAAACCGTCGTAGGAAATGCCGATGATGCCGACCTTGCCATTGGTCTCGGGAATATTCTTGACCAGCCACTCGATGGTGTCCCAGGTGTCGGTGGCGTGGTCGACCGGGGTCGGATTGAGCGCGCTGCCGCTCAGCGGCCGGTTCATCACGTAATCGCCCTCGGAGCCGTATTTGCCGCGCACATCCTGCACCACGCGGATGTAGCCGCCCGCGGCGATGACGTCGGCCGCATTGTCATAGCCCTGCAGCATGGACTCCATCTGCGAGCTCTCGTTGTGGCTGGTCAGCTCGGCCGCGCTGTAGGGCGTGCGCGTCAGCAGGATGGGGGCGTTGCGCGCCTTGCGCGGCACGATGACCACGGTATTGAGCCTGACACCGTCGCGCATCGGCACCATCACACTGCGCTTGACGTAGTCCAGCCCGTCGATCGGCGCCTTGAACTCGTCAGGCGTCTCGCTGGGCAGGGCGGGATACAAGGGTGCGGCCGCGACGCCCGGCGTCGATGCCGGCAGCTGGGCCGGAACGGCGGGAGCGGATACGACAAGGGCGCCAGTCAGCGCCCAAAGGATCTTTTTCATGTACATCCCGGAAGTGTGCCAGTGAAAACCTAAAATAGCACAACTTCCGGGACCGGTCCTACCAACTTGCCTTACTTGCTGGCCCCGTTCAGCAGCATCTCGTTCAGGCGCTTGACGAAGGTGGCCGGATCGCTCAGCGAACCGCCCTCGGCCAGCAAGGCCTGGTCGAACAGGATGTTGGCCCAGTCGCCGAACGAACTGCCAGCTTCTTCATACTTCAGGCGCCTCACCAGCGGGTGGTTGGGGTTGATCTCCAGGATGGGCTTGGACTCCGGCGCGCTCTGGCCGGCCGCCTTCAGCATGCGCAGCAGGTTGCCCGACAGCTCATGCTCGTCCGCCACCAGGCAGGCCGGCGAATCGGTCAGGCGGAACGTCACGCGCACGTCCTTGGCCTTGTCCGACAAGGCTTCCTTCATCTTGCCGACCAAATCCTTGTACGAAGTCTCGGTCTCTTCGTGTTCCTTCTTCTCGGCTTCGTCTTCCAGCGCGCCCAGATCCAGGCCGCCCTTGGCCACCGACACCAGCTCCTTGCCTTCGAACTCGGTCAGGAAGGACAGCATCCATTCGTCCACGCGGTCGGTCAGCAGCAGCACTTCCACGCCCTTCTTGCGGAAGATCTCCAGGTGCGGCGAGTTCTTGGCGGCGACGTAGTTATCGGCCGTGACGTAGTAGATCTTGTCCTGGCCTTCCTTCTGGCGCGCCACGTACTGCTCCAGCGAGACGTTCTGCTCGTCGTTGTCGTTGGCGGTCGAGGCGAAGCGCAGCAGCTTGGCCAGGCGGTCCTTGTTGGTCGCGTCCTCGCCGATGCCCTCTTTCAGCACCTGGCCGAATTCCTTCCAGAAGGTGACGTACTTGTCCTTCTTCTCCTGCTCGTCGGCGTTCGCCAGTTCTTCCAGCATGCCGATCACGCGCTTGGTCGAGCCGTCGCGGATCACCTTCACATCGCGCGACTCCTGCAGGATCTCGCGCGACACGTTCAGCGGCAGGTCGGCCGAATCGATCACGCCTTTCACCATGCGCAGGTAGGCCGGCATCAGCTGCTCGGCGTCGTCCATGATGAACACGCGCTTGACGTACAGCTTGATGCCGCCGCGCTTGTTGCGGTCCCACAGGTCGAACGGCGCCTTGGCCGGGATGTACAGCAGCTGCGTGTACTCGCTGCGGCCTTCGACGCGGTTGTGCGTATGCGTCAGCGGCGCCTGGAAGTCGTGCGACACGTGCTTGTAGAACTCTTCGTACTGCTCCGGCGTGATGTCCGACTTGTTGCGGGCCCACAGCGCGCTGGCCTGGTTGATGGTTTCCAGTTCGTCCTTGACGACGGTTTCCTTCTTCTCCTCGTCCCACTCTTCTTTCGCCATCACGATAGGCAGCGAGATATGGTCGGAGTACTTGCGGATGATGGACTTGATCTTCCACGACGACAGCAGCTCGTCCTCGCCTTCGCGCAGGTGCAGGATGATGTCGGTGCCGCGGCCGGTCTTCTCGATCTGCTCGATCGAGTAATCGCCCTCGCCGGCCGATTCCCAGCGCACGCCTTCGGCGGCGTCGGCGCCGGCGCGGCGGGTTTCAACGGTGATCTTGTCGGCGACGATGAAGCCCGAGTAGAAGCCCACGCCGAACTGGCCGATCAGGGCCGCGTCCTGCTGCTGGTCGCCCGACAGCTTGCCGAAGAATTCCTTGGTGCCCGACTTGGCGATGGTGCCCAGGTGCGAGATCGCCTCGTCCCGGCTCATGCCGATGCCGTTGTCGGAAATGGTGATGGTGCGCGCGGCCTTGTCGAACGATACCTTGATCTTCAGTTCATGGTCGTTGCCGTACAGGGCGTCGTTGTTGATCGCCTCGAAGCGCAGCTTGTCGGACGCGTCGGACGCGTTCGAGATCAGCTCGCGCAGGAAAATCTCTTTGTTCGAGTACAGCGAGTGTATCATCAGCTGCAACAGCTGTTTCACTTCGGCCTGAAAACCCAGGGTTTGCTTGTCTTGATCTGCCATCTTGAGAGCCTCAATAGTCTTGTGGTGAATGTGATTAAAAACGCAAAGGTTTGACGAAAGTGGGGATTATAGGAGAGTTTTCAAGAGCGGCCCAATTCTCTTTCGAGGAAGCGCCACACGGCCGGCTCCTGCATCGCCGCCACGTTCAGCCGCATGCGGGTCGACGGCAGCTGCTTGGGTGAGAACAGGCTGCCCGGCGCCAGCAGCAGGTTGTGCGCCATCGCCTTTTCGGTCAGCACATTGGTGTCGCAGCCGGCGTCGGCCCACACGAACATCCCGGCCGGCGACGCCACATCCACCTTCAGCCCGACCCGCTCCATCTGGCGGATGGTCTTGGCGCGGATCCCGTCCAGCCGCGCGCGCACCCGGTCCGTATGCTTGCGGAACAGGCCCTCCGACAGCACCTTGTACACCACCCGCTCGCCGATGTCGCTGGTGGTGAGCATGGTCAGCATCTTGCGGTCGGCCAGGCGCTCGGCCCGTTCCGGCGACGCCGCGATATAGCCCACCCGCAGATTGGCCGCCATCGTCTTGGAAAAGCCGCCCAGGTAGATCACCCTGTGCAGCTGGTCCAGCGCCGCCAGCCGCGTGGCCGGCTGCACCGCGCTGCCCGGATGCAGGTCGCAATAGATGTCGTCCTCGACGATGAGAAAATCGTGCTCCTCCGCCAGCCGCAGCACCTGGAAGGCCTTGGCCGCCGACAGCGAGGTCGAACTCGGGTTGTGCAGCACCGAATTGATGATGTACAGCTTGGGCTGGTGCAGCGCCGCCAGCTCCGCCAGCTGCGCGATGTCCGGGCCGTCGGCCAGGCGCGGAATGCCGACCACCTTGGCGCCCAGCGCCGCGAACGAGCCGAACATCAGGAACCAGGCCGGATCGTCGACGAAGATGGTGTCGCCCGGCCGCGTGAACTCGCGCGCCACCAGGTCCAGCGCCTGCGTCACGCCGGCGGTGGTGACGATCTGCTCCGGCGCGGCGGCGATCTCCAGCTCGGCGAACTTCAGCTGCAACTGCTGGCGCAGCGGCAAAAAGCCCTGCGGCACGCCGTAGCTGACCAGCAGGTTGGGATGCTGCCGGCTGACCGCGCGCAGCGCATTGGCGATGGCCGCGCCGTCCAGCCAGTCGGGCGGCAGCACGCCGGTGCCCGGCATTTGCCCGTACGGCATCTGGCGGAACATGTTCCGCACCAGCCAGACCACGTCGATCGGCTTGGCGCCGATGTGCTGGCGCTCGCGTTCGCGCTCCGCCTCCGCCGCGCGCCGCCGGCCGCCCGGCCGCCGCTGCGCCAGGTTCAGCTCCATCGCCGCCGGCTCGCGCACGAAGAAGCCGGCGCCGCGGCGCGACTCCAGGTAGCCCGACGCCACCAGCTTGTCGTACGACGCCACCACCGTGAACGCCGACACCGCGTGCGCCGCCGCGAACGCGCGGATCGACGGCATGCGGGCGCCGCCGCGCAGCAGGCGGTCGTCGATGCGCGCCGTCACCGAGCGCACGATCTGGTCGATCAGCGTCTCGCCCGACTCGCGCGACAGCAGTCCCAGCACCATCCCGGATGACGGCGTCTTCTCCGCCTTGCCCGCCGCCGCCCGTCCGCCACGTCCGGCCGGCGCAGCCGGATTGGCCGCGGCGCGGGCGTCGGCCGCCGCCAGCGCATCGGCCACCGCCTCCGCCGCAGCCGACGCGGCGGCGCCCAAAAGTGAAGTGCGCGCGCGTGTATTGGTCATTTTACCGTCACAGTATGAGAAATTATGTGCACAAGTGTACTGGCACTGTACTGGTTTTGTCACGTAGCATACATCCATACCGCTTATAACCATATTGATAACGCCACGGAGACCCGCATGACCCACAGCGCCCCGCCGCCCGCCGCCGCCATCATCGCCACCCGCCCGGGGCTGAGCGACGAAACCACCGGCATGTTGCTCGGCCTGGTCGCGGTCGCCATCTTCAGCCTGACCCTGCCGTTCACCCGGCTGGCGGTCGGCGGCGGCGGCCCGGCGGGCGCCGGCCTCAGTGCGGGCCTGTCCCCCACCTTCGTCGCCCTCGGCCGCGCGCTGGTGGCCGCGGTGCTGGCCGGCGGCTGGCTGGCCTGGAAGCGCGCGCCGCTGCCGCCGCGCTCCGCCCTGCTGCCGCTGGCGATGGTGGCCGTCGGCTGCATCATCGGCTTCCCGTGGCTGACCTCGATCGCCATGCGCAGCCTGCCGGCCGCCCACGGCGCCGTGCTGGTCGGCATCCTGCCGCTGGCCACCGCCGTCTTCGGCGCCCTGCTGGCCGGCGAAAAGCCGTCGGCCGGCTTCTGGATCATGGCCAGCATAGGCTCGGCGCTGGTGGTCGGCTTTGCGCTGGGCCAGAGCGGCGGCAGCCTGCAGCTGGCCGACCTGGCGATCTTCCTGGCCGTGCTGCTGGCCGCCATGGGCTACGCCGCCGGCGGCCGCCTGTCGCAAACGCTGGGCGGCCAGCAGACCATCTGCTGGGCGTTGCTGCTGTCGGCGCCGCTGCTGCTGCCGCTGGTGGGCTGGCTGTGCTGGCGGGAAGGCCCGCAACTGGCCGCCGCCGGCGCCGCCGCCTGGACCGGCTTCGCCTACGTCTCGGTGTTCTCGATGTTCATCGGCTTCTTCTTCTGGTACCGCGGCATGGCGCTGGGCGGCGTGGCCCGGGTCGGCCAGGTGCAGCTGGTCCAGCCCTTCCTGACGCTGCTCGGCGCGGCCATGGTTTTGGGCGAGGCGCTGGAATGGCCCACTATCGTTTTTGCAATTGCCGTCATCGCCGTGGTGGGTGCCGGCCGCAAAATGCAGGTAAAACGGGGCTAAAACCGTAGACTATCTTGATTTTGCCGCGTTTGCGGGCACGCCCTGCCGCTGACGTACAATATCGGTCTTGGCTATGCAGCAGCACCCCGAACACCCCTTACTTTTTGGATAATCACATGTCTGTCTACGAAAAACTGAAAGCGCTCGAGATCACCCTGGCCGCACCCGCCACCCCGGCCGCCGCCTACGTCATGTACGCCCAAACCGGCAACCTGGTGTTCCTGTCGGGTCATATCGCCCGGCGCGCCGACGGCAGCGTGTGGGCCGGCCAGCTGGGCAAGAATATCGAGACCGCCGAAGGCAAGGCCGCCGCGCGCGCCATCGCCGTCGACCTGATGGGCACGCTGCAAGCGGCCGTCGGCGGCGACCTGACCCGCGTCAAGCGCATCGTCAAGGTCATGAGCCTGGTGAACTCCACGGCCGACTACACCGAACAACACCTGGTCACCAACGGCGCCTCCGAGCTGCTGGGCGAAGTCTTCGGCGAAGCCGGCAAGCACGCCCGCTCGGCCTTTGGTGTCGCACAAATCCCGCTTGGCGCCTGCGTCGAAATCGAACTGATCGCGGAAGTCGCGTAAGCGGGCGGCCTCTTATCCGAGGTCGTTCCTTTTATAAGAGCACGCCACAAGCGGGCTTGTTGAATAGCCGGCAGCGCCGGCATCCTCTAGTGAGACATGTATGAAAATCGAAAACCCCAATCCGATCCAGTGGCGCTTCTCCGAACGCGCCGACCAGCTGCAATCGTCGTTCATCCGCGAGATCCTGAAGATCACCCAGCAGCCGGAGATCATCTCCTTCGCCGGCGGCCTGCCGTCGCCGCTGACCTTCCCGATCGACGAAATGAAAACCGCCTTCGACAAGGTGTTGAGCGAAAACGGCAAGGTCGCGCTGCAATACGGCCCGACCGACGGCTACCTGCCGCTGCGCCAGTGGATCGCCGACTCGCTGTCGACCAACGGCGCGAAAATCGTGCCGGAACAGGTGCTGATGACCTCCGGCTCCCAGCAAGCGCTGGACCTGCTGGGCAAAGTGCTGATCGACGAAGGCAGCCGCGTGCTGGTCGAAACGCCGTCCTACCTGGGCGCGCTGCAGGCGTTCTCGGTCTACCGTCCTGAATTCAAATCGGTCGCCACCGACGAACACGGCCTGGTGCCGTCGTCGCTGGACGCCGTCGCCCAGGGCGCGCGCCTGCTGTACGCGCTGCCGAACTTCCAGAACCCGACCGGCCGCACCCTGTCCGTCGAGCGCCGCCTGGAGCTGGTGGAAACCTGCGCCCGCCTCGGCCTGCCGCTGATCGAGGACGACCCGTACGGCGCCCTGAGCTACAAGGGCGACCCGCTGCCGAAGATGGTGGCGATGAACCCGGACGGCGTGATCTACATGGGCTCCTTCTCCAAGGTGCTGACCCCCGGCATCCGCCTGGGCTACGTGGTCGCCCCGCTGCCGCTGGTGCGCCGCCTGGAGCTGGCCAAGCAGGCCGCCGACCTGCACACCTCGCAGCTGACCCAGATGGTCGTGCACGAAGTGATCAAGGACGGCTTCCTGGAGCGCCACATCCCGAAAATCCGCACCCTGTACGGCGACCAGTGCCAGGTCATGCTGGACGCCATGGCCCAGCACTTCCCGGCCGGCGTCGAATGGACCAAGCCGGAAGGCGGCATGTTCGTCTGGGTCACGCTGCCCAAGCACATCGACGCCATGAAGCTGCTGGACGAAGCGATCGCCCAGAAGGTCGCCTTCGTGCCGGGCTCGCCGTTCTACGCCAACGAGCCGGAGACCAACACGCTGCGCCTGTCCTTCGTCACCGTGGCGCCGGACCGCATCCGCACCGGCATCGAGATCCTGGGCAAGCTGATCGCCGCCAAGATCTAAGTCATCATACCTTTCGTGGGCGGCGTTCGCCGCCCACGCCCCCGCCGCGAATACAACACCGCCCCGCCAGCTTTATCACCAAAAGTAACGAAAACCGGGCAAAGCAGTAACATCCCATCAACAATAAGCAAGCCAGTCCCCGGTTGGTGTCGCATCGCCGTCACTTCCGAAGAAATCCTCAAATATCGGCATATTTTTTTTCACCCACAGCCGAGCTGAAGCGTTATGATTTGAACGGATAGTCACTCTCAGATCAGGCCAGCCTTTGTTCAACCCAGTTCCCCATCCCATCCTTGCCACGCGGCGCGATGCCGCGATACTCATAGTGGACGACGCGCCGGAGAACCTGAGCGCACTGCGCAAGCTGATGGTCCAGCAGGGCTACCAGACCTTCGTCGCCACCTCCGGCGAACGGGCGCTGAAGATCGCCCGCCGGGTCCATCCCGACCTGATCCTGCTCGACGTCATGATGCCCGGCATGGACGGCTTCGAGACCTGCCGCCAGCTCAAGAGCCACGCCGCCACCCAGCGCATCCCGGTCATCTTCATGAGCGCGCGCACCGAGACCGAGGACGTGGTGGCCGGCTTCGACATCGGCGCGGTCGACTACATCGGCAAGCCGCTGCGCATGGCCGAAGTGTGCGCCCGCGTGCGCACCCAGCTGCAGATCCGCAGCAAGAGCGAGACCCAGGAAGAACAGGCCGAGCGCCTGCGCACCATCGTCAACAACATGGCCGAGGGCCTGCTGATCATCGAAGCGGACGGCCGCATCCAGTTCACCAACCCGGCCTGCGACAAATACCTGGGCTACCAGGAAAACGAACTGGCCGGCCGCGCCATCGCCGACCTGCTCAACCCCATGGTGGCGCAGGAATACCTGGACTACTTCGACCGCTACGCCGCCGCGCCGGAGACGGCGCACAGCCACGGCACGCGCGAAGTGATCATCCGCCACCGCAACGGCAGCTCGGTGTGCATGGACCTGACCTTGACGCCGATGTACCTGCGCCAGCCGCTGTTCATCGGCCTGCTGCACGACATCACCCACCACAAGCAGTCGGAGGACGCGCTGCAGCGGGCCGCCATGGTCGATCCGCTGACCATGATCGCCAACCGCCGCCACTTCGACACCTTCCTCGAAAAGGAATGGCAGCGCGCCATGCGCAGCGGCCAGCCGCTGTCGCTGGTGGTGCTGGACGTCGACCACTTCAAGCTGTACAACGACACCCTGGGCCACCCGGCCGGCGACGCCTGCCTGCAGCAGGTGGCGCAGGCGATCGCCTCGCACGCGCTGCGCCCGACCGACCTGGCGGCGCGCTACGGCGGCGAGGAGTTCGTGCTGCTGTTCGCCGAGACCGACGGCGACTCGGCCCACCTGCTGGCCGAATCGATCCGCGCCCACGTCGAATCGCTGCAGATCCCGCATCCGCGCTCGACCACCTCGGCCTGGCTGACGGTGAGCATCGGCGTGGCCACCATCGTCCCGCACCAGCTCGACAACACCGAATCGCTGTTCGTCGCCGCCGACCGCGCCATGTACGTCGCCAAGGAAGGCGGCCGCAACCAGGTGCAGGCCACCCGGACCGGCAGCGCCGCGATGGAGGCGGTCAAGGCGCTGGTGATGCGCTGATCCGGCCGTGGCCGCGCAGGGCCTTGAGCCCGAGCGGCACGCTGGCCGCCAGCGCCAGCAGCGAAAACAGGATCACGCCCCAGCCGCCCAAGCCCTGGAACAGCGCCCCGGCGCCGACCGTGCCCAGCGCCACCGCAGCAAACGTCACCACCACCGATTGCGACAGCAGCGTGCCGTTGCTGTCGCGCGCCGAAATAAAACTGTTCAGCACCGCCATCACGGTATAGAAGGCGGCGTTCAGCGCCAGCTGGGCGATGAAGAAAGCCGCCGCGCCGTGCGCGGTGAAGAAACCGGCCACCGACGCCGACATCACCGCCAGCGCCGCCATCACCGTCAAGCCACGTCGCGCCGCCAGCGCCGGTATCGCCGGCACCACCGCGCCGAAGAAACCCAGCAGCGACGACAGCGACAACAACATCCCCGTGGTCGGCAAGGACAGGCCGATACGCTCGCCCTGCAAGGCCGACACCGCCCACACGCCCGCTTGCACGCTGTAGACGCCGACGAACACGCCCCACGCCAGCCAGATCTCCGCCCGGCCGCGCCGCCGGCCCGCATACACCTCCGGCAGCGGCGCCGGCATCAGCACCGGCACGCGCACCGCCCCTGCTCCCAGCACCGCCGCCAGCAGCGCCAGGCCGTACCAGATCCCGCTGCCATCGGCCACGCCGGGCAGCAGCGACAGCAGCGTGAACACCCCCGCCACCGCCAGCCCGGAAAGCAGCAGCACCACGCCCCACAAACGTTCCGCATCGCGATGGCAGGCCAGGCAGATGCCGACCATGACGATCATCTGCGCCTCGCAGAACCCGGCCGCGAAGCGCGCCGCCGCGAACGCCGGCGCCGACACGATCAACGCCGACAGCACCTGGCTCCACACCAGCAGCACCAGCGCGGCGGCCGTGAGCCGGGACGGCCAGCGCCGGGCCAGCGCCGGCAGCACGATGCAGCCGGCCAGCATGCCCAACATCTCCGCCCCGGCCAGCATGGTGGCCTGGCCCTCGTCCAGCCGCAGGCGCGCCATCGCATTGGTCACCAGCAGCGGCATCATGGTGGTGCCGCCTATGCCCAGCGCCCAGCAGCAGGCCAGGATCAAGGTGGGGCGGGCAGGTCGCGCGGGCTGCGCTGGCGTGATGATCATCGGTTCTCCAAGGTATGCGGCGACTCCGCGCGCCGTAACCAAGCATACGACGGCGCCGCGCCGTGGCAGGTCCAAAACGGCCAGAAAGAGACATCCAAACGGCCATTTCCGCCCGGGACGCCCCACGCGCGGCGATCCATACTATGCTGGCTGCATCTTCAAAAGGAGCACCCGTGAAGGCGAAGTCCCACCACCCCGATGCCGATGCCGACGTACCGCCCCACGTGATCCGCCAGGTGCTGCAACTGGTGGCCAGCCGCGGACACTCGCCCGAACGCCTGTGCAAGGGCCTGGGCTTCACGCCCGAGAACCTGTGCGACGCCAACTTCCGCGTCTCGTATCGCCAGACCAGCCAGCTGGTCAAGCGCGCCATGCAGCGCTGGGGCGACCCGGCCATCGGCATCGCCACCGGCGCCCGCCAGACCGTGGTCTGTTTCGGCCTGCCGGGCCTGGGCATGCTGACCTGCGCCACGCTGGGCGAGGCGTTCCACTACCTGATCCGGCACCAGCGCGCGGCCGGCGCCTTCACCGTCAATGAACTCGGAGTCCTCGACGAGCACCACTTCGTCGCCGAGGTCACGACCCGCTTTCACGATCCCGAGCTGGAGCCATTTTTCATCGAGGAGATTTTCGTCAGCAGCGTCGAAGTCTCGCGCGCGCTGGTCGGCTCGCACTTCCGCCCGGCGCGGCTGGAGCTGCGCTACCCGCGCCCCGCCTATGCCAGCGCCTACAACGAGTACTTCCGCTGCCCGGTGGTGTTCAACGCGCCGTTGAACCGCTTGATCTGCGACATGGCCTGGTTCCACTGCCCGCTGCCCACCCACGACCGCTACATGCAAGCCACGCTGCAAGCGCAGATCGACCAGCTGCTGGCCGTCGACCAGCCGCGCAACGACCTGGTGGAATCGATCATGAACCTGCTGCGGGCCTCGGTCGACGAAGTGCCCGGCCTGGCCGCGATCGGCGCAGCGCTCAATCTCAGCGAACGCACGCTGCGCCGCCGTCTGTCGGACCTGAACACGTCCTACCAGCGCCTGGTCGACCAGGTGCGCTACGAATGCGCGCTCGACCTGCTCAAGCGCAGCGACATGCCGCTGGTGGAAATCGCCATGGCCACCGGCTTCACCGACGCGCGCAACTTCCGCCGCGCGTTCAAGCGCTGGTCCGGCATGCTGCCGAACCAGGTACGGCAAGGCGCCGTCGCGCCACGCCTGAACGCCTGGGCCTAGGCCCTCGTCAGGACAACTCCCACTTCCCTTCCCGGGACACCGCCAGCCCGCGCTTGCGCAGCGACTCCAGGTAGCGCGCATGGCCGCGCACTCCCTTCTTGCGGAACATCGGTATCAATCGCGGCAGAAAATTCGGCGCCAGCATCGCCAGCCGCACCGACCATGACTCGCTCCAGCGCGGATAGCGCTCCAGGCAGGGCCGGTCCAGCATCAGCATCACCTGCCGCGCCACGTCCGCCGGCTGCTGCGGCGGATCCATGAACTGCAAGGTGTTGCCGCCTTCGACCGCCTCGCGCATCAGCATCGGCGTCTCCGTGGCCGAGGGCAGCACGTTGCCGACATGGACCCCGTGCCGCTCGCGGTCCATGCCCAGGCACAGCATGGCGCCGCGCAGGCCGAACTTGGTGGCCGAATAGACTCCGGTCTCCGGCAGCGGGAAGATGCCGCCCAGGGACACGGTGTTGATCACGCGACCGTCGCCGCTGCGTTGCAAGGCGGCGAAGGCCAGCCGCGTCAGCACGATCGGCGACAGCAGGTTGATGTTCAGCTCCGCCAGGATGTTATCCACCGGCCTATCCTCGAAGTGCCCGGTGCCGGTGATGGCGGCGTTGTTGACCAGGATGTCGAGCCGCCCATAGCGCGCCTGCACGAAGGCCAGCAAGGCGGCCAGCTTGTCGAAATCGGTCAGGTCGACCGCCACGCCCACCGCCGCCGCCCCCAGCTCGGCGGTGGCGCGGTCCAGCGCCGCCTGGTTATGATCGGCCAGCACGCAGATGATGCCGCGCTCGATGAAGCCACGGCAGATCTCGCGGCCGATGCCGCCGGCGCCGCCCGTGATGAGGGCGATCCGGCCGCCCTTCGATGTTGTAGCCATGTGTATTCCTCTCAAATGTTGATGCCGCCGGCCGCGCCCAGCTGCATCCAGATGGTCTTGGTCTCGGTGTACTGGTCGTGCGCCATCAGCGACTTTTCGCGTCCGCCGAAGCCGGACTCCTTGTAGCCGCCGAACGGCACGCCGGTGTCGCCCTCGGAGAAGCAGTTGACCGACACGGTGCCGGCCCGTATCGCCCGCGCCACGCCGTGCGCCGCATCCAGGTTGCTGGTGTAGACCGAGGACGCCAGGCCGTAGTTGGTGTCGTTGGCCATCGCCACGCCCTCGGCCAACGTATCGAAGCCCAGCACCGACAGCACCGGCCCGAAGATCTCCTCGCGGGCAATGTTCATCCCCGGCTGCACATTGTCGAAGATGGTCGGCTCGACAAAGCTGCCGCCAGACTCGCGCCGCACCTGCGCACCGCCGTGCACCAGCGCCGCGCCCTGCGCCTTGCCGCCGTCGATGTAGGCCAGCACGCGCTGCATATGGCCAGGTTCGATCAACGCCCCCACCCGCGTGGCCGGATCGAGCGGATCGCCGACCCGCCACTCGTCGAACGCGCCCTTCACCAGCTCCAGCAGCTCATCCTTGCGCGAACGGTGCACGATCAGGCGCGAACCGGCGCTGCAGTTTTCGCCCTGGCAGAACAGCGCCCCGGTGGCCACCTGCTGCGCCACGCGCGGCAGGTCGGCGGCGTCGGCCAGCACCAGCGCCGGGCTCTTGCCGCCGCATTCGAGCACCACCCGCTTCAGGTTCGACTCGGCCGAGTATTTCAGGAACAGCCGCCCCACCTCGCCCGAACCGGTGAAGCTGATGCAGTCGATGGCGCGGTGCCGGCCCATCGCCTGCCCCACCGTCTCGCCGTAGCCCGGCACGATATTCAGCACGCCCTCCGGCAGGCCCGCCTCCAGCGCCAGGCGGCCCAGCATCAGCGCCGTCAGCGAGGTCTGCTCGGCGGGCTTGATCACCATCGAATTGCCGCTGGCGAGCGCCGGGCCGATCTTCCAGCCGGCCAGATACAACGGGAAATTCCACGGCAGGACCGCGCCCACCACGCCGATCGGCTCGCGCACGATCATCGCCACCACATCGGGCGCGGTCGGCGCCACCTGGTCGTACAGCTTGTCGGCCGCCTCGGCATGCCAGCGCAGGCTCTCGATCATGTCCGGCAGGTCGGCCCCCAGCGCATCGCGTATCGGCTTGCCGGAATCGAGGCTCTCCATCAAGGCCAGCGTTTCCAGGTTGGCCTCGACTAGGTCGGCCAGCCGCAGCAACACCTTCTTGCGATGCTTGGGCGAGGCCCCCGACCAGTGTCCGCGTTCGAAGGCCAGGCGCGCCGCGCTGACCGCGTCGTCCACCTCGACCGCGCCGCAGCGGGCGATGCCGGCCAGCCGCCGCCCGGTGGCGGGATTGATGGAGTCGAACTCCTCGGCCGATACGGCGTTGACGAAACGGCCGCCGATCAGCGCGCGGGTTTCAAAATCCAGCTGCGTCGCCTGTTGCTGGTAGTACTGCACTGTCTTGTCCACGGGTGTTCCTCTCAAGCTGCCGCGCGCAGCGCAGGCGATGGTTGCGCCGCCGCCTTGGTGCGCAAATGGTCGTAATAGGTTTCGCTCAGTTCCGGCCAGCCCATCTTCTTGCGCAGCTGCTTCAGGTAGGACTTGAGCGCATGCGCCTCCAGATACACCTCGTGCCGCTGCGACTTGACGAATTTCAGGCCGCCCGACAGGTCCGGATCATCCTCGGCGATCAGCGCGTCGAAGCGGCTGGCGCCACCGGGGTTGTCCAGCTGGTCGCGCAGATAGGCGGCGATCATGAAGGCTTCCGTGTCGAACAGCTTGTAGGCGCTGGAATTGGTTTCGACATAGCCGATGCCGAACAGGTTGTGGTGGTCGCGGCTGAACATCGACAGGTAAAGCTGCGGCCTGCCACCGCGCCACTCGAAATAATCGGCCGCGTATTTGCAGCTCCACTTGTAGCCGGTGGCGTAGATCACCAGGTCCAGCTGCTCGCGGCTGCCGTCCTTGAAGACCACGTCGTCGCCGTCGTAGTAGGCGATGTCCGGCTTGACGGCGATGTTGCCGTGCTGGAGATTGTGCAGCAGCTGTGAGTTGAGCAGCGGATGGCTCTCGAACAGGCGGTGGTCCGGCTTGGGCAGGCCGAAGCGGGTCAGGTCGCCGGTGAACATCTTCAGCAGCAGGCCCATGACCGGCCGCGCGATCCACATCGGCAGGTGCGGGCCGCTCTCGCTCACCTGGTCGGCCGGCAGGCCAAACAGATGCTTGGGGATGAAGTGGTAGCCGCGCCGCAGGCTGATGAAAGCCTGGTCGGCGCGCGCCGCCGCGTCGCAGCCGATGTCCGCGCCCGAGTTGCCGGCGCCGACGATCATCACCCGTTTGCCGGCGAATTCGTCGCTGCTCTTGTAGGTGACGGAGTGGCGGATCTCGCCGTTGAACTGGCCCTTCAGCTCCGGCATATTGGGGTCCCAGTTGCAGCCGGTGGCGCAGATGACGGCGCGATATCGGCGCCGGCTGCCGTCGCCCAGCGTTACCAGCCAGGTGCCGCCGTCTTCCTTGTGCACGTTGCGCACCGCCGTGTTGAAACGGATCGCGCCGCGCAGGCCGAAGGCGTCGGCATAGCTGCGCACATAGCTCAGTATCTGCTGGTTGGTCGGATAGTCGGGGAAGGACTTCGGCATCGGGAAGCCGATGAATCCCGACAAATCGCGCGACGAAATGAAGTGGGCCGATTCATAGATCGGGCTGCCGGGATTGCTCATGTCCCAGATCCCGCCCACGTCCGAATGGCGCTCGAACTGCTCGTACGCCAGCTTCATGCCCTTCAACGCCCGCGCCGCCGACAGGCCGCCGGGCCCCGCCCCCACCACGCACACCGCGTTGCCGCAATCGATAATTTTATCCGTCTGTTGGTCCGCCATGTTCACTCTCCCATTTTATGAAATTACAGGATTCATTGTGCAAACAAAGGCGGCGGTGCACGGGGGCCAAAAGGACAGGCAGGGAGCAATTCCGGCCAAGGCGGCCCCACGGGCGGCCCAGCAACACCGGGGCCGGCTTGGCCTCGCCGGCATCCCCGGCTGTCCGATCCAGCCCCCCTCGCCGTCCGGCGCGCGTCTACAGTCCGTTCGCAAGCCAGCAAAAAAACACATCCATTAACCCGGGAGATATCGTGAAGACACCAGCAACACAGCCACCGTCCAGCCGCATGCGCATCCTCGCGCGCCACATCGCCATTGCCTTCGCCGGCGGCGCGACGCTCGCCGCGCACGCCGCCAGCGACGACATACAGAAAGTGGTCGTCACCGCGCAATCGCGCTCGCAGTCGGCGCAGGACGTGCCGATCTCGATGGAGGTCGTCACGGCCAAGGATATCCAGAACCTGGGCGCCAAAAACCTCGGCGACCTGACCGGCTACCTGCCCGGCCTCCAGGTGGACGCCACCCAGGCCACGCAACCGGTGTTCGGCATACGCGGCGTGCAGCCGGGCGATTTCGGCATCGGCACCGACACCCCGGTCGGCATCTACGTGGACGGCGTCTACACCGGCAAGACCGGAGGCGCCCTGATGAACTTCATCGACATCCAACGGGTCGAGGTGCTGAAAGGGCCGCAAGGGACTCTGTTTGGCCGCAACAGCGCCGCCGGCGCGATCTCCGTCGTCACCAATGAGCCGGACGAAAATTTCGACATGGCCGGCCACATCAAGGTCGGCAACGACAACCGCGTCAACCTGGACGCGATGCTCAATCTCCCGTTGGGGAAGGACACGGCGGCGCGCCTGGTGGTGGTGCGTGCAGCGAGCGATGGCTGGGTGCGCAACGCCACCACCGGCACCCGCACCGGCGGCGACAACTCGTGGGCCACCCGACTGTCGCTGAAGCAGAAGATCAAGGACGCCACGCTCAACCTCTCATGGGAACACGAGCAACTGCGCCAGCACGGCTGGCCGGCGTTCGGCGTGATCAAGGACCCTGCGCTGCCACAGGGCGGCTACACCGGCGTCTATGATGCCGCCTACATCGCCAACTTCGTCGATCCGCGCAAGGCGCCGCTGGAGAACGACACCGACGGCCGCGAGCGGCGCGTGTTCGACGGCGTCACCCTGCGCGCCGAAGTGCCGCTGGGCGGCGTGACGCTGCGTTCGACCACCGCCTTCCGCACCTTCTCCTCATCCAACCTGACCGACAACGACGGCGCCAGCCGGGCCGACTTCCGGCTGTCCACCGACGATCACAAGAACGCTTACAACTGGCAGCAGGAGTTCAAACTGTCCGGCAAGACCGATAAGCTGGATTGGATCGCCGGCGTCAGCTTCTACGACAACCGTGAGCGCCAGACCTCTTCCGCCATCGTCAATACGGCGACGCTGGACACCATCAGCCGGATGCAAGGAGGCGCCGCCGATTTCGCCACGCTGTACGCCGGCCTGGAGCAAGCCGGCGTGCCCGGTATCGACGGCTCGTCGAATTTTTCATGGGGCGAGAACACCTACCCCAAGCTGCGCAGCCGCGCCGTGTCGGTCTACGAGGACATCATCTGGCACGTGACGCCGAGCACCAACCTGACCACCGGCGTGCGCTGGAGCCGGGACCGCAAGACAATGCAGTGGTACGTGCCAGCGCGCCAGTCGCCGGAACTCGACGCCCTGCTCAACACCTACGGCCCAGCTGCAGGGCTGGACGCGACATCGCTACCGGCCAACGTGGTGTTCGGCGCGGCGGGACAACTGGCCGCCGCGCCGGTCAACGCCTCGCACAGCTGGAGCGACTGGAGTCCGCGCGTGGTGCTGGACCATAAGCTGACTGGCGATCTGCTGTTGTTTGCATCGCTGTCGCAAGGCTACCAGGCCGGTGGCTTCAACGTCTTCACCCCGCCGAATCCGGCGTCGGCCGATGCCAAGGCGCGCGATCCGAGCTTCGCGCCCGAGAAGATGACCAACCTGGAGCTGGGTTTCAAGCTCTACCTCCCGAGCATCCGGGCCACGCTGAACGGCTCCCTGTTCGCCTACCGCTTCAAGAACCTGCAAGACATCAAGCTAGGAGGCACCGGCGCCATCTCGACCTACAACATCGTCAGCAGCGACCAGCAGGCCAAAGGGCTGGACCTCGACGGCCGCATCCGCGTCGCTCCCAACGTCACGCTGTTCGCCGGACTTGAGCTGATCGACCAGACCTATCATCGCTACCAAACCACCGGCAGCGACGGCACCACGCTGAACCTGTCCGGCCAGCCGGTCGGCACGCCCGTCTTCAGCGGCATGGCCGGCGTGAACGGCAGCTGGGAAGCGCCCGGCGGCAGGATCAGCGCGACGCTGCAAGGCAGCTACCACAGCAAATCGCGCTGCAACGACGACACCCGCGCGCTGCAATGCATGAACGCCCCGGCCTTCCGCACCGGCACAGCGGTCAGCAAGACGGACCTGCGGCTGGCCTGGGACGACGCCAGCGGCAAGATCGGCGTGGCGCTACTGGTCAACAACCTGTTCGACAAACGCTACGTCTACAACCTCGACGGCCAGACCAAGCCGCTCGGCATGCCGTTCGCCAGCATCACCCCGCCGCGCATGATCGGACTGGAGTTGCGGGGCAGCCTGTAGTTATTGCGCGGGGAGCCCGCCGATCTGCTGGAGCAGGCCAAGCAGATCCGGCTGCCCCAGTTCCTCGAGAATCTGGCCATTGGACATGCGATAGATATTCAACGCTTGCACGGCAATCTTCTTGCCGGTGGGCGGCACTCCCATAAAAGCGCCTTGATGAGTGCCGCGCATGGTGTAGCGGGCCACAATATTGTCGCCTTCTACTATCGGTTCCTCCAACGTCCATTGGATGTCGGGGAAAACGGAACGCATCATGTTGATGATCTCCAGATAGGCTCGTTCTCCGCAGCCGCCGACGCGCTGCGCATGTCGCCACAGCTGGTCGGCAAGCACATTCAAACGCTTGAGCAGCACATGGGGGTTCGCCTTCTGAACCGGACCACCAGGCGCCAGAGCCTGACCGATATCGGGCAGTCGTTCTACGAACGGGCCAGGATCATTCTGGCGGAAGTGGAAGCGGTGGATAGTCTGGTCGCAGAAACCCGTTCAGTGCCACGAGGCCGGCTGAAGATCAATGCGCCGGCCACGTTCGCCATTCACGCATTGGCGCCGAGGCTGCACGAATACCTGAGCGCCAATCGCGAGGTGTCGATCGACTTGACGATGACGAATCGCTTTGTCGATCTGATCGACGAGGGATACGACGCCGTTTTCAGAGTCGGCGAGCTATCCGATAGCGGCCTGATCGCGCGCCCCTTGGCCCCCTATCGACTGGTCCTCTGCGCTGCCCCCGCGTACCTGGCTACGCACAATCCCATCAGGACGCCGATGGATCTGCAGCAGCATGAGTGCCTCGGTTTTTCACACACCACGTTGCGAACCCATTGGCCATTCGACGGGCCGGAAGGACGCGTTTCGGTGCCGATTTCCGGGCGCCTCATGGTGAATAACGGTGAAGCGCTGCTTCCTGCCGCCGTTGCCGGCTTGGGGGTAATGCTACAGCCAGCGGAACTGGTGGAGGCAGAGTTGGAATCCGGGCGTCTGGTGCCGGTCTTACCGGAGTACAGCATTCCCACCTAGCCGATGCATATACTCTATGCGCCAGATCGGCGTCTCACCCCGAAATTACGGAGCTTCATAGACTTCGCGGTTGAAGTCTTTGGACCCAAGGTGTACTAGCTCCGACCTGACCTGACACAACGCGTCAGATAAGAGGCGGCTTCCGCCCCGTTGCTGCCAGTGAGCCCTACCGTCAAAAGTCGACAAATTTTGCCCAAATCATGCCTAAATACCCAAGCACAGCACCAATAAGGCTTGCGAGTGCAACGCCTTCAAGCGGCCAGCGCCATAAAGCGGACAAGATTAACGAGGCTATGACTCCGAATGATACCCGACCGATTGCGCAAGACTTGATCTTCAAGTCGGATTCCGGATCGAACGCGAGGATACCTCCGAGTAAAAACCCGAAACAGCCAAAGGAACCAATACCAAGCAATGCGCGCCGCCACGATATGTCCGTCCATGGTGCCGCATATGACAGCGCTGCGACAGCGCTTGTCATCGCAAAAAAGAGTGCCAGAATAAATGCTTTACGCAATGTGGTCATGATCGGGCTGTGCGAAAAAGTTCTTTGAGGAGCTGGTCAACGTCCGGAAGTGGCCGGATTCGGCTATTGGATTTTCTTCAAGTTGAAGTAGCCAAGTTTGCGGCTAGCGCCGATGCTTACTGCATTGTAAGTACCTTCGATATTTGATGCCTTTGACTTGCCAGACAAGAACAGATATCCATCGCATATTGTTGTTCGACCGAGTGTCAAGTTACCCCCAACAAGCGCATAGGCTAGCTGCCCAGCCAACGGAAAGAACGTCTCATCCTGAGCAGCCTTTTCCTCAACAATGACGCGCTTCCATGTACCACTCATGCAAGATTCGGTAGCAGCTTCCCCAACGAATCGAATCATTGCTTCGACCTTAATTTCGTGTTTCAGATCCTCTACCTGCAATCGCCACCGAGTATCCATTCCCTGCGCTTGGCCCAAAGCCATCACACCGAACGTAAGTACACTAACGAAAAATGTGTACGAAGAATAATTGCGCATTGGACTGACTCTTCAAGTTAGCTTGTGGCCGTTTTGGAATGGTGACTTTGATCGAACGTCGTCAATTTCCGAAAATTTTTCGAAGCACGAATAACAGTGCCGCACCAGCAAAAGCGCCGGCTAAGGCCATGCCGATATATTGCATCGCCAGTGCGTCAACCACACCAAACCATGCACAACCTCCGTTTAGCGGCGACCTTTGACACGCATCGCGACGAATTCGGCATCCGTGATTTTTCCCGTACGCGCGTTCTTGATCGCCGTGATCGCGTCCAACGTCTGCTGTTCAGTACCACTGGCGCTGGGCACCAGATCCGCAACCGGGGTGCCCCGGTTTGTGATCGTAATACGCTCCCCTTGCTGGGCCCGCTTAATCAGGTCTGCAAATTTCGTCTTCGCCTCATAGACTCCATATACGCGCATGACGCCATCCGATGCATTTCATGCAATACAATCTAGTCTATACACCCGACCAACTCCATGCAAGGCGATTTTAAAGCCAGGTCAATCGGGGTTATCGGCCCGCAGCCGTGCCACGAAAACCTGGGCGGCGCTGCGCAACATCGGCATGGCATCCTTTTGCGCCGGCGTCGTCGAACTGATCACCATCGCGACGCGTCCGTTCACGTTGAGCAGTTCGGTGTAAGCCTCGTCGTTCCACGTCGTATTCAGTTCACCGGCGAGACGACGAGCTTGTAGTGCACCTCGCCGCAAGTGCCCGCATAGTCCATCTCCAACTGCGTAGTCTGCGGAATATACGACGCAGTAACAGTCCGTAAGCGCTACTCATCGGCGTAGCGATGCAGTTTACTTCAGCACGCCGATCGTATCGACGATATCCACGCCTGCCAGCTGCCCCAGCCAGTTGTCGAACCAGGGTTTGTGCGACTCCCCCACGATAGAGAGCACGCGTGCGCCAGGACGCTCACGGAACGCCTCCCGGATGTTGGCAATCATGCGAAAGTTGCGGATTTCCCAGCCGGCCACCCACATCTGCGGGTAGCCTTCCATCGACCTGGCGCGCAATTGCGACCCCACATTGGCATCGGCATCCAGGCGCAACTGTTGCGGGTCGTTGATGAATCGATACAGCGGCAAAAGGTCTGCTTCCTTCCGCAGCGCCTGCACCCGTTTTTCCCACTGCGTCCATTGCGCCCCTCTTTGCGCCCAGGCCGCCTTGAGAGACCCGGCGAACGCTTTTCCGTCCACCACATCAATGTTGTCGCCGGTGTGGTCGTCTATGGCAACCACACCGGACAAGCCCAGTCGTGCCGCCAGGCGAGCGCCCACTTGAAAACCCTCTTCCTTGCGGGCGGCCAGCGATCCCAGTATGTCAACCAGTGCAGCATTCAAGTTGTCGTCCGTGCGGCGCTCGGCCTCGGGCAACTGCAACCATTGCACATAGGCCGAGGCGTGGTTGCCAGCGGCCAGATACAGGGCCGCCAGTTGACGCCTTTGCGCCGCAGTCGGTTGAACCGGCCACGTCTTGAGCGTCTTGTCCACGCGCGCAATGGCGGTGGGCAGATCCAGTCCGGTGGCGGCTTTCGCCACGTCCGTCGGGTCGCAGTTATAGGCAGAACCGAGTTTATCCGGGTGGCGCGCCAGCAAATCACACGCGAGGCCGGGTTCCTGTTCGATCGTGATGATCTGCGGCTTGAACGCCGCCAGCCGATCCAGCAAGTTGTTCAGCGAAGCAGGGTTGAAGTCATCCGGCATGAACCGCAGATGCACCGAGCCCAGTACGAGCACCTGCGCGCGTGGCCCTGTCATGTCACGATCAAGTGCCTTCAAGTCGACCTGCGCGTGCGCCAACAAGGGCAACGCCGCGGCCCATCCCCAGAACCATGTCTTCAATTTGCCCACGCTGTACCGCTTTCTGTATTGTGAAAGTTCGTCAAAGAGGCAATTGTAGGGCATACGGCGTCCGGAGTTCAGAGCTGTTCCGGATAACCCGTGATGTCGGCGATCTCCTGGTACATCGGCTGCAGTTGCTTGTACATGTTCAGGTACACGCGCCGATACAGCTTGTCGTAGATCTGCCGGTTGGCCTCGATCGGATGGAACACCCGGCCCGGCCGCGTCATCGCGCGCGTGGCGCTGTCGAAGTCCTTGTGCAGCCCCAGTCCCGCAGCCACCGCGATGGCCGCTCCCAGTCCCGACGTCTCATACACATGCGCGCGCGCCGCCGGCAGGCCGAAGATATCGGCCGTCAGCTGCATCGCCGCGTCGCTCTGCGAACCGCCTCCGGCCACGCGCAATTCCGTCACCGGCACGCCGCTGCGCTTCTCGATCCGCTCTCTTCCTTCGCGCAGCGCGTAGGCCAGGCCTTCGAGGATCGCCCGGTACATATGGGCGCGAGTGTGGACGTCGCCGAAACCGATCATCGCCCCCTTGGCCTCCGGGCCCGGCGTCTTGATGCCGGGACTCCAGTACGGTTGCAGCATCAGCCCCATCGAACCGGGCGGCACCTCGTTCACCAGCAAATCGAACATCGCCTCCGGCGACCTGCCCTGCTCCGCGCCGGCCATCTGCTCGAAATGTCCGAACTGCTCCTTGAACCAGTTCACCATCCAGTAGCCACGGAAGATCTGCACCTCCGTGCTGTAGGCGCCGGGAATGGCCGCCGGATAGGGCGGTATCAACGGCGTGACTTCGACATACTTCTTGGTCGTGGTGTTGATGGTCGCCGTGGTGCCGTAGCTCAGGCAGGCGATGTGCGGCTCCAGTGCGCCGGCGCCGATCACCTCGCAGGCCTTGTCGGCGGCCGCCGCCACCAGCGGCGTGCCTTCCGGGATGCCGGTCGCCTCGGCGGCGGCGGCGGTGATCGCGCCGATCACCGTGCCCGGCGCCACCAGCTCCGGCAGCATCTCCGGCTTCACCGCCAGCGCTTCCCATTTCCAGTCGCGCGCGCCGGCCCACTTGTGGCGCTTGTAGTCGAACGGCAGATACGCCACCTGCGAACCAACCGAATCGACATGCCGCCCGCACAAACGGAAATTGAGGAAGCCCGACAGCAGCAGATACTTGTCGGTCTTGGCCCATATCTCCGGCTGATTCTCCGCGATCCAGTTGATCTCGGCCTCGCGGCGAAAGTACTCGATGGTGCCGGAAACGCGCGCCAGCTTGAACGCGGTGCGCCACAAAAAGCTCAGCGGTTTCTGCTTGCCCACGCGGCGCTGGTCCAGCCACGTGATCGCCGGCCGCAGCACCTTGCCGTCGCGATCCAGGTTGACCACCGTGCCGCGCTGCGTCGTCACCGCCACGCCCTTGACGGCCGAACGCGGAATATCGGTCGAAGCCCACAGCTGCTGGCACGCCTGGCCTACCGCCTTCCAGTAGCCGTCGGCATCGTGCTCCGCCCAGCCGGGATAATCGGAGAAGTAAGCCTGCAAATGCACCTGCGCCTTGGCGGCCAGGTTGCCATTCAAGTCGAACAACAGCGCGCGCACACTCTGCGTGCCGTTGTCGATGGAAAGAAGGTATTGATCGGCCATGTCGCTCTAGTCTCGTAGTGAGTGCCCGTACTTATGCGGGCAAACTGTAGTGGGTATTCCATAATGCCAGATAGGCCGCCTGCTCGACATGCCAGCGCTCGTCGCTCCAGCCCAGTTCCGGCTGGCAGATGGCGCGTATGCGGCCGAGGATCTCGACGCCGCCGCCGCGCAACTGGATGCCGATGCGGCTGCGGCGCAGCAGCAGGTCCTCCAGCTTCTGCACCGACTCGCAACGGGCAGCCCAGCGCAACTGCGCCCAGATGGTCTCCGTGCCCGCGATCAGCGACAGTTCGCCCGGCTGCGCAGCCTCGATCAAGTGCTGCGCCCAGGCGCCGTAACGCCCTTGCAATCGCAGCGCCTGGCCCGCCGGCAAATGGCGCTGGTAGCGCAAGCGGGTCCTCGTGCCGTTGCCAAAGACCGGTTGCGGCTCCAGCTTGTCGCGCCAGTCCGGCAGCAAGGTGGCCGCCAGCTTGAGCGCATCCAGCGCGATCACGCGGAACGTGGTCAGCTTGCCGCCGGTGACGGTCAACAAGCCATCCTCCAGCCACAACGCATGATCGCGCCCTTCCTTCGACGGATCGGCCTTGCCGCTATCGATCACGGGACGCACGCCCGCATAGCTGGCAATCACATCGCTCTCCTGCAAGCCCAATTGCGGGAACTGGTCGTGCAAGGCCGCCATCAGGTAATCGACTTCGGCGCGCGTGATCGCCGCCTCGTGCGACAGATCGCCCTTGTGGTCCACATCCGTCGTGCCAACCAGTGTCACGCCTTCCCACGGAAAAGCGAACACCGGCCGGCCGTCCTGCGGATGCATCAAACTGATCGCCTGCGCCAGCGGCAAGCGCCAGGCCGGCAGCACCAGATGGCTGCCGCGCAAAGGCCGCAAGCGCGGCTTGGCGCCGCGCGCCGCCGCATCGCCCTGCAAGCGCAAGCCATCCGCCCACGCGCCGGTCGCGCTGATGACCAGCCGCGCGCGCACCTCATGCTGCGCGCCGTTCAATCCATCGCGTAGCCGCACTCCGCGCACACCGCCACCGGCTCGCAGCAACGACTCCACCGCCATATAGTTGATCGCGACGCCACCATGCTGCTGCGCCTCCTGCAGCACGCGCATGACCAGCCGCGCATCGTCCGTCTTGGCGTCGGTGTAGACCATGCCGCCCTTCAGCCCCTTGGTGGACACGTTCGGCGCCAGCGCCTCGAACTCGTCGCGGCCGAAATAATGGCGCGCCTTCAGCCCCGCCATGCGATCGTAGATCGCCAGCCCAAGCAGGAACATGCGCTTGCCCGGCTTGCGGCCTTCAAACTCGCCGAACGCGAAACTCTGCGGCTCCACCAAGCCCGCCGCCTGCTGCAGCAAATGCTGCCGCTCATGCACCGATTCGCGGGTCAGCGCAAACTGGCCTTCCTTCAGATACCGCAAGCCGCCATGCACCAGCTTCGACGAGCGGCTCGACGTACCCCAGGCGAAATCCCGCTGCTCCACCAGCAGCGCCTTCAAGCCGCGCCGCGACGCCTCCAGCAAAATCCCCGCGCCGGTGATGCCGCCACCGACCACGATCAGATCCCATTCGCGCCCCAGCACCTCCGTCAAGCCGGAACGCCCGCCGCTGCGCCACAGCGCCGTCATGGCAGCAGCTTCCCGGGATTCATGATCTGCTGCGGATCGAAGTGCGCAAACAAGGCCCGCATCGCCGACAAACCCAACTCGCCCTTCTCCGCCACCAGATACGGAGCGTGATCGCTGCCCACGCCATGCTGGTGGCTGATGGTGCCGCCGTTTTCCACGATGGCCATGCTCACCGCATGCTTGAGCGTGCGCCAGCGCGCCAGGTCCTGCTCATAGTCGCCGGACAGCCGGTACACAAAGGTCGAATAAACGCTCGCGCCCTGCGCATACAGGTGCGACAAGTGCGTGTAGGCGTGCACCTTCTCGCCATGCTGCGCCAGCGCTCCGGTGGCGGCCGCTTCCAGCGCCCGCATCATCGTGCCCACGCGCGGCCAGTCCACCGCCGTCTCCACCGTATCGATCGCATAGCCATGCTGCCAGGCCGCGTTGCGCAGGTAGACATTGCGGTAGCGGTTCTGCTTCCACTTGTCGCCCATCTTGCGGCCGATATGCACGCCGCCCTGCGTCGCCGTCAGCGCCAGCGCATCGCCCAGCGACGCCTTGGCCGCGGCCTTGCGGCCGCTCACGCCTATCATCAGCATGCACTTGCCGTCCTTGCAGCCGCGCCAGGACAGATAGCCTTCCAGCACGCCGATCAGCTTCTTGTGGCCGGCCAGCGCCAGCATGGTGGTCGTCTCCAAGGGATTCGACAAGCGCAGCATCGACAGCGACAACCCCGCCTGCACCACCTGCCGCACCGCCGTCTCCGCCGCCTCCCAGCTCGGGAAGAACACCGCATGGAAGGCCTCGTACTCCGGCAACGGCGTCACGCGCACCGTGGCCTCGGTCAGGATGCCCAGCCGGCCCTCGGAGCCCAGTACCATTTCGCGCAGATCGGTACCCGCCGCCGATGCCGGGAAGGTCGGAATATCCAGCGTACCGGCCGGCGTCTCCACCTTGCCGCCCTTGAACATCTGCTCGATGCGGCCATAGCGCAGCGACTGCTGGCCGGACGACCGCGTCACTACCCAGCCGCCCAGCGTCGAATACTCGAACGACTGCGGGAAGTGGCCCAGCGTGTAGCCGCGCGCGCGCAATTGCGCCTCCAGGTCCGGCCCGAACACGCCGGCGCCGAAGGTCGCCAGCTGCGATTCCGTATCCAGGTAATACATCTGCCGCAAGCGCGTCAGGTTCACCGCCAGCACCGGCTGTGCGCCGGCCGGCGCGGTCAAGTGCCCGGCCACGCTGGTGCCGCCGCCTTGCGGTATCAGCGCCACGCCGAACTGCTGCGCATAATCGATCAGCGCCCGCACCTGCTCGGCGCTCTCCGGATAGGCCACGCCATCCGGCGCCGTCTCGATCACGCCGTAGCGCAGGCGCAGCCAGTCCGGCAGGCTCTGGCCCAGCGCATTGCGCAAGCGTACCTCGGCCGAGGTATCGATCAACCCATCGATCAACGCATGCGGCGGCAACCGCGATGCCGCGATCCGCGCACAAGCCTGCTCGAACGCCGCATCCACCACCGGCGTGCCGGCGCCGACGCGCTGCGCCAGAAAGCCCAGCGCATCCTCGCTCAGCGCAAACTCTATCGTATCGTCACCCCAACCGTTCCAGCGTCTCATTGTTTTCCTGTCTGCGTAGCGGAGCGCTTGCTATACTGGCGCGCACCGAGTTTGAATGACAACAGAATAAGATAAGGAACCAACCTGGTATTGCGCTTTTATGACACACGCCTTGTTCGATCATGCCAAGTACGCCCGCTGACCTGTCGCGCCGCGTGGCCGGCTCCTACCTGCAGCCCCTGCTCGAAGCGGCGGCCGCGCGCGGCGTCACGGCCGCGGCATTGGAGCGCGCCGCCGGCATGGCGGCGGGCGCCCTGCATCCGCTGCCCGACTCGCTGCACGCCGACGACTACGTGCGCCTGCTCGACATCGGCGCCCAACTGGCGGCCGATCCGCATTTCGGCCTGCACGTGGGCGAACGGGTCAAACTGGGCACCTACAGCGTGTATGGCCTGATCCTGCTCAGCTGCCGCGACTTCGGCCAGGCCTTCGAGCAGACCATGCGCTACGAGCAGCTGGCGCACGACCTGGGCCGCTCCACGCTGACGGTGGCGGACGGCGTCGCCCACTACACCTGGCACAGCAACTACGGCCCGGCCCAGCGCCACCTGGCCGACAGCGTGTTCGCCGGCATCCGCGTGTTCGGCAACTGGCTGGCCGGAATCACGCTGCCGGCCGCGCAGCTGGCGCTGATGCACGATGGCGGCGCCGCCGAAGCCCGCGACGAATATCTGCGCGTGCTGGGCGCGATGCCCAGCTTCGGCGCGCCGGCCAACGTCGCCAGCTTCGACGCCGCCCTGCTGGCCTTCCCGGTGCCGAACGCCGACGTCAGCCTCTACCCGGTGCTGCAACAGCACGCCGAGCAGCTACTGCGCCAACGCGCGCAGACCGACAACTCGATCGCCCAGCAGGTGCACGCGGCCATTGTCCGCAACCTCGCGCACGGCCAGGTGCGGCTGGCGTCCATCGCCGATGAATTGAAGCTGTCGCCGCGCACGCTGCAACGCAAGTTGAGCGACGCCGGCGCGACCTTCCAGCAGATACTGGACCAGGCCCGCTTCGCGCTGGCCAAGGACTATCTGCGCCAGCCGGAACTGAGCCTGGTGGACATCGCCTTCCTGCTGGGTTATCAGGAACAGAGCGCCTTCAACCACGCCTTCAAGGAATGGGCCGGCGTCAATCCCGGCGCGTATCGAAGCTAGATCGCATTGCCCTTGACCCGCACGAACGGGCCTATGCACTTGTCCGTGCGCCGCTCCACGCACATCAGGAACATGTCGCCGCTGGGGTGGAACAGCAGATAGCTGGTGACGGCGCGTCCGACCTCGGTCACATCGCCGAGGCAATCGCGCTTGCCGTTATCCTTGACGACGGTGTCGACTTCCTTGTAGAAGCCCTGCTGGTCCGGCTGGTCGCTGATGGCGAAGGTGGACTCGGCCACCTCCTCATTGCTGAACACCAGCGTGGTGCCGTCGGCGCGGATGCGATAGGTTTCGCTACAGGAGCCGTCCGGCAGCGTGATGCGCCAGGTGCCGATGACAGGGTGGCTCTGGCGCAGCGCAGGCGCGGCGCCGGCCGGCGCCATCAAGACCGCCGGCATCGCCAGCATCGCCACCGCCCGCCTCAGACGCTTGTTCATGGCCCGCCTCCGCTCATGCTATTTTTCAGCCACCGCCTTCATGTTCGCCAGGCCGGCTTCGAAGTCCTTGCCGATCATGCTGTCCATGCTGACTACGAGGCCCATCAGCTTGGTCATGAAGTCGCTCGGGCCGGACATGGTCCAGCTCACGGTGGTCAGCTCGCCCTTGGTTTCCAGCGCAAACTCGGTCTGGCAGTGCGATTCGAACGGCTTCAGGAAATCGAGCTTGATGTCGACCTTGGCGGGCGCCAGGCCGGTGATCTCCATCCGCCCCGCGCCGACCTTGTCGTCGCCTTCCCATGCATAGATGGCGCCCTGGTCCTTGGGCGCGCCGCTGAAGGTGCGCTTCATGGCCGGATCCAGCTTTTCCCAGGGAGACCACGACGTCCAGTTGTGGAAATCGCTGATCAAAGGCAGGATCTTCTCCGCCGGCGCCTTGATGGCGATGGTGCGCTGCACGCGGTAACTGTCCGGCTGCATCGCGGCCAGGCCCAGCACGATCAATACCAGAACGACGACACCGATGGCGATCTTCTTCAGCATGACTTCTCCCTTTTTTTAAGATGCGGGTCTAGACTAGCATGTTTTTTTGATCAGTCGCACCGGCAATGCGCTCGGCGTCATCGTAAAGGTGAAGCGCTCCTCGACCGGCGCCGCACCCGGCACGCGCTCGATCGCGAAGTTCTTGACCAGCATCGACATCGCCATCTTGATCTCGGCCATCGCCAGATAACGGCCGGGACAGAAGCGCGGCCCGCCGCCAAACGGGAACAGCTTGCGCGCGGGATCGTCGCCGCCGCCGTGGGCGCCTTCCAGCCAACGCTCCGGCTGGAAGCTTTCCGGCTGCGCCAGGTCGCAATCGCGCTCGGACGACTGCCGCAGCAGCAGGAAGATCACCGTACCGGCCGGCACCAGCAGGTCGCCCACCACCGCATCGTCGTTCGGCTGCGCCGCCATGAAGGGCGCCACCGGTTTCAGGCGCATCGCTTCGCGGGTGGCGGCGTCGATGTATTTCAGGCGCTCCAGCAGATGGTAGTCGTCCAGCACGGCCTTGGAACCGAGGACCTGCTCCGTCTCGTCCGCCATGCTTTGCGCGGCCTGCGGATGGGTCGACAGAAAATCGATCAGCCAGGCCGTCGTGTTCGACGTCGTGTCCTCGCCGGCGAACACCATGGTGATCGCATTGCCCACCACCGCCTCGTCGGTCAGGCCGGAATCCGGCTCGTCGCGGGCGACAATCAGCGCTTCCAGCATATTGGATGGCTTCTGCCGCAGGGCCGGATTGTCCTCGATGCGCTTGCGGGCCTCGGCGATGAAGCCGAAGATGGCGCGCTGGATGCGCGCGGCGGCGTCGATGGCCTCGCGGTCGTCGGCCCGCTTCAGCATCGAGATACGCCAGTAGGCAAACGGCGACGTCAAGCGCTTGGCGACCAGCTTGAACAGGAATTCGATATCGCGCTGCAGCGGATGCGCCTCCAGCTCCAGCGTGTTGATGTCCTGCCCCATCGCCAGGCCGATGGTCACGTCCAGCGTGTAGGCCTTCAGGTCGCGCAACACATCGACCGGCTGGCCGGCGGCGATGGCGGCGTCCCAGCGCAGGCGCAGGCGTTCGGTCAACGCCGTCAGCGTGGGGAAGAAGTTGTGGATCACTTCCGGCGTCAGCGCCCGCATCACCAGCTTGCGCTGGCGGCGCCAATCGTCGCCCTCCGCCGTGAACAGCCCGCGCGTGCCGACCTCGTTCAGCATCTCGGCCGTGCGGCTGGAGCGGCGCATCGCGTCGGGCCGGTCGCGCAGCAGGCTGGCGATCAGCTCACGGTCCGACGTGACGATCAGCTCCTTGCGCATGATGCGGAACTTGTACATGGTGCCGAACTCGCGGCCCCAGTCCTCCAACGCCAGGTGCAAGGGGCGGCGATTGATATCGCGGACATTGCCCAGCAGCGGCCGGCCTTTCGGCCCCGGCAAATCGGCGAGGCTGCGCAGCTGCGGCGGTGCGACGGACGTCAGTTCCATGGTGTTCCCCCATTTGATTAAGTCTCCGCGTACACTATACCCCGAAATGTTGACGATATACTCACTTAAACGAGGAAACCGATGCTATCGCATATCTACGTGGGGATTAACGACTTTGAACCGGCGTTCGCCTTCTACAGCGCGGTGATGGCGGACCTGGGCACGCGCCTGCGCTTCAGCGACGCCGCCAAGCCGTGGGCCGCGTGGCAGCCGGCCGAAGGCGCGCGGCCCTTGTTCATTATCGGCAAGCCATATGACGGTGAGCCTGCGGCCTGCGGCAACGGCCAGATGGTGGCCCTGATGGCGCCGACGCGCGCCGCGGTCGACCGCGCCCATGCCTCCGCGCTGGCCCATGGCGGCGTGTGCGAAGGCGCGCCGGCGCTGCGTCCCCACTACCACGCCAACTACTACGGCGCCTACTTCCGCGACCCGGAAGGGAACAAACTCTGCGTGGTCTGCCACGACGCCGAATAGGCAGCACGCGGCGTCGCGCCGGCCTCCCATTTTGCTGCAATGCGGCAAGTTTTCGGCGGGTATAATCTTGCTTCGCAGGCTGGGGCACAACCACTTCACCAGCATGCACCAATCAAAATTAAAGGACTCCTCGTGAATCGTTCGCTGATCAGCGCCGCCTGCTGCGCCCTACTCGTCTGCGCCACCCCATCGTTGTACGCCCAGGCCGCAGCGCCGGTATCCGGCATCGATCTGAAAACCCTGGACCCGGCGGTACGTCCGCAGGATGACTTCTACGGTTACGTCAACGGCGTCTGGACCCGCAATACCGAGATCCCGGCCGACAAATCGACCTGGGGCACCTACATCGAATTGCGCGAAACCGCGCAAGGCCAGCTGCGCGCGGTGATCGACGCCACGTTGAAGAACCCCGGCAAGCCAGGCAGCGACGCCCACAAGATCGCCGACCTGTACACCAGCTACATGAACGACAAGGCGCGCAACGCCGCCGGTTTCAAGCCATTGAAGGCCGATTTGGCCCACGTGGCCGCGATCAAGGACAAGAAGGACCTGCCGGCGCTGTTCGCCTACCTGCAACGCAATGGCATCCAGACGCCGTTCTCGGCCTTCATTGCGGCCGACGCGCAGGATCCCGAGCACTACACCGTCAGCATCAGCCAGTCCGGCCTGGGCCTGCCGGACCGCGACTACTACCTCAAGGACGACGACGCCAAGCTCAAAGGCGTGCGCGCCAAATACCAGCAGCACATCGAGACCATGCTGACCATGAGCGGCGACAAGGATGCCGCAGCCCACGCCGTCCAGGTGCTCGACATCGAGACCCGCCTGGCCTCGGCGCAATGGACCCGCGTGCAGATGCGCGATCCGGTCAAATCCTACAACCGCGTCGCGTTCGACAAGTTCGACGCGCTGGCGCCGGCCTTTGACTGGAAGGCTTACTTCACCGCCGCCGGCCTGGCGCCGAAAGAATCGTCGGCCGTGGTGCGTCAGCCGAGCTTCTTCGGCGGCTTCTCCGAGACCGTGGCCAACGTGCCGCTGGACTCGTGGAAGAGCTATTTCAACTGGCGCATCATCGAAAGCTATGCGTCCTATCTGAACGAAGCCGCCGTCAAGGAGCGCTTCGCCTTCGAAGGCACGGTGCTGCGCGGCGTCCCGCAAAGCGAACCGCGTTGGCAGCTGGCCTTGCGCTTTACCGATGGCGCCCTGGGCGACGCGGTCGGCAAGCTGTATGTGGAAAAGTACCTGCCGGCCGAAACCAAGCCGCGCGTGATGGCCATGTTTAACAACTTCGTGGCCTCGTTCAAGGACGGCATCGAAAAACTGGACTGGATGGGCCCGGAGACCAAGAAGGAAGCCCAGCTCAAGCTGGCGGCCTTGAAGCCGAACATCGCCTACCCGGACAAATGGCGCGACTACAGCGCCATGAAAACCCAGAAGAACGACCTGGTCGCCAACGTACGCGCAGCGCGCAGCTGGAGCCGCCAGCGCAACCTGGAGAAGCTGGGTAAAACCGTCGACCGCGATGAATGGTCGATGACGCCGCAAACCGTCAACGCCAGCTACAGCCCATCGCTGAACGCGATCACGATTCCGGCCGCGATCCTGCAGCCGCCGTTCTTCAACGTGAAGGCCGAAGATGCGGTCAACTACGGCCTGCTCGGCATCACGTTCGGCCACGAGATCAGCCACGCCTTCGACGATTCCGGCAGCCAGTACGACGCCAAGGGCCGCCTGCGCAACTGGTGGACCGCTGAAGACCGCACCGCCTTCAAGGCGCGTGCCACCGGTCTGGTCAAACAATACGGCGCCTACAGCCCGGTGCCGGGCTACTTCATCAACGGCGAGCTGACCCTGGGTGAGAACATCGGCGACAATTCGGGTCTGTCGATCACCTACCAGGCGTATCAGCGTTCGCTGCAAGGCAAGCCGTCGCCGGTGCTGGACGGCCTGACCGGCGAGCAGCGCCTGTACATCGGCTTCGCGATGAAATGGCGCGCCAAGCTGCGCCCGGAAGCGGCGATCGCCCAGATCAAGAGCGATCCGCATTCGCCGGGTGAATTCCGTGCCAAGGGCACCGTGATGAACCAGCCGGGCTTCTACCAGGCCTTCGACATCAAGCCGGGCGATCCGATGTATCTGCCGCCCGAGCAGCGCGTGATCATGTGGTAAGCAGGTAAGTGGTGTCCGTCATGCCTTGGCCGCACGCGGTCCAAGGCATGAGCAGTATCGGGCGAGTTTATTGAGAAACTCCAATCTGAATCGGAACGCCTGATGCCCGAAGGTGCTGCTCGACCGTGAAAGTATTTCTTTTCGTCCAGCGTGGGTCACTGGACGGCGGTTTTCCGAATTCTCTCATTGCGAAAAATCCATCTGTCCATACTCTTGGCAAAAAAGAATCCCCATCGCGCTGCGAAGAAAGATCAGGCTTGTCGATGCTATCCGCCGTACTCGAAATTGCCACATTTTTTTCATTCGCGTAGAACCAGTCGACGGCCCCCTTTTGGAGATTGAGTTCAGCCTCGATAATTACTGTATCGCTCATTCCAGGAACCTTCCATTCCATCGTCTTGGAAAGAAGACGAGACATCACACCAGCATGATAAGTACAAGCATTCAATTGTATTGCTGGCCAAGTCCGCAACTCCTCAAGGAAGGCTGCCGCGTTCCTTACGGGATCAGCGGCAGGGATGCAATCTTTCGGCAACATTTGAGGCCGTTGTGCGGCCCACCACAAAGCCGCCGCCGGATCATTCAAATTCACGGCATAGAGAGCAATCAATCGCGCCACCGCTGATGGCGCACCTGCCTTCGCTGCTTTTTGATAGAACGACGTGGCTTTTTCCCAGTCAGGATTAACGCAGGTACCATATTCATGGATATTTCCCGCGTACATTAGAACATCGGCGTTGCCATCAACCGCTCGCTCATTGATAGTTTTCACCAACTCATCACAGTGGCCATCAGTAGACATCGTGATTAAATTTAATATTTCCCGGGGACTGGCTTGTGCGGTTGAAGCAAAGCCTGCAACAAGAAAAGCAGCAATTAAATTCATCGAAAAATAAGGGGTTCGCAGCAACCGCATTGGATTCCTTCATGTATAACCGATCACAGATATGACCAAGGCGACTAGAATAGCATCTTGCCTATGTAAGAAAGTCCACCAAATGTCACGCAAAGCCGGCAATGGCGTCGGCGACGCCATCTGCGGGCGCGCTTGGGGTCAGACCGGCAAAGTGCCTTTTGGCTGGTAGCTGGAACTGAGCCCATTCCGCATGCACTCCCAAATGCCTATGACCATTCTTTGCTCAACTTCTCCAGGAGCAAAGCAGCACGGGTATATGGAACACCAATCACTTCCTGAATTGCGGACTTGGGTTGCGCTGATGCTCCCACAAGAAGCTCGCGCAAAGAACCAATCACAACAAGTGCGGCAATCTCCTCATCACCTTTCTCAATATCCGGCCATTGGCGAAGTACTTGGTCGAATTCCGCAAAATCGATCCCAAAGAGTGTCGGACATTCCCAATCCCTGCATGCGTGTCAGTATTCCATTGCCAGGCGTGCGGCGTCTCTTTCTTCGCACGAAAGCCCTTCGATGCGTATGTTTGATAGCATGGAAAAATCATCCAGAGAGAAAATTTCGACCTTCCGGTCTTGGCCGGAACCGGCCGTCGGCGTTTAGGACAGCACCTGGCTCAAGGAGCCAAGAAGGACCCAAGGGCCAATTCCGGCGTTCAGCCATTCCTGCCACAAACTTGACCGATTGCCGACGCTCGCGCTGGATGAGCGTACCATGGCTTACCGAAGCACTTGTTGAGCAGAGGTCACGCCGCAATTGCAGCGACAATGATTTCCAGATGCATTCCTTACAAAGAATAGGTCTCACATGACTTCGACTTCCCCTTCGCAGAGCGACACGCCTCCCGTCAAGTGCCAGAAATGCAAAGACGAGCGGGAGCTGGGATTTGACATCGTGTTCGCCAATCAGCCTATCGTTGAGCTGAGCGCCCGCTCGATTTACGCGCACGAGGCCTTGGTGCGAGGTCCGAACGGCGAGTCTGCCTATTCGGTCCTGTCGCAGGTGACCGACACCAATCGCTACCAGTTCGACCAGGCGTGCCGGGTGCAGGCAATCAAGGGAGCGGCGGAACTCGGTTTGAAGGGATTATTGTCGATCAATTTTCTGCCGAACGCGGTCTACCAGCCAGCCGCCTGCATACGCAGCACCTTCGAGGCGGCGCAACGCTACCACTTTCCGATCGAGCGCATCATTTTCGAGGTCACCGAAGGCGAGCGGGTGCAGGACAGGCCGCATCTGGTCAACATCTTCCAGGAATACAGTCGTTTTGGTTTCCGCACAGCGATCGACGACTTCGGGGCCGGCTATGCGGGCCTGAACCTGTTGTCCGAGTACCAGCCCGACATCATCAAGATCGACATGGAACTGGTGCGCGACATCGACACCAGCAAACCGAAACAGGCGATCGTCAACGGCATCATGGCAATCTGCGCCGCGCTTGATATACGCGTGCTCGCCGAAGGCATTGAAACCAAGGCTGAACGCGACTTCCTGCGCGAGGCGGGCATCGACCTGATGCAAGGGTATCTGTTCTGCAAGCCCGCATTCCGGGCGGAAGGCGTCATCGCCCCCTCCGCGTGGGACTGACTATCAGGCCAGCGCTTCCTTCGCCGCCTGCTCCGGCGTCAAGCCATCGTAGAACAGGTCCGTAAACCACTCGACCTGTTCTTCGATATGCTCCTGCGCCTGTTCCTGCGTGGCGCCGCCCTTCACCAGGAAGCCCTCCACTTCGATGCACCAGTGGATCAATTCCAGGGTTTCCGGGTCCAGCTCTTCGTTTTTCTTTGCCATGATAGTTCTCTACATCGTGATGGATACAAGCCGCCAGTGTAACAGGCGGCCCGATTACTTAGCCGGATACAGCACCACCTGCACATAATTGTTGGTGTCGAAGTAGCGCTTGGCCGCGTCTTTCAACTCGGCCGCCGTCAACGCGCCAACGCGCGCTTCATAGGTCAGCACATCGGCCGGATCGGTCTTGTTGAAGAAGGCGTTCATCAGCACCGCCATCCAGTAACCGTTCTCGCGCAAGCCCTTGCGGTAGTTCTCGATCCACGACGCCTTCACCTTGGCCAGGTCCGCATCTTCCGCGCCATTCTCCTTGATCCTGTCAATCTCCGCGAACGTCGCCGCCAGCACCTTGTCGACATTCTCCGGCGCGCATGGCAGGTTGGCCGTGATCGAGTAATTCTGGTACGGGATACGCTCCATATTACCGCGCACGCCGCCGCTGTACATCGCGCCCATTTTCTCGCGCAGCACCTCGATCAGTTTAATGTTCAACACCTCGATCAGCGCCTGCAAGCGCATGCGCTCCTGCGCCGAGAACGACGCCTCGCCGGTGAAGGACAGCGAGATCGTGCTCTTGGGCTCAGAACCCGCATGCACTTCCTTCTTGATCACCCCGCGCACCGGACGCACGCCCTCGTCCTTGAACGCCACCGGAATCTCGCCCACCGGCAGGCTGCCCAGATAGGTGGCGATCAACGGTTTGATCGTCGCCACATCGAAGCTGCCCGCCATGAAGAAGGTAAAGCCCTTGGCGCTGGACATGCGGCTGTTGTAGATGTCGACCACGCGGTCCATGCCCAACTGGTCGAAGTCGGCCGGCTTCGGCGCCCGCTGCACACGCGGGTTGTTGTTGTACAGCGTGGCCGTGATGGTGTCGCTGAAAACCGACTCAGGCCGCGCCATATTGTTCTTCGCCAGTTCGCGCTGACGGTCCACGTAAGCGCTGTAGATCGCCGCATCCTTGCGCGGCTGCGTCATGTTCAGGTACACCAGCTGCAGCATGGCCTCGACGTCGCCGCTGCCGGAGCCGCCGCTGACGGTCTCGTTGATCGAACTGACACTGGCGTTGGCGCCCGCCGTCTTCCCGGCCAACACCTTCACCAGATCGCTCGGCGTGTAATCGCGCACGCCCATCTGGTGCACGATGTTGCTGGCATAGCGCGCGTTGAACAGGTCCTGGTCGCCGAACAGCGACCAGCCGCCGTAACGCAGGCCGGCCAGTATCACCTGGTCGTTATTGAAGTCGGTAGGCTTCAGCACCACCTTGACGCCGTTGCTCAGCGTGAGCTCCGTCAGTCCCAGCTTGGCGTTGACGCTCTCGCCGACGATGCTGCCGGCCTTGGGCGGCGCCGCCATCAGCTGGCTGGAATAGACCTTCTCCTCCTGCGCCTTGACGCTGATCTTCTCCGCCGCGCTGGCGGTGGCCAGCAGCTCGTCGGCCTTCGGCGCCGGCACGCCCGCCGCCTCGGACCCCGTGTAGATCACCAGCTTGTTCTGGCTATCCGGGATCGCCGCCCGCACGGCGGCATTCACCTCGGACAGCGCGATGCCCGGTATCAGCTCATTGGCGTAGCGGTACTCCATCGCGATGCCGGGGATGGCCTCCTTGTCGAGGAAGTTGCGGATGTACTCCGCCGCATAGCCGGCCGAATCGGATTTATCGCGCTCGTTGTACATGCGCTCGTAGTTGCGCAGTATGCCCTTCTTGGCGCGCTCCACTTCGGACGCGGTAAAACCGTACTGGCGCGCGCGCTGGTCTTCCTGCACCAAGGCGTTGATGGCCGGCGTGGCGCCGCCCTTGCCCAGCACCGCGCCGGCGCCGAACGAACGGTAGCCGCGCATCACGGAACTCATGCCGCTGCCGCCTTGCAGGAACGGCGGATTGACTTGCTGCGTCAGCTCGTACATGCGCTGGCTGAGAATGAAGCTGTACATATTCTCGATCAGCTTCTGGCGATAGTCGGCGATGGTGGCGCCGGCCGGCCATTCCTGGATCGGGTAGCGGATGAAGACCGAGTTCGCGCCGATCTCCTTGTCCGTGAACACCACGCCTTCGGATTCCGCGCGCTCGGGTATCTTGGCGTAGTCGCGCGGACGCTCGTTCTGCGGATTTTTCAGGCCGCCGAAATGCTGGGCTATCAGCTTTTCCGCTTCGGCCGGCTCGATATCGCCGACCACCACCACCGCCATCAGGTCCGGACGATACCAGTCGCGGTAAAAGCGCTTGACGGCGTCGTGCTTGAAGTTCTTGAGGATGTCCTCTTTACCGATCGGCATGCGCTGCGCATAGCGCGAGCCGTTCAGCACCTTCGGCAGCAGCACCTTGTTCATGCGGTCGTCCACGCCTTTGCCCATCCGCAGCTCCTCCAGCACGATACCGCGCTCGCTGTCGATGTCGGCGTCGTTGAACGACAGGCCGTGCGCCCAGTCCTCCAGCACCTGGAAGCCCTGCTTCACCACTTCCGGCTTGTCGGTCGGTATCGGCAGGATGTAGACGGTTTCGTTGAAGGTGGTGTAGGCATTCAGGTCGGCGCCGAACTTCACGCCTATCGACTGCAGATAGGACACCAGCTCGTTGCGCTTGAAATGGGTCGAACCGTTGAAGGCCATATGCTCGGTGAAGTGCGCCAGGCCTTGCTGGTCGTCGTCTTCCAGGATCGAGCCGGCCTTCACCACCAGCCGCAGCTCCAGCTTCTTCTCGGGACGGGTGTTCTTCTGCACGTAGTAAGTGAGGCCGTTGGCCAGCCGGCCCACCTTGACCTGCGGCCCGACCGGTATCGGATCGCTCAATTTCAACGGCGGCTGATCGACGGCTTGCGCCATGAAGGAACACGCCAGAAGAACGGCGGCGGTGGCGCTACGCATTGTCATCAGCTTCATACCCGTTGCATAAATAAGAAGAAAAAAGCTACCTTACACTGAAATTCTTAATTTGGGCTAGAATCATTCCTCGCCTGCCAGCCGGCAGGATTTAACGACGTCTTCGGGGCGGGGTGCGATTCCCCACCGGCGGTAAAGCCAGCAATGGCCAAGCCCGCGAGCGCCTTCTCACGAAGGGTCAGCAGATTTGGTGTGATTCCAAAGCCGACGGTATAGTCCGGATGAAAGAAGATGTGCGGTGACGCGGCCTCCTGCCCGAGCGATCGGTGCGGCTGGCCGCGCGTATTCGCTTGCCCTGTCGCGTTTTTCGCCTATTAGCGAGGAGCGTTTCACATGTTAGACCAACAATCCGCAGTATCCCCCTACTCCCTGGTTTCGGACGATCTGGAAGGCCGCATCGCCGCGGCGCTGGAAGCCATGCGCACCGGCGTGCCAGTGATCCTGCTCGACGATTTCGACCGCGAGAACGAAGCTGACCTGATCGTCGCCGCCGAAAAAATCACCGTGCCATCGATGGCCATGATGATCCGCGAATGCAGCGGCATCGTCTGCCTTTGCCTGAGCGCCGACAAGGTGCGCGCGCTCGAACTGCCGATGATGGCCGCCGATAACGGCAGCCGTTACGGCACGCCGTTCACGGTATCGATCGAAGCGCGCGAAGGCGTAACCACCGGCGTCTCGGCGGCGGACCGCGTCACCACCATCCGCACCGCCATCGCGGCGGACGCGCAGCCGCGTGACCTGGTCCATCCAGGCCACGTGTTCCCGCTGCGCGCCACGCCGGGCGGCGTGCTGGCCCGCAAAGGCCACACCGAAGGCTCGGTGGACCTGGCGACCATGGCCGGCCTCAAGCCGGCCGCCGTGCTGTGCGAACTGATGAACCCCGACGGCACCATGATGCGCGGCGCCGACATCGAGCAATTCGCCGAACTGCACGGCATGCCCATCCTGACCATCGCCGAGATGATCGAATGGCGCACCATGCACGGGATCTAAACCGGCTTGCCCAGCTTGATGTGGCGGTACACCAGCGCCAGCGCGCCCGCGTAGGCCGCCGCAATCAGGCCAAAAGCCAGCGGCAAACGCCACGCCCACTCGGGCACCATATGCATCACGGTGCCCATCATCGCCACGCCGACCAGGGCGCCGATCTGACGATTGGCGTTCAACGCGGCGGCGGCGCTGTTGGCGTGCGCCTTGCCCGCCACCAGCATCACCGTGGTCGTCATGCCCGGAATCGCGACGCCGATGGCGACGTTCATGATCGCAGCCGTCAGCGCTAGCAGCCAGTATGGCGTTTGCGGGGTCAGGCCGATCAGCATCAGCACGGCCATGCCCAGCCCCACCATCAAACCAAGCAGCATCGGCGGTCTGGTGCCGACCCGCGCCGCGATGCGTCCCGAGATCAGGTTGCCGACCGCGAAAGCGGCCATCATCGGTATCAGCTTCAAGCCGGTGTGCAGCGCATCGGCGCCGGACTGCTGGATGTATAGGCTGATCAGGAACAACTGGCCGAACACGGAAAAATTGATCAGGAAGCCCACGCCGTTGGCCGCGGCAAACACCGGCGTATCGAATAGCGCCCGTGGCAACAGGGGATGCGCACCGGTGCGCTCCCGCCGCACCAGCAGGAAAATCGCAGCCACGGTCACCGCAAAGGCGATCAGCACCGGAGCCGATCCCCAGCCAAGCGCTGGGCCTTCGATCAGCACAAAGCTCAGCGCCGCCAGCGCGGCCATGCCCAGCAGATGGCTCAACATCGACAGCGCGCGCTCCATGCGCGGCGTGGCCGGCGCCACCACCTGCGTCAATACGATGCCAAGCAGGCCAATCGGCACGTTCACCCAGAACACGCTGCGCCAGCCGAATTCGTGCACCAGCAGACCACCCACCAACGGACCGGAGGCCGACGAACAGCCGACGATCGCCGACCACGTGGCCAGCATACGCGCGCGCGTGGCCTGGTCTTCATACGCATGCGTCAACAAGCTCAGTGAGCTTGGCATGAACAGCGCCGCACCCGCGCCTTGCAGCAAGCGCGCGGCGATCAGCGCGTTGCCGCTTGGGGCCACGGCACACAGCACCGACCCCAGAATGAACACGCTCAAGCCGCCCTGATAGACGTTCTTCGGGCCATAGCGGTCGGCCAGTGCGCCGCCGGCCATCAGCAGCGCGGCGAAGGTCAGCGTGTAGCCGTCCACCACCCACACCAGGCCGGTGAGCGGCACGCCCAGGCTGAGCGAGATATCGGATAGGGCGGTATTGACGGCGGTGACATCGATCATCGCCATCACGAAGCCGATGGCCAGTGTCATCAACACCAGCAAGGCGGGAATCTGGCGCGGCTGGATCGCCGGCGCCACGGTGCCAGGGTTATTCATGATGCTTCCTTCAGAGAGAGTGGTCCGATGGTAGCCCCCTTGCCTGATGCAGTAAATACGCATAACATCGGCACTCCGATGCAAAACTGCATCAACCACCGGAAACCCGCATGGATTGGGACAACGCCAGGATTTTCCTCGCCATCTACCGCAAAGGCACGCTGCGCTCGGCCGCCGCCGCCCTCGACATCGACCAGGCCACCGTCGGCCGGCGCCTCAACGCGCTGGAAAAATCGCTGGGCGCGCGCCTGTTCCTGCGCACGCCGTCCGGCTACCTGGCCACGCCCGCCGGCGAACTGGCCGTCACCGCCGCCGAATTGATGGAGCACGCGGCCCTGCAGTTCCAGCGCGAAATGCAGGGCATCGACAACCGCCTGTCCGGCAACGTGCGCGTCAACACCTCGGACACCATCGCCAGCCACTCGGTGCTGGGCGCCATGCAGCGGCTGCACGCCATACATCCGGAAATACGCATCATCCTGAGCACCAGCACCGAGATCAGCAACCTGACCCGGCGTGAGGCCGACCTGGCGGTGCGCACGCTCAAGCCCACCAGCCCAGACCTGATCTCGCGCCAGCTGAGCCGGCGCAGCATGGGCCTGTACGCCACGCCGGCCTACCTGGCTGAACGCGGCGTGCCGGTCCGGGGCAACGGCATGCAAGGCCACGACATCATTATTTACCAGGGAGCGGTGGCGCCGCGCCACAAGGAAAAACTGTGCATGGAACCGATCGCCAATGCCCGCGTGGCGATTGAAGTCAACAGCGGCATGGTGATGCTGGACGCCGCCCGGCGCGGCATGGGCGTGGCCGAACTGCCCTGCCACATGGCCGACGGCGATGCGCAGCTGACCCGCATCTGGCCCGAGCGCGTCGACCACTACGATGTCTGGCTGGTGATGCACAGCGACCTGAGTCGCAGCGCCCGCGTGCGCGCCGCCGCCGACGCCATCATCGCCACCTTCGCCGAAGAATAGGCGCCCGTGGCGGACGTACGCCGGCGCTGCCACAGTGCTAAGATGCCAACATGAACTTAGAAGCAGCTATCCCGCCTGCGCTGAAGCGCACGATCCTCGCAACCGTCAACTGGCTGAACAGCTGGTGGCGGCTGCTGCAGTTCGCGGTGCTGATGCTGTCGCTGGCGTTCAGCCCCGCCAGCTACGTCGGCGCCAACCGCAACCTGCTGGCGCGCCACATCGTGCGCGACACCGCGCCCAACCTGGCCTGGTATGGCGTGTTGTCGGCGCTGGTCAGCCTGGTGCTGATCCGCATCGTGGTGGTCACGTCGCAGAGTTACGGCCTGTCGCGCTTCGCGCTGGAGATGGTGGTGCGCGTGCTGGTGCTGGAACTGATCCCGCTGACCGCCGCCGCCTTCGTCGCGCTGCGCACCACCCTGCCCGCCGGGCTGGAGTTCTCGCAAAGCCGCAGCAACGTCGCCAACACCAGCGACGACGAACTGCACCAGGAATTCTTCCCGCGCGTGGCGGCGGGAGTGTTCGCCGTCTGGATGCTGGCCGCCGTCAGCTGCGTGATGACGCTGATCCTGGCCTACCTGTCGCTGTACGGCTTCACGCCGTGGGCGCTGCCCGGTTACACCCGCGTGGTCGGCCAGGTCTTCAATCCGGCGGTAGCGCTGATCCTGACGCTGAAGATCGTCTTCTTCAGCTTCGCGGTCGGACTGATACCGATGGCCTCCTCCTTCTACTTCGGCGCCAGCTACCGCGCCAAGGTCACGCACGGCCTGTACGACATGGTGCGGCTGTTCGCCGTGATGCTGCTGATCGAAATCGCCTCGTTGATGGGCAACTACTACTAAGCGGAATGGACCAATGACCGAACAAACAAACGAAGCGACGCCCGTGCGCAACGCGGAATTCAAGGCGGCCCTGCTGCTGGTGCTGATGGTGGTGCTGGTGGCAGGTTCCGCGCTGTACCTGATGTACGCGCGCGGCGCCTTCGAATCGACGCAGACGCTGGTGCTGCAGGCGGACGACTCGGAAGGCGTCACCGTCGGCATGGACGTCACCTTCGCCGGCTTCCCGATAGGCAGGGTGCGCCGCATAGAACTGGGCAAGGACGGCAAGGCGCGCGTGATCGTCGATGTGCCGCGCAACGATGCGCACTGGCTGCGCAGCTCCAGCATCTTCACGCTGGAACGCGGCCTGGTGGGCGGCGCCAAGCTGCGCGCCTTCAGCGGCATTCCGACCGATCCGCCGTTGGAGGACGGCGCCGCCCGCTCGCTGCTGGTCGGCGACGCCGGCGCGGAAATTCCGCGCCTGCTGGCCGCCGCCAAGGACCTGCTGGAAAACCTCAACGCGCTGACGGCGGAAAACTCCGCACTGGCCGCAAGCCTGGCCAACGTCCAGGGCGTTACCGGCAAACTGAATGGCCCCAACGGCGCCATGGGCCTGATCGCCGGCGACGACAAGAACGCCCAACAGCTGACGGAGCGCGCCAACAAGCTGCTGATCACCGTGAACGCGCTGGCCACCAAGGCCGATAGCCTGATCGGCCACGCCGACACCCAAGTCTTCGGCAAACAAGGCGTGATGACGGACGCCCAAGCGACCATCGTGCAGCTCAACGGCCTGCTGGCGGACGCCCGCAACAGCCTGAAGAAAATGGACGCGGTGCTGATCGAAGCGCAGGCCGTCGGCGCCAACGCCAGGGAGGCCACGGCCGATCTGGGCACGCTGCGCGGCGAAGTGGAAAGCAGCTTGCGCCGGGTCGAACAACTGGTCAATGAGATCAACCGCAAATGGCCGTTCAAGCGCGACACGGAGATCAAACTGCCATGAAGACCAACGCCCCGCTGATCGCGACACTGCTCGCCACGCTGCTTGCCACTTCGCTGCTGGCCGCCTGCGGCAACAACCCGCCGGTGCCGGACTGGCAAATGAACGCGCAAAGCTCCATCGAACGCTCGACCGCCGCCTACATGTCCGGCAACGCCCGCGTGGAAGCGGCCGAGTACAAGCGCGCCCGCGAAGCGCTGGCCAGCACCGGCAAGGTCGACCTGATGATACGCGCCGAGTTGATACGTTGCGCCGCCCGCGTCGCCTCGCTGGTGTTCGAGGATTGCACCGGCTACGACAAGCTGTCGCAAGACGCCGGCCCGGCCGACCGCGCCTACGCCGCCTACCTGTCCGGCCGCGCCACCGCCGCCGATGCGGCGCTGCTGCCGGCGCAGCATCAGCCGGTGGCCTCGGCGTCCGGCGACACCGCCGCCGCCAGCGCCGCGCAAGCCATCGCCGATCCGTTCTCCAAGCTGGTGGCCAGCGGCGTGCTGCTGCGCGCCGGCAAAGCCACGCCGCAAGTCCTCGGCGGAGCCGTGGACACCGCCTCCGCCCAAGGCTGGCGCCGACCGCTGCTGGCATGGCTGGGCGTACAAGCCATGCGCGCCACGCAAGCCGGCGACACCGCCGAAGCCCAGCGCATCCAGCGCCGCATCAACCTGATCACCGAAAAGCCGTTATGACCTCCACGATATCCGCCATCGACATCCCAGGGCGCGTCTACATGCTGTTCGTCACGCCCATGCACCGGCTCATCGTTCCCGCATCGCTGAGGAACGCCCGTTTTCTGTAGGCCGGCTTCTGCTAGAATCTCGTCCCTATGAACACCCGACTCGTCTACTCCACTGAGACCGGCCGCATGTGCCCCGATTGCGGGCAGCCGGTCGCCGATTGCCGCTGCAAGGCCGCAGCCAAATCCAAGCCCGCCGGCGACGGCGTCGTACGCGTGTCGCGCGAATCGAAGGGCCGCGGCGGCAAGACCGTCACCCTGGTGAAAGGCCTGGCGCTGGACGCCATCGCCCTCGCCCTGCTGGGCAAGCAGCTGCGCAGCGCCTGCGGTTCCGGCGGCACCGTCAAGGACGGCGTCATCGAAATCCAGGGCGACCACTGCGACCTGGTGATGGAAGCCCTGAAAAAACAGGGCCACCAACCCAAGCGCACCGGCGCTTAGCGGGTGCGCTGGTTCGACAGATAGATATTGTCGGGTTCCAGCTTGCTGCCGTCACGCACGGCGGCCTGCCACGTTTCAGTACTCACCACTGCGCCGAAATTGGAATGAAACACCGTGTTGAACACGCGGTGAATCTCTTCCGCAGTGACCTTGCCGGCCGCGTTCTCGTACGGCAGCGCGCCGGTGGCGTCCTCCAGCACTTCCACTTGCAAGCCGCGATGCTTCGCCTCGTAGATGGTGGACGCATTGCAGTTGTGCGTCATGTAGCCGGCGATGGTCAAGGTATCGATGGCGTGTTCCTTCAACCACTCAGCCAGGTCCGTCCCGGCGAACACGCTCGCCATTTTCTTGTTGATAAAATGGTCGTGCGCGCGCTGCGCCACCACGGGATGCACCTTCCAGCCGTCCGAGCCAAGACCGAAGATTGGTGAGTTTTCCGGCGCATCGTGCTGCACCACCACCACCGGAATGCCCGCCTCGCGCGCCGCGTCCATGGCGCGGCCGATATTCGGCAGCGAGGTCTCAACCGGTGGATATTCAATCCTCATCTGGCCGGTGAAGTATTCGTTCTGTACGTCGATGACGATCAATGCGCGGCGTGGGGTTGCGGTCATGATTTTCTCCTGTAGGATAAGGCGGAAGCGCCCGGTGAGTGACATTGTCCGTCGCCGTGCCGTTATTCAAAAGTGGCCCGAAGGCCACCATGCGATATAATCAGGCCATGTCCGCACGCACCTCGCCCATCCAGAAATTCCGCATCGCCGTCATCGCTTTCGACGGCATCAACCCTTTTCACCTATCGGTACCGTGCCAGGTATTCGGCGCCCAGCGCGCCGATTGCGAGAGCGCCACCTTCGACGTCAAGGTATGCGCGGAGGATCACGGGGCACCGCTGACCACCACGGCCGGCTTCGAGATCGTCGCGCCCCACAGCCTTGCCGCCCTGGCCCGCGCCGACATCGTCATCCTGCCATCGTGGCATTCCGACTGCCGTCCGGCGCCCGCCAGCCTGCTGCAAGCTTTGCGCCGCGCCCATCAGCGCGGCGCGCAGGTGGTGGGCCTGTGCATAGGCGCGTTTCCGCTGGCGGAAGCGGGCCTGCTGGACGGCCGCACGGCCACCACGCACTGGGCCAACGCCGACACCATGGCCGAGCGCTACCCCAAGGTCCGGGTCGACCGCGAAGTCCTGTATGTCGATGAAGGGAAAGTGGTGACGTCGGCCGGCGTGGCGGCCGGCCTTGATTGCTGCCTGCACTTGCTGCGGCAGCTGTGCGGCGCGGAAATCGCCAATCGCGTGGCGCGGCAAATGGTGGTCGCACCGCACCGCCAAGGTGGGCAAGCGCAGTTCATCGAACGTCCGCTGCCCGTCAACGGCAGCGACGACCGTTTCGCGCAGGTGCTGGCATGGGTCGGCGAGGATTTGACGCAGAACCACAGCATCGACGCGCTGGCAGAACGGGCCTTGATGAGCCGCCGGAATTTCACCCGCCACTTCCGCCAGGCCACCGGCACCTCGGTCAAGCAATGGCTGCTCAACCAGCGGCTGGCCCATGCCCAGCATCTGCTGGAAAGCAGCGAAGTGTCGATCGAGATGGTGGCGCAGCAGGCGGGATTTGGTTCCGCGCTGTCGCTGCGCCAGCATTTCCGGACGGCCTTGCGGACCTCGCCGTCCGAGTACCGCAAGCTGTACCGCTCCTCCGCACTGGATTGACGGCGCGCGAGCTTACTCCCCGGCCGCCGCGGCGGCTTCGCGCAGCTTGTCCTTCTTGCTCTTGCGCTTGCCCTTGATGCCGCCATTGACGGTGTCCGTCACCGAATCGGCGGCGACCGGCGGCAGCGTCTCCACCGGCTCGAAGCCGGCGATCTCCTCGCGCGGCAGCAGAATCTCCTGACGCTTTTCGATCAGGCGGAAATGCTGTTCCGTCTCCGCGCTGACAAAACTGATCGCCACGCCGCTCTCGCCGGCGCGGCCGGTGCGGCCGATACGGTGGGTGTAATCCACCGCCGAACGCGGCAGGTCGTAGTTGACCACCGCCGGCAGACGGGCGATGTCGATACCGCGCGCCGCCACATCGGTCGCCACCAGCACCTGCAAGCGGCTGGCCTTGAAATCGCCCAGCACCTCGGTGCGCGCGCCCTGGCTGAACTCACCATGGAAGGCGCCGGCGCGGATGCCGTTGCGGTTCAGTTTATCGGCCACATGCTCGGCCGCGTACTTGGTCGCGACGAACACCAGCACCCTGCTCCACTGGTGCTCCTGGATCAGATGCTTGAGCAGCATGGTACGGCGCGGCACGTCGACCATGATCGCGCGCTGCTCGATATCGGGCTTGCTCAGTGGTTCGGACAGCACCTCGATGCGCGTCGGCTGGTGCAGCATGCCGTCGGCCAGCGCCTGCACCGCCGGCGGAAAGGTCGCCGAGAAAAACAGGTTCTGGCGCTGCTTGGGCAGCAGCTCCAGGATGCGGTTCAATTCTTCGCTGAAGCCCAGGTCCAGCAGGCGGTCCGCCTCGTCCAGCACCAGCATCGCCGTGCGCGAAATCTTCAACGCATTGTGGTCGATCAGGTCCAGCAGCCGGCCCGGCGTGGCGACCACGATGTCGACGCCGCCGCGCAGCGCCATCATCTGCGGGTTGATCGACACGCCGCCGAACACGATCGACACCTTGACCTGCATCGGCAAATGCGCCACCAGCTTGCGGATCGACTCGCCCACCTGCGCCGCCAGCTCGCGCGTCGGCACCAGGATCAGGCCATGCAGCTGGCGCGGGCCGTTGCGGTTGTCCAGCAGCGATTGCAGCAGCGGCAGCGCGAAGGCGGCGGTCTTGCCGGACCCGGTCTGCGCCGCGCCCAGCACGTCTTCCCCGCGCAGGATGGCGGGAATGGCGGCGCTCTGGATGGCGGTCGGCTCCTGGTAACCGATTTCGGTGACGGCGTTAATCAGTGAGGGAGCAAGGCCCAGCGAAGAAAAAGACATGTTGGCCTTAATAGTGTGAATCCCTCCAGTATAAAGCATGCGCGCCACACCCCGGCCGCGCAGATTTGCCCTGGACACGCATTCGTGGGAACATAGCATTTTTGACAAAGCCAACAAACATGATCAACTGGGACGCCCACGCTTGCTTGCCGCAGCATCCGCAGGCCGACTTCACGCCCGTCCAACGGCTGCACGCCGCCGGGGTGAACTACGTCTCGCTCAACGTCGGGGGCGACATGAACCCGATCTCGCAAGTGATGTCCGTGATCGCCGGCTACCGCGCCACCATCGCCTCCGACCCGGACCGCTATGTCCTCATTTCCAGTGTAGACGACGTGATCCAGGCCGCCGCCGACGGCCGCATCGCCATCAGCTTCGACCTGGAAGGCGCGATGCCGCTGCTCGACCAGCCGGAAATGATCGCCCTGTACGCCCAGCTGGGCGTGCGCCAGATCCACTTCGCCTACAACCGCAACAACAACGTCGCCGACGGCTGCCACGACCTGCCGCGCGGCCTGACGCCGCTCGGCCACAGCATGGTGAACGCCGTGAACGACGCCGGCATCCTGATGGACTGTTCGCATACGGGCCGCATGTGCAGCCTTGATATCATGGCCGCGTCGTCGCAGCCGGTGATCTTCAGCCACGCCAATCCGTATGCGCTGGTGCAGCATGGCCGCAACGTCACCGACGAACAGATCCGCGCCTGCGCCGCCACCGGCGGCGTGGTGTGCGTCTCCGGCCTGTCGTGGTTCTTGGGCAAGGAGCATCCCGGCGTCGACGACGTCGCGCGCCACGCGGCCTATGTCGCGGACCTGGCGGGCGTATCGCACGTCGGCATCGGCCTCGATATCTGCTTCCAGCAGCCAGGCCTGGACGACACGCCGCCCGGCGATTTCGATCCGGGCTACTGGTGGCCCGCCTCCGCCGGCTACAGCGCCAGCCGCCCGCCGACCTTCACGCCGCCGGAAGTCTGGCGCCAGCTGGCCGCCGCGCTGCGCAAGGTCGGCATGACAGACAGCGAGACCGAACTTGTCATGGGCCGCAACATGATGCGCGTGGCGCAGCAGGTCTGGAGCAAGCCGCAGGCGCTGTTGAAGGCTGCCTGACAGCGATCAGGCGCTGAGCGCCTTCATCGCCGCATCCTGCACCGCCAGAACAACGGTACCCACAGCGCCTGGAAGCTGGGCAAAGGCCGGCCCGCGTGCGCGTCTTCATCGACTTCCTCGTGGAGAGCATCCCGGCAACGGCAGACAAACGGCATCGGATATAATGACAACATGATCGAAATGGCAAAACGACAAACGCTGCACATCTGGATAGCCTTGCTGGCAGTCCTGTTCAGCGCACTCGCGCCTTCGATCTCCCACGCACTGGCCGCCGCCGGAGCCGACACCGTGGAAGTCTGCACGGTGAGCGGCTACAAACTGGTCAAGCTGCCCGCCGGCGACGGCGGCAAAGCCCCTGCATCCGCCAAGCGCGGCATGGAGCATTGCGCGTTTTGCGCCACCCATGGCGGCTCCGACGCCGTCCCCGCCACACCGGCCGCCGCGCTGCTTGCGGACGCCGGCCGCGATATCTATCCCTCCCTCTTTTACGCCGCACCGCAGCCGCTGCACGCCTGGTCTTCGGCCCACGCGCGCGCACCGCCTCTCCTGGCCTGATCCCTGCCCACGGGCGCGATTTTGTGCGCCAGGTCAAATTACGCATCCAGTTCCAATCCTGAGCGCCGGCTCTCGGCGCCAGCTGCCGCATGCGCACAAATTTTCAATATCGGTAACGTCAACCACAGCAACGTAAGGACACACCATGAAGCAGTACTACATGACCGCGTGCCTGGCCATCGCCAGCGCCGCCGCCACAACCGCCAGCGCGCAAACCGGCGGCGCAGCGGCCGCCGAACCGATCGTCAAAGTCATCGTCTCGGCCATCGGCGAAGGTTGGCTGCAGCGCCCGCACGGCGTCAGCGATTCCGCATTGCTGCTCAGCGCCACGCCCGGCTACAGCGCGGCGCGGGCTGGCGGCGTCTCCGCCCTGCCGTTCGTCAACGGCCTGGGCGACGACCGCCTCAAGATCCGCATCGACGGCATGGAAGTCACAGCCGCCTGCGCCAACCACATGAACGCGCCGCTGTCGTACATCGACCCGAGCCAGGTCGGCCGCATCGAAGTGCTGGCCGGGGTAACGCCGGTCAGCGTCGGCGGCGACAGCATAGGCGGTACCGTCACCGTCAAATCCGCCGCACCTGTCTTCGCCGAGACGGCGCAAGCGCTGCGCAGCACCGGCCGCATCACCCTGAATGCCGGCAGCAACGGCGAAACGCTCAACAGCGGCATCTCGGCCGGCATCGCCAGCGACAGCATGAGCCTGGCCTACAACGCAGCCTATGCGCGCGGCCACAGCTACAACGACGGCAACGGCCAGCGCGTGCTGGCCAGCCTGTACCAAAGCATCAACCAGTCGGCGCAGCTGGCCCTGCGCGGCACAGACCGGCAACTGACGCTGCGCGCCGGCATCCAGCACATTCCCTACCAGGGCTTCCCCAACCAGTACATGGACATGACCGACAACGACGGCAAGTTCGCCAACCTGGGCTACGTCGGCCGGTTTGGCTGGGGCGAGCTCGATGGCAGCGCCTACTGGCAAACCACCAACCACGATATGGGCTTCTTCACGCCGGAGCGGCGCGGCATGATGCCGATGGTGACGCGCGGCCGCAACGCCGGCTACGCGCTCAAGGCCTCGCTGCCCTGGGGCGACGCCGGCAAGCTGCGCGTCGGCCACGAGTACCACAGCTTCCGCCTGGACGACTACTGGCCCGCCATCCCCGGTTCGATGATGATGGGACCGCAGACCTATGTGAACATCAACGACGGCCGGCGCGACCGCGTCGCGCTGTACGGCGAAGCGGAGACCGCGCACAACGCGCAATGGACCTCGCTGCTTGGCGCCCGCTGGGAGGCGGTGCGCATGGACGCCGGCGACGTGCGGCCCTATGCCAACAACATGATGAACGCGGCCGACGCCGCCGCCGCCGCGGCATTCAACGCCCGCGCGCGCCGTCAGCGCGACGGCAATCTGGACTTGACAGCGCTGGCGCGCTTCGAAGCCGACGCATCCACCACGTACGAACTGGCGGCGGCCCGCAAGACCCGTTCGCCCAACCTGTACGAGCGCTACTCCTGGGGACGCGGCAGCATGGCGATGACCATGACCAACTGGTTCGGCGACGGCAACGGTTATGTGGGCAATATCGACCTGAAGCCGGAGACCGCGTATACGCTGGGCTTCACCGCCCATTGGCATGGCGCCGGGCCTGCGGGATGGTTCGTCAAGCTCAATCCCTACTACAACCGGGTGCGCGACTATATCGACGTGGATGTACTTGGACAGTTCCATCCCTACATGCGCATGGGTGCGAACGGCGCGCTGCTGCGCTTTGCCAACCACGACGCCAAACTGTACGGCGCCAACCTGTCCTGGCGCGCGCCGCTGGCCGGCTATCCCGCGATCGGTTCGTTCGCCTTTACCGGCAATGCCGCGTACGCGCGCGGGCAGCGCACGGATGGCGGCGACCTGTATCGCATCATGCCGTTCAACGCCTTGCTGGCGTTGGAACACACGAGCGGCGCCTGGCACAGCCAGATCGAAACCAAACTGGTGGCCCGCAAGGACCGGGTCGATGCGCGCCGGCTGGAGCCGGAAACCGCAGGCTATGCCCTGCTCAACGCGCGCACCGCCTACCAGCTACGGAAGAATGTGCGCCTGTCGGCAGGCGTCGGCAATTTGCTGGACAAGGCCTATGCCGATCCTCTGGGCGGCGTCTACCTGTCCGGCCTGCGGGCCGACGGCGGCGCGCTGCGTCCCCTGCCCGGCCACGGCCGCTCCATCGACCTGGGCCTCAGCATCGACCTGTAACTTCCGCCCTCCGCACCGGCAGCCACTGCGCCACGCAGAAAGCCAGCTCCGGCACGATAAACAGCCAAAGCAGCGGCGCGCCGGTGACGGCCAGGGTCCAGATCATCCAGGTCGAGAACAGCAGCCGCGCCATGCCGTCGAAGCGGCCGAAGCGCTGCTGCGGATCGCTGATGCGCAGCAGCGACCACACCAGCACCACGCTGCCGAGCAGGCAGGCGAACAGCACGTGGAACGGCTCGAACGCCGGCAACGCGGCGCCGCCCAAGCCCTGGTTGATGGCGTCCAGTTGCGCGCGGGCCAAGGCGAAGCTCCACGGCGTGGCGAACGGCGCGGTCACGATCAGATCGTAGATGGCGCTGCCGAGGACAATTTTGCGGAAGGTGGATGATGCGAGCATGACGTCTCCTGGAATATGGTGGAGCCATGCTAAAGCCTGGAGTACACTCCAAGGTCAAACGATATTTGGAGCCTGCACATGCAAATCGGAGAAATCGCCAGCGCCACGGGGCTGAGCCGCGACACCTTGCGCTTCTACGAGAAGCGCGGCCTGCTGCGCGCGCGCCGCAGCGCCAACGGCTACCGCGACTATCCGCCGGAAGCGGTGGACTGGCTGCGCTACATCCGGCTGGCGCAGACCCTGGGCTTCACGCTGGCCGAAATCGAAGCCGACCTGCCGCTGCTGGCCGAGCCGGAATCGTCCGCGCCGCAACTGCGCGCGGCGCTGGAGCGCAAGCTGGAAGACATCGACCAGCGCATCGAAGGCCTGCACGCCCTGCGCGGCGAACTGGCGCGCAGGCTGGGCGAGAATATGCAGGCCTGCCCGTTGCAGGCTACTCCGAAGTAACGGGGTTGGCGTGCACCGCCGCATTGATCTCAGCGAAATGCTGGAGCGCCACATCCAGCGCATCCATGAACTCGCGCACCATGATGGGCTTGGTCAGATAATTGAAGAACCCGGCTTCAATGCCTTTTTCTATGTCACGCGGTATGGCATTGGCCGACAAGGCGATCACCGGGATATGCGAGGTGGCCGGATCATCGCGCAATATTTTCAGCGCGCCGTAGCCGCTCATACCCGGCAGGTTAATATCCATCAGTATCACATCGGGTAGATGTTGTTTGGCCAGCAAAATGCCGAGATGCCCCGTCACCGCGGTCATCAACTGCAGATCGTCTCGGCGCGCGATCAACTGCGCCACCAGCGCCAGATTGGCCGGATTGTCTTCGACGTACAGCAGCGTACGGCGATGGTCCATGTCCGTCCGGGCGACCTTGTCGTCGCCGCGGGCCGGCGCCATGCCCAGCATTTCCGTTTCCAGTCCGGGCGCATCCGCCTCCAATAAGTCGAACCAGAATTCACTCCCCACGCCGACGGTACTGTCCACACCGATGGATCCGCCCATCAGTTCGATCAATTTCTTGGTCACCACCAGTCCGATCCCGGTGCCTTCCTCGGTGCTGGCTTCCTGCCCCAGCCGGTTAAACGGCTGGAACAGATGGGCCAGCTTGTCAGCCTGCAGCCCCACGCCGGTATCCGTCACGCTGACGCGTACGCGGCCGTCGGCTTCACGCTCGCAGCTCACCGTCACGGCGCCGCCGGGGCGATTGTATTTGATGGCGTTCGACATCAGGTTCACGATGACCTGCTTGACCCGGGTCCGGTCCGCGTGCACGAAGAATGGATGTTCGAAGCTCGGGAAATTCATGGCGATGCCACGTTGCTCTGCCTGCGGCGCCATCATGGCGTTGCAATCGAGCAGCACCTCGGTCAACGACATCGTCTCCTTGGAAAGGCTGACCTTGCCAGATTCGATCATCGCCAGGTCGAGTATCTCGTTAATCAGACGTAGCAGGTACCAGCCGGCCTGCAGGATCTGGTCGATCGAACTTTTTTGCGCGCTGGACGGCGGCGGTATATCCGACGCCATCAGCTGCGCGAAGCCAAGCACGGCGTTCAGCGGTGTGCGCAATTCATGGCTCATGTTCGACAGGAACTCGGATTTCGCCAGGTTGGCTATTTCCGCCGCCGCCTTGGCAGTTTCCAATTCGATATTGTTTTCCTGCAGCCTGTGCTCGAACTGCTTGCGGTCGGTAACATCGCGCGCGGCCGCGAACACCCCCTGCAGCTTGCGGTCGCGATCGTGGAAGGTCGAGGCGTTGAACGACACCACGGTCTCGGAGCCTTCGCGCGACAGCGCGGTCAGTTCATAGTTGGTGAGCTTGCCTTCGCGCAGTACGCGTGAGATGCCCGCTTGCGCCCGTTCCGGGTCGGTGAAGTAGTTCTTGAATGGCGCCCCGATCAGTTCGTCACGGGTACAGCCGGTCAGCGATTCCATCTGTTGGTTGACGTCGGTGATGATGCCGCGCGGATCGGTCGCCATCAGCGCATCGATATTCGACTCGATCAGCGAACGGGTGTAGAACTGCTGATCGCGCAGGCGCTGATCGAGCACCGCCTGTTCGGCCTCGACCTGCTTGCGGACGGTGTTGTCGGTACCGATCAGCAGGTAGCCGATGATCTGCTCCTCGTCATCGCGCAGGGCCGTCACCGACACCATCGCCGGGAAGCGGCTGCCGTCCTGGCGGATGTAAGTCAGCTCATAGATGTCCTCAATGCCGCGCGAGGCCTTGAACACCAGCGCTTCGAAGCCCGGCGTGATCGACGTACCCAGTTCGATGCTCAGCGTACGGGCGCGTGCCACCACCTCCAGCGGATCGGAAATATCGGCCGGCGTGATCTTGTTCATGACGTCCGAGGCCTTGTAGCCCAGCATGCGCTCGGCGCCGACATTGAAAATCTGGATCACGCCCTGGGCGTCCGTGGCGATGCTGGAGAAGTTGGCGCTGTTGAAGATGGCGTTCTGCAGCGCACCGGCCTTCTGCAACGCCTCCTCGGCGCGCTTGCGCGCGGTATTGTCGGTGCCGATCAGCAGATAGCCGATGATGGTTTCCTGATCGTCGCGCAGCGCCGTGACCGATACCATCGCCGGGAAACGGCTGCCGTCCTGGCGGATATAGGTCAGCTCGTAGATGTCCTCGATGCCGCGCGACGCCTTGAACACCAGCGCCTCGAAGCCCGGCGTGATCGAGGTACCCAATTCCAGGCTGAGGGCGTTGGCGCGCACGATCAGTTCGCGCGGATCGGAAATGTCGGCCGGCGTGATCTTGTTCATCACGTCGGCCGCCTTGTAGCCCAGCATGCGCTCGGCGCCGACATTGAAAATCTGGATCACACCCTGCGCGTCGGTGGCAATGCTGGAGAAGTTGGCGCTGTTGAAGATGGCGTTTTGCAGCGCGCCGGCCTTCAGCAACGCCTCCTCGGCACGCTTGCGCGCGGTGTTGTCGGTGCCGATCAGCAGATAGCCGATGATGGCGTCCTTGTCGTCACGCAGCGCGGTGACCGACACCATCGCCGGGAAGCGGCTGCCGTCCTGGCGGATATAGGTCAGCTCATAGATGTCCTCAATCCCGCGCGAGGCCTTGAACACCAGCGCTTCGAAGCCCGGCGTGATCGAGGTACCCAATTCCAGGCTGAGCGCAGTGGCGCGCGCAATCAGCTCGCGCGGATCGGAGATATCGGCCGGCGTGATCTTGTCCATCACGTCGACTGCCTTATAGCCCAGCATGCGCTCGGCGCCGACGTTAAAGATCTGGATCACGCCCTGGGCGTCGGTGGCGATGCTGGAAAAATTGGCGCTGTTGAAGATGGCGTCCTGCAGCGCGCCCGCCTTCAATAGCAGTTGTCCATCGTACAGCGAGCGGTCTACGATCAAGATATTCTCCCGGTTGTCACATTGAATTGGCACGTGTGTCCACTGCCCGTCGCGATGCGCGGTGGGTGTCATGGACGAAGCGCGTTATGAGCGACAGCTAGGCGGTGGGAGGTCGAGGCAACTCACGGATATGCGTGGGCTGGATGATGGGACTTCGCGAAGTGTGGTGATAAAACCTGTAACCTGTTCACACAATAGCACGGCGGGCACCCGGCATGTCAGCATCCTCTCGCCGCGAAAGGGAATAGTGTCTCAATGACCATGAGATAACGGGGAATGCAGCCAAAACGGCCACAATCGCCGTTACGTCCGGCGACTCACTTTGCTGCATTGAATTGCAAAGCCCTTTGCAGGCTACTCCGAAGTCTTGAGATTTACGGCCGGCTCGTCGTCAAAGTTCGCTACTATTGACCTTATTTCGTAAGCAAGATGAACAACATCGATGGTCTCGCCGCGCTCTACTCGCTTCCAGAAAATTGTTAATACAGCAATCGACAATCCGGACTGCAGGTAACGTAGCGCAGCATTTGTGCCGTACTGGTCGGACTCCATGCACCAGGCAAGTCCGGGCATGAATTTCGTTAATGCATCTCCGAATGCAACGCCAACCGCGACCCAAGCTCCGTAGTTGGCGATGCGCATTGCGTCCACGTCACAAAGGCGCTGTAAGGTATCGAAGTCGTCGGATGTTTGAGACAGCTCGCGACCAGGCAAGAAACGCGTCACGAGACCGGACACAAATGATCGGAGATCCGCCAACTCAGATAGCGCATCTTCAGTGATCGGCTTGAACTTTTCGTGGAGGCGATGATCCATACATTTAGTTCGCATTAATTAATTCTTGACGTTCGGACCAGTCGACTACGCGCCTTGCAAAAGCAAGTGAAGCAGCTGCGCGACGCGGCTACTTCCCAGCCTTGATCAATTTGCAGTCGTCCGCGCCGAACTCCGATTGGAACTGCAATAACTGCCCCGCCACTTCCAGCGCCTTCATGCGCGGCGCCACCAGCGTGTACTGGCCCGCTTTCAGCTTCTCGATCAGCGGTGCGCACTCGCTGCCGCTGGCGTCGAGATGGCCGGCCACCACCCACTTGCCGTCGGCGCGTTCGGTGTAGAGCGGCGCCGCCGAGTAGCGGCCTGCATTGAACAGCAGGACTTCCGACTTGCCGTCGCCATCGACGTCGAGCACCAAGGCATCGCAACGGCTACCGCGGCTCAACAGGCATGGCAGGACTGCCGCGTCTTCGATCGGACTCCACTTCTGGGCCGCAAAACTGGCCGGCAGCCTGGTGGTCGCTGGCCACACCTTGACGTTGTCGGTGATCGACATCGACGCCAACGGCGATCCCGCTTGCCAGCGGTTCGTCTCTTTCAACGCCTTGCCGGCCAGCTCGCGTATCAGGGCCGCATCGGGGCCGGTGCTTTGCTGCGACAGGCGCGTCAACGCCTCGTGCCCGTAGCGCTGCCCTTCGAATCGCAGATAGTGGTAATCGAATTGCGCCGCCTTGGTGCGGCCCTTCTCCAGCCGCGCCATCTGGTTGTTCACCGATAGCCGCGCCGGATCGGCGATCGGCGTGAACAAGGCAAGCAGCACCGCCAGCACCACGAAGGCCGCCGCCACGTTGACGTTGGCGATGGGGCACAGCCAGGTCTCGTAGCGATGCGCCGCCCACGCATAACCCAGCGCATAGCAACTGGCGACCGCCAGGCAGGCGGCGGCGATCACCCGGTCCGAGGTCCAGCCATAGTCGTACACCCGCAAACCCAGCGCATAAATCGCGATCGCCGTCAGCGGCAGTATCAACAACGAAGCCACGCGCGCGCTCACCCGTACCGCCAGCGCCGCCTTGGCGTGGCCGTTCTGGAAGGCGGCGTTAATCAGCACGATCAGCACCGCGTCCGCCGCCAGCAGCAGCGACGTCGCGTGCCGCGTCGCCCACAGCACATCCAGCCCGGTGAACGGCAAGGCGCACAGGAAGCCGCTGATGATCAGCGCCGCCACCGGCAGTATCCACGACAGCAGCACCAGCAGCAGGCTGCGGATGCCGCGCACGATGGCCGGCCGCACGTCCGTGATGTGCATCGCGCACGACCAGGCGAAGCAGATCACCGGCACCACAAACCACGACTCTTCCATCATCTGCTTGAGGAAGCCCAGCTTCACCATCGAGAACAGGCCGCTGCCCATCAACAGCACCAGCCACAGCGCCCCGACGAAGAAGGCCGAGAACATCAGCTGCACCGCCAGCTTCCAGGCCAACTCAAAATAGGTGTCGTAACTGGCGATGCGGCGCTGGTCCGCGGCCCCCGCCATCACCAGCGAGTGCGCGATGTACATGAAGACCGCGCCGAACACCATCATCGGCCCCGACATCGACGTGAACGCGCCCTTGCCCAGCTCGCCGGCGACCCGCACCACGCCGGTCTCACGGCTGACCGCATGCAGCGCCATGATCAGCACCACGCCGGCGGCAGCCGCCATCCACTGCGCCACCTTCTTCGGCGCCATGTGGCCCATGGCCGATATCAGCATCGCCGGCAGCAGCGCGCAGGCCATTAGCAGCGGCGTCATCACATACGGCGTCCCGGCCGGCCACCAGCCGCCCCGGTCGGCCTGGTACAGCCAATACAGCAGCGCGCCCTGCGCCAGCCCGGTCGCCAGCCGCAGCGCCATCACCTGCCGGCTGACGTCCACTTCCATCGTCGTTTCGTCCTGTTCCATGCCTGACCTCTTTGTGAACCGTGGGCCGAAGTATCTCACATGTTTATTATTTGGCATTGATAGCAACCCTGCTCACCGTCGTATGACGAGCCCTGCGCAGAGGCGCTATAATGGTTGTCTACGCTGCTCTTTTTTCAACGTTCCGCACCCGGTCCGCCAAGTGAATCCACATCTCGACAAGCTGCAACCCTATCCGTTCGAAAAACTGCGCCAGCTGTTCGCGCAGGTGACCGCCAGCCCACAGCACAAAGCCATCAGCCTGGGCATGGGCGAACCCAAACATCCTACGCCGCGGTTCATCCAGCAGGCGCTGATCGACAATGTGGACGGCCTGGCCAGCTACCCTACCACCATCGGCTCGGACGCGCTGCGCGGCGCCATCGCCGGCTGGCTGGAACGCCGCTACGGCATCCCCAAGCTCAATCCAGCCACCCAGGTGCTGCCGGTGAACGGCTCGCGCGAGGCGCTGTTCGCGCTGGCGCAGACCGTGATCGACCCGGCCGCCAAGTCGCTGGTGATCAGCCCGAATCCGTTCTACCAGATCTACGAAGGCGCGGCCTACCTGGCCGGCGCCGAGCCGTACTTCGTCAATTCCGACCCGGCCCGCAACTTCGGCTGCGACTACGACAGCATCCCGACTTCGGTGTGGGAGCGCGTAGCGCTGCTGTTCCTGTGCTCCCCCGGCAATCCGACCGGCGCCGTGCTGACGCTGACCGACTGGGAGAACCTGTTCGCCCTGTCGGAGCGCTACAACTTCGTCATCGCCGCCGACGAGTGCTACTCCGAGATCTACCACGGCGACAAGGCGCCTTTGGGCGCGCTGGAAGCGGCCCACATGCTGGGCCTGTCCACGATAGACCGGCCATACGCGCGCCTGGTGGTGTTCAGCAGCCTGTCGAAACGCTCCAACGTGCCGGGCATGCGCTCCGGCTTCGTGGCCGGCGACGCCGACGTCCTGAAAAAATTCCTGTTGTACCGCACCTATCACGGCGGAGCCATGAGCCCTACCGTGCAAGCTGCTTCGATCGCGGCCTGGAACGACGAAACCCACGTCGAACAGAACCGCGAAAAATACCGCGCCAAATTCGCCGCCATCACCCCGTTGCTGCAGGAAGTGCTGCAAGTGGAACTGCCGGACGCCGGCTTCTACCTGTGGGCCGACGTCAGCCGGACCGGCTTGTCGGACACCGAATTCGCCCAGCGCCTGTACGCCGAATATAATGTCACGGTACTGCCGGGCAGCTACCTGGCGCGCGACGCCCACGGCGCCAATCCGGGCCGCAACCGCATCCGCATGGCGCTGGTCGCCGAGACGGAAGAAGGCCTGGAAGCTGCGCAGCGCATCGTCCAATTCTGCAAGTCCCTTAACAAATAATTGAGTAAATCATGAGCCAACAACTCCAGCAAATCATCGACCAGGCATGGGAAGACCGCGCCAACATCAACCCGGGTAACGGCACCGCCGAACTGCGCGACGCGGTTTCGCACGTGATCGCGGGCCTGGACGCCGGCACCATCCGCGTGGCCGAAAAAACCACCGGCGACTGGGTTGTGAATCAGTGGGTCAAGAAAGCGGTGCTGCTGTCCTTCCGCCTGGAGAACAACGTGCAGATGCCGTCCGACGGCACCATGCAGTTCTACGACAAGGTTCCGACCAAGTTCGCCAACTACACCGCCGAAGACTTCATCAAAGGCGGCTTCCGCGTGGTGCCGCCCGCGGTTGCGCGCCGCGGCTCCTTCATCGCCAAGAACGTGGTGCTGATGCCTTCCTACGTCAACATCGGCGCCTACGTCGATGAAGGCGCGATGGTCGACACCTGGGCCACCGTCGGTTCGTGCGCGCAGATCGGCAAGAACGTCCACCTGTCCGGCGGCGTCGGCATCGGCGGCGTGCTGGAACCTATGCAAGCCAATCCGACCATCATCGAAGACAACTGCTTCATCGGCGCCCGTTCGGAGATCGTCGAAGGCGTGATCGTCGAAGAGAACTCGGTGATCTCGATGGGCGTGTACATCGGCCAGTCGACCAAGATCTACGACCGCGCCACCGGCGAAGTGACCTACGGCCGCGTGCCTGCGGGCTCGGTGGTCGTTTCGGGCAACCTGCCTTCGGAAGACGGCAAGTACTCGCTGTACTGCGCGGTCATCGTCAAGCGCGTGGATGCCAAAACCCGCGCCAAGACCGGCATCAACGAACTGCTGCGCGGTATCTAAGCAGGCAACAAGAACCGGGGACTGATTGCAGTCCCCGTTTTTTTTGATACTGAGGAGAGTGCCATGGCCATGGAACGCCTGTTCCAGCTGATGAAGGAAAAGAACGCGTCGGACATGTTCTTTGCGGTGAATTCGCCGGTACACATCAAGATCAACGGCAACCTGATCCCCATCAATCAGCAAAAGCTCGAGCCGGACAACATCCATTCGCTGCTGGCGGAAATCGCCACGCCCGCGCAGATGGACGAACTGGCCGCGACCAATGAACTGAACATGGGCGTGTCGGTGCCGAACATGGGCCGCTTCCGCCTCTCCGCGTTCAAGCAGCGCGGCACCATCTCCGCCGTATTCCGCTTCGTGCCGGCCACCATTCCGCTGCTGGACGACCTGCAACTGCCGCCGGTGTTGGCGGACCTGATCATGGAAAAACGCGGCCTGCTGCTGCTGGTAGGCTCGACCGGCTCCGGCAAGTCCACCACCATCGCCTCGATGCTGGACCACCGCAACGAACTGCGCTCCGGCCATATCCTGACGCTGGAAGATCCGATCGAGTACCTGTTCAAGAACAAGAAGTCGATCGTCAACCAGCGCGAGATCGGCAGCGACGCCAAGGACTTCTACACCGCGCTGCGCAACTCCATGCGCCAGGCGCCGGACTGCATCCTGATCGGCGAGATCCGCGACAAGGAAACCATGGCCGCCGCGCTGGCCTACGCGCAGTCGGGCCATCTGGTGCTGGCGACCCTGCACGCCAACAACAGCTATAACGCGCTAAACCGTATTATCAGTTTCTACCCGATCGAAAACCGCGCCGCGCTGTTGCAGGATCTGTCGTCGACGGTGAAGGCGATCGTCTCGCAGCGACTGGTCCGCTCGATCAACGGCGGCACCCGCACGGCGGCGGTGGAAGTGATGGTCAACACCCGCTACATCTCGGACCTGATCGAAAAAGGCGAAATCGGCCAGATCAAGGAAGCGATGGAGAAGAGCATGTCGCCCGGCTCGCAGTCGTTCGAGCTGGCCTTGCTCAAGCTGGTGCAGGACGGCTTGATCAGCCAGGACGAAGCCCTGGCCAACGCCGATTCCGCCACCAACCTGCTGTGGCTATTGAATAATGGCCCGAACAGCAAGAGCGCCCAGGCCGAGCCGGAAGCCAAGCCGCCGCCGGACGAAGCGTCGTTCACCGAGTTCACGCTCAACTCCTGAAGCGCCCTACTTCACCTCGCGCGCCAGCTTCAGCATCTGGTAGCTGAGCGCGAGGCCGCGCCGCCGGGCTTCCGTTTGATTGATGCGGAAGGCCAGGCCGTTCGGTTCGATCACCAGGCCGATGATGGCGCCGTTGCGGAACGATTCCGCGCTGTCGCCCACCACCAGCACCGGATCATCCGCCAGCACTTCCTGCCAGCGCCGCAGATCGCCGCGCACGCCCGCGCCCAGCACCAGCAGCTGGCATTGCGGCACCCGCTGCGGCTCGTTCAACAACAAGGTATGCACGATCACGCCGTTCGGCGTGGCCAGCATCAGCGTGCGCAGCGCATCCTGCAGGGGCGCGTCGCCCGCCACGCAGTAGGTGAACTCGCGCTGCGGCGGCGGCGGCCATTGGGTCAGCTGGGCGAAGCGGTAGATGAAGGCCGCCTTCAATTGCAGCTGGTCCTGTCCCGCGCGCGCGGGCGCCGCCAGCGCGGCCAGCATCGGCAGCAGCAGCAGCCAGGCCAGACGCAGCGGTCTCATAGGCCGAACTGCCTGGTCAACGAGAAGCGCAGCACGCGCCCCTCCTGCCTGAACTGCTGATCCACGCCGGACGGCGCATCGTAATAGCGCACATTGCCGATGTTGTACAACGAGACCGCGATATCGGTCCCCACGCCTGGACGCCACAACAGGGTACTGTTGAGCAGCGCATAACCCGGCAGGGCCACCGGTCCGATGGAGCGGCGGCTCTGGCCCAGCATCTGCCACGACAGGCGCAGCTTATCGCCTTGCAGCGGTTGACTGTACAGCAGCTTGGCCAGCGCGCGCGGCGAATTGTCCAGGCGCCGTCCTGCCGTGTCGGTGGTCCGCTGCAGGGAGACCGCCGCCTGCAATTGCTGGCCGCCGGACCAGCGCCGCTCCAGCCCCAGCTCGGCGCCGACATTGCGTATGCTGCCGCTGTTGTCGAACACCGAGGTTTCATGGTTGATGCTGATCAGGTCACGCAGGCGCGACGCATACGCCGAGGCCCGGTACTGGAAATTGTGGTTCAGCGCGTGCTCCCACGCCAGTTCCAGCGTGCGTATCCGTTCCGGCGACGGCAGCGGCGCCTCCCACGGCGCGTTCACCTGGAACTCGAACAGGTTGGCCTCGCGGTAGGCGCTGCCGTACATCAGCTTGAGCGACGCATCGGGCACGCCGCTCCAGATCCAGGCGAAGCGCGGATTGGTGTTGGTGCCGCCCACCATGGTGCTGTCGCGGCGCAGACCCAGCGTCACGCGGTGGGCGTCGTTCAGGCGCCACGAGTCCTGCACGAACAGGCCGCGCCGCCGGTTGTCGCCGTAGAAAGCGGCGTCGGGCTGCTCGCCCACCGGCCCGGCGACGATCGACTGCGTGCGGTCATACTGGTATTCGAAGCCCGCCATCAATTCGTGGTCGCGCCAGCGCCGGGTGCTGACGCGCAGGTCCAGGTTGTACCAGCGGCCCACCGCGAGATTGTCGAACTCGAACACCGCTCCGTCCATGCGTACAAAGGGGTAGGCACTCAAATAATCGCTGCGCTTGGACGACACGGCGCCATACAGGCTCCAGTCAGCGCCCAGGTCCCGCTGATACTCGGCCGACAGGAAGTTATTGTTGTAGATGTTGCGGTTCTGGACCACGGGCAAGGGCGCCTCCGGCGGCAGGATGCGCGGTGTACCTTGCTCGCGATGACTCAGGCCCGCGCGCAGCGACCAGCCGCCGTAACGGGCCATAGCCAGCAGGCGCTGGCCGCGGTCCCAATTGTGATCCTTGTAGATTCCCTCGTCCTGCGGCAGCACGGTGAACGGCGCGGCGATGCCGTCCTGCCGGAAGGCGCTCAGCGCCAGCCAAGCTTCCCAGCCCTGCTCCGAGCGCTGGCCGACGCTGGCGCGTACTTCGCGCTTGCGGTCCGAATCCACATTGGCCCGCACCTGCAAGCCATGCAGCTTGTCCGTGCCCTTGGTGATGATGTTGACCACGCCGAAGAAGGCATTGTTGCCATACAGCGCGGAGCCCGGCCCCGGCGCGTATTCGACGCGGTCGATCAGGTCGATGTCGACGAAGAACTCGGCGCCCAGCAAGCCGGCGTCGTAGATGTTCTCGTTGATGCGCATGCCGTCGACCAGGAACAGCAGGCGCGCATTGAAGTCGCCCGGCCGTCCCAGGCCGCGCGCGCCGACGTAGCTGAAATTGCCGTCCCCGGTCACATACAGCCCCGGCATGCTGCGCAGGATGTCCGCCATATTGCGCATGCCGTGGCGGGCGATGTCGGTGTCCGTGACCACGTAGGTGACCGACGGCGCCTGCGCGGCGCTCTGCGCAAAACGCGATGAGGTGGATTCCTCGATGTCGCGGGTGACGTCGGTCGGGGTTTGCCGCAGCAGCTCTTCCAGGCTGGCCGGCGCCTGCTGCTGCTGCGCCAGCGCTGCCGGCGCGCCGCAAACGGCAGCCAGCAGCAAACAGGTCTTACGCATCCGCACGTCGCGCTCTCCTGTAGGTGTTTTTGCCGGCCCGCTTGGCTTCATACATGGCCAGGTCGGAGGCGTTGAGCAAGGCGGAGGCGTCGCTGGCGTCCACCGGCGCGAACGCCAGGCCCACGGTGGCGCCGACCGGCATGACTTCGCCGCGTATCGTCATCGTCACATGTACCGCGTCGATCAGGCGCTGCGCCAGCTGCTCGGCCGCCGCCTGGTCCGGCAGCGTCGGCAGGATCAGCGCGAATTCGTCGCCGCCCAGGCGGCACAGCACATCGCGCGAACGCACCACGCTGGCCATGCGGCGCGACACCTCGCACAACACTTCATCGCCGGCATCGTGGCCGTGCCTGTCGTTGACGGTCTTGAAGTTGTCCAGGTCGATGAACATCAGCGCCATCAACTCGCCATGCTCCACGCTCAGCGCCAGGTAGCGCTGCAACTCGCCCTGGAAGAACAGGCGGTTGGGCAGGCCGGTCAGGCTGTCCCTGTGGGCCAGTTGCTGGAACTGCTGGCCGGCCTCCTGCTCCTGCTCCAGTTGGTGATGCAGGTCCGCCTGCCATACCTCGATCCGTTTCAGCATGTCGTTGAAACGCTCGGTCAGGCGGCCCACCTCGTCGGGCCGGTAGACCGTGGCCCGCTTGCCGTAATCGCGTTCGCGGGCGATGTGTTCGGCCAGCCGGGATAATTCCACCAGCGGCGCCAACGCGCGGCGCTGCACCAGCAGCAGCCCGCGCCAGGCGATCAGGATCGCCAGCGCGATCAACGCCGCCGACGCCGCGCTGAGCGTCAACACCGCCATCCGCAGGCCGGCCAGGCTTTCGCGCAGCACCAGCACGCCGACCACCTCGTTCTTCAGGCGAATCGGCGCCCATACTTCCAGTTCCTGCATCGTCACCGAGGCCGCGTCGGCCAGCAGTTCCGGGGCGAGCGGCGGCACAATGCGGGGCGTGGGCGCAGCGGCGCCGGCCTGCCACTGCGCGAACACCGCGCCGGCCGGCGTCTGCACCTGCACCAGCAGCAGATCGCTGCGGCGGGAAAACGCTTCGAGTTCGATCTGCGCGGCGGGACGGTCGGCAAACACCATCATCGGCGAGACGCTGTTGGCCAGCTGCCGCGCGCTCAGCTGCGCCGCATGCACCTGGCGGCCGCGCGCGACGTACCAGGTGGCCGTCGCCAGCAGCGCGAAGGTCAGCAGCATGGTCACGCTGAGCAGCTGCAAATTCATGCGGGTCAGGCGCTGTACCAGCGAATCGGCGGGAGGAGATAAAAAGGCTTCGGACTCGGTCATGGGTGCAGTCGGCAGCATGGGCGGCAAGGGGCGCGGCGGCGCCGCAGGACCCTAATATTGGTATTTCCACACAGAATGTTCTTCAGTGGGATTGTAAGCGCAAAGCGGGAGGATGTGGGGCGAAAGCTGGGGCGTCGTGGCGGCGTTGCCACCATGCGGCGCGGATGGGGCGGGACGGCGCGGGCGCCGCCGCGCCCACGCCGGTGAAATCCGGTCGTATCAAGAGCGGCGGCGTACCGCGATGCCGACGCCGAGCAGGCCAAGCGACAACATCAGCCAGGCCGACGGTTCCGGCACCGGGTTGATCGCATAGGTGATATTGTCGATGCCGACATTGTAGGCGCTGTCGTGCCACTCGATACGGATACCGCTCAGCGAAGTCCAGCTGCCATTGAAACTGCTGGCGGTATTGCCCGGCAGGCCGCCGACATTGCCGTCGTAGCTGTAGAGCAGAGGGCCGCCGATCGCCGAAATCGTCAGGTGGGTGCCGAGCGTGGTGTCGGAATAGGCGCCAAGGTCGAAGTGGCTGAGCGTGACGGCCTGGCCGTTCAGCGGCACCAGGTCGATCCGCGCCGCCGAGTTGCCGTCGCCGCCGACCGCCCAGGCCACGCCGCGCAGGGTGTTGTAGTTGGCGTCCCACCAGCTCAAACTGGTGGCGCTCACGCGCGGGGCCGAGTACAGCACATCGAGCACGCCGGCCACGTCGCCGTAGGACTGGGCGATGTAGCCATAATTGGTGCAGCCGACGATGCCGCCGTTGCCGTCCACCGCATTGTTACAAACGCTGGCCGGTGGATTGAAGTCGATCACGCCTGCCTGCGCCAGTACGGCGGCGCCGCTCAGCGCCAATGCCAACAGAGTTCTTTTCATATTTTTTCTCCCGGGGTGGTTGCGGACAGCTCCGACATTGTTCCAGACGGCCCGGACGATGTCTATTCGATATTTCTTTCCCCCGGCGCCAGGTGGATAGCTTGCAACTAAGGAGCCTAGGTCGCAGATCAACCCGGGCCAGCCATGGTATTCTGTCGCCCTTCGCCTTTAACACTAGCTTTCGCACACTCGCTCATGAAAACGACCCTCTACGGCATCCCGAACTGCGATACCGTCAAAAAAGCCCGCGTCTGGCTGGCCGACCAGCAGCAGGATTTTGTCTTCCACGATTTTAAAAAGCAGGGTTTGAGCCGCGAAATCGTCGCCGGCTGGCTCCAGCACCTGTCACGCGATGTGCTGGTGAATAAAAAAGGCACGACCTGGCGCGCGCTGTCCGACGAGCGCAAAGCCTCCATCATCGATGACGAAAGCGCGATCGCGCTGATGCTGGAAAATCCGTCCGTGATCAAGCGCCCGGTGCTGGACAAGGACGGCGCCTTCGCAGTTTCCTTCTCCGACGCCCAGTACAAACAAATCTTCGACAAATAATATGACTCCATCCAAGACCCTGGCGCTGACCGAAAAGCTGATCGCCCTCTCCTCTGTTACCCCGGACGATAAAGGCTGCCAGCAGCACCTGATCGATTTGCTGTCGCCGCTGGGCTTCGCCTGCGAAGTGATCGAATCGAACGGCGTGACCAATCTGTGGGCCCGCCGCGGCACCACCGCGCCGCTGCTGGTGTTCGCCGGCCATACCGACGTGGTGCCCACCGGCCCGGTCGAGCAATGGCGCTCGGAGCCCTTCAACCCGACCCACCGCGACGGCAAGCTGTATGGCCGCGGCGCGGCCGACATGAAAACCTCGATCGCCGCCTTCGTGGTGGCCTGCGAGGAGTTCGTCGCCGCCCACGCCGACCATAAAGGCTCGATCGCCTTCCTGATCACCAGCGACGAGGAAGGCCCGGCCATCGACGGCACCGTCATCGTCTGCAATATGCTGAAGGAACGCGGCGAGACGCTGGACTACTGCATCGTCGGCGAGCCGACCTCCGACGAAACCCTGGGCGACATCATCAAGAACGGCCGCCGCGGCTCGCTGTCCGGCAAACTGACGATCAAGGGCGTGCAGGGCCATATCGCCTACCCGCAGCTGGCCAAGAACCCGATCCACCTGGCCGCGCCGGCGCTGGCCGAGCTGGTGGCGGAACGTTGGGACGAAGGCAACGAATACTATCTGCCGACCTCCTGGCAGATGTCCAATATTAACGGCGGCACCGGCGCCAACAACGTCATCCCCGGCGAGATGGTCATCGACTTCAACTTCCGCTTCTCGACCGCCAGCACCCACGAAGAGCTGAAGCGCCGCGTGCACGCCATCCTGGACAAGCACAACCTGCACTACGACCTGAAATGGGCGCTGAGCGGCCTGCCCTTCCTGACCCCGCGCGGCACGCTGAGCGATGCGCTGTCGGCCGCGATCAAGTCGGAAACCGGCGTCACCACCGAATTGTCGACCACCGGCGGCACCTCGGATGGACGCTTTATCGCTCAGATCTGCCCTCAGGTGATAGAATTCGGGCCTCCCAACGCAAGTATCCACAAGATCGACGAGCATATCGAGCTGCGTTTTGTCGATCCGCTGAAGAATATCTATCGCCGTACGCTGGAAAACCTGCTGGCCTGATAGCCCGCGGCGCGGCGTGCGCAAACCGATTACTGTTTTACCGAGATAGCCATGAACACGACTCCTTTCACCACGCCGCGCGACCTGTTGCGCTACGCCGTCACCCGCTTCAACACCGCCAAGCTGTTCTTCGGCCACGGCAGCGTCGAGGCCTTCGACGAAGCGGCCTACCTGATCCTGCACACGCTCAAGCTGCCGCTGGACCACCTGGACCCGTTCCTGGACGCCAAGCTGCTGCCGGAGGAAATCGCCGCGGTCATGGCCGTCATCGACCGCCGCACCAACGAGCGCGTGCCGGCCGCCTACATCACCAACGAAGCGTGGCTGGGCACCTACAGCTTCTACGTGGACGAGCGCACCATCGTACCGCGCTCCTTCATCGCGGAACTGATCCCGCAGTACTTCTCGCCGTGGGTCAACGAGCCTGAAAACGTCGCCAACGTGCTGGAACTGTGCACGGGCTCCGGCTGCCTGGCCATCATGCTGGCCGACGCCTTCCCTGACGCGCACGTGGACGCGGTCGACATCTCGGCCGACGCGCTGGAAGTGGCGAAGAAAAACGTCGCCACCTACAAGCTGGAAGACCGCCTGACGCTGATCCAGTCCGACCTGTACGCCAATGTGCCGGACAAGAAGTATGACCTGATCATCACCAACCCGCCGTACGTGAACTCGTCGTCGATGAGCAAGCTGCCGATGGAGTACCGCGCCGAGCCCGAACTGGCGCTCGACGGCGGCAAGGACGGCATGGACCTGGTGCGCAAGATCGTCGCCGGCGCCGCCGAGCGCCTGACCGACGACGGCATCCTGATCGTCGAAATTGGCAACGAACGCGAGTTCGCCGAAGCGGCCTTCGGTGAACTGGGCCTGACCTGGCTCACCACCAGCAACGGTGACGATATGGTATTCCTGCTGACCGCAGACCAGTTGAAGTTGTAATCCCTCTTTAAGAAGAACAAGAACCAATGATTCGCTTTATTCAAGTAAGCCTGATGCGCGGTATAAAACCGCTGCTGGAACAGGTCGATGTCACCCTCAACCCAGGCGACAAGATCGGCCTGATCGGCGCCAATGGCGCCGGCAAATCCAGCCTGTTCGCGATGATGCGCGGCGAGCTGCACCCGGACCAGGGCGAGATCGATTTCCCGGCCAAATGGCGCGTCGCCTACGTGGCGCAGGAAACCCCGCCGCTGGACCGCGCGGCGCTCGACTACGCCATCGACGGCGACGTCACCCTGCGCAAGCTGGAAGCCGAACTGGCGCGCCTGGAAGCGGAGCCTGAATCGTCCGACAACGGCATCGCCATCGGCGAGATCTACAGCGCCCTGGCCGACGCCGACGCCTACACCGTGCAGTCGCGCGGCGAACAGCTGCTGCTGGGCCTTGGCTTCTCGATCGACCAGATGCAGCAACCTGTGGCCAGCTTCTCCGGCGGCTGGCGCATGCGCCTGAACCTGGCGCAGGCGCTGATGTGCCCTTCCGACCTGCTGCTGCTCGATGAACCGACCAACCACTTGGACTTGGACGCGATCATCTGGCTGGAAGACTGGCTCAAACGCTACGCCGGCACGCTGCTGATCATCTCCCACGATCGCGACTTCCTCGACGAAGTGGTGAACGTGGTGGTGCACATCGACGAGCGCAAGCTGAAACGCTACTCGGGCAATTACTCGTCCTTCGAACGTCAGCGCGCGGCGCAGATGATCCTGGCCGCCGGCGCGCTGGAAAAGCAGCAGCGCAAGCGCGCCCACCTGGAATCGTTCGTCAACCGCTTCAAGGCGCAGGCCTCCAAGGCCCGCCAGGCGCAGAGCCGCATGAAGGCGCTGGCCAAGATGGAGGAACTGGCGCCGCTGCGCGCCGCCGCCGAATTCTCGTTCGAATTCCGCGAGCCGCTGAGCGCCCCGAATCCGCTGCTGGTGATGGAAGACGTCGATGCCGGCTACAAGATCGAGAACGACGAAACCGGCGAGATCACCCACAAGACCATCGTCAACAAGATCAAGTTCTCGCTGCAGATCGGCCAGCGTATCGGCCTGCTGGGTGTGAACGGCGCCGGTAAATCAACGCTGATCAAGACCATCGCCGGCGAGCTGTCGCCGCTGACCGGCGACGCCACCATGGGCAAGGGCCTCAACATCGGCTACTTCGCCCAGCACCAGGTGGAGATGCTGCGCCACGACGAATCGCCGCTGTGGCACCTCGCCAAGATCGCGCCGACCGTGCGCGAACAGGAGCTGCGCAACTTCCTGGGCGGCTTCAACTTCCCCGGCACCATGGTCACCAGCTCGATCGCGCCGTTCTCCGGCGGCGAGAAGGCCCGCCTGGCATTGGCCTTGATCGTCTGGCAGCGCCCCAACCTGCTGCTGCTCGATGAACCAACCAATCACCTGGATCTGGAAACCCGCGAAGCGCTGACCGAAGCGCTGGCGCAGTTCGAAGGCACCTTGGTCGTCGTTTCCCACGATCGTCACCTGCTGCGCGCCACCACCGACGAATTCATCATCGTCGCCGACGGCAAGCTGCAGCCGTTCGACGGCGATCTGGACGACTACAAGGATTGGCTGTTCAAGACCAAGCTGGGCAAAGGCACCGACGTGCTGCCGGCCGCGGGCAAGGCCAACAAGACCGACTATCCAGTGACCTCGCCGGTCGCACCGGCGGTCGCCGCCGCGCCGGCCGCGCTCAGCAAGGACCAGAAGCGCCAGCAGGCCGAAGACCGCCAGCGCCTGGCCACGCTGCGCAAGCCGCTGGAGCAGAAGATCAAGCGCCTGGACGACCAGATCGCCAAGCGCTCCGCGCAGAAAGCCGATGTGGATGCAGCCCTGGGCGAATCGTCGATCTACGACGCCGCCAACAAGGCCAAGCTGAAACAGCTGCTGGCCGATCAATCCTTCTTCACCAAGGACCTCGGCCAGCTCGAAGCCGAGTGGCTGGAGTTGCAGGAACAGCTGGAAGCGCTGGCCTAAGCTGCCTGGCGGGCGCCCATTGGGATTTTTTGGATCGACATCAGCTTATCGATGTCGACCACGATCAGCCGGCGCCCGTCCGCTTCACCGATACCGACCAGGTACTCCACCGCACTGGCGCCGGGAATCGGCTGGATCTGCCCCAGCGTCAGCTGGACGATATCCGTCACCCCGTCCACCACCATCCCCATCACGCAGGTCGACAGCTTGAGGATGATCACGTCCGTCAGCGGATCGTGCTCCGGCGGCCGTGGCCCGAAGGCGATGCGCATGTCGACGATCGGCATGATCACGCCGCGCGACACCGCCACCCCGGCCACGATCTCCCCCTCCGAGGAAAAGCGCTCCAGCGCCTTCAAGGGCCGCAGCTCTTGCACCTTGCTGAAGTCCAGCGCGTAGTCCAGGCCACCGAGCCGGAACACCAGATATTGGCCCGGCGCGGCGGTGTTGTCTGCGCTGGTGGCTTGCATTGTCAATGAAGGCATGATGATCCTTTCGTCCGGGACGTGCGGTAACAGGCATGTGCCATCCTACCTTTGCCCCCCGCCGCAGTCGTTGAGCGGCGTCAATATTCACCCGGCTCGCGGTTGCTGGTTTGCTACAATGATTTGATGAATACAGAACTCCCCCTCAGCGGCATCCGCGTACTGGACCTGACCCGCTTGCTGCCCGGCCCCGTCGCCACCATGCACCTGGCGGACATGGGCGCGGAAGTGATCAAGATCGAAGACCCCGGTCCCGGCGACTACGCGCGCGCCATGGGGCCGGTGCGCAATCAAGTGTCGCAGTTCTTCGTCGCCGTCAACCGCGGCAAGCGGATGATGCGGCTGGACCTGAAGGACGCCGCGCACCGCGAGCAGCTGCTGGCGATGGTGGAGACGGCCGACGTGCTGGTCGAAAGCTTCCGTCCCGGCGTGATGGACAAGCTGGGCCTGGGCTGGCACACGCTGCGCCAGCGCAATCCCAAGCTGGTGATGTGCGCGATCTCCGGATACGGCCAGCACGGCCCCTTTGCGCAGCTGGCCGGGCACGACATCAACTACATCGGCTACGCCGGCATGCTGGACCAGAACGCCGGCGCCGACGGCGTGCCCGCGCTGCCCAACCTGCAAGTGGGCGACCTGCTGGGCGGCGCGCAATCGGCGCTGCAAGGCATCCTGGCGGCGCTGGTGGCGGTCAAGATGGGCGGCGCCGGCCGCTTCGTCGACGTCTCGATGACGGCCGCCGTGATGGCGCACAACATCATGCCGCTGGTGGCGGTCAACAACGACTCTCCCGCCGCACCGGGGCGCGACCTGCTGACCGGCGGCGTCCCCTGCTACAACGTCTACCGCACGGCGGACGGCCGCTACATGGCGGTCGGCGCGCTGGAGCTCAAGTTCTGGCAGGGCTGCTGCGACGTGCTGCAACGGCCGGACCTGAAGCCGCGCCACTGGCAGCTGGGCCAGCAGGTCGGCGGCGAGGACGCGATGGCGCTCAAGGCCGAACTGGATGCGCTGTTCGCCACCCGCACGCTGGCGCAGTGGACCGAGGCCTTCGCCGCCGCAGACTGCTGCGTCTCGCCGGTGCTGCGCACCGAGGAAGCCTTGCAGCACCCGCTGTTCCGCGACATCGTCAGCCGCCGCCCGCACGACACGGAGGGCGAGTCGTGGTCGGTGGCGCAGCCTGTGAGGTTCGCGCCGTGATCGATGTGAACGAAGTGGAGTTCAACGCCATCCGCGCCCAGGGGCCGGGCGGACAAAACGTCAACAAGGTTTCCAGCGCGGTGCACCTGCGCTTCGACATCGTCAGCTCGTCGCTGCCGGAGCATATCAAGGAACGCCTGTTGACCATGCGCGACCAGCGCATCACCAAGGACGGCGTGGTGGTGCTGAAGGCGCAGCAGTCGCGCAGCCAGGAAGCCAACAAGGAAGAGGCCTTGCGCCGCTTGCAGGAACTGGTCGACAGCGTGGCCGTGCTGCCCACCGTGCGCCGCCCGACCAGACCCACCCGCAGCTCGCAGCGCAAGCGCCTGGACGGCAAGACCAAGGACGGCGAACGCAAACAACTGCGCGGCAAGGTCAGTTTATAAGCGTTCGCAGGCACTGGTGCGCGCCCAGCGCCAGCAGGCTGGCAAAGAAGCAGCGCCGGAACAGCGCCGGCCGCATGCGCTCACGCAGCCACTGCCCCAGCAGCATGCCGGCGCCGGCCGGCAGCAACGCCAGCAACGAAGTCCCCGCCGCCGACGCCTGCCACTCTCCCCGCGCGGCCAGCATGACCGCCAGCGCCAGCGTGGAGACGGTGAAGGCCAGTCCCATCGCCTGCACCAGGTCATCCTTCTCCAGCGACAGCGCTTGCAGATACGGCGCCGCCGGCATGACGAAGACCCCGGTGACGCCCGCCATTACGCCGGTGACGGCGCCCGCCAGCGGCCCGGCCCAGCGCTCGGCACGCGGCGCCACTTGCCAGCGCCAGCCCGTCAATCCCAGCAGACCGTAAGCCAGCAGCGCGATGCCCAGCACCGCCCCGCTCCACACGGCGGCATCCGGCGCACCGGACAGCAGCGCCGCCAACGCCGTGCCGAGGCACACCGCCAGCAGCATGGCCCGCAATCGCAGCCACAAGGGGTACAGCCCCGGGCCCGCCGCCAGTTGCCAGACATTCGTGATCGACGAAGGCACAATCAACAGTCCCGCAGCCTCCAGCGGCGGCATCTTCAATGTCAACAAGGCCACCGCGACCGTCGGCAGGCCCATGCCGGTGACGCCTTTGACCATGCCGGCAAGCACAAACACCAGCGCGATAAAAATATGAGAAGTATCCATGGTCGCCATTGTGGCGCAGTGGGCGGCGTCTGGAAATCTGGAATATACTCAGCCAGACTTCGTCAAATCCATAGGCAAAGACCGTGCGCTTCGACCTGACCGACCTGAAACTGTTTGTCCACATCGCCGAAAGCGGCAGCATCACCGCCGGCGCGCGGCTGACGCACCTGGCGCTGCCGTCGGCCAGCGCCCGCATCCGCGGCATGGAACAGGCGCTGGATGTGGTCTTGCTGCGGCGCGGACGGCGCGGCGCCGAGCCGACGGAAGCCGGCCGCGCCCTGCTGCACCACGCCCGCGCCATCGCCCGCCAGGTGGACGACATGCAGGCCGACCTGGCCGAATTCGCGTCCGGCCTGAAGGGGCGCATCCGGCTGCTGTGCAACACCTCGGCCATGACCGAGTTCCTGCCGGACGCGCTGTCGGCCTTCCTCGCCGCGCATCCGCAGCTGAGCATCGACCTGGAGGAGCGCCTCAGCCACGGCATCGTGCGCGCCGTCGCCGAGGGCGCGGCGGACATCGGCATCGTCAGCGACGCCGCCGATGTCTCGGCGCTGCAAACGTTCGCCTTCCGCGACGACCGCTTCGTGCTGGCGATGGGACGCGGCCATCCGCTGGCGCGCCAGTACCGCAAGCGGCGCACCATCCGCTACGCCGACGCGCTGGCGCACGACTTCATCGGCCTGGCCGGCGACAGCGCCTTCCAGCAGTACGCCGCCGAGCAGGCGACACGGCTGGGACTACGCATGCAATGCAAGATCAGGCTGCGCAGCTTTGAAGCGGTATGCCGGATGGCGGCCAGCGGCGCCGGGCTGGCGCTGCTGCCGGAAACGGCGGCGCGCCGCCACGCCGCCGCCGACCATCTGCTGGTGTTGAAGCTGTCCGACGCCTGGGCCGAACGCAAGCTGTTGATTTGTGTGCGCGACCTCGCCGCGCTGCCCAGGTACGCGCGCGAGCTGGTCGCGGCGCTGCGGCAGGATCAATCCGTCTCCGGCGCCCAGGCGATCGGCCCGACGGCGCCGGAATAGATGGTGCTCATGCCGGCCGCCGTGGTGCGCACCTTGGCCTTGACCTCCCTGGCCGGCCGGTCATGCGCCGGCGGCCCGTCCGGCACGAAGGTCATGGTCCGCAGCAGCACGTCGCCGGTCAAGGTCTCGACCATGCAGCGCGAGCCGCGCATCACCGCGATCTTCTGGCGCTGCACCTGGTTGACCTCCTCCTGCGCCTGCTCCTGCTGCACCTGCGCCGCCTTCATCGCCAGCGAAATCTTCGCCACCGCCTTCAACGACGGCCCCACCGCCGCCGCCATTTTGTGGAACAGCGGCTCCTGCTCCGGCGTCAGCATCACCTCGCGCTTGCGCACGCGGGTGGCCAGCGTCAGGTAGTTGCGCACCTCGGTCTGGCCGGTGATGGCGTCGATCTCCACCTTGCGCATATTGGCCTCGTGCGCCGCGTGCTGCACCCTGGGCTGCAACTCGGCGATCTTCTTGTCGAACTTGGAGGTGTCCGGCACCAGCGTGTAGAGCAGCATCTCGTTCTGCTTGCGCGGCCCGGCGTTGGCGATCTCGATCTTGCGGGCGGCGATGGCGCAGCCCTCCGCGACCTTGATCACCACTTCCTCGGCCATGATCTCGCAGTTGCTCGCCTCGCCGATCACCACCCGCGTGCCGGAGATGATGCAGCTCTCGGCGCGCGCCAGCGTCACCTCGCCGCGCTTCGTCTGCAGCACCGAGCCGGAGGCCACGCCCTGCACCCGTATGCCGCCGTCGGCGTTGGTGACGGTGCCGCCCATCAGGTTGCGGCTCAGGACGATGTCGCCGCCGCGCGAGGTGATGATGCCGAACACGTCGCCGTGGATGGTGATGCTGCCGCCTTCGACCGAGCGCTGTTCCTGCACGTCGCCGAATTCCTCGTACTCGCCGGTCAGCTGCAAATTGCCGGTGGTGCGCGCGCTGACGCCTTCGCGGCTGATGATCTTGGGCCCGATCGACAAGCGCTTGCTGGACGGGTCGACGCTGAGGAAGCCCTCCACCGCCGACACCAGGAACTCGCCGTCGCGCAGATGCTCGATCACCGTGCCCTCGCCGGCCACGCTGCTCAACTCAATGTCGCGCGGGACCGGCGGCTCCAGCACGATGCCCGACAGTTCAAAGCCCCGTATGCCCGCCGTGCGCGGCACCTTGCGCAGCAGCTTGACGTTGGGTTTGACCTGCGGGAAGCGGTTCTGGAAGGCCTGCAGATCGAGTTTGCCGTCCGATTTTTCACGCGGGGCATTGCTGCGATGGATCTCCTGCGACACCTCCACGATGGTAGCGTCGCGTCCCGCCGTGGCGTTGAGCCGGCGGGCGACGATGATGCGCGCCAGCCGCCCGCTGCCGATGACGTCGCGCACCGCCGGCGCATCGATACCGAAGCGTATGCCCTTGACCCACATGTCGGAAACGAATTCGTCGAAGTTCAGGCGCGCCGGTTGCGGCGGCATGTCCGGCACCTCGAAGTACACCGGCTCGAAATAATATTCGGCCTCGCCGTTGATGATCTTGACGGACTTGTACAACTCCCGGCGCGGCGGATGGAACGGCTCGATGCTGTCGGCAAAGCGTATCAGCGGCTTGCTGGTCACATTGGCCGGCAGCTCCGGGCCGCAGTTGTAGAGCAGCTTGATGAAGACGGCGTAATCGAGCCTGGCGAAATAGGCGCTGCCGAGGAACACCTGGCTGACCGCCGACAGACAGGAAACGGCCGAAGCGTCGGCGGCGAAAAAGACGCCGTCCGCACGCTTGACGATCGCTGCGGGCAGCTCGCTCTCCGCGTTTAAATCCAGCGCCGTCGCGTCATCTGACACAGTAATCCCCAGGAAAATGTACGTCGAAACGCCGCCCGGCCAGACGGCGCTTCTTCACTTTGTAATGTTGAATCTAGATTAGCATGAACCGCAGGCATTGTGCGCGCACCTGGGCTAGCCAGCCTCAGGGCGCTGCCGCGCACTAAGGTGCCAATCCAGCGAGCCGGCGCTGTCGCTGAACAGCACCTCGCCGCCGCTGGGCGTGCCGCGCAGGCGCTGCTTGATCTCCTTGGCGGGCAGCTGCGTCAGCGCCGCGACGTCGGCCTGGAACGGCATGGTGCGCACCAAGGTGTCGCCGCTGACCTTGTGCAGGCCGCAGCGCGCGATGCCCGCCGCTTCGGCCTTCTGCTCGAACACGCGGACCAGCTTATCCTGCAACAGCTTTTGCTGGGTCTGGCCTGCTTGCAGGTCGGTGCGCAGCTTGGCGATCGCCTGCAATTCGGTCGCCACCGCGCCGGCGATCTTGCGCAGGTGCTGGCCCTGGTCGGCCGTCAGCTGCAGTTCCTGCACCCGCAGTTTTTCGGCCAACGCCAGGTAGCGCCGCACGTCCGGCACCGCCGCGATGCACTCGGCCTCCTCCCGCGCAGCCAGGTTGGCCGCCTCGAAGCCCGCCACCCGCAGTTCCAGGTCGGCGATCTCCTGGTCGAACTGGCTGACATCCTTCACCAGCACATAGATGATCATCTCGGTGCGGCGGCGCGGCCCGGCGTTCTCGATTTCGACGTTGCGGCCGGCCACCGCGCAGCCCTCGGCCACTTCGATGCGGATTTCCTCGGCGATGATCTCGCAGTTGGAGGCCTCGCCCAGGGTCACGATGGTGCCGGAGATGACGCAATTCTCGGCCCGGCCGATGTGGATCGCGCCGCTGCGGGTGGAGATCACCGAACCGGAAGCGACCCCGGTGACGGTGATGTTGCCGGCCACGTTGGCGATGCTGCCGCTGACCAGGTTCTGGTCCAGCACCACGGTGCCGCCGCGCGAATGGATGTTGCCGTAGACGTTGCCGTGCACCGTGATGTCGCCGCCGGTGACGTCGCGCTGCTCCTGCACGTCGCCGAATTCCTCGTAGGCGCCGGCCAATTCCAGATTGCCGGTGGTGCGACCGCTGACGCCGTCCTTGCTGACGATCTTATCGGTGATCGAAATGCGGTTGGACTTGGAATCGACATTCAGGAACCCTTCGCGGGTCGACACCAGGTACTCGTCGTCGCCCATCATCACGGCGTCGGTGCCGTCGCCTGCGAAGAAGCGCAGCGTCAGGTCCTTGGGCGTCGCGGCCGGCGTCATGCGGCCGGCCAGGTCGAAGCCCGGCTGCCCCGGCACGGCGGGCAGCTTTTTCAGCAGCCGCACGTTGGCCTTGATCTGCGGGAAGCGGTTCTGGAAACTGCCGAGGTCGATGCGGCCGTCGGCCTTGGTCTTGGGGGCGTCGCTGCGATGCAGGTCGGACGATACTTCGATCACCGTCGCATCCTGGCCCGGCTCCGGCTCCAGCTCGGTGGCGACGGTGATGCGGTCGGACTTGGTGGAGGCGATGGCCGCCGCCACGGCCGCCACGTCGATGCCGAACAGGATGCCCTTGTTCCACATCTCGGCCACGAACTCGTCGACATCCAGCCGCGTCGGCCGCTCGGGGATCACGGTGCCGTCGGGCAGCGTCATCTCGTCGAGGTACAGCGTCTCGAAATAGTATTCGGCGTAGCCGCGCCCCATCTTCGGATTCTTGTACAGCGCCATGCGCTCCGGCTCCATCACGCGCAACTCGGTCGCCAGCCGCACCGGGCCCGGCACGCCGGTTTCGGGGCCGACGCCGTACAGCGCCTTGGTCAGCAAGGGATAATTCAAGCCGACGAGATAACAATGGGAATGGAAGACTTCGTTGATGGCGGCGGTCAGCGTCAGCGGCGACAGCGCCAGGTCGATATAGATGCCGTCCGGGCGCTTCAGCAAGCCGACAGGCAAGCCGGCCCCCGGAGCGTGAGACTCCTGGCCTGGCACGGCAGGGGCAAGCTCTTGAACCACCATTTTCCTCCGAACGGCACGCGGCCGAAGGGCATTGCGTGTAATTAACTAATCTTACACTTGGAATAAGGAAAAGAAAGCGATTTTCGTGGCGCGGACGATACAACTGTGAACTTATTGCTACAGATCAATGTTGGATCAATAACAAAGCCAGGTCCGAAGCAGTGCGAATGCACGGCGAGGGACCGCAACGACGCTGCGGTCTTTTTGAAACGACTTCTTAGTGGCGCGGGGGATTCGCGTAGATATCCTGGCCGGCTTCGTTGATCTGGCGGCGCAGGTCGCGGCGCTCGTCCGGCGTCAAGCGGCCGGCGCGGCGATTCATTTCGGCATTGCGACCGGCTTCCTGCATGGCGCGACGCTGCTCTTCGGCGCGGGCCTCGTAGCTGCGCGGATCGAGCTGGCGCGGCTCGGCCTGGCGTACCGGCTGCGCTTCACGCGCAGGCAGGGTGCGGGGTTCTTCACGGCGCGGAGCGTCGCGCTCCGAACTGTCGTGCGCCATCGCGGCGCCACTCAGCAACAGAACACCCAGGAGGGATCGAACGCAAAAATTTGCGCTTGCTGCCGCGTAGTTTTTTTTGTGATCGATGCCCATGACGTTCCTAAAAAGCTGAATCTATGCCCAGAGTGTATGATGCTTTACCTGAGGGGGTAAGACGAATTGGGTAAAGTTTGTAACACTTTGTAATGGGTTGTCACAGACGTTTTCGCAATGCGAATATGACGTTACCATAGCAACATGAATATGACAAATCTGGCAGGCAAATGACTAGCACAACGACTGAATCCGGCAACACCTCCGCCAACCAGCATGGCCACCAGGCCAAGATCATGGTAGTGGACGACGACGTGCGACTGCGCGACCTGCTGCGCCGCTACCTGACCGAGCAAGGCTTCAACGTCTTCACCGCCGAAAGCGCGACCGCCATGAACAAGCTGTGGCTGCGCGAGCGCTACGACCTGCTGGTGCTGGACCTGATGCTGCCGGGCGAAGACGGCCTGTCGATCTGCCGCCGCCTGCGCGGCGCCGGCGACCAGACGCCGATCATCATGCTGACCGCCAAGGGCGAGGACGTGGACCGCATCGTCGGCCTGGAAATGGGCGCCGACGACTACCTGCCCAAACCGTTCAACCCGCGCGAGCTGGTGGCCCGCATCGGCGCCGTGCTGCGCCGCCGCGGCCCGGACGAAATCCCCGGCGCGCCGTCGGAAACCCCGCAGTCGTTCGAGTTCGGCCAGTTCGTGCTGGACCTGGGCACCCGCACGCTGAAGAAGGCCGGCGAAACCGTGCCGCTGACCACCGGCGAATTCTCGGTACTGAAAGTATTCGCCCGCCACGCGCGCCAGCCGCTGTCGCGCGAAAAGCTGATGGAACTGGCGCGCGGCCGCGAATACGAAGTGTTCGACCGCAGCCTGGACGTGCAGATCTCGCGCCTGCGCAAACTGATCGAGCCCGATCCATCGAGCCCGCTGTACATCCAGACCGTCTGGGGCCTGGGCTATGTGTTTATTCCGGAGGGGCAGCCGCGCTAAGGCGCGGGCGTGCGCATGAAGTTTCCGTCGAAGTTTCCGTTTACGTTTAGGGCCGCCAGCCTGAAAAGCGGCCTGTTCTGGCGCACCTTCTTCCTGCTGGGCGCGCTGACCACCACCAGCATGACCGCCTGGGTCGGCATGATCAGCGCGGTGCAGCACGAGCCGCAGGTGCAGCAGATCTCCTCGCAGGTGATCTCGGTGGTCACCATCACCCATGCCGCCCTCACCCACTCGGCGCCCGAACTGCGGCGCGAGCTGCTGTTCGACCTGGTGTCCAACGAAGGCATCCGCGTGTTCACGCTGGAGGACGACGACAAGGTCGATCCGCCGCCCGACAATGCGCTGATGCCCGACATCCAGAAGCTGGTCAAGGCCAAGCTGGGCGAGGACACCCGCTTCTCGGCGCGCGTCAACGGCGTGGCCGGCTTCTGGGTCAGCTTCAAGATCGACGACGACGCCTACTGGCTGATGCTGGAACGCGAGCGCATCCGCGGCCTGACCGGCATCCAGTGGCTGGGCTGGGCCAGCGTGGTGTCGGTAGTGTCGCTGCTGGGCGCGGCCTTCATCTCCAGCCTGATCAACCTGCCGCTGCGCCGCCTGACGCAGGCCACGCGCGCCTTCGCGCAGGGCAAGCGGCCCGACCCGCTGCCGGAAAAAGGCGCGATGGAGATCATGGAGGCCAACCGCAGCTTCAACCAGATGGTGATCCAGTTGCAGCAGGTGGAATCGGACCGCGCCGTGATCCTGGCCGGCATCTCGCACGACCTGCGCACGCCGCTGGCGCGCATGCAGCTGGAAGTGGAGATGGCCAACCTGTCGAACGAGGCACGCGAGGGCATCCAGTCCGACATCGGCCAGATGGACGACATCATCGGCCAGTTCCTCGACTACGCCAAGCCGACCGAGGTATCGAGCTTCATCAACGTCGACCTCAGCGAACTGCTGCAGGACACCGCGCATGAAGCCGGCCGCCTGCCGGACGTGCGCATCACCACCGACATCGTCGCCAACGCCCACGTGATGGGCAACGCCACCGACATCAAGCGCGTCATCAACAACCTGATCGAGAACGCCCGCCGCTACGGCAAGACGCCCGGCAGCGAACTGTCCGAGATCGACATCAAGTGCAGCACGAAAGGCATGCACACCTCGCGCCGCGTCATCGTCGAAGTGCAGGACCACGGCAGCGGCGTGCCGGACGACCAGATCGAGCAACTGCTCAAGCCCTTCACCCGGCTCGACACCGCGCGCGGCCAGGCCAACGGCGCCGGCCTGGGCCTGGCCATCGTCGACCGCGTGATGCTGCGCCACGGCGCCGAGCTGCACGTGCGCAACCGCGACGGCGGCGGCCTGCTGATCCAGATCGTGATGAAGGCGGCTTGATGCGGGCCATGTATTTTGCCGTGCTGCTGGCGGCGGCGGGACCGGCCGCCGCCATCAAACCGGCCAAGCCGGCCGCGCCGCCGCGCATCGAGCAGCGCGCCGCCAGCGACGAGGAACGCAGCTCCTTCGACGACTACTTCCGCCAGAAGATGCTGGCCGAATCCAGGGGCGCGCGCCCGGTGCCGCCGCTGTTCGCGCCGGAGTTCGAGATCCAGCGCCAGCGCGGCAAGCCGTGGCAGGTGGTGGCGCGCGTCGATTCGGCGCCGCGCCATTCGGCGGTCGACCTGTGCCGGCAAATCAAATCGAGTTTTATCTACGACGCCAAGGCGCCCAAGGATGAGCGCTGGAGCGAGTCGGCCCAGCTGCCGAGCTGGCATGTGTGGCTGGCCCAGCCCAAGACCATCTGCAGCGCCGCCCGGCACACGGTGTTGATGGACCAGGCGCTGCCGCCGGAAGACGTGGTGGCGCTGCTGCGCCAGTATCCTGAACTGCTGGGCCGCGCGCGCCTGCTGTTCGCCGGCAACTCGCAATGCATCCGCCAGCGCGCCCTGCCCTTCACGCTGCGCGCGATCGAGCCGGCGGCGCCGGTGACAGGCGCGCCCGTGATGTTCAGCCTGGTATTTGAAAGCGACCGCGACACCATCGCCCGCGTCGCGGTGCGCAAGCACCGCGGCGAGTTTGCGGCCTGGAACGTCAGCTGCGACTGACGCTGCTGTCGTTGCTGCTGCGGTTGATCGGGTGATCCTGCGGCTCCAGCAGCCTGGTCAGCAACAGTTCGGTCGAGCCATAGCCGTACAGCGAATCCGTCTCCAGGCCCTGCGTATCGTAGGGCACGGACTCTTCGCGCTCCGAACGGCTCGGGTCCGCGTCCGAATATGTCACGCGCCAGGCGCGCTTGAGCGAGTCGGCGCGGCGCAGGAACTGCGGCATCGGCCACAGCGCCGGATTCCAGTCGACGATATCGCCCAGCACGCGCCAGTGGCCGCTGGCCAGCGCCATGTCGCCCACCCGCAGCACCTTGACCGCGTCCTGCGGTTGCAGCGTGTTGAGCTCCTCCAGCGACGGCAAGCGCGGCAGCTTGGGCCCGAACAGATACGCCAGCATGATCTTGCTGCCCGGCGACAAACGCGCCACCAGGCCCCAGCCATAGCCGCCATCCAGCAACGGTATGGCGAACCAGCTTCCTTCTTGATACGACTGCCTCATTCCTGCCCTTTCACTTGCACGATGCAGCAGAGTGTCGCCAAAATGTACTGACATGATGGCGCCTCCGTTAAAAGCTGTGTCTGCTTCGTTGGCGCCTTGTGGCGCAAACCGCAAGTGTAGCGGTGCCGCGCGGATCGCGGCGCACGGCACCGCATGTGCTACACTAGCGCCTCGCTAGGGGTCCTGGAGCTTTTGCTGCCGGGTGAGAGATACCCTTCGTACCTGATCTGGATAATGCCAGCGAAGGAAAGCGCAAAGTAGTTCTCCCCTCCTTTGATGGCTCTCTTCGCGGCTCCCAGCCAAGAACAAAAGAGAGAGCACATGAACACACCAAGATTCGCAGTTTCCGCCATCGCCCTGGCGGTACTCCAGGCATTTCCCGGCGCCGCCGTCGCCGAAACCTCCGCCGCCGAGCAAGCCATGCCCGAAGTGGTGATCACCGGCGCCCGCGCACAGGCCAGCCGCGCCAGTGTGGCCGGTTTCTCCAACGCGACGCTGCTGGAAACCCCGGCCTCGGTCAGCGTGCTGACCTCGCAGCAGATGCTGGACCTGCAAATTCGCTCCACCACCGACGCCGCGCGCTACGACGCCAGCATCGGCGACGCCTACAACGCGGTCGGCTATTCGGAGCAGTTCTCGATCCGCGGCTTCAAGCTGGACAACGCCTCCAGCTACCGCAAGGACGGCATGGCCATCTCGGCCGACACCCAGATTCCGCTGGAAAACAAGGAGCGCCTGGAAGTGTTGAAAGGCCTGTCCGGCCTGCAAGCCGGCGTCTCGGCGCCGGGCGGCATCGTCAACTACGTCACCAAGCGCCCGACCGATACGCCGCTGCGCACCGTGGTGTTGGAAGAACGCGAACGCGGCACGCTGTACGGCGCCGTCGACCTGGGCGGCCGCTTTGAAGACCAGCGCTTCGGCTACCGCTTCAACGCCGCCGCCGAGCGCCTGCGTTCATACATCAAGGGCGCCGACGGCAACCGCAAGTTCATCTCGGCCGCCTTCGACTGGAAGATCTCGCCGCAGGCGCTGCTGCAAGTGGACGCCGACTACCAGAAGAAATCGCAAGTGACCGCGCCCGGCTTCCAGCTGCTGAACAATGAGACGCTGCCGAACATCCCGGCCGACACCATGCTCAACAACCAGCCGTGGAGCCGTCCGGTCGAGACCAGCAGCAGCAATATCGGCGTACGCTTCGAGTACAAGTTCACGCCGGACTGGAGCACCACCGTCAGCGCCAACCAGCACCAGTTCAAGCGCGACGACTACACCGCCTTCCCTTACGGCTGCGGCGCGCAAGGCCTGTACCCCGGCTACTGCGACAACGGCGACTATGACGTCTACGACTACGTCAGCCTGGGCGAAAAGAAATCGCCGCTGACGGTGCAGGCGCTGGTGCAGGGCAAGTTCAGCACCGGCACGATCAAGCACCAATTCACCGGCGGCGCATCGCTGTTCAAGAACAGCGAGAAATGGGGCGACTACCTGTACACCCAGGCCGGCCCGAAAGGCGACGCGTTCAGCAACATCTACCACCCGATCATGGTGGCGCCGAACGGCGGCACCAGCAAACCGGTTTCCGAGCGCCGCAGCGACAACGAACGCGCCTTGTTCGCGCAGGACATCCTGAACATCAACGAGCAGCTCAAGCTGCACGCCGGCGCGCGCTACGTACAGGTCAAGCGCGTTGAATATGTCGGCCCGGACGAAAATGACAAAATGCTGCCGGACGCCCACACCGACGTCGGCTTCTGGCTGCCGAATGTGGCGCTGGTGTACAGCCTGCGTCCGAACGTTTCGGTCTACACCTCGTATGCGCAGGGTCTGGAGCATGGCGGCGTCGCGCCGATCGGCACCAAGAACCCTGGCCGCGCGCTGGCGCCGGGTAAGTCGAAGCAGGTCGAAGTGGGCGTCAAGACTGATATCCGTCCTGACCTGAGCGCCAGCGTCGCGCTGTTCGAGATCCGCAAAGGCCTCGAATATACCGATGTCCAGAACTACTTTGTGCACAACGGCCAGGCGCAGCACCGTGGCCTGGAAATGGCCCTGAACGGCCGCGCCTCGCGTGAATTGACGGTGGGCGTATCGGCCACCACGCTCAACTCGCAGCAGCGCGACACCGGCTCGGTGAAACTCGACGGCAAGCGCGTCACCAACGTCCCGGCATTCAAGTCGACCGTCTACGCCGACTACGCGGTGCCGCAAGTGACCGGCCTGTCGGTCAACGCCAACTGGATCTACTCGGGCAAGAAGGCGTTCGACCAGACGAACCAGGTGTTCGTGCCGAGCTACCATGTGCTGAACCTGGGCGGAGCCTACGCCACCCGCATCGGCGGCGTCCAGACCACGCTGCGCGCCAGCGTCAACAACGCGCTCGACAAGTTCTACTGGCGCGACGTCACGCCGGACCTGGGTGGCTATCTGATGCCAGGCGCCTCGCGCACCTTCCGCGTGTCGGCCCAGTTCGACCTTTAAAAGATCAACTGCACGCGCATCGAAAAACTCTTCGCTGCGCGTGCCGAATTCCTGCCGACCAGGTAAGCGAATTCGTACTTGATCTCCTGCCGGCCGATATCGCGGTGTCCAAACACCGCCGGCCCGGCGCGGTGCGACTGCTGCCGGTATGGCAGCCAGTCGTTCCACTTCCCCACTTCGCCGAAAGCCTGCACGCCAGGCTGTAGCCACGGCTTCCAGTTATGTTTGACCTGCAGCTGGTAGGTCAGCTCCATCGGATGTTCGCCGCCGCCCGGCGCCACGCGATAGTCGCGCTGGAAGAACAGGTTGGCGTTGAACTGCGTGCGGCCGATTTCCGTTTGCAGCACCGGGCCCCATTCAAACGCGTAGCCGCCGGCGTTGTCGCGCGCCTTTTCCACTTTGGTGTGCAGCGCCAGGTCGAAGTCGTATTGGCCCTGCGTCAGCAGGTAGTCGTTCTGCCAGGCCGTCTCCACCCAATGAGCGGCGCCGCCGTTCATCTTGAACCACTTGGCGTAGACCTCGGTGTACCAGCGCGACGTGACGCCGTAGCCGATACCGATTTCCGGCGCCGCCGCGGTGCGGCCCTTGTAGTGGGCGTTCCAGTATTTGTAGTCGAGGGATGCCTGGCCTTCCACATCGTAGGTGGAGACCAGGTAGTAACCGGTATCGGCCAACGCCAGCGGGGACACACACATCAATATCGCCGCCAACCGTTGCTTCATGGTAGATGCCGCTCCACTTGGGATAGTCGTTCGCCGGGATCGCCCGACACCAGCAGATAGGGTATCCCACGCGCCGCCAGCTCGTCCAGCAGCATGCGATTGATGATGACGCTCACTTCCTCGGATTCACGCTGCAAGCCGTCGGCCACCCAGGGAATGTCCGGCGCCATCACCAGCGTGTAAGCGTAGTCCTGCTGATGGCGGGCCGCCAGCGCGGCCAGTTGCTGGTCGAAGCCACCGAAGTAATGGCGGCCATAGACCACCGTCATCAGTGGCGCCGTGTCGCAAAAAAGATACTTGCCGGCGCGCGGCGCGGCGGCGTCCTCGCGGTCGCGCTGCGTCTCGGCGATGTGGAACTGGTCGGCCGCCACCGGTATCCGGGCCTCGGTGTCGACGAACTCGCGCAGGTACTCGGGCACCCACAGCGTTTGATAGTGCTCGGCCAGCGCCGCCGCCAGCGTCGACTTGCCGGACGACGTGGTGCCCAGGACGGCCACCCGCAGCGGCGCCTGCGCGCTCATTCCAGCGCCATGCGGCCGTTGCGGCCATCCGTATGGTCGTTGCTCCAGGCGCGCAGGCCGATCACCGCCATGCCGACGAACACCGCGTACAACACGGCCGTCAGCACCAGGTGCTTGTGCAGGTACAGTGCCACGTACAGCACGTCGACGATGATCCAGACATGCCAGTTCTCGACCTTTTTACGCGACAGCAGCAGCTGCCCCAGCAGGCTGCCGGCCGTGAGGAAGGCATCGGCCTTCGGCACATCGGTATCGGTGTAGCAGGACAGGTAGCCCCACAGGAGCACGAAGCCGGCCAGCCAGCCGGCGCCGGAAATCCAGACGCCGCGCGCATCCAGCCGTGTCACCGGCAGCTCAGCGGCCATGCTGGGCACGCCGCCCAGCCATTGCTTCCAGCCCCAGACCGACACCGCGATGAACACCAGTTGCAGCGCCATGTCGCCGTACAGCCGGGCTTCGTAAAAGACCAAACCATAAATCGCCGACGACAGGATGGCAAACAGCCAGGCCCAGTGCAGCTGGCGGATGTTGAACCAGACCGTCACCACCGACAGCACGAAGCCCAGCAGTTCAAGAGGGGTGGTGCCCAGGCCAAACAGGACTAGAGGCGCGTTGGCCAGGCCAAGCAGGACTACGGGATCGTTCATCGTCTGTGGGTGCGGCGTGGCGGCCGCCAAGGGTGGGTGATATCGCCGCGGCAGTATGCGAGTTTTCTGCTGAATAAGCAAGATTTAGCGGCGGCCTGCGGTTGCGCTCGCCCACTCATTTCAATAGAAAAAATATTACTAATTTTTTATTATTATTGATTTGTCATTGCCTATATGGCACCATAAAATAGCAACATCCCTCAATTTCTCTGGAGTCCAGAATGCGCAAAATCCTGTTTCTCGCCGCAGCATTGGCTGCCGGCGCAGCCCACGCCGACTTTATTCCCGTCGTCAAAACCGGCCAGAACATCGCCTCGGTCAGCCTCAACAACGGCAGCCTGTCCTATTCGGAAAACCGCAACGCCAACGGCCCGCTGGGCGCACTGATCGTCGATGCCCAGTACACCCCGCACCGCATCGAATCCGGCCTGAACGCAGCAGCGGCCAACGCCATCAACGGCGGCGGCGCGCACTTTGCTGGCGGAGCCGTCACCGGCTATCCCACCATCACTCTGCGTCCCGACGCCAGCGGCGTAGTGTTTGTGACGATGAGCGGCCTAAGCTACAGCGTCAAGGCCACCTACAGCGGCACCAAATGGGGCGTGATCAACTACAGCTGCATCAACACCACCACATACAGTGACATCAAGGTCACGGCGCAGTTCGGCACTGCAGATGGCGTGATCCCGACCGACAAGGTCGGCATCACCGGCAACCTGTCGACCTCCACCGACTGCGACTCCAACCTCAGCTGGATACTGCCGGTACTGGGCAACATCCTGATCAACAAGGTCGAAGGCATGGTCGATGCCGGCATCGCCAGCGCCATCCAGGACGGCTTGTCCAGCGTGACGCGGAAATTCTTCTTCCTGCCCGACCAGAACTGGCTGGTCGGCCTGAACCGCCTGATCCCGGCCGACAAAGTAGTCAACTATCCAGGCGGCAGCTTCCCGATCGGCCAGTACCTGCGGAACAACATGCCCTATGTGATCGCCAACAGCCAGATCACGCTGACACTGGGCGGCGGCGCCAATCTGCAGCCGGTGTTCGGCACCAACGAGCCGCCGCTGCAGTTGACCGGGAATGCGATCACGCTGAGCGTCACCTCGCCCGGCGTCACCTTCACCGCCAATCTGGCCGAACAGGTAAACGTCCGCTGGCAATGGAAGTGCAGCGTGGCCAATCCATCGCGCAACTGCGCCGATCCGCGCTAAGCAACAAAAAAAAACGGCGGTCCCGAAAGTCCGCCGTTCTTTTTCATGTCCGTGGCGCCGCTTACCTGGCGCGATACTTGATGGTCATTTCCTTGAGCACGTTGTCGGCGTGATCCACTTCCGACATCACCCACAGCATATAGCGGATATCCATGTGGATGGCGCGGGTGATGGCGGTATCGAAGTACCAGTCCTTGGTGATGGACTCGTAGGTCGAATCGAAATTCAGGCCGATCAACTCGCCGTTCTTGTTCATCACCGCCGAGCCGGAATTGCCGCCGGTGGTGTCGGCGCTGGTCAGGAAGTCGACCGGCACCGTGCCCAGGACAGGATCCTTGAACTGGCCGTAGCGCTTGGCCTTGATCGCATCAAGCAGCTTTTTCGGCGCGTTGAACGGATCCTTGCCGGTGTTCTTCTCGACGATGCCTTCGACCGTGGTGAACGGACCTTTGGTGATGCCGTCCTTAGGCGAGTAAGGCGACACCGTGCCGTAGGTCACGCGCAGCGTCGAATTCGCATCCGGATAGACCGGCTTGCCCTGCGACTTCTTCCACGCGATCACGGCCTGCATGTATTGCGGGATCACGCGTTCCAGGTTGCCGTCCAGTTCCTTGCGGCGCTCCGTCAGCGACTGCGTCACACCATCCAGCTTGACCGCCAGTTGCAGGAAGGCGTCGTCCGACGCGGCCAGCGCGGCGGCGTCCTTGCCCACCCACGCCAGGCGCTTGGCGGTATCGCCCAGCGACGACTTGGCGTACAGGGCAGGCACCGCATCGACGGCCGGCAGCAGCGCATCCATGCCGAGGACGTGCATGGACTTCGGCAGCTTGGCGTAGCGCTGCAAGGCGGCTACCAGGCGCGCCTGGTCAACGCTGCCCACATACGATTGCTCCAGCCGGTTCAGACGGGCCTTGATGAAGGTCAGGTCGCGCTCCTGGAAGCCGGTCTCGCGTTCCGCATCCGGCTTGGCGCCTTCGCGCGCCAGGCGGTACAGGGTGGCGGCGCTCTTCAGCAGGTCGCCGGTGGTGACGACGCTGTAACCGAATTCCTCGTCGCTCAGCGCCAGTTCGGCGGCGATCACCGTATCCAGTTCGGTCAGCAGGGTTTTCGATACGCCCGGCTGCTTGGCGTACCAGGCGCGGAACTCCGCGTCCTGCACGTCTTTGATGGCGGCGATGTCCTTGCGCGCAAAGCCGTCCATCAGGCCCTGGGTTTTCTTCATCACGTTGTTCATGCCCTTGTCGACGCTGGCGTAACGCACGGCGGCGGCGGGATTGCCCTTGGTGGCGGCGGCGATCACGTCCAGGTCCGCCTGGATCTCGGCCACCTTGGCCGGATAGGCGAAGTCGCGCGCGGCGCGGACTTCCGACGGCAGCTTGTAGCGGCTGGTGCGGCCAGGGTAACCGGCCAGCAGCACCGGATCGCCGTTTTTCAGGCCGGCGGCGGAGACCACCAGGAAGTCCTTGGAGTGGTAAGGCACGTTGTCCGGCGATGGATCGGCCGGACGGCCGTCCTTGCCCACGTAGGCGCGCAGGAAGGAGTAGTCGCCGCCCTGGCGTGGCCATTCGTAGTTGTCGATGTCGCCGCCGAAGTTACCGATCATGTCGGCCGGCGCGTACACCAGGCGCACGTCGCGTATCATCATCTGGCGGATGCGGTAGTACTCAAGGCCGCGGTGGAAGGCCGGCACCGAGCAGCGGTAGAACTTGTCGCTCTCGCATTCGGCGATCAGGGCCTTGATCGATTTTTCCACCGCCTCGTGGCGCTGCTTGCCGCTCATGGTGTCGCTGACGCCTTTGAGTACGCGGGCGGTGACGTTTTCGACCTTGTCGGTGACGTAGACCAGCGTGTTCGGGCCACCCGGCAGCTCTTCGGCGCGGGTCTTGGCCAGGTAGCCGTCGACGATGTAGTTGTGTTCAGGGGTGGCGTTGCGCTGGATCGCGTTGTACGCGCAGTGGTGGTTGGTCACAACCAGGCCGGCGTCCGACACGAACGACGCCGAGCAGCCGCCCAGCGAAACGATGGCGCTCATCGGATGCTTGGACAGATCGGACAATTTCTCGGCCGGGATGGTGATGCCGATGCGCTTCAATTCGGATTTCAGCTGCGGCAGCTGGTATGGCTGCCATTGGCCTTCGTCGGCCTGGGCCGCAGCAGCGCCCATCAGGGCCACCGGAAGTACTAGATATTTTAACAAGATATACACCCCAGTTTGAGTTCTGGCGGCAGTATATTCCTTCTGCGGAGCTCGGGCTAGACCTGAGGACGCCAGTCAGTAAAACTCGCCTATTTCGACCAGCTGTCCGCGTAGCGCGGCACTGATCGCGGCGACAAATTCGCGGGAAGGAAGTGCTTGTACCTTTTCGCTAAACGCGGGGAGGTCCTTGCCAAAGGTCAGCAGGAGTCCGCCTCGCCAGAAGCCAAGGCAGGAGATAGACGAACGCGACTCCCGGTCCGGGATAAGCCGCGCTGTTCGACGTGTCACTGCGATTTTCTTGAGGCGCCGAGAGGTCTATCGTATGCCCAGCCCCGTCTATGTGCGACCACTCGCGCAGCACCGCTTCGACTCTGGCCGCCGTGTCGCCCTGGGGACGCCAGTGTGCATCGTCCACCACCACAAAATGTCTATATTCGACGCCCATACGCATAAGCTCCAATCGTCAAGCCGGCAGTTCGAAGTCCATCGTCAGCGTGCAGCCGCTCCCCGGCGCATACTGGCCGATATCGAGCCGCCCGCCCAGCGATTCCACGCGCTGCGCCATGCCCATCAAGCCGAACGACTCGTTCTTGTCGCGGTGCTGCGGCGCGATGCCGACGCCGTTGTCGCTGACGCTGAACACCAGCCGGCCGTCGCGCCGCGCCAGCAGCACCTCGACCCGGCTGGCGCCCGCATGGCGCCGCACATTGCTCAACGCCTCCTGCAAACTGCGGAACAGTACAATTTCCATCTCCGGCGCGATGACGGCGAACACTCCGTCGTCCGGCAGCGTCAGCGAGCAGGCCAGGCCGCTGCGCTTGCGGAACTCGCCCACCTGCCATTCCAGCGCCGCCTGCAAGCCCAGGTCCAGCACCGCCGGCCGCAGCTCGTTCATGATCCCGCGCACGCTGCTGATGGTGGTGTCGACGTTCTCCAGCACCGCATCCACCCGCTGATGCAGGCGCGCATGGCGTTCGCTGGTGCGGACGCTGAGCATGGAGATGTCGATGCGCAGCGCCATCAGGTTTTGTCCCAGCTCGTCGTGGATGTCGCGCGCGATGCGGGTACGTTCGCTTTCCTTGACCGTCTCCATGTGCTCGGCCAGCTTGCGCAACTGCTCGCGCGATTCGTGCAGCGCCGCCTCGGTGCGTTTGCGCTCCACCACCTCCAGCATCAGCTGGCGATTGGCCTCGGTCAGTTCGGCGGTGCGCGAAGCGACCCGCGCATCGAGCTCGCGCGACAGTTTCAACAGCGCCGCTTCGGCCTGCTGGCGCGCAGTGACGTCGGAGAACACGCCGATGAAATGGCTGATCGAGCCGTCGTCTTCGCGCACCACCGTCAGCGACATCGAGGCCACATACGGCGTGCCATCGCGCCGCCGGTTGTACACCTCGCCCTGCCATCTGCCGTAGCTGCGCAGGCAGCGCAGCGCCTCGGCGTGATAGCCGACCGGATGGGCGCCCGGGCGGCCCAGGAAGCGCGGGTTGCGGCCCAGCGCCTCCTCCACCGCATAGCCGGTCAGCGTGCTGAAGGCGGGATTGACGAAGACGATATTCTGCTCGGCGTCGCACACCAGCACCGCCTCGTTGATGCTGTCGAGTACCTGGAAGGCGCGCCGCCGCGCATCCTCGCGCACATCCTCGGTGCCGATGTCGGTCAGGATCATGCGGCAGGAACGGCCCGCCGCATCCATATTGGCTTCGATGCGGACCTGGCGCAGTCCGCGCATGGCGCTGCGGGTGTAGGAATCGAACAGCGGCGCTTCCAGCACACCGCGCCCGCCGCTGTCGAGCAGGTCGAGCAGGAAGCCACGCAACAGCGCCTGCGACTGCGGCGCCACGAACTGTTCGAAGCGCCGGCCCGCCAACTCGGACATCGGGCGCGCCAACAGCACGGCGGCGGCGTGGTTGGCGCGCGTGATGCGGCCGTCGGCATCGAGCGACAGGTAGCCGGCCGGCGCCTGGTCGTACAGCGCGGCGTAGCTTTCGCGCCCCTCCTCGGCCAGGTCGCGCTCGATCTGCAGCTCGGCCAGCGCCAGGTTCTGCATATCCAGCTCGATCTGGCTGACCTGGAGTTCATGCCAGCGCTTGAGTTCATCGCTGCCGGCGCCGTCGGCCGGCGGCTTTACTTTCGGCAGCGCCGCCACCGTCAGTTCGGCGATCTGGCGCAGCTGCACGGGATCGAGTTCAGGACGCTGGCGCTTTTTCATGCTGGGCCTATCCTTTCTGTATCGAGCGTAGCTGAGCCTCCAGCAGTTTCGACTCGGTGATGTTGATGAAGGTGACGACCACGCCATCGATCACATTGTCCACGGTCCGGTAAGGCATGATGCGCACCGTATACCAACCGCCGCTATTGGTCGGCACCTGGCGCTCGCGGAACACCAGTGTGCGCAGCACCTCGCGCGCGTCGGCCTCCAGCTCGGGATACTGCAAATCGTTGACGATGTCGCTCAGCGGCCGGTGCACGTCGCCCGGTATCAGCTTGTAGATCTGCGTGCTCTGGTCCGTGAAGCGGCGGATGCGCAGCTCGCCGTCGAGGAAGATGGTGGCGACGTCGGTGCTGTTGAGCAGATTCTTCATGTCGCCGTTCACCACCGACAGGTCGTCGACCTTCGATTGCAGCTCGGCGTTGACGGTGTACAGCTCCTCGTTCAGCGACTGCATCTCTTCCTTGGAGGTGGTCAGTTCTTCGTTGGTCGATTGCAGCTCCTCGTTGGTGGACTGGAGTTCTTCGTTGGCCGACTTGAGCTCCTCGCGCGAGGCCTGCATCTCGTCGCGCACCGCCTGGATCTCCAGCCGCGCCTGCGCCAGTTGCTGTTCCAGCTCCAGCACATACGGATTGGTGGAGCGCGCGCGGCGCTTTTCCGCCGGCAGCGGCACCGTGGCCAGCGTCAGCATCACGGCGCCGGACAAGGGACCGTTGTCCGGCATGGCCTCGGCGGTCAGGTCCAGCGCCTGCGACGGCTTGCCGGCGTCGTCGCGCTGGATCAGGCCGCGCACGGCGATCACGCCCTCGCCCTGCGCCGCGCGCTTGATCAGGTCCGCCAGCTCGTGCCGCAGCCCCTCGCGCGCCATCGCATGGATGTTCCAGTTGGCCTTGCCGGCGGCCGGTTCCAGGTAGGCGCCGGTGCGGCCGTGGATGTACAGGATATCGCCATGAATATTGAGCAGCACGGCGGCCGGCGTATGCTTCTTGAGCAGTTGCTGCTCGACCTGTGTTTGGAGATTACCGTTCATGGATGGTGGATGAGACTCGCTGGCTGTAGGGACGGACACACTGTTGACGCGCGTCGGAAAATAGTTGGCGACGCGATGGATGGACGCATCCAGGCGGCGGTATATGCGGCCCGCGCTGGACATCGGCGCGAACAGCTCGTTGAAATGGCCGGGCGTATCGGCGCTGCCCAGCATCAGCAGCCCATCGGGCTTGAGCGCATAGTGGAACAACGGAATCAACTGCTCTTGCAGCTTGGCCGTGAAATAGATCAGCAGGTTGCGACAGCACAGTATATCGAGCTTGGTGAACGGCGGGTCGGAAATGACGTTCTGGCGCGCGAAGATGATGGTATTGCGCACATCCTTGCGGATGCGGTAGCCGCCCTTCTCGGCCGGCATGAAGTAGCGTTGCAGCAGGTGAGGCTGGATCTCGGCCTCGATATTGGGCCCGAACACGCCCAGGCGCGCGCGGTCGATGGCGTCGTCATCGAGATCGGTGGCGAAGATCTGCAGCGTGTAGCGCGCCGCCGGCCGCACGCGCTCCAGCACCTCGTTGAAGGCGATCGCCAGCGAGTACGCCTCCTCGCCGGTCGAGCAGGCCGGCACCCAGGCCTTGAAAGCGGCGCCGCCCGGATGGGCCTGCAGCAGCTGCGGCAACGCGGTCGCCATCAGGTAGTCCCACACCTTGGGGTCGCGGAAGAAATTGGTCACGCCGATCAGCAGTTCCTTGAACAGCAGGTCGATTTCGGCCGGATTGTCGCGCAAGAAGCCGACATAGGCGGTCAGCGTCGCGCACTGGCGCAGCTTCATGCGGCGGTCGATGCGGCGCAAGACGGTACTGAGCTTGTAGTCGGAAAAATTGGCGCCGGTCTGCTTGAACAGCAGCTGAAACAGCTGTTGCAGCGCGTCGCGCTGGGCTACCGCCTGCGCCGGCAGGGTGGGCTCCTGGCTGTTCCACCAGCCCACCACGTGGGCCGCCATGTCGCCGGGCAGCGCCACGATGTCGACCACGTCGGCGGCGATGGCGCTGAGCGGCATCGGATCGAAGCGCGCCGACGCCGGCTGCTGCGCCAGCGTCAGGCCGCCGGCCTCGCGCACCGCGGCCAAGCCGCGCGTGCCGTCGGCGCCCATGCCCGATAAAACCATGGCCACCGCGTGCTCGCCGCTGCGCGCGGCCAGCGCGTGGAAGAAGCCATCAATGGGGAAGTGGTGGCCGCGCGGACCGGAAGCGGGCAGCACGGCGAAGTTGGCGCCATCGAATCCGAGGTCGCGGCCGGGCGGGATCACATACACATGGTCGGCTTCGACCGGCATGCCGTCCTCGATCTCATGCACCGGCATGCGCGTAACGCGTTGCAGCAGTTCCGGCAGCATGGCCTTGTGGGTCGGATCGAGGTGCTGCACGACGACATAGGCGAAGCCGCTGGCCGGTGGCACGCTGACCAGGAATTCGCAGATCGGATCGAGGCCGCCGGCAGACGCACCGATACCCACCACCGGCACCAGGCCGTGGGCGGGCTTCGCCTTCGGGACGTCGATGGCGGCGACAGCGGATGCGTGAGCGGTTTGTTTCGTCATCATAGCTAGCCGACCGCCGGAACAACCCTGCCCCGGCGGTCAGGCGTCTCGGAAAAAGTGGTATTTGTTTACATCTTGCCAGATGATTATACAAACACCGCACCCAAACACCAAACTGTGTCGCCCGCGCTACACCGCCCTACTCGCTTGCCGCATGCCAGCCGCCGCCCAGCGACTGGATCAGCGCCACCGCCGTGGTCTGGCGGTCGGCCTGCGACTGCACCAGCGCGCGGCGCGCCGCCAATGCCGTGTTCTGCGCGGTGACCACGTCGGTGTAACCAACCTGGCCGGCGCGGTAGCGGTTGAGCATCTGCGCCTCGACCTGGTCGGCCGCCTCGGAGGCGATCTTGCGCAGGTCCTGCTGCTGGGCCAGCGCGCGGGTCGCGGCCAGCTGGTTCTCGACGTCGGCAAAGGCGCTCAGCACCGTCTGGCGGTACCGGGCGATGGCGGCGTCACGCTGCGCCTCGGCACCGCTGACGCGGGCCTTGGTGGCGCCGGCGTCGAACAAGGTCTGCGCCGCCGACAGGCCCAGCGACCACAAGCTGTTTGAAGCGTTGAACAAGCCGCCGGTGGAGCTGGAGCCGTAGCCGACGGAGCCGGTCAGGTTCAGGCTCGGAAAGTAGGCGCTGCGGGCCACGCCGATCTGCTCATTGGCGGCGGCCACGCGGCGCTCGGCGGCGGCGATGTCCGGGCGGCGCTGCAACAGGGTCGACGGCACGCCGGTCGGCACGTCCGGCACCACCACTTTCCACGGCGCCGGCGGCAGCGCGAAATCGCTGGCGGCCTTGCCCAGCAGGACCGCGATCGCATGCTCCAGCGTGGCGCGCTGGCGGCCCAAGGTGACCTGGTCGATGCGGGCGTTGGCCAGTTGGGTTTGCGCTTGCAGCAGGTCGGACTTGGCGGCAATGCCGGCGTCGAAGCGGTTCTGCGTGATTTGCAGCACGCGCGCGTAGCCTTCGGTGGTGGCGTCCAGCAGCGCCTTCTGGGCGTCGGTCTGGCGCAACGAGAAGTAGTTGGTGGCCAGCTCGCCCTGCGCCGACAGGCGCGCGGCGGCCAGTTCGGCGGCGCTGGCCTGCATGCCGGCCTTGGCGTTGTTGGCGCCGGCGCGCAGCTTGCCCCAGACGTCCGGCTCCCAGCTGCCGCCGATGTTGGCGCGGTACTGGTTGCCGGTTGGTGTGTCGCCACCGCCGCCGGAGCGGTTGGCGCTACCGTTCAGTGTCGCCGACGGGAACAGCGAGGCGCGCTGCTGCTCGACCAGCGCCCGTGCCTGCGCGTAGCTGGCGACGGCGGCGGCGACGTTCTGGTTCGAGACTTCGATGCTGTCGGCCATCTGGTTCAGCAGCGGATCGCCGAACAGCTGCCACCACGGGCCGCGTTCCAGCGTGTCGGCCGGCGCGGCGACGGTCCAGCCGGCGGCGACCTTCTCGGCCTGGCTGGCGGTTTCCTTGTAGGCCGACGGCTGCGGCGTGGACGGCAGTTGATAGGCCGGGCCGACCGCGCAGCCGCTGGCCAACAGCGCCGCCAGCGCGATCAGAGAGTAGCGGAAGGATGGTGCGTATGTGTTCATGGTGTGCTTGGCGCTTCGCTGTGGATGCGGCTTAAATGTTGTTCGGACTTGCCGCGGCGACGCAGTTTGTCCATCAGGATGTAGACCACCGGTGTGGTCAGCAGCGTCAGTACCTGGCTGGCGATCAGGCCGCCGATGATGGCCACGCCCAGCGGCTGGCGCAGCTCGGAGCCTTCGCCGAAGCCGATCGCCAGCGGCAGCGCGCCCAGTGCGGCGGCCAGTGTGGTCATCAGGATCGGACGGAAGCGCAGCAGGCACGCTTCGCGCACCGCCTGCAACGGCGTCAGGCCGCGCGAGCGTTCCGCCTCCAGTGCGAAGTCGATGATCAGGATGGCGTTCTTCTTGACGATACCGATCAGTAGGAAGATGCCGATCAGCGAAATGGTCGAGAACTCCATCTTGAAGATCAGCAGCGCCAGCACCGCGCCCACGCCCGCCGACGGCAGCGTGGTCAGCACGGTGATCGGATGCACCAGGCTTTCATACAGGATGCCCAGCACGATGTAGATCACCACGATGGCGGCCAGGATCAGCAGCGGCAGCGACTTGTTGCTGTCCTGCGCGGCCTTGGCCGAGCCCTGGAAGCTGCCGCGCACATTGTTCGGCATGCCGATTTCCGCTTCGGCCGCCTTGATCTGCTCTGCCGCCTCGGACAGGCTGGTACCCGGTTGCAGGTTGAAGGCGATGGTGGTCGCCAGTTCGCCGTCCTGGTGGTTGATCGAGGTCGGCGCCGAGCTTTCGGCAAAGCTGGCCAGCGCCGACAGCGGCACCATCGTGGTGGCCTTGGTGCTCAGCGCGGAACCTGACGACGCATCCTTGACCGCCGGTGCGGCCACGTTGGCCGGGGTGGCGCTGGTTGTGCTGGTGCTGCCGGCAGCAGTCAGCGCCACCGGTGCGCCGTTGGGATTGCTGGCGCTCGGCGCCGGCAGGCCCTTCGACGGCACATACACATCCTTCAGCGCCTCCGGGCTCTTGGCAAACTCGCGCGGCACTTCCATGATGACGTGATACTGGTTCAGCTCAGAATAGATGGTCGCCACCTGGCGCTGGCCGAAGCTGTTGTACAAGGCGTTGTCCACGTCGCGTGCCGACAGGCCCAGACGCGAGGCGCTGTTCTTGTCGATGGTGACGAAGGTCTCGACGCCGTTGTCCGCCTGGTCGGTGTCGACATCGGTCAGCGCCTTCTGGCCCTTCATCGCATCGGCGAGACGGCTGGCCCACTTCTTCAAATCGGCCTGGTTGTCGCTCTTGAGCGTGTACTGGTAGTTCGAATTGGCCTGGCGCCCACCGGCCCGCAGATCCTGCACCGGGCTCAGGAACAGGCTCACGCCGGTCACCTTGGCCAGTTTGGGACGCAGGCGGGCGATCACCGCCTGGCCGGCCACGCTGCGCTGGTTGGCCGGCTTCAGGTTGATGAACATGAAACCGCCGCCGGCGCGACGGCCGCCGGTGAAGCCGACCACCGTGGCGACATCGGGATCGTCCTTGATGATGTCGACCAGCTGTTTCAGCTTGCCCTGCATGGCCTGGAACGAGATGCTCTGGTCGGCGCGGATGCCGCCGTTGATCTGGCCCGTGTCCTGCTGCGGGAAGCCGCCCTTGGGTATCGCCGCGAACAGGTAGAAGTTCAGGCCGATCACGAACACAAGGCTCAGCATCACCAGCCAGACGCTCGACAGCGCCCAGTCCAGGCTATGCTCGTAGCCCTTGAGGATAAAGTCGAAACCGCGCTCGAAGAAGCGGGCGACGGGGCCCGGCGGCTTGGCGTGGACATGGCCGGGCTTGAGCAGCCAGGCGCACATCATCGGCGTGGTGGTCAGCGAGATCACCAGCGATATCATCACCGCCGCCGACAGCGTGATGGCGAATTCCTTGAACAGCGCGCCGAACTGGCCGCCCATGAACAGCAGCGGAATGAACACGGCGATCAGCGAAAGGCTGATCGACAGCACGGTGAAGCCCACCTCGCGCGCGCCCAGCAGCGCCGCCTCGAAGCGGTCCATGCCGGCCTCGATATGGCGGGTGGTATTTTCCAGCACCACGATGGCGTCGTCGACGACGAAGCCGGTAGCCACCGTCAGCGCCATCAACGACAGGTTGTTCAGGCTGAAGCCCAGCAGATACATGGCGCCGAAGGTGCCCAGCAGCGAGACGATGGTCGCCACCGCCGGCACGATGGTGGCGCGCACGCTGCGCAGGAAGGCGCTGACCACCAGCACCACCAGCAGGATGGAGATGATCAGCGTGATCTCGATCTCCTTCAGCGACGAGCGGATCGAATTCGTGCTGTCGCTGGCGACGTCGATCTTGACGTCCGACGGCAACTGCGCCTGCAACAGCGGCAGCTGCGCGCGCACGCTGTTGACGGTTTCGATGACGTTGGCGCCGGCCTGCGGGCGCAGGATGACGATGATCGCCGGCTTGCCGTTGAACAGGCCGAGGTTGTTGTTGTCCTCCACGCCGTCGATCACCTGCGCCACATCCTGCAGGCGGATCGCCGTGTCGTTGCGCCAGCCGACCACCAGGTTGCGGTAGTCGGCGGCGGAGCGTCCGCCCGTGGCGTTGGCCGATACGGAATAGATCTGCAAGCGGCGGCCGTTGCCCTGCAAGGCGCCGCGTGGGCGGTTGGCGTTGGTGGCCTGGATGGCCGCGCGCACGTCTTCCGCCGACAGGCCGTAGCGGTTCAAGGCATACGGATTCAGTTCGACCCGCACCGCCGGCAGCGAGCTGCCGCCCAGTTCCACGTCGCCCACGCCGGTCACTTGCGACAGGCGTTGCAGCACGGTGTTGGAGACGGCGTCGAAGATCTGGCCCGGCGTGCGGGTGTCCGACGTCAGCGCCAGGATCATCACCGGAATGCCGGAGGTATTGGCCTTGCGGTAGGTCGGATTGCTGCGCAGCGTGGCCGGCAGGTCGACGCGGCTGGCGTTGATCGCCGCCTGCACTTCACGCGCGACCGAGTCGACGTTGCGGTTCAAGTCGAACTGCAAGGTCACGCTGGACGAACCGGTATTCGATTGCGACGTCATCTCGTTGACGCCGGCGATCACGCCCAAATGGCGTTCCAGCGGCGTGGAGACGCTGGTGGCCATGGTCGCAGGGCTGGCGCCCGGCAGGTTGGCGTTGACCGAGATGACCGGGAAATCCACCTGCGGCAGCGGCGCCACCGGCAGCACGAAGAACGCGCCGATGCCGGCCAGCGCCAGGCCACACGTCAACAGGACGGTGGCGATCGGACGCCTGACGAAGGGTGACGACAGATTCACAGCGCACCACCTTCAACCGGCGCCGGCGGGTTGCCCAGCTTGCGGCGGACGCGGCGCGCCAGGCTGTCGAAGCCCAGGTAGATCACCGGCGTGGTGTACAAGGTCAGCATCTGGCTGACGATCAAGCCACCGAAGATGGCCAGGCCCAGCGGACGACGCAGCTCGGAGCCCTCGCCCCAGCCCAGCATCAGCGGCACGGCGGCGAACAGCGCGGCCAGCGTCGTCATCAAGATCGGGCGGAAGCGCAGCAGCGCGGCCTGGTGGATCGCCTCGCGCGGCGGCTTGCCCTGCTCCCGCTCAGCCTCGATGGCGAAGTCGATCATCATGATGGCGTTCTTCTTGACGATACCGATCAGCAGGATGATGCCGATGATGCCGATCACGCCCAGGTCCTGGCCGCTGACCAGCAGCGCCAGCAAGGCGCCGACGCCGGCCGACGGCAGCGTCGACAGAATCGTCAGCGGATGGATATAGCTCTCATACAGCACGCCCAGCACGATGTAGACGCAGATCACGGCGGCCAGGATCAGCCACAGTTGGTTCGACAGCGAGGCCTGGTAGGCGCCGGACGCGCCGAGGAAGGTCAGCGTGACCGAGGCCGGGAACTTGATCTCGGCGGCGGCCTGCTTGATGGAGTCCACCGCCGTGCCCAGCGACACGCCGGGCGCCGTGTCGAAGCCCAGCGTGGTGGCCGGATACTGCGCCACGTGCGTCACCTGCAACGGCGCGGCGCGCTCGCTGATGGTGGCCACCGCCGACAGTGGCGTGGCCTTGCCGGAACCGGTGCGGATCTGCAGGTTGCCCAGGTCGGCCGGAGTGGTGATGTCGTCGCGGCGCGCTTCCAGGATCACGCGGTACTGGTTGGTCTCGGTGAAGATGGTCGAGACGATGCGCTGGCCGAAGGCGCTGTACAAGGCGTCGTCGATGGAGGCGGCGGTGATCGACATGCGCGAGGCGCTGTCCCGGTCCACGCTGACGTAGGCCGCGTTGGCGCTGGCGCCGACGTCCGACACCACGTTGCGCAACTCATGCCTGGTGCGCATCTGCTCCGCCAGCTTGGTGGCCCACTGGTTGACGGTGGCGTTGTCCGCGCCTTCGATCGACACGCGGAACTGGGTCGGGCCGGATTCGGCGTCGATGGTCAAGTCCTGGGTCGGTTGCAGGTACAGCGTCAGGCCGGGGATCTGGGACACGCGCTGGCGCAGGCGGTCCATGGTCTCCTGCTGGCTGCCGACGCGTTCATGCTTCAGGTTGATCAGCATGCTGCCGGTGTGGAGCATCGTATTGTTGGCGGCATCCACGCCAACCACGGAGCTGAGCGTGCCGACATCCGGATCTTCCAGGATCAGGCGCACGGCCTGCTGCTGCAAGTCCGCCATCTTGGCGTAGGAGACGGCCTTGCCGGTCTCCAAGCGCGCTTGCAGCTGGCCGGTGTCCTGGGTCGGGAACAGGCCTTTCGGGATCACCACGTACAGCAGCACCGTCAGCGCCATCGTGCCCAATGCGACCAGCAGCGTCAGGCCGGCGTGCGCCAGCACCCAGGTCAGCGAGCGGTCGTAGTGGTTGATCACCCAGTCGAAGAACTGCTGGAAGCGGCGGGCGAAGCGGCTTGGCTTTTCCTCGGCGTGGCTCTTGAGCCAGCGCGCCGACATCATCGGCACCAGCGTCAGCGACACCACGGCGGAGATCAGGATGGTGATCGCCAGCGAAATCGCGAATTCGCGGAACAGGCGGCCCACCACGTCGCCCATGAACAGCAGCGGAATCAGCACGGCGATCAGCGACACCGTCAGCGAGATGATGGTGAAGCCGATCTGCTTGGCGCCCTTGAGCGCGGCGGCCATCGGCGTTTCGCCCTCTTCGATGTAGCGGGCGATGTTCTCGATCATGACGATCGCATCGTCGACCACGAAGCCGGTGGCGATGGTCAGCGCCATCAGCGACAGGTTGTTCAGGCTATAGCCGAGCAAATACATCACGCCGCAGGTGCCGATCAGCGAAATCGGCACCGACAGGCTGGCGATCACGGTGGCGCGCACGCTGTGCAGGAAGGCGAAGATCACCAGCACCACCAGCACCACGGCCAGCAGCAGTTCCATCTCCACGTGTTCGACCGAGGCGCGGATGCCGGTGGTGCGGTCGCTCAGCACCTCGACCTTCATCGCGCCCGGCAGGCCGGCTTGCAGTTCCGGCAAGCGGGACTTGATCGCATCGACGGTGGCGATGACGTTGGCGCCAGGCTGGCGCTGGACGTTGAGGATGATGGCCTTCTTGTTGCCGGACCATGCGCCCAGTTCGACGTTCTCGGCGCTGTCCTTGACGGTGGCAACATCGGCCAGGCGCACCGGGGCGCCGTTCTTGTAGGCCAGGATCAGGTCCTTGTAATCCTTGGCGGTCACCAGTTGGTCGTTGGCGTTGATGCTGTAGGCGCGGGTCGGGCCGTCGAAGCTGCCCTTGGCGCCGTTGGCGTTGGCGGCGGTGATCGCGGTGCGCAGCGTGTCCAGCCCCAGGCCGTAGGAGGCCAAGGCGTTGGTGTCCGCCTGGATGCGCACGGCGGGACGCTGGCCGCCGCTGAGCGTGACCAGGCCGACGCCGGACACCTGGCTGATCTTCAGCGCCAGGCGGGTGTTGACCACGTTCTGCACTTCGGTCAGCGGCATCGTGTCCGAGGTGATGGCCAGCGTCAGCACCGGCGCGTCGGCCGGGTTGACCTTGGCGTACACCGGCGGCGCCGGCAGGTCGGTCGGCAGCAGCGAGGCGCCGGCGTTGATCGCGGCCTGCACTTCCTGCTCGGCCACGTCCAGCGTCTGGCCCAGGCCGAACTGCAAGGTGATGATGGAGACGCCGGCGGCGCTGGTGGAGCTCATGCGCTGCAGGCCGGCCATCTGGCCGAACTGGCGCTCCAGCGGCGCGGTCACGGTCTGCCCCATCACTTCGGGGCTGCCGCCGGGGTACAGCGTCTGCACCTGGATGGTGGGGAAGTCAACCTGCGGCAGCGCGGACAGCGGCAGGAACTTGAAGCCGACGATGCCGGCCAGGACGATCGCCAGCATCAGCAGCGATGTCGCTACCGGCCGCTGGATGAAGGGTGCTGATGGACTCATTGTTGTGCCGCGCCCTGTTCTTTGCGATGACGGCGCTCGCCCGTATGCGGAGCGGACGCCCCATCGGCCGCCGCGGCGCCATCGCGTTTGCCCTTGCCGGCGCCCGGCAGCGTGACCTTGGCGCCTTCCTTCAGGCGGTCGCCGCCCTCGGTGATGACCTGCTCGCCCACTTGCAGGCCGCTGGCGATCTGCACTTTGTCGACCGTGGCCTGGCCGCGCGTGACCGGACGGACGGTGACGGTCTTGTCTTCCTTGAGCACGTAGACGAAGTCGCCGCTGGCGCCGTGGCGCACCGCCGTCACCGGCACCATCACCGCATCCTTGATGGTGCGCAGTTCCAGCCGCACGTTCACGAACTGGCTCGGGAACAGCGTCGACTTGGCGTTGGCGAAGCGCGCCTTGGCCTTCACGGTGCCGGTCTGCACGTCGACCTGGTTGTCCATGGCCGCGAATTTGCCGTTGTCCAGCGCATTGGTGCGGGTGCGGTCCAGCGCGATGGCCGTCAGCTGTGCGCCGTCGTTCACCTGCTGCATCACGCCGGGCACGCTGTCCTGCGGGATCGAGAACTCCACATCGATAGGCGAGAGCTGGGTAATCACGGCCAGGCCGTTGGCGTCGCCGGAGCTCACCAGGTTGCCGATATCGACCACGCGCAAGCCCACGCGGCCGGTGATCGGCGCGATCACTTTGGTGTAGCCGAGATTGAGCTTGGCCGTGCCTTCCTGCGCGCGGTCGGTCATGACGGTGCCTTCCAGCTGCTTGACCAGCGAAGCCTGCGTGTCCACGTCCTGGCGGGCGATCGAATCCTGGCCCAGCAGCGTGCGATAGCGGTTCAGCGTCAGCTTGGCGTTTTCCAGTTGCGCTTCGTCGCGCTGGCGTTGGCCGGAAGCCTGCAACAGCGCCATTTCGAACTGACGCGGATCGATCTGCGCCAGCACCTGCCCGGCCTTGACCATCTGGCCTTCCTTGAACAGCACCTGCTGCAGGATGCCCGATACCTGCGGACGCACGGTGGTGGTGGCCGCGGCGGTCACCGTACCCAGCGCCTCCAACGTGACCGGAATGTCAGCTTTGTCGGCAGTCGCCACGCCTACCGTGGTGGCCGCTCCACCGCGCCGACCGCCGCCTCCGCCGGGACCACCAGGACCGGGAGGACCGCCGGCGCCTTGCGCACCGGGCGCACCGGTGCTCGGCGCCTGGTGCGTCAGGTACCACGCCAGGCCGCCCAGCCCCGCCATGGCGGCGACGGCGACGACGCTGCCGACGACCTTGGAACGGCGGCTGCGCTGCGGTCGGGCGGCGTTCAAACTCGGCTTGGCTTGCGATTCCATCTTAGTCCTTTTTTATGCGTGCGTGTCCATGGCAAATACACCATGGCGATCAATGCGTGGACTCTAGCACAGGCCCCTGCCGCTGTCTGTCGCAGCTCCCCGGAGGTTACAAACTCGATACAAATCAAGGACTTTGGGCACTTGGCGCGTACATGGCGTTAAGCTAGCTTTACATATCTTTACCGGCGCGACATCGCTGCTTCACGCTGGCGGCGCACACTGGCCTCGTTGTCTCCCACATTCACCAAACGAGGATAAAACATGAGTATCTTTAACCGCCAAACCGTCGCCGCATTCCTGCTGGGTTCCACGCTGGTCGTGGGCGTCGGCGCCTTCGCTGTCGAACGCCACATGAGCATGGGCGGGCCACACGCCGCCATCGACGCCAGCGCCCATATGGAGCGCATGCTCAAGCACCTGTATGTCGAAGTCGACGCCACCGATGCGCAGAAGGCCAAGATCGAGCCGCTGGTGAAAGCCGCCATGGCCGACATCAAGCCACTGCACGAGCAGCTGCCCCAGATCCACAAGCAGCTGATCGAACAGATGTCCGCCACCGCCATCGACCGCTCCGCGCTGGAAACCACCCGCGCGCAGGGCGTGACGCTGGCCGACCAGGCATCGAAGCGCATCGTGCAGCTGCTGGCCGATGTAGGTGATACCCTTACGCCGGCACAGCGCCAGAAGCTGGCCGACCACCTGAGCCGGATGCATGAGCGCCACGGGCGTCACGGCTAAGCCGCCTTGTGAAGCGGGTCGCCTGTCCGTAGAATGGTCTGCGTGAACCTCAACCATGAACCCCATGCCTGACCATATTCTGCTGGTCGAAGACGACCCCCGCCTGGCCGAGATGCTCACCGAGTATCTGAGCCAGGCGGCTTTTCGCGTCACGCACGCGCCCAACGGCCGCGCTGCGCTGGAGCACATCGCGGCCGGCGACGTCGACGCCGTGATCCTGGACCTGATGCTGCCCGATATGGACGGCCTCGATGTCTGCCGCCAGTTGCGCGCCGTGTCCGACATTCCGGTGCTGATGCTGACCGCGCGCGGCGACGCCATCGACCGCATCGTCGGCCTGGAGATCGGCGCCGACGACTACCTGCCCAAACCGTTCGAACCGCGCGAGCTGCTGGCCCGCCTGCGCGCCATCCTGCGCCGCCGCGTCGAGCACCGCCACCAGCCCGACGGCGCGGCCCAGCGCGACGCCGAATTCCTGCGCTTCGGCCGGCTGGAGATCGACCCGGCGGCCCACGCCGCGCGGCTGGACGGCGCATCGTGCGAGCTGACCTCCTACCAGTTCGACCTGCTGCTGGTGCTGGCCCGCCACGCCGGCCGCGTGCTGTCGCGCGACAGCCTGATGGAGCTGCTCAAGGGCGAACCGCTGGAAGCCTTCGACCGTTCGATCGACGTCCACATGTCGCGCATCCGCGCCGCCGTCGAAGACGATCCCAAGAAACCGCGCCGCATCATCACCGTGCGCGGCGCCGGCTACCTGTTCGCCAAGGTGCAGGACTGATGGCCGCCTCACGCTTCAGTTGGGGCCTGCCACGCCTCTACTTCCGTTTTTACGTGGCCCTGCTTTTCAGCCTGCTGCTGTTCGCGCTGGCCGTGGTGCTGGTGTGGCACCGCAGCGGCGGGCCGCTGGAACGCTCCAACGCCACGCTGGCGATGGTGATCCAGAACTCGCTGGCGCCGGCCAATGCGCCGCCGGCCGAACAACAGGCCGCACTGGCGCGCATGGCCGCCGGCCTGAATGCGAACATGACGCTGTACACCCGCAACTGGGAACCGCTGGCGGTGGTCGGCATACTCATTCCCTCGCGACATTGGAGGCAGCACGACATGGGCGGTCCGCCGCCCGAATCCTATGTGCGCCTGCCGGATGGCCGCCGTTTGCTGTCCAGCGAGCCGCTGGGCTTCACGCGGCCCAAGGCCATCCTGCACAACGCCCTGCTGCTACTGGCGCTGGGCATAGGCATCGCCGCCTTCCCGCTGGTACGGCGGCTGACCAAGCGGCTGGAGCGCTTGCAGCAAGGCGTCGAATCACTGGGCGCAGGCGACCTGACGGCGCGCGTGCCTGTCGAAGGCAAGGACGAAATCGCGCGGCTTGCGCAAAGCTTCAACCGCGCCGCCGACCAGATCGAGCAACTGGTGGGCGCGCACAAGACGCTGCTGGCCAACGCCTCGCACGAGCTGCGCACGCCGCTGGCGCGCATCCGCCTGGCGCTGGAACTGATCAAGGACAGCGTCGATCCCAAACGCCGCGCCGGATTGGAACAGGACATCGCCGAGTTGAACGACCTGCTGGACGAGATTCTGCTGGCCAGCCGTCTCGGCGCCGTCTGCGACAACGCGGAACTGGAAGAGCTGGATCTGTTGGCGCTGGCCGCCGAGGAATGCGCGCGCTACGACGACGCGGTGCTCAACGGCGCCTCCGCCATGATGCAGGGCGACCCGCGCCTGCTGCGCCGGCTGCTGCGCAACCTGCTGGAGAACGCGCACCGCCACGGCGTGCCACCGGCGCACGTCAGCATCGCCTGCGACGAGAAGCTGGCCACGCTGGCGGTTTGGGATAGTGGTCCGGGGATACCGGAAGCGGAATTCGAACGGGTGTTTGAACCGTTCTACCGCCGGCGCGGCACGCGCGACAACAGCGGCGCGGGCCTCGGCCTGGCGCTGGTGCGCCAGATCGCTCGCCGTCACGGTGGCGAGGCCCGTTGCGTGCTGATGCCCGATGGCCGCAGCAGTTTCGAGATTATATTGCCGCTAGCGACAGCGCCAACATGATGTCATCGTAATCGGTATCGCCAACGCGGAAGGTGCGCTGGCCGATCCGTTCAAAGCCGCAGCGCTGGTAGAACGCCAGCGCGTCGTGATTCTCCGCATACACGCCCAGCAGCACGCGGCCCGCGCCGCGTGCGTGCGCCTCCGCCACCGCCGCATCCATCAAACGCTTGCCGACGCGCTGGCCGTGAAAGCGGTGCAGCAGGTAGATGCGTTTGATTTCCAGGTCGTCCGCGCGCGGATCGGCCACCGGCAGCTTGGCCGGCGCCAGCACCAGGTAGCCTATCGGCGCCCTGCCCGGTGTGGCTTCCGCCAGCCAGATGCGCATGGCGTCGTCGGCCAGCCAGTCGCGGTAGACAGACGCCGCGTGCTGGCGCTCGCAATGCGCGATGATGTCGCCGCCGTCGAGGATGCCGGCGAACGCTTCGAGGAAGCTGGCCTTGCCCACTGCGGACAAGGCCTCCTCGTCACCGCGCATTGCGGCGCGGATGGCGATCCCGCCGCTCATGTCAAGGCGATTCGCACAGGCAGTGGGTGATCGCGGTGAAAGGCTTGTGCGCCGCCGTGATCTCCGACAGCCACCCCAGGTCGTTGACGATGCCAGCCGCCGCGTGAGGCGGCAAACCGGTGCTGGCGGTCACGCCCAGCTTGACCTGTGCGCCGATGGCCTGCGCCACCGCCTGCGCCGCCGAACCGCCCACCATGTCGATGATGCGGTCAAACTTGCTGGCTTCGCGTTCGATATACACCACGCGGTAGTCGGTCAACTTGGCGCGCTTGGCGGCCGATTTGAGCGCGTCGTTGTAGCTGCCCAGCGTGTCGACCAGGCCGCGCTCCTTGGCTTGCGTACCGGTCCATACACGGCCCTGCGCCACGGCGTCGATCTTCTCCGGCGTGGTCTTGCGGGCCTTGGCGGCGCGGCCGGTGAACTCGGCGTAGATGTGGTTGATGCTGCCCTGGATCACCTGGCCGAAGCGCGGATCCAGCGGACGCAGTGGATTGCCGGCGTCGCCCAGCCAGGTGGTCGGCTGGCCGGCGGTGTGGATGCCCAGCTTGTCGATCACCTTGTCGGCGGTCGGCAGGATGGCGAACACGCCGATCGAACCGGTGATGGTGTTCGGGTCGGCGATCACTTCGTCGGAGGACATCGAGATCCAGTAGCCGCCGGATGCGGCGACGTTACCCATCGAGACCACCACCGGCTTGCCGGCGGCGCGGGTCAGTTCCAGCTCGCGGCGGATCAGCTCCGATGCGAAGGCGCTGCCGCCAGGCGAGTCGACGCGCAGCACCACAGCCTTGATATGGTCGTCCTCGCGCGCGGCGCGTATCAGCTTGGAGGTGGAGTCGCCGCCGATGGCGCCTGGGCCGGTGCTGCCGTCGCTGATTTCGCCCTGCGCCACGATCACGCCGATGGCGTCGCCGGTGAACTTGGTGTGCACGCGGGCCAGGTAGTCTTCGAAGTTAATCTGGCGGAAGGTCTTGCCCTCGGTGTCGAGCGCGCCGCGCTTGATCATCATGTCGCGCACTTCATCCTTGGTCTTCAGGCCGTCGACCCATTTGGCCGACAGGGTCACCTTGGCCAGGTCGCCGTTGACGGCGGCCACTTGCGCCGGCAGGTCGTTGATGGTTTTCATGACCTGGCCTTGCGGCAGCTTGCGCGCCTTCTCGACGTCGCCGGTGTAGGAAGCCCACAGCGCGTTGTTCAGGTACGATTCCGCCTCGACCGCGGCCGGCGACGGGCCGTTGGCGATATAGGGTTCGCCGAAGCTCTTGTAGGTGCCGACGCGCAGCAGGTTGACCGTCACGCCCAGCTTGTCGAGCGCATCGCGGTAGTAGTTGCGATAGCGGCCAAAGCCTTCCAGCAGCACCATGCCCATCGGGTGCAGATACACCTCGCTGGCGTGCGCGGCCAGCAGGTACTGGCGTTGATCGAAGCTGGCGCCCCAGGCCACCACCGGCTTGCCGGAAGCCTTGAAGCGGTCGATGCCGGCCGCCACTTCACGCAGCATGGCCTGGCCGCCGCCTTCCATCTCGTCGGTCAACAGCACGGCGCCGGTGATCTCGGGATCCTTGGCGGCCGCCTCCAGCACGGACAGCACGTCGCGCAGCTGCATCATCTTGTGGGTCTCGCCGCCGCGCACGCTGGTCAGCAGCGCGTCGCGCGCGTTGTTGTTGGACTGTTCGACCAGTTGGCCCTTCAGGTTCAGCACCAGCGTGGTCTTGGGCGACAGCGGCTTGGCGCCGCCGCCGAAGATGGCATACAGCAGCACAATCAGCACCAGCAGGAACAGCAGGTTCAGCAACGCGCGGCGGCCGCTGTCCAGCGCGCGCCAGCAAAAGGCGAAGCCGCTACGAATGTAGGAAAACGGGGATCTGCTCATTTGTACTCCAAGTGATTGCGTAATTTGCAAGAATGATACTGCATGCCATCGTTACTGTCTCGGTTTGGAGATCAGCAGCAGCCCGGCGAACACCAGCAAGCCGTTCATGATAAGCAACTCCAGGCCCAGCCGATAGCTGCCGAACAGAAATTTTTGATTGCAATCAATAACATAGCACAGGGTCGGTCCGGCCAGCGCAACCAAGGGCACCCAGCGGTCGCGCACGCTGCGGCGGGTCAGGATGCCGAAGGCGAACAGGCCTAGCAATGGGCCATAGGTATAGCCGGTCAGCTTCAACACAAGGCCGATCATGCTGGCGTTGTCCACCCATTTGAACAGCAGCACCAGCAGCAGGAACAGCGCGCAGAAGCCCAGGTGGACGCGATGGCGCAGGCGCACCTTGGCCGCGTCCGCCAGGTCGGTGCGGCGCTGCATGCCGAGGATGTCGATGCAGAAGGTCGAGGTCAGCGCGGTCATGGCGCCGTCCGCGCTGGGAAACAGTGCGGACACCAGGCCGATGAAGAAGATCAGCTGCACGGCGGCCGGCATGTGCTGCATCACCACCGCCGGGAACAGCCTGTCGCCGGTCGCCGCCAGGCCCACCGTGGGCGCGTACAGGGTCAGCAGGCCACCGAGGAACATGAACAGCAGCAGTACGCCGGTCAGGATCACGGTCAGCAGCAGCATGTTCTTTTGCGAATCGCGCAGCGTCCGCACCGAGATATTTTTCTGCATGATCTCCTGGTCCATGCCGGTCATCGCCAGCACGATGAAGAAGCCGGCCAGCACCTGCTTCCAGAAATACGCGGGGCTGTCGACCGCGGTGGTGACGACCTTGGTCAAGCCGCGCGCCTCCATCGCCGCCAGGCTGGCGGGCAGGCTCAGGTCCAGCTGGGCCAGCAGCCAGCCGGCGCAGATCACCAGGCCCAGCAGCATGCCGGCGGTTTGCAGCGTGTCGGTCCAGACGATGGTCTTGACGCCGCCTTCGTAGGTGTACAGCAGGATCATGGCCAGGATCGCCAGCGTGGTCAGCCAGAACGGCACGCCCAAACTGTCGAGGATGGTCGCTTGCAGGATGTTGACCACCAGGTAGAGCCGCGCCGACGCGCTCAAGGTGCGCGACAGGATGAAGAAGGCGGCGCCGCTCTGGTAGGAGCGGTGGCCCAGCCGCTGGTCGAGGTAGGTGTAGATCGAGGTCAGCTTGAGGCGGTAGTACAGCGGCAGCAGGATGCAGGCGACGGCGACGTAGCCCAGCACGTAGCCGAAAATCACTTGCAGGTAGCCGAAGCCGTCGCGGCCGACGGCGCCGGGCACGCTGATGAAGGTGACCCCGCTCAGCGTGGTGCCGACCATGCCGAACGCGACCAGCATCCAGTTGCTCTGCTTGTTACCGATGAAGAAGCTGTCGTTGGTGGCGTTGCGGGAGGTGCGCCAGGCCACGGCCAGCAGCAAGGCGAAATAGGCGAACACGAGGCAAAACAGGGAAACAGCAGACATGAGGAGGCGATCCAATGATTCAATTCGCCGCCAATATACACCGGCCGCGCTGGCTGCGCGGCCGGTCCTCTTTTTAGTGGGCTAGCGCAGGCAGCGATTTCTCGCCGCCGACACTGGCTGGCCGTGGATTCAGCCGGTCCAGGCGGCCGCTGAGCACGGTCAGGCCCAACGCGCCCAGTACCACCAAACCACCAACCCAGCCGGTATGCACCAGGCCGAAGTGATCGACGATCAGCCCGCCGCCCCAGGCGCCGCCGGCGATGCCGACGTTGAAGGCGGCGATGTTCAGGCCCGAGGCCACGTCGACGGCGCGCGGCGTGTAGTGTTCGGCCTGCTGCACCACATACACCTGCAAGCCGGCGACATTGCCGAAGGCCACGGCGCCCCACGCCAGCACGGTCGCCAACACCAGCCATTTGTACGGCGCGGCAAAGCTCAGCACGAACAGCACGGCGGCCAGGCCGAGGAAGATGATCTTCAGCGCGCCGATCGGACCACGCTTATCGGCCAGCTTGCCGCCCCAGATATTGCCCACCGCGACAGAGACGCCGTACACCAGCATCACCAGGCCCACGGTGTTGGCGCTGAAACCGGTGACGTCCTGCAGGATGGGCGCCAGGTAGGTAAAGGCGGTGAACGAGCCGCCGTAGCCCAGCGCGGTGATCGCATACACCAGCAGCAGGCGCGGCTCGCCCAGCACCTTGACCTGTTGCAGCAGCGAGGCCGGCTTGCTGTGCTTGATGGTCGAGGGCACGAACAGCAGGCTGCCGACGAAGGCCAGCACGCCCAAGGCGGACACGGCCAGGAACGTCTCGCGCCAGCCGAAGTGCTGGCCGATGAAGGTGCCCAGCGGCACGCCGGTCACCAGCGCCACGGTCAGGCCGGTGAACATGATGGCGATCGCGCTGGCGGCCTTTTCCTTGGGCACCAGCGAGGTGGCGATGGTCGAGCCGATCGAGAAGAACACGCCGTGCGCCAGGCCGGTGAGGATGCGGGCGATCACCAGCGATTCGTAGCCGGGCGCTTTCCACGCCAGCAGATTGCCGAGGGTGAACAGCACCATCAGCGACACCAGCAGCGCCTTGCGCGGCACTTTGCCGGTGAGCGCGGTCAGCACCGGCGCGCCGACGGCGACGCCCAGCGCGTACAGGCTGACCAGCAGGCCGGCCGACGGCAGGTTCACGCCCAGATCGGCGGCGATGGTCGGCAACAGGCCGACGATGACAAATTCGGTGGTCCCGATGGCAAACGCGCTGATGGTCAGCGCCAGCAAGGCAATAGGCATGACATTCACTCCTGAAAAGTTAATGTCATGCAGTATCGGGATTTTCTTTAATGAGAAAAAGACTCAAAAACAGCAAAGATATTTGAGTCCAGGGCAATAATCATTACTCCAGTTTGGTCAACTCGACGCCATCGACAGTCATTTTCATCTTTTTATCGTGCAGATGCGGCGGCTGGGTGACGACGAAGGTGCTGCGGATGATGCCGACGCCGGCGTCAAAACTGTCGCCATTGAAGGCGATGATATCGATGTTGAGATCGATATTCTTGCCCGGCTGGTTGCGCTTGTAGTGCAGCTTGCCGCCCGCTTCGATGTTAAGCTCCATGTCCTTGCCCTTCCAGTCGCCGATGTAGGCGCGCTTGGCGGCCGGGATAGGTTGTGGATCGGCTTGCGCCACCATCGGTGCGGCCAGCGCGCACAGCAGCAAAACGGCTTTGAATGACATCACAGTCCTCTTCGGTCAGAGTTAAGATAGTTAAAATAGCAACCCGATTGTACTGTAGCCCGACCATGAATTCCGAAAAACTTGCCCTGCTGCTGACGCGTGAAATGCCGTACGGTAAATACAAAGGCCGCGTCATCGCCGACCTGCCCGGCCACTACCTGGGCTGGTTCGCGCGCGAAGGCTTCCCCTCCGGCGAACTGGGCGGCCTGATCGCGCTGATGTATGAGCTCGACCACAACGACCTGCGCAGCCTGCTCGATCCGCTGCGCCGGGGCCGGTCGCGCTGAGCGCCCAATCCGTCACGTCACCCCGCCTGCCGCGCTGGTTCCTCGTCGCTGCAGCCGCTTTCCACTTTGTCCAACGCCGCTGACAGCGCAACGCGTAGCACGGATAGCGAGTGCGCCTTGTTCTCCACTTCACGAATTTTTTCCTGGATCAGCAGGCGTTTTGTGCTTGGCGCCAGCGCTTCCTGCTCCCAGGCGCCGATCACATCGGCGATCTCCTTCAGCGTAAAGCCGAGTGCCTTGGCGTGGGTAATGAGCTCGATGCGCCGCAACGCCTGCGCCGAATACTCCTTGTAGTTGTTGCTCAAATGCGGCTGGGCTGCCTCGCTGAGCAAGCCCATGCGTTCATAGAATCGGACCGTGTCGCGCGACACGCCGGCCCGGGATGCAATCTCCCCAATGCGCATTACCAGTTTCCTTCTCGTCGAAACGCCGACAGTTGAAAAGAGTGATTGACCGTGGACCCAAGTCCACGCTTTACAGTCAGCACTCTCTCAACAAATCATTACATCATGCGACCACTCAACTATCGCAACACCACCATCATGGTAACAGGCGCGTCATCCGGAATCGGCTTGGCTTTCGCCAATACGCTGGCGGCACGCGGCGCGAACCTGGTACTTGTCGCGCGGTCGGAGGACAAGCTCCACGCCCTGGCACAAGAGCTGGCGCAGCGCCACGGCATCCGGGCTCACGCTCTGGCGGCCGACCTGACCGAGACCGGCGCCGCCAGCGACGTCCATGCGAAGGCGAGCGGACAGGGGCTTACGCCTGACATCCTGATCAACAATGCCGGCTTTGCGACGCACGGCCTTTTCGACGCGCTGTCGCTGGAACGGCAGCTCGACGAGATTGCGCTCAATTGCCGAGCAGTAGTTGAGCTCAGCCACGCGGCGTTGCCAGCCATGTTGCAACGGGGAGAAGGTGCAATTATCAACGTGGCGTCGACCGCCGCCTTGCAGCCCCTGCCCTACATGGCGATCTATGGCGCCACCAAGGCTTTCGTGCTCTCTTTTTCCGAAGCCTTGTGGCAGGAATATCGCAGCCGCGGCGTGCGCGTGCTGGCCGTGTGCCCGGGAGCCACCGATACTGCTTTCTTTGATGTGGTCGGCGCTGCGGAGGCTGGGGTCGGCACACGCATGGCTGCCGATACGGTCGTCAATGCCAGCTTGCTGGCACTGGATCGCGGCCGCAGCCATGTCGTTCCCGGCGGAGCGAATCGCCTGCTCGGATGCTTGCCCCGGCTGCTGCCGAGGCAAACAATCCTGCAGATCGTCGCGAACATGCTTCGGCCTCGCCCTACAGAATCCCGATATCCTTGAGCCAGTTTTCAACCAGCGACGGCCACGACGCCACCGGATGGTCTTTGTCCCTGAGGCCGAAGGCGTGCCCGCCCTTGGCGAACAGATGGACCTCCGCCGATGCGCCCGCCTTGTCCAGCGCCTGCGCGTAGAGGGTGCTGTTGCAGATCGGGTCGACCGGGTCATCCCATGATTGCAACAGGAACGTGGGTGGCGCCTGCCCGGTGACGCGGATGCTGGGATCGAACTTGCCGCCGGCGCGGCACAGGTGGCCCGGATACAGCGCCACCGCAAAGTCGGGGCGGCTGCTGAGCTTGTCAACCGCATCGACCGGCTTGTACGTCAGCGCGAAAATATTGCTGGTCTGCGCCACCAGATAGCCGCCCGCCGAGAAGCCGATCACCCCGATTTTATTGGGATTGATGTGCAGTTCCCCTGCCTTGGATCGGATCAGCCTGATCGTCCTTTGCGCATCCTGCAGCGCGCGCGGAATCTTGGGCGTCACGTGGCATTGGCACTTTTCATCCCAATGATGGTTACCGTTGGGAACGCGGTATTTGAGCAGCACGCAGGTGATGCCGCGCGAGGTCAGCCAGTCGCAGATTTCAGTGCCCTCCAAATCCATGGCCAGCACCTTGAATCCGCCACCGGGAAATACCACGACCGCCGCCTCGGTGTTCTGGCCCTTGGGCGCGTACACCGTCATGGTCGGCTGGCTGACATCGCGAGTCTGGATCCACCCTCCATGTCCCGTACCGGGGCCAACAGACTCGCCCTTCGGAGCGGCTATCGCATCAGGAACCGCGCCGGGCCAGATCGGCACCTGCACCTGCCCCGACGACGGTTGCCAGGTCTCAGCTTGTGCCGGCACATAGGCTATCAATAGGACCAACACAAACGAGATAATGCTGAATTTTGGCATGCAAGAACTCCGATTTGAACCACTCCGCGACATCTAATGCGCCAGCTGTGCCACCTGGACCGCGCTTTCATCGGCGACCAGCATCTGGGGTGCAAGACCTGTCCGCATGCGCTCCTGGAAGAAATTGGAGCCGATGCCGTCGCTCCATTGGCCGATGGTGTAGGCCTTCAGCACTGTAATCTGGTCCGGGTTCAGGGCGCGCTCAAGCCGGTACTCGGTGCGGCCGATCAGCCGGCCAGTGGCGCTGTCGAGTGTGAAGTCCAGGCTGCCGCCGCTGATGCCGGCGTCTTCCAGCTCGCCAGCATCTTCGCCGTCGAACAGAAAGTCCGAAAAGACTTCCTCGTCGTAACAGAGGCCGTCCAGCGTTTTCAGAATGGCAGGGTCTTCAACGAAGAGCCCTTCCTCGCCGGTCTCCGGATCCATCTGTTTAAAATCGAATACGGCTGCATAGGTTGAAAAGGTAATGGATGGCAAAATATTCTCCTGATGGCTGCCTGGCACATCATGCAAGAATATCATTTTTATAAAACAATGTCCCTCATGGGACTCGCTCACATTGCGGTGCTGATTTTGGAAGCCAACATTTTGTTGTGCGCGAGGATTTTCTGCATAAGACCTGGCGACAACGACACTAGCCGTTCACCCGGAGCGGATGCCGAGGGCAGCGGCACCGGGCGCTGATCTTCAAAGTAGAAGTCCATCGAAGAGATCAACACGTCTTCGGCCATCTCCATAGCATCGGCTTCGTTGTCACCTTGAGTGATCGCCTCCGGAATGTCTCGGAATCGCACAACAATTTTTCCTTCTTCAGACGTAAAAGTAGCGGGAAATTTCATATGACCTCCATTCTTCGACCACTACTTTAAACCCGCTGCGCCTCATGCTGCCGCACCAACGCAATCGTGACATCCCGCCCCAGCAAACAAGTGTATAAAGAAGACACAATTGCAATTCCGAAGGAGATCATCATGGCGACCGAGCCGCACAGCTGCACTTGCTTCATCATCTCGTCCAATATGCTGCGCAAGCTGGCCGATGCCGCCGCCTCGCCGGTGGACCGCTGCCTGCTGCTGGACCAGTGCGAAACCTCGGCCTACCTGCGCGGCCAGCGTGCGGTCGCTCCGGCCCCGTCCGGTGGCGTCACCTCGGTCGGCGAAAAGCGCCGCACCGTCTTCGACGCCAGGCACAAATCCACCCTGCCCGGCAAGCTGGCGCGCAGCGAAGGCGGCGTGGTGGTGGCCGATGCCTCCGTCAACCAGGCTTACGACGGCGCCGGCACCACCTATGATTTCTTTCGCGAAGTCCTCAAGCGCAACTCCATCGATAACAAGGGCTTGCGCATCGATTCCACCGTCCACTATCTGAACAAGTTCAACAACGCCTTCTGGAACGGCCAGCAAATGGTCTACGGCGACGGCGACGGCAAACTGTTCCTCGGCTTCACCGGCGCGCTCGACGTCATCGCCCACGAACTGACCCACGGCGTGACCCAACATGCGGTGCCCGGCGGCCTGGTCTACGAAAACCAGAGCGGCGCACTGAACGAATCGATCTCGGACGTGTTCGGCAGCATCGTCAAGCAATGGAAGCTCAAGCAAACCGTCGAGCAGGCCGACTGGCTGATCGGCGCCGGCATCCTGGCGCCCAGCGTCGGCAAGGCGCTGCGTTCGATGGCCGATCCCGGCAACAAAGAATTAACCTGGCCGGGCGACGAGCAACCGAAAACCATGGCAGGATATGTGGACGGCGGCGATGTGCACAACAATTCGGGCATTCCCAACCATGCGTTTTACGCGGCGGCCATCGCGCTCAAGGGCAACGCGTGGGACAAGGCCGGTCCGGTCTGGTACAAGGCGCTCGGCCTGCTGACGTCGAACGCCACCTTTGCCGACATGGCCAAGGCCACCACGCAGGCGGCCACGCTGCTGTACGGCGCCGATTCGGCCGAGCAGCATGCGGTGCAGGCGGCTTGGAAAGTGGTCGGCGTCGTTTAGGAGAAATCGTATGACACGTTTATCGTTGCGATGCACCGGAGGATTTACCGGCCCGGCCGGCGCGCAGACGCGCACCGTCGATCTGTCGCTGCTGCCGCCGCATCAGGCGCATGAGCTGGAGCACCTGCTGAGCGCCTGCGACTTTTTCGCGCTGCCGGACACGCTGCTCAAGCCCGCGCCAAACTCGGCGGATTTTCTGTACGACCTGCAGGTGGACCAGGGCCCGCAGGCGCACGCCATCCACTACCACCTGGACGCCGTGCCGGCACCGCTCAAGGAACTCACCGACAAGCTCTACGAAGTCGATCCCGACTAGCCGATTTTCAATTCCGGATAGCCGGTGCGCGTATCCAGTTCGCGCGTGAAGCGCTGGCCGGGCAGCAACGCCAGCGTTTGCATCAGGCCACCATGCGCGCGAATTCGCCCTGCTCGACCAGCTTTTGCAGATCGTCGGCGCCGCCGATCAGCATGCCTTTCACAAAAATCATCGGGAAGCTCGGCCAGCCGGTCCACATCTTCAGCGCCGTGCGCGGACGCCATTCGGACAGGTAGTTGCCATAGCTCAGGTATTGGTAGGGAGTGCCGAGGCCGTCGAGGATTTTGCGGGCCTTGCGCGGGAAAGGATTCAAGCCCATGCCGACCACCACCACGGTGTTGACCGCCACGGCGGCCTGCACTTCGGCCACCAGGTCGCGGTGATAGCCGCCGACGCGCTCGCGCACGGCTGGGTGGATATGGGCTTCGTCCAGGATGTTACGGCTCATCGGTATTCCTCATGAATGATTGACGAGCGTAAGAGTAGCCGCAACCGGCGCGGCGGCATAGCCTTTTCCGCGCCGGCGGCTGAAGGATCAGAGCTCCAGCTTGGAGATCTTGGTGCCTTCGAGGTTGAGGTTGGCCATCAGGCCGGCGTTGGTCAGCACCAGCGCCTGTACCGGATTGTTGGCGGTGGTGGTGTCGAGCTCGCCGTTGGCGCCCACTTTCAGCAGCGCCACCGAGCCGTCGACGCCGGCCGTCCAGCCTTTGCTGTTGCGGAATTTCTCCAGCGCTTCCCTGGTCATGAACAGCAGCACCACGGCCTTCGATTGCGCGCCGGCCTGGAAGCCGACCGACACCGACGCCACGCTGTAGTAGTCGACCGACTGGCCGCCGGTGCGCAACACCCCCTTGCCGTATTCGCCGCCCACCACCAGGCCGGCCGCCAGCACGCGCGGGAACACCAGCACGCCGGCCGATTTGCGCACCAGCTCGCGCGAACCCTTCACTTCCGAATACAGGCGCTCCAGCGTCGAGTAGGAACCCTGCTCGATCTCGGTGCGCACGGCAGCCGAATCGGCCTTGCCGGCCGAGGTGGTGGTGGTGCAGCCGCCCAGCGCCAGACCGGCGAACATCAGCGCTGCGGTGCTACGGACCAGGAAAGTACGTTTTTGCATGGAAGTCTCCGAAAAAAATGAATGAGCTGTGGGTTGCCATAATTGCCATGGCCGTCCCTATTCTGTCATCTTCCGGGATTCCGTGCTTTGTCCCATCCGTATCAAACGGGCCGGGCCGGTCCGAACAGGATGGCGCGCTCTTCGGCCGACATAGTGCGCTCCTTGCGGGCATAGACGTTCTCCACGCCGACGTAAGCCTTGACGGTGGCCGGCCGCTCGCGCATCGCTTCGAACCAGCGTTGCAGGTCGGGGAAATCGGCCAGCGTCTGGCCATGCCCCTGGTGCGGCACGATCCACGGATAGCAGGCGATGTCGGCGATCGAGAATTCGCCGGCGATGAAGTCGCGGCCGTGTAGCTGCTTGTCCAGCACGCCGTACAGGCGGCCGGTCTCGCGCGTGTAGCGGTCGATGGCGTACGGCACGGTCTCCGGCGCGTAGATGTTGAAGTGGCCGATCTGCCCCGCCATCGGCCCCAGCCCGGCCACCTGCCAGGTCAGCCATTGCAGCGCCTCCAGCCGCGCGCGCGGATCGCGCGGCAGGCCGAAGCCGCTCTTGTCGGCCAGGTATTGCAGCATGGCGCCGGACTCGAACATGCTCAGCGGCGCGCCGCCGTCGGCCGGCGCGTGGTCCACCAGCGCCGGGATCTTGTTGTTCGGCGAGATGCGCAGGTACTCCGGCGCAAACTGTTCACCCTTGCCGATGTTCACGCGGATCAGCCGGTAGTCAAGACCGGCCTCTTCCAGGTACATGGTCATTTTCAAGCCGTTGGGGGTGGCGGCGTAGTAGAGATCTATCATGGCTCGATTGTGCTCCGGGACGGCGCGCCGGCGGGAGGCCAATCGCGGGATTTTTCAGCAGGCCAATCAGGCCGCGTTTCAGCGCCCGCCGAAGGCCAGGCGTTTGCCTTCGCGCAGCATGCCGGCGAACTCGGCCGCCGGGATCGGCTGGCTGAACAGATAGCCCTGCAGCTGGTCGCAGCCCAGCTCGCGCAGGAAGCTCATCTGCTCGGCCGTCTCCACCCCTTCGGCCACGATCTCCTGGCGCAGCTGCTGCCCCATGGTGACGATGGCGCGCGCGATGGCGCAATCGTTTTCTTCGTACGGCAGGCCGATGACGAAGGAGCGGTCGATCTTCAGGGTGCTGATCGGGAATTTCTTCAGGTAGGCCAGGCTGGAATAGCCGGTGCCGAAGTCGTCCAGCGCCAGCGCCATGCCCATCGCCACCAGCTCGTTCATGATGGCGATCACATTGTCGGTGCCGCGCACCAGCAGGCTCTCGGTGATTTCCAGGTTGATCTGGTCGGGCTGCACGCCGTGCCGCTCCAGCACCGCCGCGATGCGCTTGGGCAGCTGGTTGTCGAACTGGCGCGCCGACAGGTTGACCGCGACCGGCGGCATGATCAGGTTGGCGTCCTTCCACTCGCGCACCTGGCGGCAGGCTTCCTCCAGCACCCAGGTGCCGAGGTCGAGGATCAGTCCGGTCTCTTCGGCCACCGGGATGAACACGCCCGGCGACACCAGCCCGCGCACCGGATGGCGCCAGCGCAGCAGCGCCTCGGCGCCGACGATGCGGCCGCTGCGCAAGCTCACCTTGGGCTGGTAGTACAGCATCAGCTCGTTGTTGCTGAGCGCCTGGCGCAGCTCGCTCTCGATGCGCAGGTGTTCCTTGGCGCGCTGGTTCATCTCTTCGCTGTAGAACAGGAAGGCCGATTCGATATTCTGCGCCGCCTTGTTCATCGCCACGTCGGCGTAGCGGATCAGGGTCTGGACGTCGGTGCCGTCCTCGGTGTAGACGGTGATGCCGATGTGGGCCCCGACCTGCAGGCGGTGGTTCTCGATGATGATGGGCGCGGCCAGCGCGGCCAGCAGCTTTTGCGCGACGATGGCCGCGTGTTCGCGCTTTTCGACGTGCAGCAGCGCCACCGCGAACTTGTGGCCGTCCAGCCGCGCCAGCACGTCGGCCTCGCGCAGCGACAGCCGGAACAGGCGGCCGATCTCGCACAGCAGGCCGTTGCCGATGTCGTGGCCCAAGGTGTCGCTGATGGCGCCGATGCGGGTGATCTCGATCACCAGCAGGGCGCCGTGTTCCTGCGAGCGCTTGGTCTCGGTCAGCGCCTGGCCGACCAGCTGGTTCAGCAGGCACAGGTTGGGCAAGCCGGTCAGCGTGTCGTAGTTGGCCATGCGCTGCATGCGCGCCTCGGCGTCCTTGTGCACGCTGATGTCGGAGAACAGCGAGAAGGTGTGGCTGACCTTGCCCTGCTCGTCGCGCACCACGCTGATGGTCACCGACTGCGGGAACAGCTCGCCGTTCTTGCGCTTGCCGATGATCTCGCCGCGCCACGGGCCCTGGCCCTGCATGGCCGAGCGCACCTTGGCGCGGAACTCGGCGTCGTGCACGCCGGAGCGCAGCAGGTCGGGCGTCTTGCCGATCGATTCTTCCGGCGTGTAGCCGGTGATGCGGGTGAACGAGGAATTGATCGAGACGATGCGTTCGTGGGCGTCGGTGATCAACACGCCCTGGTCGCTGTCCTCGATGATGCGGGCGTGCAGGTTGAGCTTGTCCTCTTCCGACAAGGCTTCGTTGACCTTGCTGAGCTTGATCAGCATGCCGACCGGATCGCCACCCTCGTCGTTGCGCAGCAGGATGTGCAGGTTTACCCAGATCAGCTCGCCGTTCTTCTTGCGCCGGCGCACCTCGGTGTGCGCGCCGCCGGCGGGGTTGCCGTCGGTCTCGAAGAACAGCTCGGCGATATTGCCGTCGTCATCGCCCTCGGCGTACAGGAACAGCACATGCTGGCCCATCGCTTCCGTGGCGGTGTAGCCGAACATCTGCTGGGCGCCGGCGCTCCAGCCGGTCAGGTAGCCGGCCAGGTCCAGTTCCAGTTCCGCGTCCGCCGCGAGCGCCGCCTTGCCGGGCGCGCCCAGGCCGGCTTCGGCCAGCGCGGCATCGAGCCTGGCCAACGTCGCCGCCAGCGCCTCGCCCGATTCGCTGCGCGCCTGCCGGCTCAGCGCAAGGCAACGCTCGATCGCGTCATGCATGGGGAGCACCTGCCTTGCCCGCCGATACACCCTGCATCCACAAGTAGGCGTCGGCCAGGATCTGGTTGAAGCCGGCGTTGTCGATCTGTAGCGCCTGCAAGCCTTGCGTCAGCGCCGCGACATCGTCGTGTTCGGCGGCCTCGACCACGCTGAGCAGCTGGCCCAGCTCGCCTTCGCGCGACAGCAGCGCCAGTTGCACGGCTTCGCTGATGGTCAACGGTTTCAGCACCTCGGCCAGCGGCATGCCGAACAACACGCCCAGCAGCGAGAACATGCCGGCCATGAAGGCCTGTTCCTGGTGCGGCTTGTCGTGGCCGGCGGCCTTGGACAGCAGCTCCATCGCCCGCGCCCGCACCGACACCCGCGCCAGCAGCATGGCCGAGCGCTGGTCGGCCTCGCGCGACGAGAACAGCATCAGGTTGAGCCAGCGCCGCAGCTGCGAGCGGCCGAGGATCAGGATGGCTTGCGAAAAACTGGTGACGCGGCGGCCGGTGCCCATGCCCAGCGAGTTCACCAGCCTCAGCAAATGGTAGGACAGCGTCGGATCCTGGCGCAGCAGCGCTTCGATTTCGTGGGTGTCGGCGTCGGCCGAGACCAGTTGCACCAGCTTCAGCGCCAGCGCGCGCGAGGCGGCCTGGCTGCCGACCGGCTTGGGTGGCGGCGCCAGGAACCAGTCGCCCTCGATCCACGCTACGCCGCTGGGCAACTCGGCGGCCAGCGCGCTATCGCTGTGGTGGACTTTGTCGGCGGGCAGCGCTTTCCAGCCGGCCTCGTCCAGCATTTGATGAACGGCGGCCGCCCCGCCGGCGCCAAGGCGGCAGCGGTAATAGCAGCTCATGCTGCCGGAGGCCAGCTCCTGCAGGACGCTGGCCGGCATCGTATCGACTTGCAAGCCACTGGCATCGAGCAGCAACGCCGACGGCACGCCGTTGCGGTCGGCCAAAGGATGCAAGAATACAGGCGGCATGGCGGTCGTAGCGGTCATTGAAGTTGTCCAGCGAAAGCGGTCGGTGATCCCGCTATGGTACTCCGAAATTATTGGCGTCGGCCAACATTATGCTGGCGAGCCAGGCAATATCAAACGGTGCGGCAAATGCCCGAGCAGCCGCTCGAACAGTCCCGGCTGTTTCATGCGGGCCAGCCACCACTGCAGCGCGGCGCCGTGCTCGCCGCTGCGCCAGGCCAGGTAGAAGGTTTCGGCTGGCTTGGGCTCCTCCACCTCCTTCTCCACCAGCAGGCCGGCGGCGATGGCGGCGCGCGCGCACGGCTCCGGCAGGAAGCCGAAACCCATGCCGGCCAGCTGGTACTGGAACTTGGTCGCCATGTCGGGCACGGTCAGCGTATCCTGGCCCAGCAGCAGGCCGACGGTGCGCGGCGCCATCCGGCGTGCCGAGTCGGCCACGCTGATGGCGCGGTGTTGCTGCAGTTGCACGCGGTCCAGCCTGCCCCGCACCGCCGCCAGCGGATGCGACGGCGCCACCGCGAACACGAAACCGACCTTGCCGATCGGCAGGGAGACGTAGCCGCCGCCGGCCGGGCCGTCGCCCGCCACGCCCACCAGCAGGTCGGCACGGCGGTCCAGCAGCGCTTCCCAGGCGCCGGACAGGGCTTCCTGCACGATGCGCAGCCGGGTCTGCTGGGCGACCTCGTAGAAGGCCTTGATATCGTCGTGGAACATGCAGGCCGAGAACATCGAATCCATGCCGACCGCCAGCTCGGTCTCCCAGCCGGAGGCCACCCGGCGCACGCGGTGCTCCAGGTCTTGCGCGGCTTTCAGCAGGTAGCGTCCTTCCTTCAGCAGCTCGACGCCGGCCGCCGTCAGCACCACGCGCGGGCCGTTGCGCTCGAATACCTGCACGCCGAGGTCGTCCTCCAGCTTGCCGACGGTGTAGGAAATGGTCGAGGGCACGCGGTGCAGCTCCTTGCCGGCGGCGGAGAACGAGCCGCGCCGGTCGATGGCGTCGACGATTTGCAGGGCTTCCAGGCTGAGTCTGAGCATTCGATTTTTTCGATAGTAAAGCGGTAAATTTTCCGTTTTTTTATTCCATAGCACCCGTTTATACTGTGATTCATGGATGCGGCGATAAGAAAACAGCTTTCAAAATTATCGCACATTAACTTATAAGAAACGGAGCCCTACCATGTTGCAAATTCGTAAAAGTGAAGAACGCGGCGTCGCCAACCACGGCTGGCTGCAATCGCGCCACACCTTCTCGTTCGGCAGCTATCACGATCCGAAACACACCGGTTTCGGCCCGCTGCTGGTCATCAACGAAGACCAGGTCCAGGGCGGCCAGGGGTTCGGCACCCACGGCCACCGCGACATGGAAATCATTTCCTACGTGCTCAGCGGTGCGCTGGAGCACAAGGACAGCATGGGCACCGGTTCGGTGCTGCATTACGGCGACGTCCAGCGCATGAGCGCCGGCAACGGCGTGCGTCACAGCGAGTTTAACCACTCGCCGGACGAACCGGCGCATTTCCTGCAAATCTGGATCCAGCCCAACCAGACCGGCATTGCGCCGAGCTACGAGGAAAAGCACTACACGCCGGAGAGCAAGCTGGGCCAGCTGCGCCTGATCGCCTCCAGCGACGGCCGCGACGGCTCGCTGCTGATCCACCAGGATGCGGCGATCTACGCCACCATCATGACGGCCGGCGACCGCCTGAAGCATGAGCTGGCCACAGGGCGCCAGTCCTATGTCCACGTGATCCGTGGCGAGGTGACGGTCAACGGCACGGCGCTCCAAGGCGGCGACGCGCTGAAAATCACCGGGGAAACGCTGGTGACGCTGCAAGACGCCAAAGCGGCGGAAGTGATGGTCTTCGACCTGCCCGCATAATGGGGTAGAGGGCGGCCTTAAAAAACTTTCCGCCAGTTTTGGTATCATGAAGGGCGCGCCGGGTCTGTTCGAACAGCCCGGCGCGTCTTTTTTACCTTGAATATCAATCAATTGAAGAGCATAGCTATGTCGCAGAGCGCAGCAACCCCGGCAACAGACGAACTGGATTACATGACTTCCTGCGCCCTGCCGACCCCTTGGGCCCAGTTCACGCTGCACGCCTTTGTCGAAAAAGCCACCGGCAAGGAACACCTGGCGATGGTGCTGGGCGACATCGGCAACGGCCAGCCGGTGCTGGCGCGCGTGCATTCCGAATGCCTGACCGGCGACGTGCTGTTCTCGCAGCGCTGCGACTGCGGCGCCCAGCTGGAGGGCGCGCTGAAGAAGATCGCCGCCGAAGGCCGCGGCGTGCTGCTGTACCTGCGCCAGGAAGGCCGCGGCATCGGCCTGATCAACAAGATCCGCGCCTACCGCCTGCAGGAAGCCGGCGCCGACACGGTGCAGGCCAACGAACAATTGGGCTTCAAGCCGGACCAGCGCACCTATGGCCTGGTGCAGCCGATGCTGGCCCAGTTCGGCGTCAAAAGCTTACGCCTGATGACCAATAATCCGCGTAAGATCGATGCCATGACCAAACTGGGCATCGAGGTGGCCGAGCGCGTTCCGCTGCTGGTCAACCGCAACGCCTTTAACCAGCACTACCTGAACACCAAGGCAGCCAAGCTGGGCCACATGATGACGCCACTGACCCCGGCGCCGGTGGAGGATGGCGCGCTGTAAGGTTGATTTTTAAAGGTTGAACTTTAAGGACTGCATGAAATTTAACGAGCTTGCCATTGCCATCGCCCTGAGCTGGGCCAGCGCCGCCGCGCTGGCGGCGCCGGGCGCGAACGCGACGGCCTCGCCGCCGCAACTGGCCGCCGCGCAGTCCTCCGCCAAGGCCTCGGCACCCGACGCCGACAACAGCGACGCCGCCCCGCTGCCGCCGCCTTCCAGCGCAGCCCAGCATCTCTACGGTTCCGCCAAAAACGACATCCTGCAAGTGCGCTCGCTGCTCAGGAGCGGCCGCACGCAATCGTCGGTCGGCTCCGGCTTTTTGATCGGCACCAGCAACCTGGTGGTCACCAACTACCACGTGGTCTCGCAGTTCGCGCTCGATCCCGACACCTACGTCGGCGAATGGGTGGACACCAGCGGCCAGCGCGGCAACGTCGAACTGCTGGCGGTGGACGTGCTGCACGACCTGGCCGTGCTGCGCGTGAGCCGCAACGGCACCGGCTTCTTCAGGATCCCCGATCAGCTGGCCAAGCTGACGCAGGGCCAGTACCTGTACTCGCTGGGCAATCCGCTCGACCTGGGCTTCGCCATTTCCGAAGGCGCCTACAACGGCGTGATCGCGCGCAGCTTCTACGACCAACTGATGTTCACCGGCCCGATCAACTCCGGCATGAGCGGCGGCCCCAGCGTGACGGTGGACGGCGCGGTGGCCGGCGTCAACGTCTCCAAGCGCCTCGATGGCGAGCTGGTCAGCTTCCTGGTGCCGGCCCGCTTCGCGCAGGACTTGCTCAAGCGCGTGGAGCAGCAAAAGAAAGCGCCGACCGACTTCACCGCCATCGTCGCCGCCCAGTTGCTGAACCATCAGCGCGCCATGGTCGACCAGTTGCTGGCCAGTCCGCTGAGCCTGAAACCGATGGGGCCGTATCAGGTGCCGGTGCGCGAGTCCGAGCAGATGCGCTGCTGGGGCCGCTCCAACGTCAAGGCCGACAAGCCGTTCACGGTGGACGACGCCAGTTGCGCGATGGAGTCGGCGATCTTCGTCAGCGGCTCGCTGCAAACCGGCCAGCTGAGCATACGCCACCAGTACCTGCGCAGCACCGGCCTGGACAAGCTGCGCTTCGCGCAACTGGCCAGCTCCTCGTTCAAGAACGAGCACTTCGGCACCAACAAAGACACCCGCCTGACCGGCCCGCAATGCACTGAGGACTTCGTCAAGAGCAAGGACCTGCCGCTGCGCGCCGTGCTGTGCGTGCGCGCCTACCGCAAGTTCGCCGGCCTGTACGACTTCGCGCTGCTGACCGCCAGCACCGACCAGGGATTGATGAGCCTGCAAAGCCGGCTCGACGCGCGCGGCGTCTCGTATGAAAACGGCCTGCGCCTGTCGCGCGTGTTCATCGAATCGCTGGGTTTGGCGCCGGTGGCCAAGAAGCCCGCCGTGGCGGCCGTTCCGGCCAACGGGGGCAAGCAATGAAAGCCCCCTACTTCATCGAAATCCTGGCCCGCAACGGCGACGTGCTGCACCGTCATAAAGTAGCCGCGCTGCCGATCCGTCTCGGCCGCAGCTACGACAACGACGTCATCCTCGACGACGCCCACAGCGCCGCCGCCCACGCGGTGGTCGACGCCAACGAAGAAGGCGAGCTGGTGCTGCGCGACCTGGGCAGCCAGAACGGTACCTACCTGAACGGCAAACGCCAGACCAGCGTGGTGCTGCATGGCGACACCATGGTGCGCCTGGGCCACACCCGGCTGCGGGTACGCGCGGCCGATTTCCCGGTCGCCGACGAACTGGCCGACACCACCATGCACGGCTGGGAAGGCACGGCGCCGGCCACCATCGGTCTGGCGCTGATCGCCATTTTCACCTGCGCCGAAACCTGGTTGTCCGACGTCGAACCGTTCGCGTTGATACGCTACCTCCTGGTACTGGCAAGCAGCCTGGCCGCGGGCCTGCTGTGGAGCGGCCTGTGGGCGCTGGCCAACCGCCTGTTCGGCAGCCACGCGCGGCTGGGCCGGCACCTGTTCATCCTCGGCAGCGGTCTGGCCGTGCTGGGTGTCTGGCGGGTTGGCGGCGCCGCGCTGGCGTATGCATGGTCGGCCGAAGCGTTCACCCGCTACGGCAACCTGGTCACGCTGGCGATCGCCTGCGGCATGCTGTTCTTCCACCTGATCACCATCAAGCCCCACCATCCGCGCCGCTTCGCCATCAGTTGCTGGGTGATGCTGGTGGGCGGCGCCGGCCTGATGCTGATGACCAATCTGCAAAGCACGGGTCGCGCCTCGGACGAGCTGTACATGTCGGTGCTGCTGCCGCCGGAAGTCCGCCACAGTCCCGACCGTAGCATCGACCAGTTCATGGCCGACGCCGCCAAGCTGAAAACCGGCGCCGACGCCGCCCGCGCCCGCGCGGTCAAGGACGGCACGCCGGAGACCGACGACGACGACGACGGCGCCGAATAACCCCGGGCTCAGGTCCCCGAATGAAAAAGCCCGCCGGCCTGAACGCGCTTGATTGCGCTCAGTGCCGGCGGGCTTTTTTATGTGCTGTCTGTTACTTGGCTGCTTTGCGGCGGCGGGCGATGGCGCCTACCAGGCCCAGGCCGGCCAGCAGCATGGCGTAGGTTTCCGGCTCAGGTACGGCGGCGGTGACGGACACATTGTCCAGCACCGCGCCCGAGTAGCCGTCACCACCAACGCTGCTGAACACCAGCGCTTGCGAACCGCCGGCGGTGGTGAAGTTGAAGGTGCGGTTGGTGACAGGGCTGCTGCCATCGAACGAGTAGTGGTTGCCACCAACGAACACGTCCAGGCCAGCGCCGTGCGAGTATGGATTGTGGGTCAGGTCGAACGACAGCGTGTAGGTGGTGCCGGCAACGGCGGCAAACGATTGCGACAGTACACCCGGACCTGGCGTGCCCAGCATGTCGATGCTGTTGCCCGAGATCGCGTTGTAGCTGTTGTTGATGATGTCGACCGAGTTACCGCCGACGGTCCAGTTGGCGATCGCGCTCTCGCCTGCACCGACGCGAACGAAGTTGTTCAGATTGACGCCGGTGGCAATCTCAAAGTCGCCGTTCTGGATCAGGTTGGCGGCCGATGCGGCGCCCGAAACGCTTGCTGCGGCGATGGCTGCTGCCAGGATCAGTTTGGACATTTTCATGTTGTGACTTTCAAAAAAAGGGGAACGGCGACTCAATGGCGCTATTCTACCGATAAATTTCAAAGACGCAACTAAAATTTCATTTTGCTATTGAATATGTGTTTTAGGCAATATTTCAGCGGCATCAAGAAGGCCATCCGCGCAGCACCTGGTCCACCACTTCCTGCAACTGCTCGCGGGTGGCGCCGGCCGCCGCCTGCACTGCCATCCCATTGGAAATCGTCATCACGTAGCGCGCCATCTGACCCGAACAGCTGTCGGCCGGCAGGTCGCCGTCGGCCTTGGCACGTTGCAGGCGTTCACGCAATTTAGCCTCCCTGGCGGCGCGGCGCTCGATCAAAGTGTCACGAATCGGCAACGCGTCGTCGCTGCAGGCGAGCGCGCCGTTGATCACCAGGCATCCATGCGGGTTCTCGGATTCGGTCTGGGCGTCGGCGTTACCGCGCAAAAAATACTCGACCACGGCGCGCGCGGTCGGTTGCTCCAGCGCCGCGTTGAACAGCGGGTCGTGGGAAGCGCCGTAGCGCTCCAGCGCCAGGCGGAACAAATTCTCCTTGTTGCCGAACACGGCGTACAGGCTGGGACGGTTCATGCCCATCGCCTCGGTCAGCTCCGGCAGCGAACTGCCTTCGTAACCCTTCTCCCAGAACACCTTCATGGCCTTGTCCAGCGCCGTCTCCGCATCAAAGGTGCGCGGGCGGCCGGACTTGCGAGCTGTAGCGGAAATATCTTTCATACCGACCGGTTAAAAATTGATTGACAAAGTGCTTTGCGGACTTCATTATGAACCGATCAGTAAAAAACTCAAGTATTTTTACAGCTCATAGGGAATTACTCATATGCAAAACCACACCAACGCCCAGGCCGTCCTGCCCGACGCCGCGCCCTCGCCCATTGCCACAGCCACCCGCGCCGCCTGGCTGGCCGTGCTGTCGGTCGCCGTCGGCTCGTTCGCGCTGGTGACCACCGAGTTCCTGCCGGTCGGCCTGCTGCCGTCCATCGCCGCCGAACTGGGCGTGACCGAAGGCATCGCCGGCATGATGGTCACCGTCCCCGGCCTGGTGGCCGCGTTTGCCGCCATCCTGGTCACCATCGGCGTCGGCAAGACCGACCGCCGCTACGTCATCTGGGGTTTGACCGGCACGCTGATCGCCTCCAACCTGATCGTCGCGCTGTCGCATAGCTACCCGCTGGTGCTGGCCGGACGCGCGCTGCTGGGCATAGGCGTCGGCGGCTTCTGGGCCATCGGCGGCGCGCTGGGCAACCGGCTGGTGCCGGAAGCGTCGGCCGCGCGCGCCACCTCGATCATCTTTGCCGGCATCTCGCTGGGCACCGTGGCCGGCGTGCCGGCCGGCGCCATGATCGGCGAGATGATGGGCTGGCGCATGGCCTTCTTCACCGCCGGCGCGGTGTCCCTGCTGGTGCTGGCGGCGCAAATGTGGCTGCTGCCACGGCTGCCGACCACCACCGCCCTGACCTTCGCCCAGTTGCCGGCGCTGCTGCGCGTGCAAAAGGCGCGGCTCGGCATGCTGGCGACGCTGCTGATCTTCATCGGCCAGTTCGCCGCCTACACTTATGTGACGCCGTTCCTGAGCCAGGTCGCCGGCTTGAGCGCCAAGACCATCAGCGTGCTGCTGCTGATTTATGGCGCGGCCGGTTTCGCCGGTAATCTGATTGGCGGCTGGGCGGTGGCCAGGAGCGTGAAGCATTCGCTGATCGCCACCGGCGTGATCATGGGCCTGTCGGCCGCGGCGATGCCGCTGTTCGGCGCCACGGCCGCCGGCGCCACGGTGTTGATCGTGATCTGGGGCCTGGCCTTCGGCATGATGCCGATCTCGGTGCAGACCTGGATGTTCAAGGCGGCGCCGGATGCGATGGAAAGCGGCGGTGCGGTATTCGTCGCCACCGCGCAGATCTCGCTGGCCAGCGGCGCGCTGGTGGGCGGCGTGTCGGTCGACTATCTGGGCGTGTCGAGCGCGATGGTGGTCGGTGGCGTGTTTGCGCTGGCGATGGCCGCCGTCATTGCGGCGTGGGCGCGGGACGACGGCAAGCCGCTAGCCAAGCTGCACGCCGTCCACTGATCAAATCCGGCCGCGTTTGAATTCAGCCAGGAAGGCCTTGGTCTCCCTGGCTGTCAGCACTTTGATCTCATCGCCATGCCAGGCGTACAAATATGGCGTGCCGCCCAGGCGGTCGGTCAGCTTGGCGTCGAGCAGGAAGCAGGTGCCAAGCGGGTAGTCGTCGCTCATGCGGCGCGAACACTGCACATACAGTTCCGGCGAAAACGCCTGTCCCGGCACCGGATGGATCTCCACCCTGCCCGCGCGCTCCACCGAATGCACCGCCACCTGCCGATAAGCGTAGATATCACGCGCCATCGTCCATCCTTCACCGTCAAAAGCGCCATGGTAGCAGATCATTTATCGATACCGGCTAGCTCACCAGCGAAGTAACGAACTCCAGGAAGGCCAGCATTTTCGCCGGTGGATGGTAACGCGACGGGTAGTAGGCATACATCGGGAAGCGCTCGTCCGGCCATGCCGTCAACACCGGCGTCAGCGCACAGGAGCGCAGCAGCGCAGCAGCGGCTCGACCGCCAGGTCGATCACCTGCGCCAGGCCGTGGCCGGCCAGCAGCCCGCTTTCCATGGTGCCGGCGTCGTTCAGCGTCAGCTGGCCGCGCGGGTTGACCACCGCGGTTTTGCCGCCGCGATGGAACGGCCGCGCGCTCGGTGTTTAACTTGCGCTATTGGGGTGCGCTGGCGGCGGCCAAACACGGCGCGCGCCATATCAGGGCGGATGGCTCGATCACCTTCACCACTGGCATCGCGTCGGCGCGTCCGCAGACCGGACGGTCGCTGATGTCCAGCGTGTGCGGCGCGGTGGAGGCGCTGTTGGTGGGGCGCGTGGGGGCGGCGGAAGATGTCGCCGCCTACCTGTTCCTGATGAGCAGCGGCTACGCCACCGGCCAGATCCACGTCGTCGACGGCGGAGCACTATTGATCTAATCGAAGGACGGTTGAGAATGCCAGGTCCAGGATATCGAAACGATGTCCTGGCGACCTGGCATTTTTTTCAGTGCTGCTTGAAGGATGTCCTCAAGCCACTACACTGAAATGACTACGTACACTTGGGACGAAGCCAAGCGCCTAAGCAACCTGCGCAAACACGGCCTTGATTTCGCCGATGCGTATGTCGTGTTTAGCGCGGAATGCTATACGGCGGAAGACACGCGTTTTCACTACGGTGAACAGCGTTATATTACGATTGGACATTTCGCCGGTCGCGAAGTTGCAGTTATCTATACGGAGCACGATGATGAAATCAGACTTATCTCATTTCGGAAAGCAAATCGCCACGAAAGACGCACCCTGTTCGGAAAATGATGGTGACTGGATGAGCGTCATGCCTATTCCCGAGGACGAGATCGAATACGATGAAGATTGCCTTCCTTTGGAATCCGGCGTCTACTCAGAGCCGGTCCATCGGTTTAACGGGAGAGTTATTCCGCCGCGAAAGTCGCCCACCGATCCGTATGACCCTGAGGTACTCGCCTTCATGAGATCGCTAACGCCTTTGGTTCAAATGGAACCGGCAATTCTGGGTGGCATGCCTGTATTCAAGAACACTCTGGTACCCATCAAGCGAATGTTCGACTATTTGTTGGCGGGCAAGCCAATCGAGGATTTTTTAGAGGACTATCGTTCCGTCTCCCGCGCCTCCGCGTTCGGTGTACTGAAGAACGAAGCGACCTTGTTTTACGAAGCAATCAGCAAGGCGATGGACTCCGCCGCGATGCCCTCTTCCCTGCCCAGGTAGCCCAGCTTCTCGTTGGTCTTGGCCTTGATGTTGACCTGGCCGACGGCCACGCCCAGATCCTCCGCGATGTTGGCGCACATGCTGGCGATGTGCGGCGCCATCTTCGGCCGCTGCGCGATGATGGTCGCGTCGATGTTGCCGATGCTGTAGCCGGTGGCCACCACGCGCCGCGCGGCTTCCTTCAGCAAGGTGCGCGAATCGGCGCCCTTGAACTGCGGATCGGTATCCGGAAAATGCTTGCCGATGTCGCCCAGCGCCGCAGCGCCCAGTATCGAATCGGTGATCGCGTGCAGCAGCACGTCGGCGTCCGAGTGCCCCAGCAGGCCCACATGATGCGGGATGTCGACGCCGCCGACAATCAGCTTGCGGCCTTCTACCAGTGCGTGGCAATCGTAGCCCTGGCCGATGCGGAATGGGAGTTTGGTCATTTTCTATCCTGTGTTATTCGCCGGCGGCCAGGTACATTTCCGCGATGCGGATGTCGGCCGGCAGCGTGACTTTCAAATTTCGTGGATGGCCTTCGATCAGCCGCGGCGACAGGCCCAGCATCTCGACGGCGCTGGCGTCGTCGGTGATGGCGTTGGCGTCCGGCGCGCTGCCCAGGGCGCGCAGCAGCAGCGCGTAGCTGAACATCTGCGGTGTCTGCGCCAGCCACAAGCCGTTGCGCGATACCGTGGTCGCGGCCACCGGCGCCACGCCGGTCGCGCGCTTGACCGTGTCCACCACCGGCAGCGCCAGCAGGCCGCCGGCGGCATCGTCGCCCACGCCGTCTATCAGCCTGGCGATCAGGGCCGGCGTCAGGCCGGGACGCGCGGCGTCGTGCACCATGATCATGTCGCCGTCGGCGACCACGCCTTGCAGTTCGCGCAGCGCATTGAGCACCGTGTCCATGCGGGTGGCGCCGCCGCAGCGCAGCACCGTCACGCCGTCCAGGTCCGCCGGCAGCACGCCGTCGATCTGGCCGTCGGCCGCGCTGACCACCACGTAGGTATGCGCCACCAGGTCGCTGGCGCGGAAGGCGTCCACCGCGTGGCGCAGCATCGGCTTGCCGCCCACCGTCAGGTACTGTTTGGGGCCGTCGGCCGCCATGCGCGCGCCAACGCCGGCGGCGGGCAGCAGCGCAAAGTAGCGCGGTGTGTGTTTGGATGCAGTCATAGTGTTCAATTATTTATGGCGACGCAGCAGGATGGCGCCGATCTCGCCGTCGCAGGCCTTGCCCAGGCGGGCGTATTCCTCCGGCGAGTCGATTTCCGCCTGCTTCGCCCTGCCCTTGTCAAATTCATCCCGGATGAAGGGGAACCAGCTGCCGTTGATCTCGTGCTCCAGCGCCGACATCGCGGTGCCGGACGGCGCGTACAGCGGCTTGGCTTCGAAGCGCTTGTTCAAGGCGTCGCGCACCACCTGCTCCACGCGCGCCAGGTTTTCCATATACGCCTGCATATGGCGCTGTTCGTGTTCAAGGATCGCCGTGTAGCCGCAACTGCCCGGTACGAACTCGTTGCCGACATAGATCAGCACCGGCGAATAATTCAGCTTCAATTCCACGCGCGGCGCGATGCACTCGTAGCCGCTGACCGGGTCCTGCAAAACCTGGCCGCCCAGGTCGACCGTGTACTGGCCCTTGGTCACGGTCAGGCCAAGCGTCACCATCTTGTTATCGATGTTGCCGTACTTCGCGGTCAATGCGCGGTATGGCAGCTGGTTGTTGATGGTGTAGCCGTTCTGCCTGGCCGACAGCACCGACACCGTCTTCGCGATCGTATCCTCGCAGCGGATCTGGAACGGCGTGCGCTGCGCGGCGGCGGCGCTTGCCGTGCCGCCGGCCAGCAGGCCGAAACCAATACCGACGAGGATGACGAGCTTCATAGCGTCCAGTCGCCCGCGCGCAGCTTGTCCAGCCAGAAGATGCCGATGACGGTTTTGACGTCGGTGATTTTCCCTTCGCGCACCCATTGCAGCAGCTCGTCGATGGTGGCGGTGAAGGTTTCGAGGAACTCGCCGTCGTCCAGCTTCTGCGGGCCGGCTTTGAGGCCGCGCGCCAGGTACAGGTCGAGGTGCTCGTCCGAATAGGCGATGGCGTTGTGGATCTTGGTGACGAACTGCCACTCGCTGGCGGTGTAGCCAGTTTCTTCTTCCAGTTCGCGGCGGGCAGCGATCAGCGGGTCTTCGTTATGGTCGATTTTCCCGGCCGGGAATTCGATGAACACCTGATGCAGCGGATAGCGGTACTGGCGCTCCATCAGCACCGTGCGGTCGTCCAGCAGCGGCAGGATCACCACGGCGCCAGGGTGCAGCACGTATTCGCGCGCGGTGTGTTTGCCGTCAGGGAGAGCGATGGTGTCGCGTTGGACTTTGAGGAAGTGGCCGTCGTAGACCAGTTCACCGTCGATACGGGTTTCTTTCAGATGCCTGTCCATACCTGCTCCACGTCGTTGAAGAACGATAGTGTATCAGCCGTGACGCTTGCGCAGGTAGCGGACAATGAATCCCGGGAAGCCCAGGACGACGAAGATGCAGGCGGCGATCGCATAGAATTCCCACGTCTGCGGGAAGCGGTTGCCGATCTGCGCTTCAAGGGCGAAGCCTATGGCGCCAACCACAAAGTACAGCACCGCCATTTCCGCCAGCCGCACCAACAGCGGCTTGCGGGGCCACTTGATGGCCACCAGTGCGAATACTTTGTCATTGAAAAATGGCAGGTTGGCGGCCACCAGTGCAGCGGCGATCACCAACCAGCTTGCGACGGAAACATCCATCAGGTGTTCAGCGTCAGAGTGATGGCTTTCAGGCAGGCCGCCAGCAGCGGGCCTGGCAGCAGGCCCAGAGCGATGATGGCGACGCCGTTCAGGCTCAGTGCGAAGCTCATGTCGCCCTTGGCCACGATCGGCGCAGTGTCGGTCGGCTCATCGAACCACATCATCTTGACCACGCGCAGGTAGTAGAACGCGCCGATCAGCGAGAACATCACCGCCAGCACGGTCAGCCAGATCTGGCCGGTGCCCAGCACGGCGGTCAGCACCGAGAACTTGGCGGCAAAGCCCATCATCGGCGGCACGCCGGCCAGCGAGAACAGCAGGATCGACATGACCACCGCGAACCAGCCGTTACGCTTGCTCAGGCCCTTGAAGTCGGCCAGGTTTTCCGCTTCGAAGCCGGCGCGCGACAATAGCATCAACACGCCGAAGCTGCCGATGGTGGTCAGCACGTAGGTGATGGTGTAGTACATCGCGGCGCTGTAGGCAGCGGCGGCGCCGGTGCGGTCGGTGGTGCCGGCCACGCCAGCGAGCAGGCCAAGCAGCACGAAGCCCATTTGCGCGATGGTGGAGTAAGCCAGCATGCGCTTCAAGTTGGTCTGCGCGATCGCGGTCAGGTTACCGATGGCCAGCGACATTACCGCCAGCACCATCAGCATCTGCTGCCAATCGACTGCCATCGGCAGCAGGCCTTCCACCAGCAGGCGGATGCAGATGGCGAAGGTGGCGATCTTCGGTGCGCCGCCCAGCAGCAGGGTCACCGCGGTTGGCGAACCTTCATACACGTCCGGCACCCACATGTGGAACGGTACCGCGCCCAGCTTGAACGCCAGGCCGGCGACCAGGAACACCAGGCCGAACACCAGGATGGTCGGCTTGATGGTGCCGGCGGCGACAGCGGTCGCCACCTTGGCGATGTCCAGCGTGCCGGTCGCGCCGTACAGCATCGAGATACCGTACAACAGGAAACCGGATGCCAGCGCGCCCAGGATGAAGTACTTCATCGCGGCTTCGGTGGCCTTGTGGTTGTCGCGGCGGATCGCCACCAGCGCGTACAGCGACAGCGACATCAGTTCCACGCCCAGGTACACGGACAGGAAGTTGGAGCCGGAGATCATGACCATCTGGCCCAGCGTGGCGAACAGCGCCAGCACGTAGAACTCGCCGCCCAGGTTACCGCTCAACATGCCGCGGTCGTCGGCGTACTGACGCGAGTAGACCAGCGTCAGGCCGACGGCCAGGTAGGTGAACAGCTTGAGCAGGTTCGACATCGGGTCGGACACGAACATGCCGTTGAAGGTGTAGACCGTGGTGCCGGCCGCGAAGTCGTGGTAACTGAACGCGGCGCAGACCAGCAGGGTCAGCAGCGACAGCGCGTAGGTCACCGAGCGCTTACCCTGCGACAGGAACATATCGATCAACAGGATCGCGCAGGTGCCGACCAGCAGTGCGATTTCCGCGGACAACGGCACCATGTCGATAACTGTTTGTGGAAGTGGAGTAGTCATTTATGTGTTTCCGTTTTCAGTAAGGCAGCTTGCTGTGGGCAACGTGCGCCAGCAGGTCTGCAACCGAGGTTTGCATCGTGTCGGTGAATGGCGCTGGGTACAGGCCCATGAACAGCACGGCGACCGCCAGAATGCCCAGCATCAGGAATTCGCGGTTGTTGAGGTCGACCAGTTCAGCCACATGGTGGTTGGCGACCTTGCCGAAGATGACGCGCTTGGCCATCCACAGCGAGTAGGCGGCGCCCAGGATCAGCGCGGTCGCGGCCAGCAGGCCGATCCAGAAGTTGTACTGGGTGGCGCCCAGGATCACCATGAACTCGCCGACGAAACCGGAAGTCGCTGGCAGACCGCAGTTGGCCATCGAGAAGAAGATGAACAGCGCGGCGAACTTCGGCATCTTGTTGACGACACCACCGTAGTCGGCGATCTGGCGCGAGTGCGCCTGGTCGTACAGTACGCCGATGCACAGGAACATCGCGCCGGAGATGAAGCCGTGCGAGATCATTTGCGCGATGGCGCCCTGGATGCCCATGTTATTGAAGATGAAGAAGCCCAGGGTGACGAAGCCCATGTGCGCGATCGACGAGTAGGCGACCAGCTTTTTCATGTCCTTCTGTACCAGCGCGACCAGGCCGATGTAGATCACGGCGATCAGCGACAGGGTGATGACGAACGGCGCCATGTAGTGCGATGCATCGGGAACGATAGGCAGCGAAAAACGCAGGAAACCATATGCGCCCAGCTTCAGCATGATCGCGGCCAGCACGGCGGAACCGCCGGTAGGCGCTTCCACGTGGACGTCCGGCAGCCAGGTGTGGACCGGGAACATCGGCACCTTGACGGCGAAGGCCATGAAGAAGGCGATGAAGATGAAGATCTGCTCTTTCATCGTCAGGGCGATCTTGTGCCACATCAGGATGTCGAAGCTACCGCCGGATACCTTGTACAGGTAGATGATGGCGACCAGCGTCAGCAGCGAGCCGAAGAAGGTGTACAGGAAGAACTTGAACGACGCATACACACGGTTGTCGCCGCCCCAGATACCGATGATGATGTACATCGGGATCAGCGTGGCTTCGAAGAAGAAGTAGAACAGCAGGCCGTCCATGGCGCAGAACACGCCGATCATCAGACCGGACAGGATCAGGAAGGCGCCCATGTATTGCGCGACGCGCTTCTGGATCACCTGCCAGGCCGAGATCACGACGATCACGGTGATGAAGGCGGTCAGCGGCACGAACCACAGCGACAGGCCGTCGATGCCCAGCGAGTAGTAGATGTTGAAGCGCTCGATCCACGGCGACTTCTCGACGAACTGCATGCCGTGGGCCGCGTTGTTGAAGTGGACGATCAGCGGCAGCGTGGCCACGAAGCTGATGATGGAAGCGATCAGCGTACCAACGCGGACCAGGCCGGCATTGGAGTCGCGGCCCAGGGCCAGCACGATCAGGCCGAACAGGATCGGGAGCCAGATCGCCAGGCTCAGGAACGGAGGATAGGATGTAATTGACTGCATCATGGTTATCGTTATCTCTTTGCGTATCAGCTAATTAAGCGTGCCAAAACGGCAGGAAGTAGACCAGGAACCCCAGAATGCCGAGGATCATGACGAACGCATAGTGGTAGATGTAACCAGTCTGCGCCAGGCGGGTCAGCGACGAGAACCAAGCCACTACCTTGGCGCTGCCGTTGACCAGCAAGCCGTCGATCAGGGTCTTGTCGCCGATGTTCCACAGGCCATTGCCCAGCATGCGCGCGCCGCCGGCGAACACCACCTCGTTGAACTTGTCCATGTAGTACTTGTTCTCCAGCAGCGTGTGCAGGAACTTGAACTTGGCGTAGAACCAGGCCGGCACGCGTGGATTGATCATGTAGCAGTAGTACGCCGATGCGACACCGGAGACGGCCAGCCACAGCGGCAACGACGTCAGCGAGTGCATCGCCATCGCCATCGGGCCGTGGAACTCGTGCGCCAGTTCTTCCATCGCAGGATGGTTTTCGCCGAAGGCGATCACGCCTTTGAAGAAGTCGCCGAACAGCATAGGACCGATGGTCAGGTAGCCGATGATGACCGAAGGGATGGCCAGCATCGCCAGCGGGAACCAGACCACGAATGGCGATTCATGCGGCTTCTGACCCGGGGCCAGACCGTGGTGAGCATGGTCGTCTTCCTCGTCGTGACCGTGACCGTCGTCATGGGCAGCTGCCGGAGCATGGTGATGGTCGTCATGCGCATGGGCCTTGCCGAAACGCTCTTCGCCATGGAACACCAGGAAATACATACGGAACGAGTAGAACGCGGTCACGAACACGCCAGCCAGCACGGCGAAGTTGGCGAAGCCTGCGCCCCAGATGTGGCTCTCGGCGACGGCTTCGATGATCGAATCCTTCGAGTAGAAGCCCGAGAAGAACGGGGTGCCGATCAGCGCCAGGGAACCCAGCAAGGAGGTGATCCAGGTGATAGGCATGTACTTGCGCAGGCCGCCCATGTTGCGGATGTCCTGGTCGTGGTGCATGCCGATGATGACCGAACCGGCGCCCAGGAACAGCAGCGCTTTGAAGAATGCGTGGGTCATCAGGTGGAACACGGCCACCGAGTAAGCGGACGAACCCAGCGCCACGGTCATGTAGCCCAGCTGCGACAGGGTCGAGTAAGCGACCACGCGCTTGATGTCGTTCTGGATGATGCCCAGGAAGCCCATGAACAGCGCGGTGATCGAGCCGATGACCAGGATGAACGACAGCGCGGTGTCCGACAGTTCGAACAGCGGCGACATGCGGGTCACCATGAAGATACCGGCGGTAACCATGGTCGCGGCGTGGATCAGTGCCGAGATCGGGGTCGGGCCTTCCATCGAGTCAGGCAGCCAGACGTGCAGCGGGAATTGCGCCGACTTGCCCATCGCGCCGATGAACAGGCAGATACAGGCGACGGTCAGCAGCGCCCAGTCGGTGCCCGGCAGGGTCATCGACATCAGCTGTTCCTTCTTGGCGAAGACTTCCTGGTAGTCCATCGAACCGGCGTAGGCCAGCAGCAGGCCGATACCCAGGATGAAGCCGAAGTCGCCGACGCGGTTGACCAGGAAGGCCTTCATGTTGGCCACGATCGCCGTTGGGCGGGTGTACCAGAAACCGATCAGCAGGTAGGAAACCAGGCCCACCGCTTCCCAACCGAAGAACAGTTGCAGGAAGTTGTTCGCCATGACCAGCATCAGCATCGAGAACGTGAACAGCGAGATGTAGGCGAAGAAGCGGTTGTAGCCTTCGTCTTCCGCCATGTAGCCGATGGTGTAGATGTGCACCATCAACGACACGAAGGTCACCACGCACATCATCATCGCCGACAGCGCGTCGATCTGGAAGCCGACTTCCAGCTTCAGGCCGGCCACGGTCATCCAGTTGTAGACGGTGCCGTTGTAATAGGCGCCGTTGACCACGTCGTTCAGCGTCAGCGCCGACAGGATGAAGGCAACCAGCACGCCCAAAATGGTCGCGGTGTGCGAGGTCTTGCGACCTACGACGTTGCCGAAGAATTTAGTTCCTAACAAGCCCGCAATCGCGGCGCCGGCCAGCGGCGCCAAGGGTACGGCTAGCAGGAGATTAGGGTTAAGTGTAACCGCCATGATGAACCTTAATCGTTATTTTTCGAGGTTTGAACTTTAGCCACGGGATCAACCCTTCAGGCTATCGAGGTCTTCAACGTTGATGGTGTCCAGGTTACGGAACATCACCACCAGGATCGCGAGGCCGATTGCCGATTCGGCAGCCGCCACGGTCAAGATGAAGAACACAAAGATCTGCCCGGCCGCATCGCCCAGGTAGTGCGAGAACGCGATGAAGTTCATGTTCACTGCCAGCAGCATCAATTCGATGGCCATCAGCAGAACGATGATGTTCTTGCGGTTCAGGAAAATACCAACGATCGAGATCGCGAACAGTATCGCGCCAAGAACGAGGTAGTGAGCGAGCGATAACGTCATGGTGCCTCCTTAACTTCTGCCGACCCGGCAGCGTCCTGGCCACGCGTGGTCACCGGCGCGATCTTGACGATCTTCAGGCGATCATTGCGCTTGACGCGTACAGCGTCGGCAGGGTCGAAATGTTTGGTGTCCTTGCGCTTGCGCAGGGTCAGCGCCACGGCGGCGATGATCGCGACCAGCAGGATGACGCCGGCGACTTCAAAGGCGTAGATGTATTTGGTGTAGATCTGGATGCCCAGTTCCTTGGTGCCGCCGATGTTGCCGGCGTTGACCGCCTGCTGGTCGAACGACAGGAAGGAGCGCCACAGCACGGCGGCCATTTCCAGCACGATGATGACGCCGACGAAGGACGCCAGCGGCAGGTAGCCCCAGAAACCTTCGCGCATCTTGTCGGTGTCGATGTCGAGCATCATGACCACGAACAGGAACAGCACCATGACGGCGCCGACATAAACCAGTACCAGCACGATGGCGAGGAACTCAGCCTCCAGCAGCATCCAGATGCCGGCAGCCGAGAAGAACGCCAGCACCAGGAACAGTGCGGCGTGGACCGGATTGCGGGCCGTGATAACGCGCGTCGCAGCCAATATCATGATGGCTGAGAAGGCGTAGAACAAAGCAGTTTTAAATTCCATAACTAACCCAAGAGACGTACATTATTGATCGACACGCTGATGACGCCGACCGAAGCCGGCGAATGTTCAACTATCAGCGGTAAGGAGCGTCCGCTGCGCGGGCTGCGGCGATCTCGTTTTCGTAACGATCGCCAACGGCCAGCAGCATCTCTTTCGTGTAGTACAGATCGCCGCGTTTCTCGCCGTGGTATTCCAGCACGTGCGTTTCAACGATCGAATCAACCGGGCACGACTCTTCGCAGAAACCGCAGAAGATGCACTTGGTCAGATCGATGTCGTAACGCGTGGTGCGGCGCGAACCATCGTCGCGCTGCTCCGATTCGATGGTGATCGCCATCGCCGGGCACACTGCTTCGCACAGTTTGCAGGCGATGCAGCGTTCTTCGCCATTCGGATAGCGGCGCAGGGCATGCAGGCCGCGGAAGCGTGGCGACATCGGCGTCTTCTCTTCCGGGTACTGCACGGTGATCTTGCGCGAGAACATATACTTGCCCGTCAGCGCCATCCCTTTGATCAATTCGGTCAGCATGAAGCTGCCGATAAAGTCTTTTAAACGTTCCATTTTTTCCAGTCCTTACTTCCAGATATTCCAGGATGTCTGCATCCAGCCGGCCACGAACACCAGGTACACCAGCGTCAGAGGGATAAACACTTTCCAGCCCAGACGCATGATCTGGTCATAACGGTAGCGTGGGAAAGTACCGCGCACCCAGATGAAGACGGACACCAGGAAGAACGCCTTGGCGAACAACCAGAAGAAGCCGCCGAAACCGCCCCAGAATTCGAGGAAGGCAAACGGTGCGGACCAGCCGCCCAGGAACATGATCGAACCCAGGGTCGCGATCAAAATCATGTTGGCGTATTCGGCCAGCATGAACATGGCGTAGGCCATGCCCGAGTACTCGACCATGTGGCCGGCAACGATCTCGGACTCGCCCTCGACCACGTCGAACGGGTGACGGTTGCACTCCGCCAGGCCCGAGGTCAGGTAGACCACGAACAGCGGCAGCAGCGGCAGCCAGTTCCACGACAGCAGGTTCAGGCCGTGTTCCGCGAACATGCCCTTCTGCTGGCCGGCGACGATGTCGCCGAAGTTCAGCGAACCGGACACCATCAGCACGACCACCAGCACGAAGCCCATCGGGATTTCATAGGAGATCATCTGGGCCGAGGCGCGCATCGCGCCCATGAACGAGTACTTCGAGTTGGACGCCCAGCCGGCGATGATGATGCCGTAGACTTCCATCGAGGTGATCGCCATCAGCAACAGCAGGCCGGCGTTGACATTGGCCAGCACGGCTTCGGCGCCGAACGGCACCACCGCCCAGGCGGCCAGCGCCGGCATGATGGTCATGATAGGACCGATCACGAACAGGCCGCGGTTGGCCTTGGCCGGGGTGATGATCTCTTTGAACAGCAGCTTGAGCGCATCGGCGATCGGCTGCAGCAGGCCCATCGGACCGACGCGGTTGGGACCGACGCGGATCTGGATCCAGCCGATGAACTTACGTTCCCACAGCGTCAGATAGGCAACCAGGCCCATCAGTGGCAGCAGCACCACGATGACGCGGATCAGCGCCCAGGCCAGCGGCCAGAACTGCCCCAGCGCTTCGGCGCCGGTGGCATTGATGGTATTGACGAATTCAGGCAGAGCCATTATTTACCCTCCCCTGCTTTTTCAACGGTGATGGAGCCGAACATGCCGCCCAGTGCAGCGGTCGACGCGTGAGCGGCGGCGACGCGGACTGCGTAGTCTGGCAGTTTGGCATCAACAGCGGCGACCAGGATCGCGCTGCCGGAACCTTGCGTGACCTTGACCTTGTCGCCGGCGGCGACACCCAGCTGCTGCGCCAGGGCGGTCGACAGGTGCGCTTTAGGCGCAGCCGCGTCGGCCATCTTTTGCAGCGACTCGGCGCGACGCACCACGGCGTCGGCGAAGTAGATAGGCACGTCTGCGATACGTTCCGTACCGGTGGAAACAGCGGAGGCTGCAACGACAGCTTGCTTGCTGACGTTGTTCAGCTTGGCCGACAGGTCGGTCACGCCGGCGCCCAGCACTTCGTCGCGGATCGCTTCGGAAGTGTCGTAGTCGAAACCGGCCAGGCCGAGGATGTTACCCAGCACGCGCAGGACTTTCCACGCAGGGCGGGTTTCCTGCAACGGCTTGACGGTGCCGTTGAAGCTTTGCGCGCGGCCTTCGCAGTTGACGAAGGTGCCCGAGGTTTCGCTGAATGGCGAGACCGGCAGCAGCACGTCGGCGTATTCCATGCCGTGCTTGTAGGCCGACAGGACCACGACCATCTCCGCGTGTTTCAGTGCGGCGGCGGCGGCTTGCGGATTGTGTGCGTCCAGCTCAGGCTCGGCGTTCAGCAGCACGTAGGCTTGCTTCTGCTCGGAGAACGCCGGAGCCTTGGCGCCGTTGGCGTTGACCAGGTAAGCGCCGACGGTGTTGGCGGCTTCGGTCAGGTAGCCCAGCTTGGCGCCGGTCTGTTCGGCGATCCATTGTGCGGCGGCGTGCAGCGCGGCGGCCTGCGGGTGCTGCGTTGCCGCGTTACCCAGGAAGACGGCTTTGTTTTCACCGGAGATCAGCGAGGCGGCGATGGCGTTGGCGACGTCGGAAGCTGGTACGCCTTCGAAGCCGGCAGGAGCCGAAACTTCCTTGGCTTTAGCCACGGCCACGACCACTTGCGACAGTGCCGACAGCCACTCCGACGGAGCCACGATCATCTTGTTCGCGATGTTCATCAGCTGGTCGTCGTCGCTTGCGTGCAGGATGGACAGCTTGGCGCCGCCCTTGACTGCCGTGCGCAGGCGGGTAGCCAGCAGCGGGTGATCCTTGCGCAGGAACGAGCCGATGACGAAGGCGCGGTTCAGCTGGCCGAACTCGGTGATCGACATGCCCAGCCAAGGGGTCACATCGCTCAGCGAGAAGTCGCTGTGACGCAGGCGCGTGTCGACGCTGTCCGAGCCCATGGCGCGGGTCAGCTTTTGCAGCAGGTGCAGCTCTTCCAGCGTCGAATGCGGCGTGGCCAGCGAGGCCAGCGCGTTGACGCCGTGTTCGTGCTTGATGTTCTTCAGGCCGTGCGCGACGTATTCCAGCGCGGTCTGCCAATCGACTTCCTTCCACTCGCCGCCCTGCTTCAGCATCGGCTGGGTCAGACGGTCGGCGGCTTCCAGGCCTTCGTACGAGAAGCGGTCCTTGTCGGAAATCCAGCACTCGTTGACGGCGTCGTTTTCCAGCGGCAGCACGCGCTTGACCTTGCCGCCCTTGACCTGAACGATCAGGTTGGCGCCCAGGCCGTCGTGCGGCGAGACCGATTTGCGACGCGACAGTTCCCACGAACGGGCGCTGTAGCGGAACGGCTTCGACGTCAGCGCGCCGACCGGGCACAGGTCGATCATGTTGCCGGACATTTCGGAGTTGACGGTCTGGCCGACGAAGGCGGTAATTTCCGAGTGTTCGCCGCGGCCGATCATGCCCAGTTCCATCACGCCGGCCACTTCCTGGCCGAAACGTACGCAACGGGTGCACTGGATGCAGCGCGCCATCTCCTGCATGGAGACCAGCGGGCCGGCATCTTTCGGCACGACGACGCGCTTGTCTTCTTCGTAGCGCGATTCGCCTTTGCCGTAGCCGACTGCCAAGTCTTGCAACTGGCACTCGCCGCCCTGATCGCAGATCGGGCAGTCCAGCGGGTGGTTAATCAGCAGGAATTCCATCACGGACTTCTGTGCCTGTACGGCCTTGTCCGAAGCGGAGCGCACAATCATGCCTGCCGAGACCGGCGTTGCGCATGCTGGCAAAGGCTTGGGCGCCTTTTCCACTTCGACGAGGCACATGCGGCAATTCGCAGCGATCGACAATTTCTTGTGATAGCAGAAGTGCGGAATGTAGGTTCCCAATTTGTTGGCGGCGTCCATCACCATGCTACCAGCAGGGACTTCGACTTTTTTGCCGTCTATTTCGATTTCAACCATGGTGATCGTTACCTGACGCAGCTTAGATGTAAGCGGGCACTAAGCAATGCTTGTGCTCGACGTGATATTCAAATTCTTCGCGGAATTGCTTGATGAACGCGCGCATCGGCATCGCCGCGGCATCGCCCAGCGCGCAAATGGTGCGGCCCTGGATGTTGTCGCAGATCGAGTTCAGCACGTCCAGGTCCGAAGGACGTCCCTGGCCGTTTTCGATGCGGTGAATCATGCGGTACATCCAACCCGTGCCTTCACGGCATGGGGTGCACTGGCCGCACGACTCTTCAAAGTAGAAGTAAGCCAGACGCTCCATTGCCTTGACCATGCAACGCGTTTCATCCATGACGATGACGGCGCCCGAACCGAGCATCGAGCCAGCTTTGGCGATCGAGTCGTAGTCCAGGTCGGTGTTCATCATCAGTTCGCCGCGGATCACCGGAGCGGACGAGCCGCCAGGGATCACAGCCTTGATCTTTTTGCCGCCGCGCATGCCGCCTGCCAGTTCCAGCAGTTTGGCGAACGGGGTGCCCAGCGGGACCTCGTAGTTGCCCGGCAGTTCAACGTCACCGGAGATCGAGAAGATCTTTGAGCCGCCGTTGTTCGGACGTCCCATGCCCAGGTACTTTTCAGGACCCATGTTCAGGATGAACGGAACCGCCGCGAACGTCTCGGTGTTGTTGATGGTGGTCGGTTTGCCGTACAGGCCGAACGACGCAGGGAAAGGCGGCTTGAAGCGCGGCTGGCCTTTTTTGCCCTCCAGCGATTCGAGCAGCGCGGTTTCTTCGCCGCAGATGTAGGCGCCATAGCCGTGGTGCGCGTGCAGCTGGAAGCTGAACTCGCTGCCCATGATCTTGTCGCCCAGGAAGCCGGCGGCGCGCGCCTCTTCCAGTGCATCTTCAAACTGGGTGTAGACCTCGAAGATCTCGCCGTGGATGTAGTTGTAGCCCACGGTGATGCCCATGGCGTAGGCGCCAATGGCCATGCCTTCGATCAGCGCATGCGGGTTGTAGCGCATGATGTCGCGGTCCTTGAAAGTGCCCGGCTCGCCCTCATCTGAGTTGCATACCAGGTACTTCTGGCCGGGGAACTGGCGTGGCATGAAGCTCCACTTCAGGCCGGTAGGGAAACCGGCGCCGCCACGGCCGCGCAACGACGACGCTTTCAGGTCGGCGATGATTTGTTCCGGGGTGATCTTCTCTTCGAGGATCTTGCGCAGGGCGCTGTAGCCACCGCGTTTGACGTAATCTTCCAGGTGCCAGTTCTTGCCGTCGAGGCCGGCGAGAATGACTGGGTCGATGTGACGATTGTGGAGTGACGTCATTTCTTCAACTCCTCCACCAGGGTGTCGATCTTGTCGTTGGACATGAAGCTGCACATGCGCTGGTCGTTCACCAGCATCACCGGCGCGTCGCCGCAGGCGCCCATGCACTCGCCTTCCACCAGCGTGAAGGCGCCGTCGTCCGTGGTGCCACGGAAGTCGATGCCCAGCTTTTCCTTCAGGTGGTTGGCCGCGCGCACGCCGCCCGACAGGGCGCATGGCAGGTTGGTGCACACCGAAATCTTGTGCTTGCCGACCGGCTTCAGGTTGTACATATTGTAGAAAGTCGCGACTTCCTGCACGGCGATGGCCGGCATGCGGATGTAGTCGGCCAATTCAGCCATCACGTCCGACGAGATCCAACCCAGTTCGACCTGGGCGTGGGCCAGCGAGGCCATCACGGCCGACTGGCGCTGGTCGGCCGGATACTTGGCCAGCTCGCGGTCGATTTTTTTGTAGCACTGCTCTGATAACAACATACTTTTTCCTTAGCGGTCGATACTGCCGAACACGATATCTTGCGTACCGATGATGGTCACGGCGTCGGCAATCATGTGGCCGCGCGCCATTTCATCGAGCGATTGCAAGTGCGCGTAATCGGGAGCGCGCAGCTTCATGCGGTACGGCTTGTTGGCGCCATCGGAAATCAGATAGATGCCGAACTCGCCCTTCGGATGCTCCACCGCGCTGTACGCTTCGCCCGGCGGCACGTGGAAGCCCTCGGTGAACAGCTTGAAGTGGTGAATCAGCGATTCCATATTGGTCTTCATGTCGACGCGGCCCGGAGGCGCCACCTTGCGGTTGTCGGACATGACCGGACCCGGATTGTTGCGCAACCATTCTACGCACTGCTTGATGATCTTGTTCGACTGGCGCAGTTCTTCCACGCGCACCAGGTAGCGGTCGTAGCAGTCGCCGTTGGTGCCGATCGGCACGTCGAAGTCCATCAGGTCGTACACTTCGTACGGCTGGTGCTTGCGCAGATCCCATTCGATGCCCGAACCGCGCAGCATGGCGCCGGTGAAGCCCATCGCCAGCGCATCTTCCGGCGCCACCACGCCGATGCCGACGGTACGCTGCTTCCAGATACGGTTGTCGGTCAGCAGGGTTTCGTATTCGTCGACATAGGTCGGAAAACGGCCGGTGAACGCCTCGATGAAGTCCAGCAGCGAACCCTGGCGGTGTTCGTTCAGGCCGGCGACGGCCTTGGCCGAACGGATGATCGACGGCTTGTGCTGCGGCATCGCGTCCGGCAGGTCGCGGTACACGCCGCCCGGACGGTAGTAGGCCGCGTGCATGCGCGCGCCCGACACCGCTTCGTAGCAGTCGAACAGGTCTTCGCGGTCGCGGAAGCAGTACAGGAACGGGCCCATGGCGCCGACGTCGAGCGCGTGCGCGCCCAGCCACATCAGGTGGTTCAGGATGCGGGTGATCTCGTCGAACATCACGCGGATGTATTGCGCGCGCAGCGGCACTTCCAGGCCCAGCAGCTTCTCGATCGCCATCACGTAGGCGTGCTCGTTGCACATCATCGAGACGTAGTCGAGGCGGTCCATGTACGGCACGGATTGCAGGTAGGTCTTCTGTTCGGCCAGCTTCTCGGTGCCGCGGTGCAGCAGGCCGATGTGCGGGTCGGCACGCTGGATGACTTCGCCGTCCAGCTCCAGCACCAGGCGCAGCACGCCGTGCGCGGCCGGGTGTTGCGGACCGAAGTTCAGGGTGTAGTTCTTAATTTCAGCCATTGTTTTACTTCCCGTAGTTTTCTTCGCGGATCACGCGAGGCACGTTTTCACGCGGCTCGATGGTGACCGGCTGGTAGATCACGCGCTTCTGCTCGGGGTCGTAACGCATTTCGACATAGCCCGATACCGGGAAGTCCTTGCGGAACGGATGGCCGATGAAACCGTAGTCGGTCAGGATGCGGCGCAGGTCGTTGTGACCCTCGAACAGGATGCCGAACATGTCGAACGCTTCGCGCTCGTACCAGTTGACGGCGCGCCACAGCGGGATCAGCGACGGCAGCAGCGGCATGTCGTCGTCGGCGCAGAATGCGCGCACGCGCACGCGCCAGTTGTGCTTGACGGACAGCAGATGGACGACCACTGCGAATCGCAGGCCGTCCCAGGCGCCTTCACCGTAGTTCAGGTAGTCGACGCCGGCCAGGTCGATCATCTGATCGAAGCCCAGCGACTTGTCGTCGCGCAGCGTTTGCATCACGCCGTAGTAGTCGGCGGCTTTCACGACCAGCGTGATTTCGCCCAACGCCACGGTCGTGGAAACGCGATCGCCCAGGGCAGTGCCGAGGGCGGTTTGCAGTTGTTCTAAATGTGTAGTCATATTCTGAAAGCGACCCCGTTAGCGTGCGATCGTATTGGTGCGCTTGATCTTGTTTTGCAGCTGCATGATACCGTACAGCAGAGCCTCAGCCGTCGGCGGGCAGCCCGGCACATAGACGTCCACCGGTACGATGCGGTCGCAACCGCGCACCACGGAGTAGGAGTAGTGATAGTAGCCGCCGCCGTTGGCGCAGGAACCCATCGAGATGACCCAGCGCGGTTCCGGCATCTGGTCGTAGACCTTGCGCAGCGCGGGCGCCATCTTGTTGCACAGCGTGCCGGCCACGATCATCACGTCGGACTGACGTGGCGATGGACGGAACACCACGCCGAAGCGGTCCATGTCGTAACGGGCTGCGCCCACGTGCATCATTTCGACCGCACAGCATGCCAGACCGAACGTCATCGGGAACATCGAACCCGTACGCGCCCAGTTGATCAGCTTGTCGGCCGAGGTGGTGATGAAACCTTCGTTTAATACGCCTTCAATAGCCATGGCTTATTCCCAATCAAGGGCACCTTTCTTCCAGATATACCAAAAACCGACGACGAATTCAGCGATGAAGCTCATCATCACCAGGAATCCGTTCCAGCCCAGTTCGCGCATGGATACGCCCCACGGGAAGAAGAATGCCGTTTCCAGATCGAACAAAATAAAGAGAATCGCGACGAGGTAGTAACGCACGTCGAATTTCATGCGCGCGTCTTCGAACGCTTCGAAGCCGCATTCATACGGGGAGAGCTTGGCCGCATCTGGCTTGTTAGGCCCAAGGATGTGGCCCAGAACTTGGGGAGCGATGCCTACGCCGAGACCGACGAGGATGAACAACAGGACGGGGAGATAATTTTCGAGGTTCACGATTGATGAGCTTATATTGAACGGTCGGTTAAAAGGACACACTGCAGTGTTCTGCGGTGCTCTTAACGTTCGTCCCAATCGTAAGACTGCTTAGACCAGGATCGAACGACACATCCTCGTAAAAAAGCCAGCTCAGGTACACTTCGGTGCTCCCTTGCTGGCCTTAGATTTCTGGTGCCGACGACGAGACTCGAACTCGTACAGCTTGCGCCACTACCCCCTCAAGATAGCGTGTCTACCAATTTCACCACGTCGGCGTAAGGCCGCTATTCTACTGTGTTTTCACGGGATTGTTAATCCGTATTGCGCCAAAACAAGAAGAAAAACGATAAATCTTTGCTTCTTTTTACTCTGAATTGTTTTTCTAGCTTGCAACGCTAATGTACTGCCAAAACAATGAGCAAACAACTTAAAGAGTTGCTAAGGGAACTGCTGAACTTCACAACTAGTTCATTATTATATTACTTTGGGATCGATGCTGCAGGACCCGTCGCGGCCGGCGCTGCCGCCGGAGCCGCCGCAGGCGCCGCCGCCGGTGCGGTAGGAATGGCTGCCGCGCCGGTCGCCGGTGCCGGAGCAGGCGCCGCCGGCACCGCCTTGTCCATCACGCCGCCGCTGACAGCATTGCCGCGCTGGGTCGAGATGTAGGACAGGGCCAGCGTGGCGCTGAAGAAGATCGCGGCGGCGATGCCGGTCGCCTTGGACATGAAGTTCGACGAACCGGTCGCGCCGAACAGGCTGCCCGAAGCGCCCGAACCGAAGGCCGCGCCCATATCTGCGCCCTTACCATGCTGCAGCAATACCAGGCCAATAATGCTAATTGCGGAAATGACCTGCACTACGATAACCAGATTGAACAAGGAGTTCATGTTATTCCATTCAAAAATAAGAGATTTGTATCGTTTTGTTTCTACAGCTTTAAACGGCTTGGATAATCCCGAGGAAATCCGCCGCCTTTAATGCGGCGCCGCCTATCAGGCCGCCGTCGATGTCCGGCTGGGCCATCAATTCTTTTGCATTGTCCGGCTTCATGCTGCCGCCGTACAGGATCTGCACGCCGGCCGCGACCGGCGCATTCTTCTGCGCCATGCGGGCGCGCAGCAAGGCGTGCGCGTCCTGGGCGATTTCCGGCGTGGCGGTCTTGCCGGTGCCGATAGCCCAGACCGGCTCGTAAGCCAGCACGATCCTGGCCAGGTCGTCGGCGCCGATCGCATCCAGCACCGCCTGCAACTGTCCGCAGATGACCGCTTCGGTCTCCCCTGCCTCACGCTGCTCCAGCGTTTCGCCCACGCAGACTACCGGCGTCAGGCCGGCAGCCAGCGCCGCAACGGCTTTCTGCGCCACCAGTTCGCTGCTTTCCTTGTGGTAGGCGCGGCGTTCGGAGTGGCCGCACAGCACATAGCGGGAGCCGAAATCGACCAGCATGCCGGCCGAGACTTCCCCCGTGTAGGCGCCGCTGGCGTGGACCGACAGATCCTGTCCGCCCCACGCCAGCGGGCTGTTTTGCAGTTCAGCCTGGCACTGGGCCAGGTATGGGGCCGGCACGCACACGGCGCAATCGGCGCCAAAGTCGTTCAGGCCGGCCAGTATTCCGGACAACAGTGCCGTATTGCCGGCACGGTTGCCGTTCATTTTCCAGTTGCCGATGACGAGTTTGCGACGCATAGTAGCCTAAAATTCAATAACCCGCTATTTTAACGCGAGGCTGGAAGCCCGGTCAAACCAGCACTTGGCCATGTCGCCTCAAAAATGGCGAAAATGCTACGCTCCCGCATCCGTCTCATCACGAACTTGATCTAGATTACTTGCAACATGATCTTGCCGACATGATTGCTGGTCTCCATCAGCGCATGCGCGGCGGCGGCCTGCTCCAACGGAAACACTTCGTAGATCACCGGCTTGAGTTTTCTGGCCGCCATCAGCGGCCACACCTGGTCCAGCAGCTGCTTGGCGATCGCGCCCTTGAAGGCGGCCGAACGGGGCCGCAGCGTCGAACCGGTGATGGTCAGCCGGCGCCGCAGCACCTGCCCCAGGTCCACCGTGGCCTTGCCGCCGCCCAGCGTGGCGATCAGCGCGATGCGGCCGTCGTCGGCCAGGCAGGAGATTTCGCGCGGCAGGTAGTCGCCGCCCACCATGTCGAGGATGACGTCGGCGCCACGGTCGTTGGTCAGCGATTTGACGATGACGGCAAAATCCTCGGTCTTGTAGTTGATGCCGCGCTCGGCGCCCAGTTGCATGCAGGCGGCCACCTTGTCGTCGCTGCCGGCGGTGGCGAACACGCGGTGGCCCAGCGCGCTGGCCAGCTGGATCGCCGTCACGCCGATGCCGGAGCTGCCGCCCTGCACCAGCAAGGTCTCGCCAGCGGCCAGGTGGGCACGGTCGAACACATTGCTCCACACGGTGAAGTAGTTCTCGGGAATGGTGGCCGCTTCCAGCATGCTCCAGCCCTTGGGGATGGGCAGCACCTGCTCGAACGGCGCGACCACGTATTCGGCGTAGCCGCCGCCCTGCACCAGCGCACAGACCTGGTCGCCGATATCGAAGGTGGTGTAGTCGAGATCGCCGTCGACGATCTCGCCGGCCACTTCCAGGCCCGGCAGGTCGGAAGCGCCGGCCGGCGGCGCATAGTTGCCCATGCGCTGGAACACGTCGGGGCGGTTGACGCCGGCCGCGTGGACCTTGATCAGCACCTCGCCGCCTTTGACGACCGGCATCGGCCGCTCGCACAGTTTCAGGACATCGGCGGGGCCGGGATGGGTGATTTCAATCGCGCGCATGGCTCGCCCTCTCGTGAAGAAAGGGCGATTGTACGACAGCCGCCGATTAGCCGCCGCCGGTGCGCGATTGCCTGGGCAGCGGCGTGTTCGGCTTCCAGGAGGCCGACAGCGCCTGCCCTTCCTCGATCTGCTCCGGCGTCATGCTCTTGACCACGGCCGAACGCTGCTCGGCCGCGTTCATCGAGCCATTGGCCGCGGCCAGGTTCCACAGCATGTAGGCGATCACGTTATCCTGCGGCATGCCGGCCATGTGATAGCGGTACATCAGCCCCAGCGCCTGCTGCGCGTCCGGATGGCCCTGCTCGGCCGCCTTGCGGAACCAGGTGACCGCCTGCTTGTGGTCCTGGATCACCGCGTTGCCGGTGTAGTACATGGCGCCGACCACGTACTGCGCGTCGGCCTTGCCTTGCTGCGCGGCCTTGCGGTGCCAGTCCAGCGCCTGCTTGTAGTCCTGGGCGACGCCGCGCCCCATGTAATACATCAAGCCCAGCAGGTGCTGGGCGTCCGGGTTGCCGGCCTTGGCCAGCGGCGAGATCTCTTTCAGGGCCGTCGCATAGTTCTTATTGTTGTAGGCGGTAGCGCCTTCGGCGAAGCCGGCCATCGCAGCCTGTTGCAGGCCCAGTGCGAGACCGATCGCTAGTATGAATTTTTTCATGTCGCGTAGGTGTGTGTGTTTTACTTCCAACTTACCTTGCCCAGACCGTCAACGCTCACGTTGCGGTTCAGGGGCTTGCCATAGACAGTGACCGATCCAAGGCCGCTCAAGTTCAATGTCGCATTGGTCTTGGCGTTGACGGTGGCGTTGCCCAGGCCGCTGAGCTCGATGTTGACCGAGTCGGCCTGGAATTTCTGCGCATTCAGGCCGCCCAGTCCACCCAAGGTCGCCTTCAGCTGCTTGCTGTTGCCGCCGAGGGTAATGTAGCCGGCGCCGCGCAGATCCAGTTCCACGCTGTCGTTCTCGCTGACCCACAGATGCATGCTGCCGACGCCGCCCAGGTTGGCCTTCAGGACCTTGTAGTCGCAGACCACTTTCATCGTGCCGGCGCCATCCATTGTCAATTCCAGTTCGTCGCCGCTGAAGCCGTTGATCTCGGTCGAGCCCACGCCCTCGGCCACCACTTCCCGCAACATCGGCAACACCAGCTCGGCACGGGTGGAGGAGCGTCCGATCTTCAGGCCGCGGCCTTCCGTCTCCAGGTGCAGTGTGTCGCCGGCGGCCGAAGCCGTCACCTTTTCCATGGTGCGCTTGTCGGCATAAAGCGTCAACGAAGGCGTGGCGCCCTGGCGCAGCTTGAGGTCGAGTACGCCATCGAGCTTGACGCGCACCACGCGGGCGTCGAGCTGGATCACGCGCTTCTCGGTAGGCTCGTCGGCGGCTTGGGCGCGGCCAAACAGCGCACAGAAAGCGGCAAACAGCAGGCCAAATTGGAAAAGCTTGTTCATCATCGGGTTCCTCTGGTGTTGTTCTTAGGTGCTGCGAACGGCTAATGTAGCAGTGCACCAAGCTTTCTAGCAATCTTTGCAGTACGACCAATTGTCAAATTACGACAGGCTGGCTTTCTCCACCGCGGTCAGGCGCTTGGCCTTGATGACTACAACTTGCATCGGAGCCTGGGCGGCGGCCACCTCGATCGCCGGCTTCAGCGCCACGCTCGCTTGGGCGGCGGCGCCGGCGTAGGCGGAAGCGCCCAGCAGTACGGCGGCGACGACGAAGATGGCTTCCATGTTTTTGGCGATGTTCATTTTTGCTCTCCTTGGTATGGGTTTCGGTATGTGATCACTATAGCCATCACTTGCCTGACGATCATGCGGATTGCGACGAACTGCACAAATGGGGGACTGGGCGACAGAAAACCGGGGACAGGGCTGGAAAGCGCAGCGGCGAGCGCCGCTGCGCGAGGGGCTGCTAGAGCTTGATGTAGATTTTCTTCCGATCCAGGGCGTAGCCGACCAGCCAGCAGCCCAGCATGTATGCCACGGCCCACAGCAGGGTCCCGCTACGGACGCCGGCCCACGGCTGGAACAGGTTCAGGTAGATCCAGTCGAAGACGTTCCGGTCGCCGATCCTGAGCAGGAAAAAGGTGGACGCCACCACTTCGCTGAACAGGTAGATGAACAGCGTATTGCGGCCGAAGACTTCGAAGAAGTAGGTCCAGCCGCGCTTGCCCAGCATGTCGATCACGTACAGCAGCAGCGACAGCGTGAACAGGTCGATGGCGATGGTCATCAGCGTGTAGGAACTGGTCCACAGCTTTTTATTGAGCGGGAATACACTGCTCCAGCACAGCGCCAGTACAGCCAGTACAGCGGCGGACATGGTCAGCTTGGCGATGGTTTCGTAGCTGGCGCCCAGGCGGCGCACCAGGCGTCCGGCGAAGTAGCCGGCCAGCACATTGACGATGGATGGCAGCGTGCTCAATATCCCTTCCGGATCGAAGGCGACACCCTCGCCGTGGTACATATGCGCTTCGCCCAGCACCAGCAGGTCCAGCTTGCGCTGCGCGTTGCCGGCCAGCGTGTAGTCGCCGAACCAGTACATGACGGCCCAGTAGCCCAGCAGCGCCAGCACCGCGAACACGATGGCGCCCTTCTCCTTCCAGTAATGCAGGATCAGCGAGCCGGCGCAGTAGCCCAGCGCGATCCGTTGCAGTACACCGAAGATACGGGTGCCGGACAGCGGCAGTACAGTCAGCGATCCACCCTCGGTACTGAAGAAGGGATACCAGTACATCAGGAAGCCGCACAGGAAGATCAGCGCGGTGCGGGTGAAGATCTTCCTCAGCACCGCCGCCTCGCCCATGCCCTGGTACTTCTCCAGCGTGAAGCTGAGCGCCGTGCCGACCACGAACATAAAGGTCGGGAACACCAGGTCGGTCAGCGTCAGGCCATGCCATTCGGCGTGCAGGAAAGGCGCGTAGGTGGTGGCCGGCGTGCCCGGCATGTTCACCATGATCATCAGCGCGACCGTCAGGCCGCGCAGCACGTCGATGGCTTGCGAGCGTTGATGCTGTGTCTTCATTGATGGTCGACTTTCAGAGTGTATTGGGCTATTGCAAACGTTATCATCATCGCCAGCGTCTGGCGAATGCCGTTAAGAGCTTGATTCCATTGGCTTATTGTCGGCGTTGCTTACAGTTCCTTACGCGTGCGGAAGGGCCCCGTGCGGCGGCGCGTCCGCCGCTGCAACAAAACTTCACAGAGCCTTACAAAATGTATTGCGAAGCTGTTGCTTTGGCGCTCAGGCAGGCAGGCGGATGGTGGCGTTCAAGCCGCCCTCGGGATGGTTTTCCAGCAGCAGCTGGCCGCCATGGGCCTCGATCACGCTGCGCGCGATGCCCAGCCCCAGCCCCATGCCGGTATCGTTCTGCTCGCGGCCGTGGGCCAGCCGCACGTAGGGATCGAACAGGCTGGCGAAGGCATCCTCCGGCACGCCGGGGCCGTGATCGCGCACGGCGATCGCCACCGCGCCCGGCTCGGCGCTGACGCTGATCTCGGCACGGTCGCCGTAGTACAAGGCGTTGTCCAGCAGGTTGCCGATGGCGCGTTTCAAGGCCAGCGGCTTGGCGCGCACGGTGATGCCGCTGTCGCGATAGCCCACCTCGTGCCCCGCCAGCCGCGCGCTGCGCACCAGGCGCCCCAGCAGCGCGTCGAGCTTGACCTCGGCCGGGTTCTCGTGGATGTCGCTGTCCTTCACGCATTGCAGCGCGCCTTTGACCATCATGTCCAGTTCATCGAGGTCTTCCTCGAACTCGTTGCGCAGCGCTTCGTCGTCCAGCAGTTCGGAGCGCAGCTTCAGACGCGTGATCGGCGTGCGCAGGTCGTGCGAGATCGAGATGAACAAGCGCTCGCGGTCCTCGATGTAGCGCTGGATGCGCTCGCGCATGGCGCTGAAGGCGCGCGCGGTGTTGATGAATTCACGGCTGCCCGTTTCCGGCAGCGGTGGCGCGCGGTCGTCCTGCCCTTGGCCGAAGGCGGCGGCGGCGTCGGACAAGGCGGCCAGCGGCCGCGTGATCCAGCGCACCACCAGCAGGCAAAGCAGCAGCACCACCGCCAGCGACAGTCCTTGCAGCGCCAGGCGGTCCCACGCCAGCGGATCGTTACTGCTCAAGAAGTACGGGTTGGGCATCAGCGCCGCCATGTACAGCCAGTTTCCAGGCTCGATCTCGGTCTGGATCACCAGTATCGGCGCGGGGTCCGGCTGGATCAGCAGGATGTGCTGGACCCAGGCGTCCGGCAGGTCGCTCAAACGGACGCCGTCCTCCGACACCACCAGCTGGTCCGGCCAGGCAAAGGCCAGGCGGAACCCAGGCGAATGCGGCAGGTCGCTTTTCAAGGTGGCGCCCACCGTCGCCAACACGCTGCTGGCCAGCGGATGCTCGGCGATCGGCTGGACCGGCACGTAGGCGTGATTGAGGTTGACGAAGAAGCGCGTGCCGCCCATCTCGCGCAGCTGCTGGATCAGCAGCAAACGGTAGTTCGCCGGCAGGCTGCGGAAGAAACGGATCGCACCGGAAGCGCCGTGCGCCATGTATTGCGACGCCGACTGCGCCTCCACCTGCGCCTTGGCGCGCAGCTGGCTGGCCCAGATCACGCTGGCGGCCAGCTGCGTCACCAACAGGCCGGCCGCCATCACCAACATCAAGCGTCCCAGCAGCGACTGCGGCCAGATCCTGCCCAGCCGTTCCAACATCCGATTCGATGCCCGCTTAAGCATGCGAGACGCTGACGTCGGCCGAGAACACGTAGCCGGCGCCGCGCACGGTCTTGATCAGGGCCGGCTGCTTGCCGTCGTCGTTGAGGCGCAGGCGCAGGCGGCTGATCTGTACGTCCAGCGAACGATCCAATGGGCCGGCGTCGCGGCCGCGGGTTTCCTCGCACAGCACGCTGCGGTCCAGGATCACGCCCGGATGCTCGACGAAGTACTTCAGCAGCTGGAAGTCCAATCCTGTCAGCGCGACGACCGCGCCGGCGCTATCGAGCACCTTGCGCTCCATCAGGTCCAGCGTGAAACCGACGAAGCGGTAGTAACGCGCCGACGGCGTCTCCAGCGCGGTGCGGCGCAGGATGGCCTTGATGCGGGCCAGCAGCTCGCGCGGACTGTAAGGCTTGGCGATATAGTCGTCCGCGCCCAGCTCCAGGCCGACGATGCGGTCGGTCTCGTCGGAGCTGGCGGTCAGCATGATGATGGGGACATTCGACCGTTGACGCACCTGCTTGCACAGCGCGAAGCCGTCGGTATCGGGCAGCATCACGTCCAGGATCACCAGCGATAGCTGCTCGGAGTGGGTATGCAGCTCGGCCATGAAGCTCTCGCCGTTGTGCGACAGGATTACCTCGTACTGGTTTTTCTCCAGGTAGGTCTTGAGCAGGACGCGGGTCTTTTGGTCATCGTCTACGATCAGTATCTTGCGCACCGGGTGCTCCTTGGCTTCTGAGGTTAAACAGTCGGAACAACGCGCCCAGGCGGCGTTGCGCCTCGGCAGGCGTGGCCCTGTCGTCTAGAAAATATCGGTGGATTTCGGCGATGATGGCGTCGCGACTGGCTTCGTCGGTGGCCATGCGGTGCACCAGGCTTGGCGCCTGCACTGCGGCGCCCTGCGCGAAGGTGGTCCAGGAGGCGCGCGCACAGCTGTCCATTTTCGACGGGTCGGCGTCGCGCCGCACCGGCACGGCGCCCTTCAAGGCATTGTATTCCGCCTGCACCGTCGGCGACACCAGCAAGCGCGCCATCTTTTCCTGCGACGCCATGTGGCGGTAGTCGCCGGCGAACATGGTCAGCGTATCGACGCTGTACAGGTGGTATTTGGCGGTGCCCGGCGCGGCGCCGCAGGCGTAGTCCTCGTCCAGCGTCATGCCGCGTTCGGCCAGCTCCGGCTTGGCCCAGTCGCCCATGATCATCATCGCGGCTTCGCGGCGGGCGAACTGGCGCACCACTTCCGGCCACGGACGCTCGTCCAGCTGGCCGCTGATCCAACCCTTGACGACGCGCAACCGCTCCAGCGCTTCGGCGGTGCGGCGGTCGGCGGCGGCGGCCGGATTGCGGCGCACGAACAGCTCGCGGTAGAACTCAGGACCGCTTTCGGCCAGCACCAGGTTTTCGAACAGCGCGGCCACCTGCCAGGATTCGCTGCTCTGCGCCAGCGGCACGATGCCGGCGGCCTTGAACTTGAGCGCGACGCTCTGGAATTCTTCCCACGTCTGCGGCGGCGACACCTTCAGTTGAGCGAACAGCGCGCGGTTGTAGTACAGCGTGTTGACGCGGTGGATGCCGAGCGGCGCCGCCACCACGTGCTTGCGATGCTGGATCAGGGTCTGGATGGTGGGGAACAGGAAGCCGTTCCAGTTACCGGCGCTGGCGACGTTGTCGATTTCCAGCAGCAGGCCCAGTTCCGCCCATTCGGCGACGGAGACGCCGATGATCTGCGTGACCTCCGGCGCATCGCCGGCCAGCACGCGGCTCTTCAGCACCTTGCCGGCGCCCAGGCCGGCGCCGCCCGGTATCGCGGCATCCTTCCATTCGAGGCCTTCGTCGGCCATGCGCGTGGCCAGCGCATTGGCGGCCTTGCGCTCGCTGCTGGAAGTCCACCAATGCAGTACCTGTAGCGTATTGAGCGAGGCGACCGGTGCGCCGGCCTGTTGCGCGGCATAAGCCATCGACAGCCCACCCCAATTGAAGGCGCAGGCTGCGGCCAGCAGGCCGAAAGTCCACGCCCGCGCAGGCGGCGCGCCGCGGCCGATCGAACGAAAGCGCAACCAGGCTAACCTCGGCAAGGCTACTTTTTCTATCGACGCAATCACTCGTTATCCCGAACAAAACAGTGCCACGATTATAACGGAGAAGATCGCCGCCGGGATCAATTGGTATGCTTCGCGTGCATGCCCTCCGCTCAATGGTTGTCGATGCGCGACACCGCGCCCATCCTGCCGTTGCGGTCGAACGCTGACACTTTAATCTGGCCCTTGTCGGATATCGGCCCGTTCACTGGTTTGCTATTGGTATTTGGCTCGCTGCCGTCGCTGGTGTAGCGCATGACGATGCCCGGCAGGACATGGTTGACCAGCACCCAGCCGCCGTCCAGCATCAGGCCCGGCGGCGCGATGCGGTAATCGACCTTGGCGTGCTCCAGGTCGAGGCGCGGCAGCACGCGCTGGCTCAGCGTGTTGACGAAACCGGACCACGCAGTACGATGCAATGCGGCGGCTTTGGCGGCATCGGGCTCGGTCGCCCAATCGGGATCCGGTGCCCACGAGCGCTCGGCCATCGCCAGCAGGCGTGGCATCACGAGGTAGTCGAGACGTTCCGGCGTGCGCACGGTTTCGGTGAACAGCGTCGCTTCCAGGCCGCGTATGCGGCGCTTGCCGTAGTCGGTCAGCGAGTCCTTGCCGACCAGCGGCGGGTGGGCGTTCTTCATGTAGTCCAGCGGGATGAAGTCATAGACCGTATCCAGTTCGACGTAATCGCCCCAGTTCACGCCCGGCTCTTCGGGATTGGCGCTGTAGGCCATGTCCATGTACATCTTGGTCACCGGCGCCAGCACGATGTCGTAGCCGGCGTTGGCGAGACGGTAGGCGAAGTCCTCGGCGCCTTCGGTGTTGTTCCAGACGTAGGCGCTGAAACCGCGTTGCGTGAAATGCGGATTCGGTATCAGTTTGTGCTCGCCGCGCAGCTTGGTGCCACGGGCCGCCAACTCCTCCCAACCGGAGGCGTACAGGCCGTGCTTGCGCAGGATAGCGTCGACCCGGTCGTAGAAGTAGTCCCACAGCTCGGCGGTGCTTTCCAGTTTTTTCTTCTGCATGACCGCGCGGCTGGCGGGCGACTGCTCCCATGCGCCGCCCGGCAGTTCGTCGCCGCCGACGTGGATGGTATGCAGCGGCACGCCCGCTTCCTTGTACATCGCGGCGACCTGCGTTATCACGTGGTCGATGAAGGTGAAGCTGGACTCCAGGCCGGGATTGATCACGTGGTCGTTGTACAGCTGCGCCGATTTGTAGACGGATTTGTCGGCAAGATCGTTGAGCAGGTATTTGGCGGCGTCGCGCTTCCCTTCGGCCTTCAGGCGGTGGTAACGGGCCTCCATCGAATGGACGGCGGCGCGGGCGTGGCCCGGCATTTCGATTTCCGGTATCACTTCGATGTGGCGCGCGGCGGCGTAGCGCAGGATCTCGATGTACTCGGCGCGGGTGTAGTAACCGCTGCCGCTGGCGTCCAGCGGATCGGGGCCGGAGCCGTAGGCCGGCTGCATCCGCACGCCGGGCTTGGCGCTGTGGCCGCGCACCGCGCCGATGCTGGTGAGCTCCGGCAGGCCGGCGATCTCCAGCCGCCAGCCTTCGTCTTCGGTCAGGTGGAAGTGGAATTTATTGAGCTTATAGCGGGCCATCAAATCCAGCAGCTTGAAAACGGTCTGCTTGGTGTGGAAGTTGCGGCCCACGTCCAGCTGGAAGCCGCGATACTCGAAACGCGGCGCGTCGGTGATCGTCAGTTCCGGCAGTTCGACGCTGGCGGCGCCCGGCAGCGGCAGCAGGTCGCGCAGCGACTGCAAGCCATAAGCGACGCCGGCGGCACTGTTGCCGACGATGTCGATGCCGTTCTTGATCGTCAGCGTATAGGCTTCCGGCGAGGTGGAGCCGGCCACGGCGCCCACGCTCAGCCGCAGCGTCGGCGCGCCGGCGCCGGCCGCTGGCAAATTGGCGGGGAATAGCGAACGCGCAAACGCGGCCTCCGTCTTCAGCGCGACGGGAGCGACGATCTTCGGCAGCGCGGCCAGTTGCAGCTTGCCGCCGCCCGTTTGCAGATGCTGCGGCGTCGGGAACACCGGCGGCAACGCGGCGGCCGGCATCCAGTCCGCATTGGCGTTGCGGCGATAGATGTCCTGCGCGGTGACCACCGGCTTGGCACCGCTGCTGCCCTTGTCCAGCTGTTCGGGACGCGTGACCGGCAGCAGCTGGTAGTCGGCGATGGCCTGGCCGACGTCCGGCGCGGCGTCGTAGACCAGGTAGGGCCCGGCCGGCGCCTTGGCCAGCTTGATGACCAGGTCGGGATGGTAGTAGGGGATGTTCAGCGTCTGCCCCGCCGGCACGCCGGCAAAGCCGGGCGCGGGACGAATGCGGAACAGATTACCCGCCACCTGTTCAAGCAGCAGATTGCCGTCCAGCGGTCCGGTCGCCACGCCGTCCATGACGTTGAAGTACAGCGTCCAGCCCTGCGCGGGAAGGGGCTGCAGGCTCAGATTGGTCAGAATCAGGCGCGCCTGCGTGCCGCCGCCCGGCGCCGCGGGCGTGAACACATTGCGCACCAGCTCCCAGCGCAAGCGGATCTGCGCGCCGTTGACGTATCCCGCCACCGCGCCCTGCCCGGCCGCCGTCTTTGCCTCCGGCGCGGCCTGCACGACCGTCCCACCCGCCATCGCCACCATCAGCCATGAGGCCAGCGCGATACCACTGTACTTGATCTGCTTACGCATTCGATTCCTTTTCTTTTACCAGGTGGCGCCAAGGCGGATGCCATAGATGCGCGGATCGTTGAAGGACGCCGTCACATAGCCGGGATCGACCACGCTTGCGTAGTTCTTCGCCAGTGTCTGGCCCCAGTTTTTCACATAAGCCTCCGCATACCATTTGCCGCCCGGCGAAACCAGCTTGATCGCCGCGTCGACCGTGGTATAGGCCTTCTGCGCATCGGAGATGTGGGGATTATCCAGATTCCGCAGCGAGAAGTACATCTTGTCCTGCCAGCGCGCCGAAATCCACGGCGTCAGCGTGTAGTCGCCCAGTTCGAAGTCCTGCGAAACGTTCAGGTTCAGCGTATTGGCCGGCGCGTACGGCAGGCGGTTGCCGGCGATATTCAGCGGGAACTTGCCGGCGAACAGAGGATCGGTGCCTTCATACGGCACGCAGGCCGGCGCGCCGTACTTGTCGCGGATGTTGCAGCTGATCGAGCTATCCTCGCTGTAGGTCGGATAGGACTTGATGACCGCCTTCAGGTGCGAGTACGAATAGCCGATGTGCGAACCGGGCCACGGCTTGTACTCGCCCTCGATCTCCAGGCCGGAGATATTCGCCTGCGCCGCGTTCTGCGTGCCGTAAATGACCACGCTGTCGCAGTACGGATTGGTGGCGGTGCACGGCACCTTCGGAATGATCTTGCCGACGGTGACGCCGCCGGTCAGCTGCATGTCCTTGTAGCGGCTGTAGAACGCGGTGACCGAGAAACTCAGCTTGTTGTTCAGCAGGCGGCCCTTGTAGCCCAACTCGAAGTTGGTCAGCGTCTCGGGATTCCACGGCATGTTGGTGTAGTGCGGTCCCGGCGTCAGGCCGGCGCAATTGCCGTTCAAGCCGGTGCGGCAGATATCTTCCTTGTCGCTGAAGCCCCCGGCCTTGTAGCCGGTCGACAGCGAGGTGTAGACCATGTCGCGCGGCGTCAGCTGGCGGCTCAGGCCCAGGCGCCAGGTGAACTTCTTCCATGAAGCCGAATCGTCGCTGATCACCGGATGGATCGAAGAATCGAAACCACCGGCGCCGTAGTAGCCGCCCATGCCCGGCTTCAGGTCGGAGCTGTTGAACGGCACGAAGCCCGGCGTGCCCGGCGTGCCGGGGTTGTGCAGCCCTTTGAAGTAGATCGCCGGATCGTCCGAGAACGCCGTGTCCCAGTACATTCCGCCGACGTCCTTGCGGGTGTCGCGGGTCATGCGGCCGCCCACGGTCAGGTTCCAGGTCGGCGCGAATTCCCAGTCGGCCTGCGCGAAGATGGCCTTGGAATCGGACTGGCGGTCGGCCTGATGGTAGAAGAAGGACTCGGCCGGGAAACCGTAGGTGCCCCACGACGCGCCCAGGTAATCCTGCGCGTAGTCGATGCTGTTCTTCTCGTGCATCCAGAACAGGCCCGCCACATAGCGCAGGCGGTCGTACTTGCCGCGCAGCTGTAGCTCGTGGACGGTGGACACGTACTTGGATGCCGTGGTGTAGGTGGCGTAGTCGTTGAACGGCGACGTGCCCGGACGCTCCGCCAGCTCGCTCTCGATGGGCTGGTAGCCGCTGTCGCTGTCCTGGATCTCGCGCCGTTTCTGGCTCGACCACGAGGCGTTGTACTCGATGGTGGTGGATGGATTCAGATCCCATACCAGGCCGCTGCGCGCGGTGTCGATGGTCATGTCCATCACGCCCGGTACGTTGACCTTCACGTCCCACTGGCCGCCGGTACAGGCGTATGGCGTGCCGGCCGCCTGCCCGCAGTCCTTGATCGGCAGGTCGCCGGCGCCATTGTTCTGGTACTTCTCGTAGGTCAGGCGCCAGTCGAGGTCAGGACGGATCTTCCAGCGCGCCTGCAAGCGCGCCGCGTATTCGTCCTTGTTGGTGTAGAACTTGTCGGCGCCGACCTTCTGGTTGAAGCGCTGGTCGATATCGGGAATGACGTTGCCGGCCGAATCGCGGGCCGGCACGATGCCCAGCGCCGGGAAGTTCGCCGCGTAGAAGTCCTGTTGCTGGTTGATGTAGCCGTCACGCTTGATCTTCATCGCCGTGACGCGCATCGCGAAGTTGTCGTTGACCGGGATGTTCTGCACCGCCGACACCTGGCGTCCACGGTAATTGCTCAAATCCGCTACGGCGGTGCCGTAGCTGCTGCCGAATTCCGGCTTGGCCGGAATGATGTTGATGCTGCCGCCGGTCGAGTTACGGCCGAACAGCGTACCCTGCGGACCGCGCAACACCTCGACCTGGTCGAGGTCGAACATCAGCGCCAGCGCGGCCTGGGGGCGCGGCTGGTACAAGCCCGCCACGTGCAGGCCCACGGCCGGGTTGCCGATCTCGGTGAAGTCGGAGCTGCTCACGCCCCGGATCGCGATCTGCACGCCGCCGCTGCCGTCGTTGGAACTGCCCAGTTGCAGATTGGGGATCTGGCCGCTCAATCCGCGCACATCGGTGATGCCGTCGCGGCTCAACGCTTCCTGCGTCACCGCCGTTACCGCCACCGGCGTCTTGAGCAGCGAGGTGGAATGGCGGGTCGCCGTTACCTTGACCTCCGCCACCTGATCCCTGGTGGCGATGGCCGAAGCGTCGGCCTCCTGTTGCTGCGCGCAGGCCGCGCCGCCCACGCCGGCGCAAATGCTGCCGATGGCGAGACTCATTAGCTTTCTCTTGGTACTATGATGCGACATCATTGCTCTCCCGATCAAACATTATTTTTCTCGCCACCAGCAAGGTGTTACGTCCAGCTTTCTAGAACTTGGCCTTCAAGCCAATGCTGTAACGCGCGCCGTTCTCGTACACGCCCACCGGCAAGCCGTCGGTCGTATTGGTACGAATGACTTCGTTGGTGATGTTCACCGCCGTCAGGTACAGGCTGAACTTCGGCGTGATATCCCAGCTGGCCGACGCATCCCACTGGCCGTAGGCGCTGGTCACATCCTGGCCACCTTCATCCAGCGCACCGTAGGCCTTCGAGCGGTAGTTGTACGACAGCCGCGCGCTGTAGCCGTCCTTCTCGAAGAAGCCGGTGATGTTGGCCTGGTTGCGCGAGTTGCCGACCACGTTCAGCTTCACGCCACCCGCATTGGCGCCGGTCTTGGCGTCGGTGTAGGTGTAGTTGACGATGGCGCCGAAGCCGCTGCTGAACGCTTGCTGCCATTGCAGTTCCAGGCCGTTGACCGTTTCGCCGTTGTTGGCGTTGTATGGACGGGTCACCGGACGCATCACGCCACCCACATTCTCCGTGGCCGTCTGCGTGTAGATGAAGGTGTCGAGCTTCTTCGCAAACACGGTGGCCGACAGCAGCGACGCATCGGCGTAGTACCACTCCGCACCGAGTTCCGCCTGGTTGGCGTGGTAAGGCTTGAGCAGCGGATTGCCGGAGGTGGCGGCGTTGGTGGTGCCGCTGACTTCCGTACTGGCGCTCAAATCGCTGTAGGTGTTACGCGCCATCACGCGCGCCACGGCGCCGCGCACCAGCAGCTCCTTGTTGACGGTGTAGACCGCGTTGAGGTTGGGCAGCACATCGGTGTAGCTGCGGGACACGTTGGCCAGCGTGTAGTTGCCGGAACCCTTCAGGTCCTGGTAAGCCTCGGAGTTCTGGTCGGTCTTGACGATACGGGCGCCGAAGTCGCCGCGCCATTGGCCGACTGCGAAGTCCGCGCGCGCATAGGTCGCATAGATCTTTTCCTTGATCTTGTAGTACTCGCCCTTCGCTTCCGCGTAGACCATGCCCTTGTCGTACATAGGGAAGCCCTTGGAGTAGGCCAGGCCGTCATCCACCCAAGCGTACTGCGTCAGCGAGCCTGGATTGGCGGCCTTCTGGCTCAGCAGAGGCGAGGCGCCGGTCGACAGGTCGGCCAGCGAGAACGACTGCCAGCCAGGATTGCCAGGACCGTTGGTGCCGATGGTGCGGTGGTTCTGCACCGTGGTGTCGCGGAACTTGGCGCCGACCTTGAACGACTTGAAGAAGCCATTGTTCACGTCCAGCGTCAGGTCGCCCTGCGCATAGTTTTCCTTGGTCTCCATGCGGCGGATCCAGTCGCGCGAGCTTTGCAGCGTCAGCTTGCTCGGATCGAGCGGATTCATGTCGTGGTACTTGACCTCATAGGTGTCCGGCGCAAGGTTGAAGGTGGTGCGGGTATTCCCGACGAACCAGAAGTTGCGGTCATGGTCGCTGCCGCCCGAGCCCTTGGTGGTGCCGGCCTGGCCGTGGAATTTCCAGTTGTCGGCGTCGTAGGTACCTTCCAGGTCCAGCACTTCCGACTTGATGTAGGACTGGCGGAAGATAGGCTCGAACGACACGCCGCCCGTCGGGCCGACAGTGCCGCCGACCAGCGCCTTGGTGCCATCGGAGGTGGTGATGAACTTCGGATTGGTGACGGCGATATTACCCTTCGCATCCGCCAGGCCGCCCGCTTCCCACAGGTAGTTCTGGTTGCTGTTGTCCATGCTCATATCCGAGTTCATGTAGTTCAGCGAGATGTCGGTGTTGACGTTCGGGCGGGCCTGCAGGGTGATGTCGCCGGTGGTGCGTTTGCGGTCCTGGCGGAAGATCGCCGAGCCGCCGCCCCAGGACGCATAGGCGCCCGGGGTGACGGCGCCGTTCTGGTCGACGATGTTGTACTTGGTCGAGTCGGTGAAGTTTTCCAGGCCGTCGCGGCGCATGGTGCGCTGCTGGCGGCTGACCGCGACCAGGGCGCCGAAGGTTTTCTGCTCGTTGGTCCAGCTCAGCAAGCCGGAGATCTGCGGATCGGTTTTCTTCGGCAGCTTGCTGTAGGTCTCCTCCACCGACACCTGCGCCACCAGCGGCTTCAGTTGCAGGGGTTTGCGGGTCTTGACGATCACCAGGCCGCCGATGCTGCCCTCGTCCAGGTCGGCCGACGGGCTTTTATATACGTCGATGCTGGCCACCAGCTCGGAAGCCAGGATGTCGTAGTTGAAGCCGCGGCTTTGCGAATCGTTCTTCCACCAGTAGCCGGAAGCGACGGCCTGGCCGTTCAACTGGGTCAGGTTCAGGTTCTTGTCGGTGCCGCGCACGAAGATGTCGCGCCCCTCGCCCCAGGTACGGTCGACGGAGATGCCCGGCACGCGTTGCAGCGAATCGGCCACGTTCTTGTCCGGGAATTTGCCGACTTCCTCGGCGGTGACGGTATCGATGACGTTGCCGGAATCGCGCTTCTCGGCCAGGTTGCGCTTCAGGCGTTCGCGGATGCCGCGCACTTCGACGGTTGCGGCGTCGCCAACTGGCGCAGCGTCGCTGGTTTGAGCCGCTTCGACCGCAACTGGATCCGCCGCATACACCTGGTGCGCAAAGCCGCCGCTCAGCGCCAATGCGATCAAGTGAGGTAGTAGTTTTTTCTTAAGTACCGGCTTGGTCATTCAATTCTCCTTGTTTGAAAAATGTGCACCGCATTGATCTAAGACGCTGCGCATCATGCTGCGCGCGGCCGACACCATATTCCCCGGACGCAGGCGTCGAAGCGCCAGTCCCCCTTCGTCAAACACGTGGAAGGCGGTGCTGTCGGCCGAGAAGACGATGGGCTGTCCGATCTCGACGTGACGTTCGCCGTCTCCGCGTATCACCACGTCTTCTGCACCTTCACGACTGACGTAGATGTAATTGGCTTCGCCCAGGTGTTCGACCACACTGACCTCGCCTTTGAAAACTTCCGAACCGGCGCGCGATTCGTTGATATGTTCGGCGCGCAGGCCGAGCGTGACCTTCATGCCGGTGCGCAGGCCGCTGCCATCGACAGCGGCGCGCACCGCTTCGCCGCTGGGCAGCAGCGCCAGCACGCCGCCGGCGCCCGCTTCGGCGACGGTGCCGACCATCAGGTTCATCTTCGGCGAGCCGATAAAGCCGGCGACGAACAGATTGCACGGCTGCTGGTACAGGTCGAGCGGCGTGCCGGCCTGCTGGATCTGCCCTTCATGCATGACGACGATCTTGTCGCCCAAGGTCATCGCCTCGACCTGGTCGTGGGTGACGTAGACGATCGTGGCGTCCAGCTGGCGGTGCAGCTTGGCGATCTCCAGGCGGGTCTGTACGCGCAACGCGGCGTCCAGGTTGGACAGCGGCTCGTCGAACAGGAACAAACGCGGTTCGCGCACGATGGCGCGGCCGATAGCCACCCGCTGCCGCTGGCCGCCCGACAGTTCGCGCGGCAGGCGCTCCAGCAGGTGTTCGATCTTCAGCGTGGCGGCGGCGCGGGTGATGCGTTCCTTGATCGCCGCCTTGCCCTGCCCCGCCACCTTCAGGCCGAAGGCCATGTTCTGGTACACCGTCATGTGCGGATACAGCGCATAGCTCTGGAACACCATGGCGATGCCGCGTTCGGCCGGCGGCAGGTGGTTGACCACCTCGTCGCCGATCGACATGCTGCCGCCGGTGATGCTCTCCAGGCCGCACAACATCCGCAGCAGCGTCGATTTGCCGCAGCCGGAGGGGCCGACCAGCACCACGAACTCGCCGTGCGCGATATCCAGGTCGATGCCGGCCAGGACATCGGTCTTGCCATCGTAGGATTTACGCAGCTGCTTCAGGCTGACACTTGCCATTACATTCCTCTTTCTGTTGTTGGGTTACTTGACCGCGCCGGCCGTCAGGCCGCGGATCAATTGACGCGAAAAGACCGCGTACAAGATCAGCATCGGGATCACCGCCAGCGACAGCGCGGCCAGCACGGAATTCCAGTCGGTGACGTACTGGCCGATGAACTGCTGCACGCCCAGGGTGACGGTCTTGGTGCGGTCGGACGGCGCCAGGATCAGCGGAAACCACAGGTCGTTCCAGGCCGGGATCATGGTGAACACCGCCACCGTCGCAATCGCCGGCCGTATCAGCGGCAGCACCACCTGGAAGAAGATGCGCACTTCGCCGACGCCGTCGCAGCGGGCCGCGTCCTTCAGCTCCGACGGCACCTGGCGCATGAATTCGGACAGGATCATGATCGCCAGCGGCAGGCCCTGCGCCGTGTACACCAGGATCAGCGCGGCCAGCGTGTTGACCAGGTCCAGCTTGACCATCAACTCCAGTATCGACACCGTGCCGAGGCGGATCGGGATCATGATGCCGAGGGCGAGGAACAGCGTCAGCACACGGTTGCCCATGAAGCTGTACTCCGACAGGGCCCACGCCGCCATGGCGCCGAACAACACGATGCACAACAGCGCCACCAGCGTCACGTACAGGCTGTTGCCGAAGTAGAGCAGGAAATTGGTGCTGGCCAGGACCTTCTGGAAGCCGATGAAGGTCAGCGACTCCATCGTCGGCAGCGCCAGCGGATCGTCGAAGATGGCGGCGCGGCTCTTGACCGAGTTAATCAGGATCAGCGCGATCGGGAACAGCGCCAGCACGGTGTAGGCGATCAGGGTCGCATGCACCATCAGGCGCCCCAGGTCGAAGCGGCTGGCCAGCGGTATGGATGGATTCATGGCGATAGCGGTCATGGCGCGGCCCTCACAGTGCAAAGCGGGTCAGCCTGCGCTGGACACCGACAAAATAAACACCCACGCCGGCCAGGATCACCAGGAACATCAGCGTGGCGACGGCGGAACCCAGGTAGGCGTTGCCGACCTGCGCCTGGTAGCCGAAGAAGGTGCGGTAAAACAGCGTGCCGAGGATATCGGTCGAATAATTCGGCCCGGCCAGCGCGCCCTTGATCGAGTAGATCAGATCGAAGGCGTTGAAGTTGGCGACGAAGGTCAGGATCGTCACCAGTCCCAGTGTCGGATAGATCAGCGGCAGCTTGATCTGCCAGAAGATGCGCAGCGCGCTGGCGCCTTCCACGTGGGCCGCTTCGACGATCTCCTCCGGCACCGCCAGCAGCGCGGCGTAGATCAGCATCATCGGCATGCCGATGTACTGCCACACCGAGATCATCGACAGCGTCGCCAGTGCGGTTTCTTCCTGCCCCATCCACGGCGCGAACCACTCGGCCAGGCCGGCAAAGCCCATCAGCTTCTCGCCCACGCCCCATAGCGGCGACAGGATCAGCTGCCAGATAAAGCCGATGATCACCACCGACAGCAACGTCGGCAAGAAGATCAGCGTGCGGTAGGTACGGGCGCCGCGCAGCCCTTTCAGGCTAAACAACGTCGCCAGCAACAGGCCGACCGGGTTCTGCAGCAGCATGTGGATGCAGAAGAACTTGGCGTTGTTGGCCATCGCATTCCAGAAGCCTGCAGACCAATCCGGATCGAGCAGGATGGTGCGGAAGTTTTCCAGGCCGACGAAAACCGTCGTGCCGTTGTCGTCGGCGCTGAAGAAGCCCTGCGCCAGCGTCTGCACCAGCGGCAGCGCGCTAAACAGGGAGTAGACGATCACCGCCGGCGCCAGGAACATCAACAACTGCCAGGGCCGCACCGTATTAACCACGTGTTTCAAGTAAGCCTCCAGAATTCGGGCAAAAAGGAGCCGGCGCCGCGCCCGGCGCCGGCCAAAGGAATCACACAATCAGGGGGAGGGATTGGTGTGATACTACTTTTGCTGTGGCTTGTACCACTTCGCAAAACCGTTTTGCAGCTTGGCCGCGGCATCCTTGGGGGCCAGCTTGCCGTTCAATACCTGCGCATTCACGTTCCACAATTCGCTTTCCATGCTGGGCTGCCCGCGATTGAGCACCTGCGCGTTGAAGCGTATCGTCGAGGCGCAGGTCCCGCGCCATTCCGCCATCTGCTTGGCCACCGGATCGCGCACCGCGATCAGGTGATTGGACAGCGAGAAGAAGCCGGTCACGCGATTGGTGTAGATGTCGGCGAATTCCTGCGAGCCCACCCAGGCCAGGAACTTGTAGGCGTCCTCTTTGTTCTTGGACTTTTTGTTGACGCCCAGGCCGATGTCCATGTGGTCGGAGATGAAGCACGGGTCGCCCGCCTTGCGCACCGGTGGCGCAAACGCGCCCAGCTCCAGGCCCGGCGTCTGGCCGAAGTACGAGATATCCCAGGAGCCGGTCGGATAGATCGCCGCGCGGCCCAGCGCGAACTGGTTCTGGCTGTCGCCGTAGGTTTGGGCGCTGGCGCCCTTGCTGAGGTAAGTGCCCATCTTCTGCTCGAACTGCAGGGCCTCGACGAACGGTGCGTCGGTCAGCCTGGCTTTGCCGGAGATGAGGGCCTTGCGGCCTTCCTCGCCACGCCAGAAGTTCGGGCCGATATTGGTATAAACCATTTGGCTCGATTCCCACTGGTCGGCGGTGCCCAGCGCCAGCGGCGCGACGCCGCCCTTCTTCAGCGCCTCCAGCACGGCGAAGAATTCGTCGACGGTCTTCGGCGGTTGCAGGTTCAGCTTCTTGAAGATCTTCTTGTTGTATAAGAAGCCGTGGATCACCGAGGCCACCGGCATGCAGAAGGTGTCCTTGCCGTCGTCGGTCTGCCAGGCCACGGTCGACGTGGGCGCGAAGTTCTGCATGCCTGGCTTGCCGTCCAGCTTCTCCAGATGGCCTTTCTTGTAGAGCGACAGCGAGACATCGAACGGACGGCAGGCTATCACGTCGCCGGCGGTGCCGCCGGCCAGGCGCGCGGCCAGGCTGGAGTCGTACTCGGTGGGCGCGGTCGGCGCGAATTTGACTTCGATGCCGGGATTGCTCTTTTCGAAGGCCGGCAGCAGTACTTTTTCCCACAGCGTCTTGTCGTCGACGCGCCAGCTTTCGATCACCAGGGTGCCGGCCTGGGAGGCCTGGGCGGAGAACATGGCGATCAGCAGAGCGTGGCGAACAATACGGCGTACTTGCATGGTTGGATCCTTTTGCATGGCTTTATTTACAACGATGAATTTATTCTAGCATTGGCTTTTCTGTGACAGACAAGTGAGTTGCCTTACAGAACCAATCAGCTAAGCCGTTGAATTCATTGGTATAAATTTTCAGCGAGGGATCACTGCATTACATTTCCTTACTGCCGATGGGGACGCGAAGGGGATATGGCGGGGACAGCGCCCCCGCCCTGCAAGGCTTCGTAAGAAATGCTTACATAACTTTACAAAAAGCCTGGGAGCTTGTTGTTGGAATGCGGCAGATGCCGTGCAAACGGTCGGCATACTCCTTGATGAGCAGCAGGGAACCGACGTCGGAATCGAAGACCGAGTACAGGCCCTGCTCTTCCTGCGGCGGGTCGCCGACGAAGTCGTTCCCCGGCTTCCACCAGTAGTCCGCGTTGGCGGCGCGGCCGGCGCCGCCCCATGCCCAGAAATTGAAGCCGGCGATCGGATCGCCTTTGCTGGCGCGCTGATAGATCACGTCGAAGACTTCGCGGTAGTAGCGGTCGCGGATCTTGGTGGTGGCCTTGATGCTGAACGACGGACCGTCGCGGTCCAGCCCAAACTCTTCCAGCACGATAGGCTTGTTCAGCTTCTTCGCCAGTTCGATGTGGGTGTTCAGGTAGTCGCGGCTCTTGGCGATGGCGCCGTCCCAGCTGCCGGTGGGGTTCTTCGAATCGAACCAGCCCCAGTTCTTGGGCCACAGGTGATAGGTCAGGTAGTCGATATTGCTGGTGCGGTGGGCGTCCAGGTAGAGCTGCGCGTCCTGCGCCGAGCCGACCACGCCTTCGCTGCCGCTGCTGACCATGTGGTTCTTGTCCAGGCTATGGATGTAGCCCGCCGTCTCGTCTATCCATTTGACGTAGACCGCTCTTTCCTTCTGCGTTACCTGGCTGGTGCCCGGACGCGGCTCGTTGGCCAGCTGCCACGCCATGATGCTGGCATCCTCGGAGTATGGCTTGCCGGTGACGGTGTTGACGCGCTTGACGATCCTGGCGATCACGTTGCGGTACTCGGCTTGCGAGGCGGCGCTGCGATAGAAGGCGGCGGTACTGGTCAGGAAGCCGTCGAAGTCCTTGGTGACGTTGGGGTCCAGCGCCGGCGTGCCCTCGAACCAGTTCAGGTACTGCGTCATGCCGCCGGACCATTGCCAGAAGTTGTTCAGGTAGAGCACCACCGTCATATCGCGCTTGGCGACTTCCGCCATCAGGAAGTCCAGGCCGACCAGCAGTTCCTCGTCGTACTGGCCCGGCGCCGCCGTCGTCGCGGGGCTGACCGCGCTCTTGATGTCCGTCTTTTCCGACACGGCCAGCACGCGCAGGTTGTTGATGCCCAGCGCGCGCATATGGTCCAACTCCTTCAGCAGGCGAGCGCGCTCGCCCACGCCGCCGGCCGAGCCGAGATAGCCGCCGTACCAGAAATTGGCGCCGACGATGTAGTAGGCCTGGCCCTTGCGGGCAAAGTGCGTCTTCTTGGCGCTGACGAAATCGCTGCGGGCATCGGCCGCGCCAACCATGCCGCAAGCGCCCAACATCAGAGCGGCGGCGCAGAACTTGAATAGTAGTTTCATGATCTATTTTGTGGAGTACATGCCGGCATACTTCACGCCGAAGTAGAGAATAAAGGTGTAGCAGGCGGCCGGCACGAAGAACGACCATTGCAGGCCGATGGAGTCGGCCAGCAAGCCTTGCGCGAACGGCACGACCGCGCCGCCGACGATGGCCATGCACAGGATGCCGGAGCCCTGGCCGGTCTGCTTGCCCAGCTTGTGCAGCGCCATGCTGAAGATGGTCGGGAACATGATGGAGTTGAACAGGCCAACCGCGATGATGCTCCACATGGCGACCGCGCCGCTGCCGAAGATGGCAGCCAGGATCAGCGCGATGGAGGCCGCCGAGTTGAAGGCCAGCGCCTTGCCCGGGCTGACATAACGCATCACCCCGAAGCCGATGAAGCGGCCGATCATGGCGCCGCCCCAGTAATAGCTGACATAGTGCGCCGCGGCGCCGGCCGGCAGGCTGGCGATATTCGACTCGCCGAGGAAGTTGATCAGGAAGCTACCGATGCTGACTTCTCCGCCCACATACAGAAAGATGCCGATCGCGCCCAGCACCAGGTGGCGATGCGCCAGCACGGATTTCTCAACGGTGGAGATGACGCCGGCCTCCTCTTCCGCGTGGGTCATCTTCGGCAGGCGCACCAGCGCGAACAGGATGGCCAGCGCCAGCAGCGCCGCAGCCAGCGCCAGGTAAGGGCCCTGCACGGCGGCCGCTTCCTCGGCCTTGGTCTTGACCAGGTTGGCCACCACGGGCGCGCCTTCGGACAGGATCAGGATGCCGCCCAGCGTAGGCGCGATGGTGGTGCCCAGCGAATTGAAGGCCTGGGTCAGCGTCAGGCGGCTCGACGCGGTGGCCGGCGCGCCCAGCACCGTCACATATGGATTGGCCGCGACCTGCAGGATCGTGATGCCGCTGGCGAGCACGAAGAACGCCAGCAGGAACAGCGCATAGCCGTTCATCGACGCCGGATAGAACAGCGCGCAACCGCCGGCCGCCAGTACCAGGCCGCTGACCGCGCCGCGCTGGTAGCCGATGCGCTTGATCAGCATCCCGGCCGGCAGCGAGACGATGAAGTAGGCGCCGAAAAAGCAGAACTGCACCAGCATCGCCTGCACATAATTAAGGGTATAAATCGATTTCAGATGCGGAATCAGCACGTCGTTTAGCGACGTTAGCAGTCCCCACATGAAGAACAGCAGCGTGATGATCACCAGCGGGACGGTGTTGCTGGTGCCCTCCTGGTCCGTTTGGCCTTGACGACGCAAAGCTGCCGATGCAACGTGTTCCATAAAACTGTCTCCCGTATGGATGGTTTTTATATTAATGAAAAAGATTCTGCATGGGCGCCCTCCGGTGGTCAAACGACTAGCGCATTTCGGCCGCAGTTTAGCCACCTTCACTAAACACGCTGATATAGGCGCGACGCCGCCGTTGCGGCGCGGCGAAAGGCTAAAACTGGCATGTTTAGTAAATTGCGCTAAACTTTTCGGGAAAATCATCTAGTTGTTTGACCGGGCGTGGACGCTTATGCAAGACTGCGTTCACACAGAATCCTGCCGACGGCCACGCCGCGAGCAGTTTCATAAAGATACTTGGAGGGTAGATGGGCAATGCCACGAATGTCGCCGGAGTGACGATACGGGATATCGCCCGTGTCGCCGGGGTGTCCGCAGGGACCATCTCACGGGCGCTGAAGAATGAACCGGGTTTGACCGAAGCCACCCGCCAGATGGTGCTGGAAGCGGCGCGGGAACTGGGCTACGATTTCTGCAAGCTGCGGCCGAAACGCCTGCGGCGGCTGACCTTTTTGCTGCACCGCCAGCACAACACCGCGTCGAGTAGCCCGTTCTACTCGCCGGTGCTGCATGGCGCCGAAGAAGCTTGCCGCAAGCAGGGCATCGTGCTGTCGTTCATGGCGGTCGGCCCGGCGGACGGTTTGATCGACCAGATCCGCATGCATGCGCCGGACGGCATCGTCTGCGCCGGCTTCTTCGAACCGGAGACCTTGAGCGCCCTGCGCTCGACCGGCAAGCAGCTGGTGCTGATCGATATGCAGCTGCGCGGCTACAGCTCCGTCAACCCGGACAATATGATGGGTGGCTACCTGGCCACCAAGCACCTGATCGACACCGGCCGCACCCGCGTGGGCTTCATCTCCGGCCCGCTGTCGCACTACAGCATCCGCGAGCGCGCCCGCGGCTACCGTCAGGCGCTGTTTGAAGAAGGCATCCTGGCCGATCCGCGCCTGGAAGCGGGATTGCCGGACGGCGTGGACCTGGAAACCGGCGCCTGGGAAGCGATGGAGAAGCTGCTGTCGCTGCCCCATCCGCCGGACGCGGTGTTCTGCTACAACGACAGCGCCGCGCTGGTGGCAATGCGCTGCTGCCTGGCCAAGGGCTTGAAGGTCCCGCACGATATCGCCATCGTCGGCTTCGACGACATCGCGACCGCCGTGCTGGGGCATCGTCCGCTGACGACGCTGCGCATCGACAAGAAGGCATTGGGCGCGCTGGGCGTGGAACTGCTGCTCAGCGGGCAGCAGGATGAGGCGGTAGAAAAGATCGCACCGGTGGAATTGATCGTCCGTGCCAGCACCGTGTTCGACGGGTGGCGCATACAGAAATAATCTTGAAATAATCTTTACAGACCAGGCTTTGCCGCAGGGCGTACGGTTCGCAGGAACCGTATGCGGGGGCTGCTGCGCGCCTGAAAAACATACAGCGCTTGCCGTACAAGGCGGCCTGCTTTTTAACCTACAAACGGACCTGACGATGGTACCAGATTTTCAATCCCGCGCAACGCTGCTGAACCACATACGCCACACCAAGCACTTCTACGACGACCGCTGCATGGACCCAAGCGGCGGCTTCTATCACTTCTACAAGGATGATGGAACGGTCTACGACGCGCACACCCGTCACCTGGTCAGCAGCACGCGTTTCATCTTCACGCATGCGATGGCGTGGCGCCAGTTCGGCGAAGCGGCCGACCAGCAGCGCCTGCGCCATGGCCTGGACTTCCTGCGCAAGGCGCACCGCAACGCCGACACCGGCGGCTATGCGTGGCAGCTGGACTGGAACAACGGCGCCGGCCTCGTCACCGACGGCACCAACCACTGCTACGGACTGGCCTTCGTGCTGCTGGCCTACAGCCACGCGCTGATGGCCGGCGAGACCCAGGCCCGCGAGTGGATCGCCGAGACCTATGCGCTGATGGAACGCCGCTTCTGGCAAGCCCCCCATGGCCTGTACGCCGACGAAGCCAGCTCCGATTGGACTTTCCTGGCGCCCTATCGCGGCCAGAACGCCAATATGCACGCCTGCGAAGCGCTGATCGCCGCCTTCGAGGCGACCGGCGAACGCGCCTACCTGCTGCGCGCCGAAACGCTGGCCCGCAACATCACGCAACGCCAGGCCGCGCTGGCCGACAACCTGATCTGGGAGCACTACCACGCCGACTGGTCGGTGGACACCGAATACAACCGCCACGACAAGAGCAATATCTTCCGTCCGTGGGGTTACCAGCCGGGCCACCTGACCGAGTGGGCCAAGCTGCTGCTGCTGCTGGAGCGCCACGGCGAGCAGCTGGAAGGCGGCAGCAACTGGCTGCTGCCGCGCGCCGTCGAGCTGTTCGACGCGGCGCTGGCCAAGGCCTGGGACCATGAGCACGGCGGCATCTACTACGGCTTTGCGCCGGACGGCAGCATTTGCGACGATCTCAAATACTTCTGGGTGCAGGCCGAAAGCCTGGCCACCGCCGCGCTGCTGGCAGCGCGCACCGGCGAATCGCGCTACTGGACCTGGTACGACAAGATCTGGGCCTACAGCTGGGAGCATTTCGTCGACCACCGGCACGGCGCGTGGTATCGCATCCTGGGCGCGGACAACAGCAAGCTGACCGACGAGAAAAGCCCCGCCGGCAAGGTGGACTATCACACCATGGGCGCCTGCTACGAAGTGCTCAACGTATTGAAGGATTAAGCATGACGGCCTTTCCGGTATTCGTGGCGGCGGGCGAAGCGCTGACCGACATGATCGTGCAGGACCCGCAACAGCAGCAGTGGTTTAGCCAGGTGGGCGGCTCGACCTGGAACGTGGCGCGCACCATGGCCAGGCTGGACGTGCCAACCGCCTTCGCCGGCGCCATCAGCCGCGACGTCTTCGGCGACGCACTGTGGCAGGCCAGCGAGGCCGCGCGGCTGGATCTGCGCTTCCTCCAGCGCAGCGACAAATCGCCGCTGCTGGCGATCGTGCACCGCACCGATCCACCGGCGTACTTCTTCGTCGGCGACGACAGCGCCGATTTGCAGTTCGACGCGGCGGCGCTGCCGGAGGGCTGGCGCGCGCACTGCAAATGGGCGCACTTCGGCGGCATCAGCCTGGCGCGCCAGCCGCTGGCGGACAAGCTGGTGGCGCTGGCCGGACAGCTCAAGCGCGACGGCGTGCGCATCAGCTACGATCCGAACTACCGCTTGTTGATGGACGAGCGTTACGACGCCACGCTGCGCCGCATGACGGAGCTGGCGGACGTCATCAAGGTATCCGAAGAAGATCTGGAAGGCCTGTTCCGCACCAGCGATATCGATGGCGCCTTCACCACGCTGCGCAGCTGGAACCCCGGCGCCACCTGGCTGTACACCAAGGGTGGCGCAGGTGCGTCGCTGCACGCAGGCGACCAGGCGTGGCATCTGCCTGCGCCGCCGATCACGGTGGTCGACACCGTCGGCGCGGGCGACGCCAGCATCGCCGCGCTGGCATGGAGCATGATGCATCGACCGCAAAACCAGCCCTTGCAGCATCTGCAGTTTGCCGTGGCGGCCGGCGCCGCCGCCTGCCTGGCCGCAGGCGCCTCGCCGCCGTCGCTGGCGCAGATCGAGGCGCTGCTGCCGTAAGTAGCCGCAGTAAAAAGCATGAGGGCCGTCATACGGTTGTCATACAACACCGATAAGATTGCGGGCTTTATATCGTCCCTCTTCTTTAGGTTCTCATGCACCCGAATACTACCTTCGCCAAATCCCGTTTGCACCTGGCCCTCGCGGCCGCCGGCCTGTGCGCACTGCACGGCGCGGCCTTCGCCACCGAAGACGGCGGCGAAGGCGCGCTGTCCAAGGTCGTCATCAAGGCGACCGTGGAAAAGAAAAAACTGGCCGACAGCGTCAGCGCCGGTGCACTGGGACGCAAGTCGGAACTGGATACGCCCTTCTCCACCAAGGCCGTCAGCAGCGACGAAATCGAAGACCGCCTGGCTACCAGCATTGCCGAAGTGCTGAAGTACGACGCCTCGGTCACCGCCATCAGCCCACCGATCAGCACCCACCCGGCCACCATCCAGATGCGCGGCCTGCGCCTCGATGACCTGAACGGCTACAAGATCAACGGCCTGGCCAACGTCAACCGCGGCACCGAAATGCCGCTGGAGATGTTCGAGAGCGTGGAAGTGCTGAAAGGCCTGACCGGCTTTATGTACGGCTTCGGTTCGCCGGGCGGCATCGTCAACTACGTCAGCAAGCGCCCCACCACCGACAAGAGCTTCAGCGCCGCGCTGGGCTATCAGGAAGGCGGCGCGATCAAGGAACATATCGACACCGGCGGCCGCCTCGGCGACGAAGGCGGCTTCGGCTACCGTCTGAACCTGCTGCACGAAGACGGCGGCGTAAAAGAAGAAAGCGGCTCCATCAAGCGCAACGCCGCGGGCATCAACCTGGAATGGCGCGTCAACAACGACGTCGCGCTCACCTACGATGCGATCTACCAGCGCCGCAAAAGCGTGGGCGGCACCGACGTGGTGATCTCGCCGTTGTACGTGGTGCCGAAGCCGATCGCCGGCGACAGCAAATTGAACAGCATCGGCGCCGGCAGCGACGTCGAATTCGCGCTGTCCACCGTCGGCATGGAATACCGCCTGAGCCCTGAATGGATGGCCAACCTGTCGTACCGCACCTCGAATTCGACCCGCGTCTACAAAAAGGACCAGTACTACATCACCAGCAACAAGGCCGACTACAAGGACCGCGTCACCTCCGAGCTGCATGGCTACCACTTCGACCAGGCGCAGGCCAGCTTCGAAGGCAAGGTCAACGCCTTCGGCCTGGCGCATGAAATCGTCGCCGGCGTGACCTCGCAAAACCTGTCGTCGACCTCCTCCGTGGTGACGCCGAAGACCTATATGGGCACCGGCAACCTGTACGCACCCAACATCATCAACGTCGGCAGCATCAACTGGAGCGGCGGCACCTACCGCGACGAAGCGACCCGCCAGGAAGCGGCCTTCGCCAGCGACACCGTCAAGCTGACCGACAACTGGTCGGTGCTGGCCGGCGCCCGCTACACCCGCTACAACGACAACGCCTACTCCACCAAGGGCGCTGTCATCGCCAACTATCCTGCTCAGCGCACCACGCCGACCGTGGCGCTGATGTACAAGCCGGCCGCCAACACCACCATCTACGGCAGCTATGTCGAGGCGATGGAGCAGGCTTCCAGCGCGCCTACGTCCACCGTCAACGCCAACCAGACCTTTGCTCCGTTGAAGAGCAAGCAGGCCGAAGTTGGCGTCAAGACGGAGCGCAGCTTCTGGAACGCCAGCGCGGCGCTGTTCCACATCAAGCGCGGCGCGCAATACACCAATGCCGGCAACGTCTTCGTGGCCGACGGCGAATCCAAATACCAGGGTGTGGAATTCAACACCGTGGTGCAGGCGGCCAAGAACCTGTCGATCGAAGGTGGCCTGATGCTGCTCGATGCGACGCTGGAAAACGCCGCCGCAGGCTACAGCGGCAAGCGCGCCGTCGGCGCCCCGCGCCGCCAGGTTTCGGTGCAGGCGACCTGGCGCGAAGTGCTGCCAGGCCTGGCGCTGCACGCCGGTACCCAGTACCTGGGCGAGCTGCCGATGGATGCGGCCAACGTCAACACGCTGCCGGCCTACACGCTGTTCGATGCGGGATTCAACTACCGTCACCGCTACTTCGGCAAGATGGTCAGCGTGCGCGCGAACATCTCGAACATCGCCAACCGCAAATACTGGACCTACTACCAGGAGAACTACCTGAACGTCGGCTCGCCGCGTACCGCCAGCGTGAATGTTCGCGTAGACTTCTAAAGTATGAAACCACCACGCCTTGCGGCAGGCGCCGCGCTGTCCCTGTTGATGTTGAACGCCGTCGGCGAGCAGTACTATCAAACCAAGACGCCGTATCAACCGCAGCAGGCCAGCGCCAGCTATGAAGCCCCGCCGCAAGGCTACCGCGCGGTCTACACCCAGCTGCTGGCGCGGCATGGGTCGCGCGGTTTGAGCAGCATGAAGACCGACCTGGCGCTCTACAAGCTGTGGCAGCTGGCCGGCCAGGAGAAGGCCTTGACGCCGCTGGGCGCCCACCTCGGCGACGACCTGCTGCAAATGATGAAGGCCAACGCATTGCTGGGCTACGGCGTGGCCGGCATCACCAAACCAGGCTACGGCAACGAGACCATGCAGGGTGTGACGGAGCACAAGCAGCTCGCCGAGCGCATGTACCACCGCTTGCCGCAGCTGTTCCGCAACGCCCCCGCAGGTGCAGGGGCGCAGCCTCGCCAGATCCTGCTGCTCACCTCCGGCAAGGATCGCGCCGTGGACAGCGGCGATTACTTCGCCGGATCGCTGGTGGCACAGCAAGCCAATCTGCAAGCGCTGATCGTGCGTCCGCCATCGCTGGCGCCGCGCGCCGAAACGAATCATGCCAGCCGCCCGGCGGGCACCGACCGCTTCCTGCTCTACTTCCACAAACTGAGCGCGAAGCAGGACCTGGTGGCCGACGACAGCGATCCGCTGCACGCCACCTACCAGGCCAGCCAGGAGTATCAGGCCTGGGCCAGAAGCGATGAACTACGCGCGCGCGAAGCCGCCGTACTGGCGCAGCCGCAGGTGGCGGCGGCCGCCAAAGCGGTGCTGGAACGCCTGTTCACACCGGCCTTTATCGAAGGCCTTGACCAGGGCCGCTACAGCGCCGCCAACACCGGCGTCTACAGCTACACCAGCGCCGACAAGCGGTTCACCAACAAGCTGACCGGCGATGGCGACACCAACATCAACTCCGCCGTCGATGCCGCGCAGGCGCTCTACGAAATGTACGCGGCCGCCGCCGATATGAAGGCCGAGCTGAAAGCCGATTTCGCCCGCTACATGCCGGCGCCACAGGCGGCGGTGTTCGCGGCCACCGAGGACGCCATCGCCTTCTACAGCAAGGGTCCCGGCATCAGCGAAAACGGCGGCGTCAATTACCGCATGGCGCAAACGCTGTTGGACGATTTCTTCGGCGAGGTGGATGCCGTCGCCAAGGGAGATCTGTCGCGCGCCGCCAAGCTGCGCTTCGCCCACGCCGAGATCATCATTCCGATGGCAACCATCCTCGGCCTGACCGGCATGTCGGAGCAACTGCCGCGCGCGGCGAGCTACAGCTACAGCAACAGCAGCTGGCGCGGCGATGCGGTCGCGCCGATGGCGGCCAATATCCAGTGGGACGTCTACACCAATGACCAGGGCCGCACGCTGGTCCGCATGCTGTACAACGAGAAGGAAACGGACTTCAAGCGCGGCTGCGACCATGCAAAGATCGCCCCGGCCAGCCACTACTACGACTACGCAAGCCTGCGCGCTTGCTACCTGCCGAATTAATCACGAATTAACCACATGCGTGCCATGGCGCTCAAGTGCCTCCAACAGCGCCGGCATGTAGGTACGGCTTGCGCGTAACAGGCTGCCGTCGCGCAGGCGCAGCAAGGCGTCGCGATTCGTCAATGCTCGCAATTCGACGACCATATCGATGCGCACGATCGCCGAGCGGTGCACACGTTGGAACTGCAAGGGATCGAGCTGCATGGCCAATTGATGCAACGGTTCGCGCACCAGGTGCGTCTTGCCGCCCGCATGCAGCGTCGCATAGTCGCCATCCGCTTCGATGCGCTCGACGTCGCTGGCCCGCACCAGTACCGTGCGCATCCCCACTCGCACCGTGAACGTGCGTGTCCAGGTAGCGGGCGCCAATGCAGGAGTATCGTTCTGCCGACGCCACGGGAAGGCCCGGCGGGCGCGGTCCAAGGCCTCGTCGAAGCGCTCGTCGTCGACTGGCTTGAGCAAATAGTCGAGCGCCGCCAGATCAAAGGCTTGCAGGGCGAAGCTGTCGTGGGCCGTGACCAGGATCGCCATCGGCCTGCTGTCGATGGGCAGTGCGCGCAGTACTTCAAGGCCGCTACGGCCGGGCATCTGGACGTCGACGAACACCAGATCCGGGCGCAGCGCTGCCAGGCCCTGAACGGCGGTGCCGCCATCGCCATATTCGGCGACCAGCTCAAAGCCAGATCTGCGCGCCAGCCGAGTTTTGAGCGCGAGCCGCGCCAGCGGCTCGTCATCAACAATCGCAACGGTGATTGGGCTGGGCTTCATGCTGCGTCCCGCTGCCGCAGCGGAAGCATCAGACGCACGTGGAAGCTGCGCTCATCGCGCCAGCCCGCGTCGAACCGGTGCTCCCCGCCATACAGGTGGCGCAGCCGCTCGGCCACGTTGGCAAGACCGATACCGGTGGCCCCATCCGACACAGGCCGGCGTCCATCGTTGAGCAGATCGACCGCCAGATGGGTACCGGTGTGTTCTACGCGGATGTCGAGCCGGCCCGCCGTAGCCAGCGGTGCGATGCCGTGACGGATCGCATTCTCGACCAGCGGTTGCAGCAACAGGTACGGGACCGCCGCGTCAAGCACGTCGGGGCCGGCCGTCATCGTCACCCGCAGGCGCTCGCCGAGCCGCGCCTGTTCGATGTCGAGGTAGGCCTCGATCAGCGCCAGCTCCTCGGCCAGCGCGTGCTCATGGCGACCGTCGTGCGCGAGGGTGGCGCGCAGAAAGTCGGCCACGCGGCTGATCATGCGAGTGGCCTCGCGATCGGCGCCGGCGGAGACCAGGGCCGATATCGCGTTCAGCGTATTAAAGAGGAAGTGCGGGTTCACTTGCAGGCGCAGGGCGCGCAACTCGGCGTCCCGCGCGTGCGCGAGGGCCTGTGCGAGATGAAGCTTGGTACGCTGCAGCGACAGGTAGTAAACCGCAACAGCATGCACGGCACAGAAAGCGATCAGCGCCAGCCAGCAGCCGTCCAGGCCCCGCACCAGGTCGGTCCAGCGATAGCCGGTCTCCAGCCCTAGCGCGATCGCCAGGCGCTGCCCCGCCAGCGCGTTCGCGATCGACATCGCATAACTTGCCGCCAGCAAGACCACCGCCGTAAGCATCAATGAACTCTCGCGGCGCCACAAGACCCGCTGCAACTGGGCCAATGGCGCGACCCACGCCATGCATGCAACGAAGTACAGGCCGCGAAAGGCGGCGGCGTAACCATGGCCGAGCGCCGGCAGCCCGAGGATCGCCATGCAGGCGGCGACCGGCAGCGCGGCAAGTACAGCGATGAGTTGTGGGGTGGGTTCTTTCACGCAGGGCGTCCGAAAAAGAGGAAACCAGCGATTCTAGCGCGTCAGTCGCCGATCGAGTACAGCATTGAGCTGATCTTCCACCCATCTTCGGTCTGCACCATCTGCCAGCTCTCGCTGCCACGGTTGGTGACCTTTCCGTCGGAGATGAAATCAAAGTTGAAGTACACCGAACCCACGGCGCCATTCGTGTCGATGCGCACATCGTAGAAGCGCTCCTCGACCGGCCCCTTGGACGTCTGGACGAATTCCGCGAATTTTTGCCAGCTCGATCGCATCACCTTGCGCGCGGCCGGGTTCTTCGCCTTGACCACCTTCCAGGTCGGGGTGTCGAATACCGACAGCCAGCTGTCGTGGTCCGGCAGGAACAGGCTGCCCAGGGTTTTGCCGTCGTGGGCGACGATGGCGGACTGGAATTGCTGCACGACCTGGCGAATCGCCGCCACGTCGGCGTCATGCCCGGTGTCGGCGGCGCGTACTGGCGCCAGGCTCAAGGCGGTCATGATGACGGCAAAAGCGAGGGGAGGAAGAAGGCGCATGTGAGCTCCAAAGTGACAAAATAATCACGATAAGCATGCCGTGCGCGCCGGTCGAGCGGAATGCGCCCGACCGTGCATGGATTGCGGTGTAACGGTTCAGCTGAACCTACTTGAGTGTGTCGGCCACCATATCGACGGCGACATCGAAGCTCGCCGGGTCTTCCGCCAGCAATGACCACAAGCGATTATGTTCGGCGCCCTGCACCACGTGCAGCCGGCTCGATTGCGCGCGCGTGGCGGCGGCCACCAGGCGCTCGGGGATCTCGCGCGGGATGGTGGCGTCGTTCTCGGCGGCGATCACCAGCAGCCGGCCTTCGAAGCGCGACAGGATGTCCCAGGCGTCGCTGTCGGCCCAGCTGCGCTCGCGCCGTATCACGGCCGAGAACTCTGGCCCGAACGGCACCTCGTACGCCGACGGCGTGAAGACGCCGGGGACGACCAGCACCAGCGCATCGACACGATGGCTTTGCGTGAAGCGGATGGCGTTGTAGGCGCCCATGCTGGCGCCGAACACCGCCATCGGCTCCGGCAGGCCGCGCGCAGCGGCCACCGCCTGCGCCTGGCGCGTGCGGCTGGCCACCGACGATTGCGCCAGCGTGCCACCGGTGTCGCCATGGCCGATACAATCGAAGCTGGTGCTGCCGACGCCGCGCTGCTGCAAGGCGTTGCGCAGCAGATGATGGCCGCGGCGGGTGCTGGAGCCGGCGCCGTGCAGATACAGCACGCGGTTGACACCGTCGCCGACGTACTGGTCGCCCTTCAGCACATGGTCCTCAAACGCCACATCGAAATCCACGATCATTTGCCTGCCTCCTTGGCCAAACGCAGGCTGAGATTCTCGCGCGATTGTTTGGCGTAGGCTTTGCAGCCATCGCCGCCATCCAGCAAGGGGTGCGGTTTGCCGCTTTTCAGCTTGTCCCAGGTGCCGGAGAATTCCGGGTGCACGGCGATGATGATGTCGCACGATGCCTGCTCCAACGCCGCAAAGCTCTGCTCATATTGCTTCAGTACTTGCGGATGGGCGTTGAACTTGTAACCGTCGTTGGAAACAGGGTTGATGCTGTCGGCGAAAACTATGCTGGCGCAGCGGTCTTGTTCACAGGAGCTCCACGTCCAGCTGGTGCCACCCGACGTGTGGCCCGGCGTATACATCGCGGTCACCGTCAGCGGCCCGACTTTGACGGCTTCGCCATTTCGCACCGCGCGCACCTTGGCCACCTTGGCAAACGGCGTGCTGCCGACGATCTGGGGGTCATCCTTGCCCATGCCGCCGCGCTTCAGGTCCGCTGCCGCCAGGGGGCTGGCCACCACCGTTGCGCCGCTCATGCGCTGAAGTTCGGCGATGCCGCCAGCGTGGTCCATGTGGCCGTGCGAGCTCAGTATCAGCTTGACGTCCTGTATGCGGAAACCCAGCTTGCGGATGCTGGCGGCGATGCGTTGCGGCGAATCGGGATAGGCGCCGTCCAGCAGGATGTGGCCCTGCGGCGACGTCACCAGCACCGAACTGAGGCTGCTCACGCCGACGTAATAGCTGTTGCCGTATATCTGGAATGGTTCGACCGGCTTGTTCCAGTTGTCGTCAGGCGTGTTTGCGGAGGCGAAGGCGGCAAGGCCGCAGAGCACAGCGGCCAGCAAAGGTTTGATCATGAATGGTATGCGACAGAGTTGGTAAAGAAAGAACATTGTACATCCGTACACCCTGTACGTATCGGGCTTGCGGTATCGTCAACATGGTAATAGCTGGTAGACACTGGCACAATACCGTGTCGCCATTCGAAGGAACCGTCCATGAAACATCCCGCACTCCGCGCCGCCCTCATGTCCTGCCTGGCCGCAGCCTCCTTTGCCAGTCAAGCGGCTGAATCCAAGCTTGGCGCCGCCGAAAAGCTTTACCAGGCCAACTGCTCCGCCTGCCACGGCGTCAAGATGGAAGGCGCTGTCGGCCCGTCGCTGGGCGATCACGCGTGGCTGCACGGCGCGCCCACCAAGGCCAACCTCATCAAGATTATCAGCAAGGGCGTGCCGGAGAAGGACATGCCGGCCTGGTCCCCCGCCCTGAGCGCGACACAGATCGCCTTGCTGGCCGACCTGATCGCCGCCAACGCCGCCAAGCCCGCCGTGGCGCAGACGCCCGAGGCCAAGGCGCAGCAGAACGTTCCCGACCTGAGCGGCTTCAAGCTGCCCAAGGGCTTCCGCATCAGCGTCTACGCCAACCAGGTCAGCGCCGCGCGCAGCATGGTGGTGTCGGACAGCGGCATCGTCTACGTCGGCTCGCGCAAGGCCGGCAAGGTGTACGCGCTGGTGCCGCGCGCCGACAAGCAGGCGGCCGACGTGGTGACCATCGCCGAAGGCCTGGAAAACCCGATCGGCGTGACGCTGCTCAACGGCGCGCTGTACGTGGGCGAAATCAGCCGCGTGATCCGCTTCGACAATATCGACAAGCGCTACGCGCAGAAGCCGTCCTACGAAGTGGTCAAGGTCAGCCTGCCGAACGACAAGTGGCATGGCGAGAAGGTCATCAAGGCCGGGCCGGACGGCAAGCTGTACATCCCGGTCGGCGCGCCGTGCAATGTATGCGACGTCGAGGACACCAAGAGCGCGAAAATCTATCGCATGAACGCGGACGGCAGCCAGCTGGAAGAATATGCGCGCGGCGTGCGCAACACGGTGGGCTTCGCCTTCCATCCGACGACCAAACAGCTGTGGTTCACCGACAACGGCCGCGACGAGATGGGCGACAACACGCCATCGTGCGAGCTGAACGTGGCGCCCAAGGCCGGCATCCATTTCGGCTTCCCTTACTGCCACGGCGGTGTGGTGCCGGACCCGGCCTTTGCCAAGGGCCGTAGTTGCGATGAGTTCGATCCGCCGGTCGCCAAGCTGGGGCCGCACGTGGCGCCGCTGGGTTTGAGCTTCTACACCGGCAAGCAGTTCCCTGAGGCGTATCGCAACAACGTCTACGTCGCCGAGCATGGTTCGTGGAACCGCACCACCAAGAGCGGCTACAGCGTGCGTTTGATTACGCTGTACAACAGCAAGGTCGTCACCGACACCGCCTTCATCGACGGCTTCCTGCGCGGCGAGGAAGTGGTGGGCCGGCCGGTGGACGTGGCCACGCTGCCGGACGGCTCGATGATCGTCTCCGACGACTACGGCGGCCGCGTGTACCGCGTCACTTACGACGGCAAGTAGTCTGGAAAGAAGTCCTGAGCCAGCGCCTGCTCCAACGACCAGGGGCTGGTTTCGGGCAGGTCGTAGCAGCAGTTCTCGCCCACTACTTTGATCAAAGCGTCCAGCCATACATCCTGGAGAAATTCAGGGTCCACGATGGCTGTACGCAAGCTGGGCAGACGCGCCAGCATTCGCGCAATTCGGCGGCGCTGCAACACGATCAGCTGGCGCCATAGCTCGCAGCGATTGCCGTCCTGCCTTTGCCAACGCGCTAAATGCGCCAACAACGTCGAACATCGATCGTCCAGCTGGAATTTAAAATATGCGGCCACGCCTTCGATTTCCTCCGCCAAGTGCAGCGCATCTGCCAACGAGAGCTGCCCCGACCGCAGCCAGAAGGCCTGCTCCTTCGCCCATTCCGCCACATCGTCTTCATATGCAGTTGCCATGACTATTTACTCCGGAAAAAACTCCTCGGTCAGAATCTCAGTGATCGTCCACGGCGACTCGCTTGGCAACGCGGGCAAAGAAGTCTCGGCATAGGTGTCGACCAACGCGCGACGATAGACGCCGGCCAGCCAAGGTGAGTACCGACAGCCGGCTTTGCAGCTCTCTCTTTTCGCTCTTGCCCACATCCTCGATCTCCTCGGCGATGTTGTCGATGTCCAGCTGCGACCATTGGCCGCGACGCAGCAAGGCTGCTTGCTGTTCGGCCCAAGCGATAACGTCGTCTTCGTATAGGGAACTCATGATCGATTAGTCAGGCCAAAAAGCATGCGATAAGAATTGCTCAACGCGCCACGGTAGTTCGATGGGAAAGACCTTCAGGTGCGTCTGCGCCTGGGCATTCCGGACAGCGCGGCGATAGGTCGTTTCCAGCCACTGCGGATCATCCAGCAGCGCCTGCAAACTGGGACAATCTTCCAGCGCGTCGTCGATCGCCACGCGCTGGGTGCGTATGGTATGCACCCAGCTGGGGCCACGGTGCGACGTTTGAAATTGCCACTTCAATAGATGCGAGAGCAATACAACCAACCGGCTGCGCAGCTCTTTCTTTTCCCGATGGCCCACATCTTCGATCTCCTCGGCAATGTTTTCGTGATCCAGCAATTCCCAGCGGCCGGCGCGCAGCAAGGCCGCCTGCTGTTCGGACCAGGCAATGATGTCGTCTTCGTATAAGGTGCCCATGATGAAGTTAGACCAGGCCCGGCGCCAAGAGTTCAGACGAGACTATGGCCCCGCCGTCTTCTGTCGAAAGTCTTTACAGCACCGGCGCTCGGCCACGCCATGCCGCCATTGGCGGGCGCTGGGTACGGTTCATGCGTACGCATCAGCAGCCGGCAATCATGCTGGCTCACACCATCGAGGAGAACTTCATGCGTCCAATACTCAAATTATTGTTGCTACTGGCGATAGCCTTGCCGGGAGCAAGTCAAGCCGGGATCATTCCCGTCCTCTCGACCGCACTGGAATTGATACGGGCGATACCTGCGGCGGCGGCGCCGGTCGGCAATGCCGTCGCGTCTATCGGCCTGGTGGGCAATCCCGCTATCGGCGCTCTCTCCAGCGGTTTTAACGGTTCCGGGAGCGCGAGCGCCAATGTCGATATTGATCGTTTCAGAGAAACCAGCGCAAACGCCGACGTCTCGTGGCTATATGAATTTCGAATTGCCCAACCGGGCTTGACGAATATCCGGCTCAACTACAGCTACGGCGGCAGCACTTCGGTATTTACCAACTTCAACGCCAACTCACGCGCCAATGTACGCATCAGCAACCTGACGGCGACGCTGACTGTCGGTGCGCTGGTCCAGTCGCTGAACTGGGGCGATTTGAATATTGGCGGCAACTGCTCATCCAGCGGCCTGTTCGACGATTGCGGCCCGTCGCCGTCCGCGCAGGCGCGCTCTATCGATCAGATGTTCCAATATGCCAGCGGATATCCGGTCGGCACCCTGATCGATATCACGGGCACGCTGCACACCGATAGTTTCGGCCACACCGGCATCGGCTCGGCAGAGAGCGCGGCAGCGGCCTATGCCAACTTCGCGGTGACTGCCGTGCCATTGCCCTCGACCTTGCTGCTAATGTTGTTGGGCCTGTCGCTGGCGCTATGCCGACGCCTGCCTGACTCGCCAACAGCACACCGTTCGAAACACGGCGCCTGAGATAAAAAAACACCCCGCAAGCGCAAAGCCGACGGGGTGTGCAGACCGAAACGCCGGGGATCAGCCCGGCAACGGCAATTTACTGTGCAACGGCGGCAGCGGCTTCTTCAGCAGCGGCTTTCATCGACAGTTTCAGGCGGCCGCGGTCGTCGGTTTCCAGAACCTTGACGCGCACTGCCTGGCCTTCTTTCAGGTAATCGGCAACGGCGTTGACGCGCTCGTTGGCGATTTGCGAGATGTGCAGCAGACCATCTTTGCCTGGCATGACCTGAACGATCGCGCCGAAGTCCAACAGCTTCAATACCACGCCGTCGTAGGTCTTGCCCACTTCGACCGAAGCGGTCAGTTCTTCGATGCGGCGCTTGGCCTCCTGGCCGGCGGCGGCGTCGACCGAAGCGATGGTGACCACGCCTTCGTCGCTGATGTCGATCTGGGTGCCGGTCTCTTCGGTCAGCGCGCGGATGACTGCGCCGCCCTTGCCGATGACGTCACGGATCTTCTCTGGGTTGATCTTGATGGTGATCAGGCGCGGTGCGAAGTCCGACAGCTCGGTCTTCACGGTCGGCATGGCTTTTTGCATTTCGCCCAGGATGTGCTCGCGGCCTTCTTTGGCTTGCGCCAGCGCCACTTGCATGATTTCCTTGGTGATGCCCATGATCTTGATGTCCATCTGCAGCGCGGTGATACCGTTGCGGGTACCGGCTACTTTGAAGTCCATGTCGCCCAGGTGATCTTCATCGCCCAGGATGTCCGACAGCACGGCGAACTTGCCGCCTTCCTTGATCAGGCCCATCGCGATACCGGCGACGTGCTCTTTCATCGGAACGCCGGCATCCATCAGCGCCAGGCAGCCGCCGCAGACCGAAGCCATCGACGACGAACCGTTCGATTCGGTGATTTCCGACACCAGGCGCACGGAGTAGCTGAACTCTTCCGGTGCCGGCAGTGCGGCGATCAGCGCGCGCTTGGCCAGACGGCCGTGGCCGATTTCGCGGCGCTTAGGCGTACCTACGCGGCCGGTTTCGCCGGTGGCGAACGGTGGCATGTTGTAATGCAGCATGAAGGAGTCGGTGAACTCGCCCATCAGCGCGTCGATCTTCTGGCTGTCGCGTGCGGTGCCCAGGGTGGCAACCACCAACGCCTGCGTTTCACCGCGGGTGAACAGCGCCGAACCGTGGGTGCGTGGCAGCACCGAGGTACGGATCGAAATCGGACGAACGGTGCGGGTGTCGCGGCCGTCGATACGTGGCTCGCCGTCCAGGATCTGGGTACGGACGATCTTGGCTTCGATGTCGAACAGGATGTTGTTCACTTCGGCTGCGTCGACTGGCGCGGCGCCGGCGGCGGCGGCTTCAGCGGACAGGTCGGCCAGCACTTCGCTGGTGGCGGCCTTCAGCTTGGCGGTACGCTCTTGCTTGTCTTTGGTCTGGTAGGCTTCGTTGATTTTGCCTGCGGCGAAATGCGCAACGCGGCCGATCAGCGCTTCGTTCTTCGCTGGCGGGACCCATTCGACTTCCGGCTTGCCGCCGTCGCGTACCAGCTCGTGGATCGCGTCGATGACTGCTTTCATTTCGGTATGGCCGAAGACGACCGCGCCGAGCATGATTTCTTCGGACAGTTGCTTGGCTTCCGATTCCACCATCAGCACGGCGGTTTCGGTACCGGCGACAACCAGATCCATCTGCGAAGTCTTCAGCTGTTCAACGGTAGGGTTCAGGATGTACTGGCCGTTGGCGTAGCCGACGCGCGCTGCGCCGACCGGGCCGTTGAACGGTACGCCCGACACGCACAGGGCGGCCGATGCGCCGATCATGGCGGCGATGTCTGGATCGATTTCCGGGTTGACCGACAGCACGTGAATGATCACCTGCACTTCGTTCAGGTAGCCTTCTGGGAACAGAGGACGGATAGGACGGTCGATCAGGCGGGATGTCAGTGTTTCTTTTTCCGAAGGACGACCTTCACGCTTGAAGAAACCGCCCGGGATTTTACCGGCAGCATAGGTTTTCTCAACGTAGTCGACGGTCAGCGGGAAGAAGTCCTGGCCTGGCTTGGCGTCTTTGCGTGCGACGACAGTAGCCAGCACCACGGTATCTTCGATCGATACCAGGACTGCACCGGAGGCCTGGCGAGCGATTTCGCCGGTTTCCAGGGTCACGGTGTGTTGACCGTACTGGAAGGTTTTCGTAACTTTATTAAACATGGGTAATCCCTTTCTATTTGCCGACAGATTTTCAGGGGCTGTCGTTCACCTCACCACAGACGATATAGTTATCGTCTTTACTGCAACTGCTAAAACCCAGGAATTCCATGTCGCACTGCCAAGACGCTATTCCGCTTGGCAATTTTCCCGGCAAAAATGACAAAATGCCCGCGTCAGAAAACTGGCGCAGGCATTTCGATTAAGCCGGATGACGCAAAAAATTACTTACGCAGACCCAGTTTAGCGATCAGATCGCGATAACGGGTAGCATCTTTGCCCTTCAGGTAGGACAGCAGGCTCTTACGACGGTTAACCATCATAATCAGACCACGACGCGAGTGGTGATCCTTGCTGTGTGCCTTGAAGTGGCCGTTCAATTCGTTGATGCGTGCGGTCAGCAGCGCAACTTGAACTTCTGGGGAGCCGGTGTCTTTTTGACCACGGGCGTTGTCCGCGATAATGGCGGCTTTGTTGATGTTTTCTACGGTCATGATATTTACCTTTAACATGCGGTGCGCGGAGTCGTAACCCTGCACATCGTGAACTTCAAAAAAAACTGATCCGAAGACCAGACCCGGAAGTATAGCGGAAAAACTCCCACATGTATCCTGTGTTGGCTACAATTGTTCTAACTTTCCGGTCCTATACAGGGGTGTGCGATGAAAAAACTGATCTTTGTGGCAATCTTGCCTGCCATGCTGAGCGCGTGCGCCAGCCTCAACTCCCCTCCGCTGGCGGCCGGCGAGCCCGCCGACGCCGTCAAGGCCAAGCTGGGCCAGCCCACCGGCACCTATGCCAACGGCCCGGACACCATGCTCGAATACGCCGGCGGCCCGTTCGGCCAGTACACCCACATGGCGCGCATCGGCCCGGACGGCAAGCTGATCTCCTTCGAGCAGGTGCTCAGCAGCGAGAAGTTCGCCACAGTCAAACCGCGCAAGGATAGCAAGCAAACCATCCTCAGCACCTTCGGCAAACCGGCCCAGCAGGTGCACTACGCCAGCGTCGACGGCGATGTGTGGGTTTATCGCTACAAGGAACAGAATGTGTGGGATTCCGTGATGCACGTGGAATTCGACCGCAACGGCATCGTCCAGGCCATGGTCAACGGGCCGGATCCGGAGCGGGAATCGCGTCGCCGCTAAAATGTAGCAAAGATACAAAAGAACCACTGCACTTTACTCGAGATCTCCGCATTTTGTAGCCAAACTACTTTTTCAAGTAGATAATACGCCAACAAAAACGGAGATCCTCATGCATGCAAAAGTGAAACTGGCCGAACCCGGCGCCGCCGCGCCGGCGCCCAAGCCGAAGCTGTCGTTCTGGGCCATCTGGAACATGAGTTTCGGCTTTCTCGGCATCCAGGCCGGCTTCGCCCTCCAGCAAAGCAACGTCCCCCGCATCTTCCAGACCATGGGCGCCGAGCTCGACAAGATCGGCTTCCTGATGACCGCCGCGCCGCTGGCCGGCCTGCTGGTGCAACCCATCATCGGCTACATGAGCGACCGCACCTGGGGCCGCTGGGGCCGTCGCCGCCCCTACTTCTTCATCGGCGCCGTGCTGGCCACGCTGGCGATGCTGGGCTTGCCGAACGCCACCGTGCTGTGGACCGCCGCCGCCATGCTGCTGGTGCTCGACGTCGCGATCAATATTTCGATGGAGCCGTTCCGCGCCTTCGTCGGCGACCTGCTGCCGAAAGAACAGCTGACCACCGGCTATGCGGTGCAGACCTTCTTCATCGGCGTGGGCGCGGTGGGCGCGTCGGCGCTGCCGTGGGTGCTGACGCACTGGTTCGACGTGGCCAACACCGCCGCCGCCGGCAAGACGCCCGATTCGGTGGTCTACGCCTTCTACATCGGCGGCGCGATCTACCTGGCGGCGGTGCTGTGGACCGTGCTGCGCACCCGCGAATATTCGCCGGAGCAGCTGAGCCAATTCCATCCCGAGGCGGAACCGGCGGCAGCGGCGCCGACCGGCCTGCGCGGCTTCGTCAACGACTACCTCAACATGCCGAAAATCATGGTGCAGTTGTCGCTGGTGCAGTTCTTCACCTGGTTCACCTGGTTCTCGATGTGGACCTACGGCACCGCCACGCTGACGCAGCACATCTACCACGCCACCGACACCAGCTCCGCGCTGTACAACGAAGGCGCCAACTGGTGGGGCGTGTGCGGCGCGGTCTACAACGCCGCCTCGATCGCCTTCGCCTTCGTGCTGCCGCTGATCGCCGCGCGCACCAGCCGCAAGACCGCGCACGCGCTGGCACTGGTGGTCGGTGGACTCAGCTTCATCTCGATCTACTTCATCACCTCGCCGATGATGTTGCTGCTGTCGTTTGCCGGCGTCGGGCTGGCGTGGGCCAGCACCTTGTCGATGCCGTATGCCATCCTCGCCGGCAAAATTCCGGCGAAGAAGATGGGCATGTACATGGGCATGTTCAACATGTCGATCGTGATCCCGCAGGTGGTGTCCGGCGTCTGCCTGGGCTATTTCCTGACCCATGTGTTCAACGGCAGCGCCGTGATGATGCTGGTGCTCGGCGGCATCTCGATGTTCATCGCGGCCGCGCTGTCGATGCGTATTGAAGAGGACGAATAGATTTAATCTGTTGCGTTTCTGAGCCAGGCCGCCAGTTCGGCCTTGCCATGGGCCGGGACTGCCAGCGCACGCGTGTCGTCGCTGCGGCGCAGCCAGCCGCGCACGACGAAGTTGTCGAGCAGCGCGACGGCCAGCGGCCCGGCGAAGTGATCGCGCCGCTCGGACCAGTCGACGCAGCCATACAACTGGCGCTGGGCCGACGCGCCTTCCGGCAGCTGGATGCCCAGCTGCCGCAGCCGCGCCTGGCCCGATGGCGTGAGCGGATAGTCGTGGCCATCCCCCTCCCCCGGCTTCACCCAGCCGTTGTCGACGAAGCAGCGGCACAGATCCACACCCAGCACGCCCGCCAGGTGGCCGTAGCAGCTGCGCGCATGACGCAAGCCACGCATGGCCGGCGCCTGCCAGCGCGTGCTCTCGGGCAGCGCGCCATCGGCCACGCGCAGCAGCGCTTCCAGCGCATGAGCGACGTTGCCGTCGGCGAGCATGTAGTAGCGGTGGCGGCCTTGTGCGCGCACGCTCGCCAGCCGCTCTTCCACCAGCAGTTTCAAATGCTGCGACGCGGTCGGTGCGGACACGCCGGCGTGCTGCGCAAGGTCGGTGGCGGTGTAGAAGCGGCCATCGAGCAGTCGCGACAGCATCAGCGCGCGGGTCGGGTCGCCGATTGCGGCGGCGACGCGGGCGAAGCGTGGTTGCGGTGTGTTCATGGCTGGCCTGCCGCAATTGGTGGATGGTGGGGCGGCGCTTCGTCGCGCTCCATCAAGCCGTAGTCGCGGATGACGCTGGCGACGCGCAAGCGATAATTATCGAACACACCGGCACGGCCGGCGCTTTGCGCTTCACGGTGCTGCTCCTGCTCGCGCCAGGCGCGCACCGCATCCTCGTCGCGCCAGAAGGACAGCGACAGCAGCTTGCCGGGAGACTTCAGGCTTTCGAAGCGTTCGATGGAAATGAAGCCGTCCATTTTTTCCAGCAACGGCGCCAGCTGGGCCGCGCGGTCGAGGTATTCCGCGTAGCCTTCAGTGCTGGGGATGACTTCGAATATCACGGCGATCATTTGGCGCTCCTACGCAAAAAGGCGTTGACGGCATTGTAAAGCAGCCCGCGCGACGACTCCAGATGCATCAGGTGCGTAGCGCTTGGGAAGGTCTCGCAGCGCTTGATGCTGCCACCCAGGTCGGCAAGCAAATTGGCGGCGTCGGCGCCGGAACATACGCTGTCCCATTCGCCGCGCACCAGCAGCGTCGGCGCGGTGACGCGCGAGGCATCATACAGCGCCTCGCCGGACCACAGCGCCCGCACGTCGGCCTGAGGTCCCGTTGGCGTCAACACGGCTGGCGGTGTGCGGGTAGCTGCGCCGGGATCGGTCGCCAGGAAGGCGGCGCTCCAGTGCTGGAAGTGGGCTTCATCCAACAGCTGTGGATGGCCGCGCGGGACGTCGTCAACAAAGCGGCGGTACTGCGCCCATGCCGTCAGCGGATAATGGGATGCCGTACCGTCGGCGGCCGGCAAGTAGCCGCTCGCCGACGTGGTGGCGTCGCGCGTCACGATGGGCGCGAACAGCACCAGCGCGGCCAGTGCCTGCGGCTGTCCGCCTGCATAGCGCAACGCCACCGAGCCGCCCCACGAATGCGCCAGCAGCATCACGGGCCGGCCGCCATTGCGCTCGCGAACAGCGCAGACCACACGGTGCAATTGCTCCTGCACGCTGCGCAAGTCGCCAACGGGCATGCTGTCGTGCTGCGCATATCGTTCGGACGCGCCATAGCCGGCAAAGTCGAAGCCCCACACATTGAAACCGGCGGCGTTCAGCGCATCGGCCCAACTGCGGTCGTCCAAGGAATAGAACACCGAGAGATCGGCGCCGAAGGTCGAGCCGTGCACGTAGATTACATCGCCCAGGTCCTCGGCGGCGCGGCGCACTTGCAGCGCCAGCATGGGCGTTTCCATCAGTTTGATCATTGCAGCCTCCTGTCATCGAATCGACAAGATAGCTGTTTGAATCGGCGCATGCTTCGGTGTGGACCGAAGCATGCGCCGCCAGGTCAGGACTTGGGCTTGGCTGCGCCGTTGAAGGTCTTGTTGATGATCTTCCATTCGCCATCCACCTTCAGCAGCGAGATGTAGTCGGTATAGGTCACGGTCGGATAGTCGAGGTAGACCTTGGCCGTTCCCGCCACCCCGGTAACATCGACACTCTCGATGCGGCGCACGCGCTGGGCTTCGTTGGCCGCCGGCTTGCCGGGGAAGAGTTTAGCGAATTCTTCAACCGTCAGCGTTTGCAGCTTGCCGTCGCGGTAGGAGTAGATCTTCGCGTCCGGGTGGAAGGCCTTGCGCATGTAGGCCGCGTCGCCGGTGACGTGGGCCTGGATGTAATTCTCGACCGGCACGCGGGCGCCTGCGGTGTCGGCGTTCTGCGCAAACGCCGCGCCGGCGATAAAGAACAGTGCTGCAAATGACTTCAACTTCATGATGTCTCCTACATATAGGTTGGCGAGAATAAACGGACAATGCGCCATTTGCGACAACTATGTGGAGTTGAACCGTAACGGTCACGAATGGCGTGACGGCAAGAGTATCACGAGCGTCAGCTTTGTCATAAAATTGGCAAGATGGCTGTTTTTGAAACGGTCACTTTCATCCATTGCCAACCTGAAGGAAAATATATTTCGCCAGCATGTCGATCTGGTGTGCCGTCAGCCGTCGTACGGATGAAGCACCGATTGCCCATTCCACCTTAACCAAGGAAGCGCCATGAACAAACAGATCATCCTCAACCTGCCTGTGAAGGACCTGGACAAATCCAAGGCCTTCTTTTCCGCGCTCGGCTTTGACTTCAATCCCCGATTCAGCGGAGAGAACGCGGCATTCATGAACATCGTCGGCGACACCATCCAGGCCATGCTGACGACCGAGCCCTTCTTCAAGTCCCTGATCGACAAGCCCCTCACGAATGCCAGGGAAGCCAATGAACTCGTCATCTGCCTGAGTTGCGAAAGTCGGGAAGAGGTGGACCGTCTGATCGCCAAGGCCCTTGCCGCTGGTGGCCGGATACCGCATCCGCCCGAGGACCATGGCTTTATGTATGACCAGGGATTCGAGGATATCGATGGCCACCTGTGGAACCTGGTCTGGTCGGCGCCAGAAGCCTGATCCTTGCGGCACGCGTCCCTAAACGATAACCGCCGCAGTGACCGGCGAAACCAATGTCCAGCCTATCGCCTGGTAGAGGGCCCGGCCCTGCTCCGTCGCGACCAACACGCCGACGCTGGCCTCCCGAGCGATGGCCGTGTTGACCAGCGTCGCCATGATGACCCGGCCCAGCCCCTTGCGTTGATGCCTGGGCTCGGTCACGATCTGGTCGAAGGTGGCGACGCCATCGCTATCGGCTACCCGCCCCTTCGCTGCCAATTCGCCATCCATATCCCTGAGCTCAGCCTCGGTGACCGCGCCAGATGTGGACAGAGACAAGCGGTAGCCATCGTGCGCGCCCACTGCCGCGTCTTGCAAGGCCACCGCCATCAAATACTCCGGCGCCTGGACTTGCCAATTTTCGTGCAAAAGCGGCATGACCTTTTCCGGATGCGCGCACACTTTGAGCCACGTTCCGGGCGTCTGCAAGCTGCCGATCAAGTCACGCAGCATGCCTTCGTCATCATCGATTACGACATGGCGCTCCAAATGTCCAGGAAGTCCCAGGTCTATCTTGCAGCCGTAGGACTGACTGACGGGCGATGCTTTATTCCTCGTCAGAGTCCAGCCCTTGGCCCACGCAGTCGCGGTTGGAACCACATGAAATTTCTTGAAAGTCTCGCTCAAGTTCGGCCTCCTCCCACGATGTTCAAGGCTGCGGATTGACGCGCTCGATCTTCGAGTGCAGCTTGTTCAGCGCCGACAGATAGGCCTTGGCCGAAGCGACGATGATGTCCGGATCGGCGCCGACGCCGTTGACGATGCGTCCCTCCTTCGACAGGCGCATCGTCACCTCGCCCTGCGACTGGGTGCCGGTGCTGATGGCGTTGACCGAAAACAGCACCAGCTCGGCGCCGCTGCCCACTTCGGATTCGATGGCGTTGACGGTGGCGTCGACCGGTCCATCGCCCTTGCCTTCGGACGCATGCTCCTCGCCGTCGATCGAGAACACCACCTTCGCGCTCGGCGTCTGGCCTGTACCGGACTGCTGCGACAGCGACAGGAAGCGGTAGTACTCGCTCTCATGCGATTGCGCTTCGTCCGACACCAGCGCCAGGATGTCTTCGTCGAAGATCTCGGACTTGCGGTCGGCCAGTTCCTTGAAGCGGACGAAGGCGGCGTTGACCTCCGCTTCCGAATCCAGGTCGATGCCCAGCTCCTGCAGGCGCTGCTTGAAGGCGTTGCGGCCCGACAGCTTGCCCAGCACGATCTTGGTGGCGGCCCAGCCCACGTCTTCGGCGCGCATGATCTCGTAGGTCTCGCGCGATTTCAGCATGCCGTCCTGGTGGATGCCGGAGGCGTGCGCGAAGGCGTTGGCGCCCACCACCGCCTTGTTGGGCTGCACGGCGAAGCCGGTGATCTGCGACACCATCTTGGAGGCGGCGACGATCTGCGTGGTGTCGATGCCGACTTCCAGGTTGTAGTAGGCCTTGCGCGTGCGCAGCGCCATCACCACTTCTTCCAGCGCGGTGTTGCCGGCGCGCTCGCCCAGGCCGTTGATGGTGCATTCGATCTGGCGCGCGCCGCCTATCATCACGCCGGCCAGCGAATTGGCCACGGCCAGTCCCAGGTCGTTATGGCAGTGCACCGACCAGATGGCCTTGTCGGAATTGGGGATGCGCTCGCGCAGGCGGCGGATTGTTTCGCCGAAGATCTCCGGCACCGCGTAACCCACCGTGTCCGGGAAGTTGATGGTGGTCGCGCCCTCCTCGATCACGCCTTCCAGCACGCGGCACAGGAAGTCCTCGTCCGAGCGGCTGCCGTCTTCCGGGCTGAATTCGATATCGTCGGTGAACTGGCGGGCGTAGCGCACCGCGTTGCGCGCTTGCAGCAGCACCTGGTCGGGCAGCATGCGCAGCTTCATTTCCATATGCAGCTTGGAGGTGGCGATGAAGGTGTGGATGCGTTTGCGTTCTGCCGGCGCCAGCGCTTCGGCGGCGCGCGCGATGTCGCGGTCGTTGGCGCGCGACAGCGAACAGATGGTCGATTCGCGCACCACCGAGGCGATCGCCTTGATGGACTCGAAATCGCCTTGCGAGGCGGCCGCGAAGCCGGCTTCGATGACGTCGACGCGCAAGCGCTCGAGCTGCTTGGCGATGCGGACTTTTTCGTCCCTGGTCATCGACGCGCCGGGCGATTGCTCGCCGTCGCGCAAGGTGGTGTCGAAGATGATGAGGCGGTTGGATGAGTTGCTCATGATAGCTCCGTGGCTGATGCTTCGTTGCTTGAATTCTCAGGGCCTACCGCCCTCTGGTTCAGCGGCGTTCGCTGGGGTCGTCGGTGTCTTCGTCGGTCTGGATCAGGCTGACCTTCTTGCCCTTGGCCAGACGCCATGCCGACACCGCATAACCGGACAGGCCGTAGGCGATGAAGATCGGAAACAGCACTTTCGGCGGGTCGATCGACACCAGCGCGAACACCAGCGCGATCAGGAACACCGCGATGAACGGCACCGACTTGCGGAAGTTCACGTCCTTGAAACTGTAGAACGGCACATTGGTCACCATGGTCAGGCCTGCGAACACGGCGATGCCCCACGAGACCCAGCTCAGTTGGAGGCCGGGCACTTCCTGGTCCACCATCAGCAGGATGAAGCCGGCCACCAGCGCGGCGGCCGACGGCGACGGCAGGCCCTGGAAGAAGCGCTTGTCGACCACTTCGATATTGGTGTTGAAGCGGGCCAGGCGCAATGCGGCGCCGGCGCAGTAGACGAAGGCGGCGATCCAGCCCAGCTTGCCCAGGCCGCGCAGCGACCATTCGTAGATCACCAGCGCCGGCGCGGCGCCGAAGGACACCATGTCCGACAGCGAGTCGTACTGGGCGCCGAATTCGCTCTGGGTATTGGTCAGGCGGGCGACGCGGCCGTCCAGGCCGTCGAGCACCATGGCGATGAAGATGGCCCAGGCGGAGTGTTCGAATTTCTGGTTCATCGCCATGACGATGGCGTAGAAACCGCAGAACAGCGCGGCGGTGGTGAAGGCGTTCGGCAGCAGATAGATTCCGCGATGGCGCGGCCGGTCGAGGTCCTCGCCCCTGGCGCGGCGCGCAAAGCGGCTAAAGCGCGACATCTGCGGCGTTTTGCCTTGGGCTGCGCCATTCTTGGCTCGGCGACGGGGAAATTTGGCCATTGGGTTCCGTTTCTGATTAACTGGTCATGTTGCCTCGTCATTATAGAGGAGCCGACCATAAAAAAGGGAGATGGCGGACCGCCCCCCATTCTGCCCAAGTTTGCCTACTTGAAGCGCACTTTGCCCACCAGGCGCATCTGCAGCGTGGTTTCGCCCGCTTCGAAGCTCGGTTCGACCACGGCTTCGGAGGCGGCGTAGGCCGCCGCCGGCGCCGCCATCACGCGCGAACCGGTGACGTTGACGCGGTCGACGAAATTGCCCGAGCCTTCGAAATCCACCGTATCGAGCACCGCGTCGCCGAGCTTGCGGCCCATCGCATGCGCGATCGAGTTGATGCGATCATTCAGGTTGGCGTAGGTGGCGGCGATGCGCTGGTCGTCGAGCTTGCGGGTGGTTTCCGGCGTCAGGCCGAAGTGCAAATTGCTCAGAGCCAGGATGCGCTGCGCGGCGGCGACGGTCTTCGGCAGGCCCGCCAGGTTGATGGTGGTCACCTGCAAGGACTGGCCCACGCGCCAGGCGGTCGGCACGCGCGGCTTGCGCGGCTGGCCGCTGACCGGGGCCGGCTCGTCCGGATAGACCGGGTAGCTGTAGTAGCCCTGGGTTTTCAGGCTGGCCTGCGGATCCTCCTGCTTGACGATCTGCAGGCCCTGCTTCATCTTCTGGTTGACGCGGGAGGCGGCGGCTGCCTTGTCCTTGTCGACTTCCTCGACGGTCAGCGTGATGATGGCCTGGTCGTTGACGTGACGGACTTCGCCGAAGGCTGGCACGACGACCAGAGCGCCGTCGGTCGGCAACGATTCCTGCGGGGCCGCCTGCGCGGACAGCGCGCAGGCGGCGGCAACGGCGGCGGCCAGGTGTTTGATGACAGTCATAACGATCTCCAGAATTGATATAAAGGCAATCGTAACTGTACCTCAACACGCGCCGCCGCGCAGCGGGGATTACTTGAAGCGAACCTTGCCCACCACGTTCATTTGCAGCGTGGTTTCGCCCGGCTCGAAGCTCGGTTCGGCCACATCGGCGGCATCCGACATCTTGGCCGAGCGCATCATCATCGGCGCCGGTGCGCCGCCCATGCGTTCCTGGGCGTAGTTGCCCGAGCCTTCGAAGTCGACCGTGTCGAGCACGGCGTCGCCGACCTTGCGGCCCATCGCGCTGGCGATCGAGTTGATGCGCTCGTTCAGGTTTTTATACGTCGCGGCGATGCGCTGGTCGTCCAGCCGGCGCGTGGTTTCCGGCGTCAGGCCGAACTGCAGGCCGTTCAGGGTCAGGATCTTCTGGGCGGCGGCCACGGTTTTCGGCAGCTTCTCCAGGTTGGTGGTGGTCACCTGCAGATACTGGCCCACGCGCCAGGCGGTCGGCACGCGCGGCTTGGACGACTGGCCGTTCACCGATGGCCGTTCCTCGGGATAGACCGGATAGGTGTAGTAGCCCTGGGTTTTCAGGCTGGCGCCCGGGTCTTCTTTCTTGACGATGTCCAGGCCCTGCTTCATTTTCAGGTTGACGCGCGTAGCGGCGGCGGCCTTGTCCTTGTCCTGCTCTTCGATCGCCAAGGTGGCGACCGCTTGATCGTTGGCGTGCTTGACTTCGCCGAAGGCCGGCACCACGACCAGCGTGCCGGAGGTCGGCAGCGATTCAAGCGGGGCGGCGTGCGCGGCGAGCGCGAAGGAGGCGGCAGCGGCTGCGGCGAGTGTTTTCATGACGGTCATTGCGGGCTCCAAAGTTAAAATTACAACAAGGCGAACTTTACCTGAAATTACCTACAAGATATGTAAGACATAGTGAGTGTTTGTAACATTCGTCAGCGGCCCAGCATCTCCAGCACGCGATGATGCAGCGCCACCGCCAGTTGCCGGTGCTGTGGCTCGTCGAGATGGACGCCATCGACTTCGCTGGGCTGAATGAACTGCGCCGCATCCAGCAAGGAGCAGCCGCGTTCTTCGGCGATGCGCGCGTAGCAGCGCGCGAAGTGGGCCGATTTTTCCTCGGCGCCGTGGAATTTCTCCAGCATGGTTGCGCCCAGCTTGCCGATTCGCGGCGGCGCCAGCAGCAGCACTTGCGGCGCCACCAGCATCGGCTCCGCGCGGCATCCCTGGACGATGTCGACCAGCACCCCGGCGCCCAGCGAAGATTCATAGGCGCCCACGCCGTAGATGGCTTGCAGATCGTTGGTTCCCAGGAACATGATGACCAGGTCGATCGGCGCATGCGAGTGCAGGATGGGCAGCAGCAGGTCCTTGCCGTTGCGGCCGGGGCGGAATGGGTCGTTCCAGACGGTGGTCCGTCCGTTCAGGCACTCTTCGATCACGCGGATGTCGTCGCCCAGCAGTTGCTGAAGGATGCCGGTCCAACGCTTGTCGTGAGCGTGGCGCTGCCTGCTCCCCGGAACTATCCCCCAGGACATCGAGTCCCCGTAACACAACACATGTTTTGCGGCCATCACGTATCAACCTTTCCAGAGCAAGCGAACGTCAGCCAGCATAGCACCCCGCCCGGCCGTTCGCAGCTGTCCCTTGTGCTAAAGTTTGGCCGGAATCCTTTTTTGAAAGCTGACATGTCGTATCCGTATCTGAGTGATGTGATCAAGGCCTGGACCGGCTATGAACTGCCGCTGCCATTGGCGACCTTCGGGCTGTTTGTCGCCCTGGGCGCGCTGGCGGCGGGAGCGCTGCTGCGGGCCGAGCTCAAGCGTCTGTACGAAGCTGGCCGGATCGGGCCGGCGCATATGCGGGGCCGCGAGGCGCCGCCGCAGGACGTGGTCAGCGATCTGACGATGATAGTGCTGGTGGCCGGCATCTTCGGCGCTCGCTTGTTTCACATCCTGGAGCACACCGCCCAGTTCGCGGCCGATCCGATGAGCATGATCTTCACGCGCTCGGGCCTGAGCATATTCGGCGGGCTGATCGTGGGTACGCTGGCCGGCATGGTGTGCGTGCGACGCTGGCGTTTGCCGGTGCGTCCGCTGCTGGACGCGGCGGCGCCGGCGATGATGATCGGCTATGCCATCGGCCGCGTCGGTTGCCAGGTGTCGGGCGACGGCGACTGGGGTATCGTGGCCAATCTGGCGCTCAAGCCGGACTGGCTGCCGACCTGGCTGTGGGCGCAAACCTACGACAACAACATCTACGGCGAGTTGATCGCCCTTCCCGGCGTGTATCCGACGCCGATCTATGAAACCGCGATGGCGTTGTTGTGCTTCGCGCTGCTGTGGACGCTGCGCAAGCATGCGTTCCGCATCGGCTGGTTGTTCTCGGTGTATTTGATGCTGGCCGGCGTGGAGCGCCTGCTGATCGAGCAGATCCGCGTCAATCCCGTGTTCAATGTCGCGGGCCTGCATGCCACGCAGGCGGAGATCATTGCGGTAACGCTGATCGCGCTGGGAGCCATCGGCACATTGATCCTGAGCCTACGTCCATCGGCGCGCGCAATTTCCAGAGGCTGAGAACGGACTGAGAATTATTTATATCGTATAAACCGAATTATCGCGCATAGCCCGCTTCGCGCTGACTGCGGATGCCGAGCACATAGACGGTATCGATCTTGTCTACAAAGCGGTATAGCGCGACATATCCCCGGCCTTTGCGGCCAATAACGAGTTCGCGCTTGCCGCCGGCCGTCGGCCTGCCGATCAGCGGATTGTGAGCCAGGACTCCGATTGCCTGGATAATTTCATTGACACGTGCGGAAGCGTCGGCGGAAGCAGACTGCATCAGATGCTCGATGATACGATCGAAGTCCTCGGCAATTTCAGGCGCCAATTCGATGCGCGTCATTTTCAGCCCCGCCGCTTCTTTGCGACAGGACGTGGCACAGACAACCCAGCACCTCGTTCTTCCAGATAGCGACGCATGTCAGCCCAGGGAAGAGTTTTCCCTGTTTCGAGTATGCTGGCAAAGCGCGCATCCGCCTCCGCATCAAAGGCGGCGCGATGCTCTTCCAGCTCAGCCTTTTCAGCGATGGCTTCCAGGATAAAACTATGGGTCGTCTTGCCGGCACGTTCGGCGGCGCTGGCAATGCGCGCTTTCAACTCTTCCGGCAAGCGTATCGTCGTGGTTGACATGGTGGCTCCTGGCTTCCTTGGGCAAGCATCAATGTAGCACATAAGTGCTACAACATGATGAACCAGACAGATTTGACATCCGCCCCGCCCTAAAGGACGGAAATTAGCCTACAAGCCGGCAAGCGCGCACATCCCTGGCGCCGGGTCACCGGCCCGTCCCGCCAGGATAAGCGCCGATCCACGCCGCCAGATCGCCCGCCGGCATCGGCCGCGCCACCAGGTAGCCCTGCATCGCATCGCAGCCCCGTTCCACCAGCAGGGTGCGCTGCGCGTCCGTCTCCACGCCTTCGGCCACCGTCATCATGCCCAGCGCGCCCGCCAGCGCGATGATGGCTTCAATGATGGCCAGCGCGGCGCGGTCGTCCAGCAGTTCGCGCACAAACGACTGGTCGATCTTCAGCACATCGACGGGGAAGTGGCGCAGGTAATTCAGCGACGAAAAGCCGGTGCCGAAGTCGTCGATGGCCACCGCAAAGCCCTGCGCCTTCAGTTCGGCCAGGGTCAGCGTGGCGCGCGGCACGTCCGTCATCAGCATGGATTCCGTCAATTCCAGCTCCAGCGCATCCGGCGTACAGCCATGCGCGCGCACCAGCTCACCGATGGCGGTGGCAAAGCCCGGCTGCGAGAACTGGCGGGCCGAGACGTTGACGGCGATCCGCAGCGCGGGCAGGCCGGCCTGTTCCCACGCCAGGTGCTGGCGGCACGCTTCGCCCACCACCCAGTCGCCGATGGCGCCGATCAGGCCGGACTCTTCCGCCACCGGGATGAACTGGCCGGGCGGCACCATGGCGCCATCCTTGCGCCAGCGGATCAGCGCTTCCACGCCGTGCAGCGCACCGCCGGCGAGCTTGATTTTCGGCTGATAGTGCAATTCGAACTCACCCGCCTCGAGCGCCGCCCGCAGATCCATTTCCAGCTTCAGGCGCGCCAGGATGCCGGCATTGAGTTCCGGCGCATAGAACTGGAAATTATTGCGGCCCCGCTCCTTGGCCAGGTACATCGCCGCGTCCGCGTTGCGGACCAGCACATCGGCCGTGTCGCCATCTTCCGGGTAGCAGGCGATGCCCATGCTGGACGACACGTGCAAGGCCATGCCCATCACGTGGTAAGTCCGTTCCAGCTGGTCCAGCATCAATTGCGCGCGTGATGCGATGGCCTTGGAATCGCCGCCCGGACACAGCATGACGAATTCGTCGCCCCCCATGCGCGCCACAGTGTCGCCCGCGCGCACCGTGTCCTGCAGCCGCTGCGCCACCTGCTTGAGCAATTCGTCGCCGCTGGCATGGCCCAGCGAGTCATTGATATTCTTGAAGCGGTCGACGTCGACAAACAGCACGGCCAGCGGATAGCCGTCGCGCCGGGCCTGCAGCAGCGCCACCGCCAGCCGGTCGGAAAACAGGCGGCGGTTGGGCAAGCCGGTCAGCTCGTCGTGGAAGGCCAGGTGCGCGATGCGCTGTTCCTGCACCTTGCGTTCCGTGATATCGGCAAAGGCGACGATGTAATGTTCGGGATGGCCATCGGCGTCGCGCGCCAGGCTGACGGAAAACCACGCGGGGAAGGCGCTGCGATCCTTGCGGCTGCAGGATAATTCGCCATGCCATGAACCGCCCGCGCCGAGTTCATCCCACATGGTCTGGTAGCGGATGCGGGTGCCGACGTCGGCAAACAGCAGCGTCGGGTCCTGGCCCAGCACCTCGGCCCTGCGATAGGCCGTGATGGATTCAAAGGCGCGGTTGACGGAGACGATGCGGTTGTGCGCATCGCACACGACAATCGCATCGTTGGACGCTTCGAATACCTTGGCCGACAGGCGCGCGCGCATGGCCGCCACCGCCAGTTCCCGCATCGCCATGTGGGCGCGCAGCAGGAAGCGGGTGCGGTGGGCCATCGTGCCCCAACTGATCGGCTTGGTGATGAAATCGGTCGCGCCGCACTGGTAGGCGCGCTGGATCGACGTGTCGTCATTGATGCCGGTCACCATCGCGATCGGCACGTCGCGCCCGGCCGGCAGGGTGCGCAGGCGGCCGCACAGGTCGACGCCATCGCCGTCCGGCAGCATGACGTCCAGCATGACCAGGTCCGGCACGGTGGACTCGAACAGCGACAGCGCCTGCTGCACGGTGCCCGCTTCCACCACGTCGAACCCGCCTTCTTCCAGCGTGGCGCGCATCAGCAGCCGGGCCGACAATTCATCGTCGACCACCAGGATCAGTTGCCGTTCGCGCGCTTCCATCATTGCTCCCGGTCGCGGATCGCGCTCAGTTCGGCCAGCGTGCGGTCAAAATATTGCGCCAGTTCCGCAATGGCGTCGCCCACTTCCTCCAGCTGGCTGTGGCGGCCCCGCTGCTCCAGCTCCGCGCACAGTTGAGAGAGCTGGCGCGCGCCGACATTGGCGGAACTGTTTTTCAGCGTGTGCGCGGCGCGGTACAGGGCGCCGCCATCGCCTTGCGCCGCCGCCTGCACCAAGTCCTGGTACAGGCCGGGCGATTCTGACAGCCAGGCGTTGAGCACGCGGGGCAGCAGGCCGGGACGCAACTGGCGGATGGTTTCCAGCGCCTGCGGATCGATGCCGGAGCCGCTGTCCGGCGCCGCCAGGCCCGCCACTGGCGGCGCGGCATCGTCGCGCGGGCCGACCTGCACCGCTTGCAGCCAGCGCCGCAGCATGTCGCCCAGCTGGTCTTGCGTAAATGGCTTCGACAGGTATTCATCCATGCCGCTGTCGATGCAGCGCTGGCGGTCGCCCGCCACCGCGTTGGCCGTCAGCGCCACGATGGGGATGTGCCGTTCCGGCCCCTCGGCCGCGCGGATCGCGGCGGTGGCCTGGAAACCGTCCATCACCGGCATCTGGCAATCCATCAGGATCAGGTCGAACTGCTGGCGCTCCAGCAGCGTCACCACGTCCACGCCATTGGCGGCCACTTCGGCCTCGATGCCCAGGTTGCGCAGCATGGCCAGCGCCACTTCCTGGTTGGCCAGGTTGTCTTCGGCCAGCAGTACGCGGCCATGCAATTTCAGCACGCGCTTGCGCGCGGCGCTGGCGGCGCGCTGGCCGGGGCCGCCCTGGGTGGCGCGCAGCGCCTGGCACAGCGCGTTATACAGTTCCGACTGGCGCACCGGCTTGGTCAGCACTTGCGGCGCGGCGCCGCCGCCGACGCCATGCCACCGCATGCCGGCCGAACTGAGCATGATGACGGGAATGGCCGCCAGGTGCGGCTGCTGCTGCATGAATTCGACCAGTCCCGCGCCATCCTCGTCCGGCATCATCATGTCCGTGACCACCAGTTCGAACGGCGCGCCGGCCTTGCCCAGTTCCGCGCGGGCGCCGCGCACGTCGTGCGCCTGCACCACCTGCCCCCCCCACGAGTGCAATTGCTCGGCCAGGATTTCCAGGTTGACGTGATTGTCGTCGACGATCAGCACGCGCATGGGCGCCAGCATCGCGTCGTCGTTGCCGGCGCCGCAGCCCGGCTCGCAGCAGCGCAGGCGGACATCGAAGCAAAATTCGCTGCCCCGGCCCTCTTCGCTGCGCATGGTGATGGTGCTGCCCATCAGGCCCACCAGCCGCTGCGAAATCGCCAGCCCCAGGCCGGTGCCGCCAAAGCGGCGGGTGGTCGAGCTGTCCGCCTGCGTAAACGCTTCGAACAGGCCGGCCTGCTTGGCGGCAGGGATGCCGATCCCGGTATCGGTCACGCTGAAATGGATGGCGGCCGTGTCGCCGCCGGCGTCGCCGACGTCCGCGCGCAGCACCACCTGGCCCCGTTCCGTGAACTTGATGGCATTGCTGATCAGGTTCGTCAATACCTGGCCCAGGCGCTTGGCGTCGCCGCGCAGCATCAGCGTGCGGGTTGGCGCCGCGCAGCTCAATTCCAGGCCCTTGCCGTGCGCCACCGGCGCATAGCGTTCCGCCACGTTTTCCAGCAACAAGGTCAGGTTGAACGCGCATTCATCCAGCTCGAAGCGGCCCGCTTCGATCTTGGAAAAGTCCAGGATATCGTTGAGGATGGCCAGCAAGTCTTCGCCGGAGCGGCGCACGATGCGGACAAAGCGGCGCTGGCCGTCGTCCAGTTCCGTATTGGCCAGCAAATCCGTCATGCCCAGCACGCCGTTCAGCGGCGTGCGGATTTCATGGCTCATCATGGCGAGGAATTCGCTTTTTGCGCGGCTGGCCGCTTCGGCCGCATCGCGCGCCCGCACCAGGTCGCCGGTGCGGCGCGCCACTTCCTGCTCCAGGTGGTCGCGGTGGCTGGCCAGTTCCAGGTCGCGCGCCTGCACCTGTTCCAGCATCTGGTTGAAACGGCGTCCCAGCTGGCCCGCTTCGTCGGCGCCGCCGCTGTCCGGCGCGCGCAGGCGGTAATCGCCATCCTGGCCCACGGCGTTGGCCAGCGCCGCCAGTTTCAGCAGCGGCGCGGACAGCTTGTGGGCCGACAGCCGCGCCACATAGGCCACCAGCAGCAACAGCACCAGCCCGGCGATCCCCGCCACCAGCATGGCTTGATACAGCGCCTGGTCGACATAGCGCAGCGTGGCCTGCAATTCCACGGTGCCCAGATCGGCGCCCTTCTGGCGCACCACGGCGCTGGCGCGCATGGCCGTCGCCGCGCCGCGGTCTTTACCCTGATAAGCGGCGAACATGCGGCCATCCGCATGGCGCACCGTGGCCTGCACCACTTCCGGGACGGACGCCAGCGCCTTCAGCGTCTGTTGGCCGCCGTCGACATCGTCGAAGACGAGGGGCGCGACGCTGCCATAGGCGATCATTTCCGCCAGGCCGTCCAGCGACCGCTGCGCCTGGCCTTGCAGGGTGGCTTGCTGGGTCTTTAAGAACACGCCTTCAAATAGCAGCAGCATCAGTGCGCACACCGCCACCACCATCCAGGTGATTTTCTGCCTCAGCAAAAGCTTGCGCCACATACGTTCAGTCCCCGTGAATCAGACAAATTGCGGCATGTCATTGCCGTACATTGACGGCCAGCTTCAGCAACTGCGAGCTGACCTTGTAATTGCCGCGCCGCAGCATCTCCAGGTTGACCTTGAACTGCACCCGCCCCTGGTACTCGACCAGCCCGATCACGCCGCCCGCATCCGTGAAGTCATCCTGGTCGCCCACCGTCAGCAGATTCGGATGGCTGGCCGCCAATTGCGTCACCAGGTCGCGGCTGTTGTCGTGGATGTACAGCAGATGACAGGCGCCGACATCGCTGCCGCGCACGGTGTGCACCTGGATCGGCCGGTTGGCTATCATACGTCCTTGCACCTGTGCAAATGCCGCTTCGGTCTTCCGGTCCGGCCCCGCCACGCACAGTACCAGCGGCGCATTGGCGGCGTTGGCGGCATTGGCCGCATCGGCGGGCCATTCGGTGAACCTGAGGAAGTTGAACACCAGCGCGGCCTTGATTTGCTCCTTCGGCACCGCCCCCTGCGCGGCGCCCATCAAGGGCCACCACGCCATTGCCACTGCCCATGCCATGAGCGCAGCGCGCCTGGCCTGCCAGCGTCCAATGGGCGAAGCACGGATGGCCAAGCGTATCCTTTGATGGAAAAGTTGTGACAAATTGTGACCTCAGGCAAGTATAAGCGCATATCGTCACTGTAAGCGCGTCGGGTCCGGGCAGGTGTGGCTTGCCATCCAAAATGTTGTTGTGGAAAGGCCCAAGTTGGCGCAGCGAACGGACTTTAGGGCTACCATTAGCCGTTGCCCGGATACGGAGAGCTGACCATGCAATGGAGTCAACGACGGCTTGCACGATGGTGGCCCCTGGCCGTGGGGGCCGCGCTGGCGGCGCCGGCACAGGGACAAGCACAGGTCGCCGGCAAGGACCTGTTCGATGTCAGCGTGGAAGCGCTGCTCGATATGCCGTTCAGCACCGCCAGCCGCCAGGCGCTGGCCGCGCGCGACGCGCCCGCCGTGGTATCGGTGATCACGGCCGAGGATATCCGCCAGTTCGGCTACCGTTCCGTGGCCGATGCGCTGGTGCAGGTGCCCGGCATGTATGCGATTTCCGATGGCGTCGCGCCCAGCGTCGGCGTGCGCGGCATCCATGCCGGCGTGCGGTCCTGGTCGCGGATACTGAAAGTCATGATCGATGGACAGACTATCGCTCACCGCGCCGACGCCAGCAATTTTCTTGGCGCCAGCCTGATCAACATGGCGGCCATCGAGCGCATCGAAGTGGTGCGCGGGCCCGCCTCGGCGCTGTATGGCGCCGATGCCTTCCTGGGGGTGGTCAACATCATCACGCGGCCCGGCGACCAGCGCGCATTTGCCGCCACGGCCACCGTGCTGCGTGGCGCGCAGGATGGCGGCGGCGCGGCGCTGCATGCGTCCGGCCAGGCGGGCGCATGGCAATGGCTGGTGTCGGCCGCGGGCGACTACGCGGACCGCGGCGGCATGGACTTGCCCGGTTCATCGCCGCTGTATGCGCGCGCGACGGCGGCGGCGCGCGGCAACGTCTCGCAGGGCGACATCGAGCGTCCGCGCAACGCGCTGTTGCGCGCGGCCTACGTGACCGACACCAGCGAGACCACGCTGATGGTGCATGGCTACCGTCTCGACGCCTATGGCGAATTCCTGGATTTCGGCATTCTCAGCCACAATAACCGGCTGGCGCTGCACCAGTCCACGGCGCGCCTGCAACATGAGTACCGGGGGTTCGATAACTGGACCTTGCGCGCCAGCGCCGCCCGTGCGCAGGGCGGGCCGGACCAGCGCGAGCGCCTGAGCCTGGGCGCGGCGGCGACCTATCCCGAACGCGGCCTGGGTTTCGACACGCGGGAACTGGGCGCGGAAGCGCAATACCGGTTCGGCGACCAGCACAGCCTGCTGGCCGGGGCGGACCGCGTGCGCGACGATGAACAGCGCATGCAAATCTTTACCGTGGATGCGGCCAGCGGCAAGCGCACGCAGGTGGCGGGCAGCGCTGCGCGCGAGCGCATCACGAACCAGGGCTACTACCTGCAATACACGCTGCGCCCGTGGAGCTGGGCCGGTCTGACGGCCAATGCGCGGCGCGACAGCCACAGCATTTTTGGCGACAGCAATAACTGGCGGCTGGCGCTGGTCGGCAATATCACGCCGTCGCTGGCGTGGAAACTGTTGCATGGCACCTCCTACAAGGCGCCCACGGCGGCGCAACTGTATGCGCAGCCGCTGTATGCGGGCGAAGTGCTGGGCAACCTGGCGCTGCGGCCGGAAACCTCGCGCAGCACCGAAGCGGCGCTGCAATGGCAGGCCGGCCCGGACCTGGCGCTGTCCGTGAATGCCTACCGCCTGACGGTGCGGGCGAAAACCGAATTGCTGCCGGTGGGCGCCAACCTGCAGCCGCAGAACAGCGGCCGCCAACAGGGCAAAGGCGCGGAAGCGGAAGCCACCTGGCAAGTCGGGGCGCAGCGCTGGCGCGCGCAGTGGTCGTGGGCCGATACCGACGACTACTTCCAGCCACGCCTGCAAGCGCTGCAAGTGACGCCGACCGCCAGCTATCCGCGCCTGGTGGCGCGCATCAGCTGGCAATACCTGCATCCGGCGTGGGGCCAGTTCGCGCTGGCGGCGCGCCAAGTGTCGGCGCGCCGTGCCAGCAAGGCCAACAGCCAGGAAAACTTCCTGCGCCCGTATCAACTGCCGTCGTACGCCACGCTGGACGCCAGCTGGAACCATGCGATCGGCCCGCACCTGCTGGCGCTGCGCCTTGCCAACCTGTTCGACCGGCGCTATGCGGAACCGGGCTATGGCGGCGTGGATTTGCCGGCGCCGGGCCGTAGCGTCGCGCTCAGCTATACCTACCGTTGGGGTGCGCTATGAACAGACTTGCGGTGGCAACGATGTCCACATTGGCGGCGCTGGCGCTGGCCGCCTGCGGCGGCGGCAATGTCGACGCCAACCCGGCCGCGCAGACCACGCCGGGCACGCTGAAACTGGGCTTGCTGGTTTCCCGCACGGGGGCATCGGCCAGCCTGGGGCAATCTGTCGAATATGCGGCGCGCCTGGCCGTCAAGGAAATCAATGAGGCGGGCGGCGTCAATGGGCAGCAACTGGAATTGATCTTGCGGGACGATAAGCTCGATGCCGATGCGGGCGTGCTGAGCGCCCGCGAACTGGCGGCGCTGGACCCGCTGGCCATCTTCGGCCCGTTTTCCAGCCGCGTGGCGATCCCGGTCGCGCAGCAGGTGACGATCGCGGCCGGTATCCCGTTTGTCGCCAGCGGCTCGTCGCCGCTGATCACGTCGCTGGACGACAAGGGGACGGTCTACCGCATGGTGGCGTCGGACGCGCTGCAAGGCGCGGCGCTGGCCGATCACATCCTCGAGCAGGGCCTGACCCGGGTTGCGCTGATCCATGTGGATGACGCCTTCGGGCTGGGCGCCAGCGAAGCGGTGCGGCAGCGCCTGGTGGCGCGGGGCTATCCGCCGCTGGCCAATATCACGTATTCCGCCACCAAGACAGTCGGCTTCGACAGCGAACTGGCGGCGCTGACGGCCAATGGCGTGCCGCAAGCCGTGCTGATGGTGGGGTTTGCGCTGGATGGCGCGTCGATTGCGCGGGGCTTGAAAGAAAGGCTGGGCAGCCAGATGCCGCGCCTGTTCGGCAGCGGCAACTTCGGCGCCACCTTCATCAGCAACGCCGGCGACGCGGCGCTGGGGATGCGGTGGGTGTCGCCCACCGCGCCCCGCAGCACGCCCAGCTATGCGGCCTACCGCGACGCGTTCGTGCGCAACGTCGGGCTGGAGCCGGAAGGCACGTCGTTTACCGGCTATGACGCGGTGTACCTGCTGGCGCTGGCCATGGCGCAGGGGGGCGCCAATACGCGGGCGGCCATCCTGGCCAATTTGCAGTCGGTGTCGCGGCCCGACGGCGGCGCGCCGGTCGCGATCGGGCCCGGGCAGTTTGCGCAGGCGCTGGCGGCCGCCAAGGCCGGACGCGATATCGATTACCAGGGCGTGGCGGGGGCGATCGATTTTGACGCCAACGGCGACCCGACCAGCGGCACCTACCTGATTTCCGAAGTGGCGCGCGGGGCGGACGGCGCCATGGCGTTTGTCGAACGCAAGGTGTTTACGTTCGCGCAGGGCGCCGGCCAGTAGGCAAGCAAGGGCGTTACGGCAGCTGCTCCAGCCAGTATCTCAGGAGAAAAAAAGCCGGCAATCAATGCCGGCTTTTTCGTGACGAAGACGAAGCTTAGTTCTTCGACTGGTCGACCATCTTGTTCTTGGCGATCCAAGGCATCATCGCGCGCAGCTTGGCGCCGACTTCTTCGATCGGATGCTCGGCCGTCAGGCGACGACGCGAGATCAGGGTCGGAGCGCCCGCCTTGTTTTCCAGGATGAAGGACTTGGCGTACTCGCCGGTCTGGATGTCTTTCAGGCACTGACGCATCGCATCTTTGGTGGCCGAGGTCACAACCTTGGGACCGGTCACGTACTCGCCGTATTCGGCGTTGTTCGAGATCGAGTAGTTCATGTTGGCGATGCCGCCTTCGTAGATCAGGTCGACGATCAGCTTGAGCTCGTGCAGGCATTCGAAGTACGCCATTTCCGGAGCGTAGCCCGCTTCGGTCAGGGTTTCGAAGCCGGCCTTGATCAGCTCGACCGCGCCGCCGCACAGGACAGCCTGTTCGCCGAACAGGTCGGTTTCGGTCTCTTCGCGGAAGTTGGTTTCGATGATGCCGGCACGGCCGCCGCCGTTGGCCGATGCGTACGACAGGGCGATGTCGCGGGCGATGCCGGACTTGTCCTGGTAGACGGCGATCAGGTGCGGCACGCCGCCACCCTGGGTGTAGGTGGCGCGCACGGTGTGGCCCGGGGCCTTAGGTGCGACCATGATCACGTCCAGGTCGGCGCGTGGCACGACCTGGCCGTAGTGCACGTTGAAGCCGTGGGCGAAGGCCAGCACCGCGCCTTGCTTGGCGTGCGGAGCGATGTTTTCGTTGTAGACCTGGGCGATGTTCTCGTCCGGCAGCAGGATCATGATGACGTCGGCGGCCTTGACCGCGTCGTTCACTTCGGCCACTTTCAGGCCGGCTTTCTCAACCTTGCTCCACGAAGCGCCGCCCTTGCGCAGGCCGACGGTCACGTTGACGCCGGAATCGCTCAGGTTTTGCGCGTGGGCGTGGCCCTGCGAACCGTAGCCGATGATGGCAACGTTTTTGCCCTTGATCAGGGAGATGTCAGCGTCTTTGTCGTAGAAAACTTTCATGGTATTTCCTTAGTAGAATTTTTGAATTTGATTAAACTTTGAGGATGCGTTCGCCGCGTCCAATGCCGGAACCGCCGGTACGTACCGTTTCCAGAATGGAGGCGCGGTCGATCGAATCGATGAACGCGTCGAGCTTGGTCTTGGCGCCGGTCAGTTCAATCGTGTAAGTCTTCTCGGTGACGTCGATGATGCGGCCGCGGAAGATATCCGCCGTGCGCTTCATCTCTTCACGCTCCTTGCCCACCGCGCGCACCTTGATCAACATCAGTTCGCGTTCGATGTGCTGGCCTTCGGTCAGATCGACCACCTTCACCACCTCGATCAGGCGGTTCAGGTGCTTGGTGATCTGTTCGATGATGTCGTCCGAACCACTGGTGACGATGGTCATCCGCGACAAGGTCGCGTCTTCGGTCGGCGCCACGGTCAGCGTTTCAATGTTATAGCCGCGGGCCGAGAACAGGCCCACCACGCGCGACAGCGCGCCGGCTTCGTTTTCCAGCAAGACAGAGATAATGTGTCGCATGTTATAAGTCCTCCGAACCCAACAGCATTTCAGAGAGCCCTTTGCCCGCTTTCACCATCGGCCAGACGTTTTCCGATTGATCGGTAATGAAGTTCATGAAGACCAGCTTGTCTTTCATGGCGAAGGCGTCGCGCATGGCGCCGTCGACGTCGCCCGGCTTCTCGATGCGCATGCCGACGTGGCCGTAGGCTTCCGCCAGCTTCTCGAAGTTCGGCAGCGAATCCATGTAGGACTCGGAATAGCGCGAACCGTAGTCGATCTGCTGCCACTGGCGTACCATGCCCAGGAAGCGGTTGTTCAACATGATGATCTTCGGCGTCAGATGGTATTGCTTGCAGGTCGCGAGCTCCTGGATGCACATCTGGATCGAGCCTTCGCCGGTGACGCAGGCGACGGTGGCGTCCGGGTTGGCCATCTGCACGCCCATGGCGTACGGCAGGCCCACGCCCATCGTGCCCAGGCCGCCCGAGTTGATCCAGCGCTTAGGCTTGTCGAACGGGTAGTACTGCGCGGCCCACATCTGGTGCTGGCCGACGTCGGAGGTGATGAAGGCGTCGCCCTTGGTCACTTCCCACAGCTTCTGCACCACCGATTGCGGCTTGATCACCAGGTCCGAGCTCGGATAGTTCAGGCATTCCTTGCCGCGCCATTCGGCGATCTGCTTCCACCAGTCCTTGAGCGCGGGCGCGTTCGGCTTGGCTTCCGCGGCGTCGAGCTGGGCCAGGAATTCGATCAGCACGTCCTTGACGTTGCCGACGATGGGGATGTCCACTTTCACGCGCTTGGAGATCGACGACGGATCGATGTCCACGTGGATGATCTTGCGCGGATTGGAGGCGAAGTGTTTCGGGTTGCCGATCACGCGGTCGTCGAAGCGGGCGCCGATGGCGATCAGGACGTCGCAGTGCTGCATCGCCATGTTCGCTTCATAGGTGCCGTGCATGCCGGGCATGCCGACGAAGTTCTCGCTCGACGCTTTGTAGGCGCCCAGGCCCATCAGCGTGTTGGTGACCGGGAAGCCCAGCTTGTCGACCAGCTTGTTCAGCTCGGGCGAGGCATTGGCCAGGATCACGCCGCCGCCGGTGTAGATCATCGGACGTTCGGCTTGCAGCAGCAGTTGGACTGCCTTGCGGATCTGGCCGGAGTGGCCCTTGTCGACCGGTTTGTACGAACGCATCTCGACCTCTTTCGGGTACGAATACGTCGTCTTGTGCATCGAGATATCCTTCGGGATGTCGACCAGCACGGGGCCGGGACGGCCGGTGCGGGCGATGAAGAAGGCTTTCTTGACGGTTTCCGCCAAATCCTTGACGTCTTTGACGAGGAAATTGTGTTTTACGACCGGGCGGGTAATGCCGACCGTGTCGCATTCCTGGAAGGCATCCTGGCCGATGGCGTGGCTAGGCACCTGGCCCGAGATCACGACCATGGGGATGGAATCCATGTAAGCGGTGGAAAGGCCTGTCACGGCATTGGTGACCCCCGGACCGGACGTGACCAGCGCGACACCAACTTTATTCGAGCTGCGCGAGTACGCATCGGCGGCATGCACTGCGGCCTGTTCGTGACGCACGAGGACGTGTTGGAATTTGTCTTGCTTGAAGATGGCGTCGTAGATATACAGTACGGCTCCGCCCGGATAGCCAAAGACGTGTTCCACGCCTTCCTCGGCCAGGCAGCGCACCAGTATTTCAGCGCCTGTGAGCGTGTTCGCTCCTTGTGATGCGGTTGCTTCGGTATTCATGAAACATTCCTTTCAAGGTCCATAGGAGATTGATCGGATGCTCTTTCCTAACGAAGTAGGCCCACCTCTACAGCATTGCCCTGCTTCCCTTTTTTTCTGCAGTCACACCTGCCTCTTCCGTCAACCGTAGTGACGTGCAAAGCAGTGCTAGCTGCAAACTCTCGTTTGGCTGGATCTGTCTGTAGCGGTTCTGCGTACCTCTCGCGCTTGTGGCACGGGTTAGAGCAAACTGCTGACATATGAAAGCGCGTCTCGTCGATTGCGGCGTTGTGTGCCTGCTGCGACCAGACCATAGAGCTTCGGGGTGTTCAAAGCGTCCCATACGGTACACCCGACGGCCCCGTTTGGGCAAGTGAAATATCGAAAATATCCGCGCCCGGCGACATTTTGCATCGTTTCGGCCGCAAAAACCATGCAGAAATGGCTAATTTTTGCTAGCATGCGCTCAGTTCACGAGCCGCCCCCTAGCGGCCCAGCGCCGGCTTTCCCGGCAGCATCCACACCCGACGCATGGCCACAGACAAAGAATTATCCGACTTTCTCGAAAACGTCGAGCGGCGTGCCTTTAAACAAGCCGTCTATGCGGTGCGCAAAGACGAGTCCGCATTGGACATCGTGCAGGACGCGATGATCAAGCTCGCCGAGAAATACGGCGACAAGCCGGCCGCCGAGCTGCCGATGCTGTTCCAGCGCATCCTGCAAACCACCATCCTCGATTATTTCCGCAGAGAAAAGGTCCGCAACACCTGGGTCAGCCTGTTCTCGGGCATGGGCTCTTCCAGCGACGACCATGACGATTTCGACATGCTCGAATCGTATGCCGCCGAGGAGGGTTCCGAGGCGTCCGAGTCCAGCGCGGACAAGATCGAGCGCCAGCAGATGCTGGCGCTGATCGATGCCGAAGTACAAAAGCTTCCGGCACGTCAACGAGAAGCCTTCCTTATGCGTTATTGGCAGGACATGGACGTGGCCGAAACAGCCGAAGCGATGGGATGTTCCGAGGGGAGCGTGAAGACACATTGCTCACGCGCAACACATACGCTCGCCGAATCGCTTAAAGCCAAGGGAATAACACTATGAACACCGACGATCTGAATTTCGCTTACAAGGTGCGGCACGCGCTCAATGAGCACCTGGACGATCTGCCCGCATCGACCACCGAACGCCTGGCGCAAGCGCGCAAGCAGGCGCTCGCCCGCAAGAAAGCCCACGTGGAAGCGCCGCTGAAGGTGCGCGTCAGCAAGAATGCGCTGGCCGGCGCCGGCACCGGCTTCTTCTCGTTTACCTGGATGAGCCGCATGGGCGTGGCGCTGCCATTGCTGGTGTTGGTCGGCGGCCTGGCCGGCATCTACCAGTACGAGCAGGAACAGCGCGTGGCCGACCTGGCCGAGCTCGACGCCGCCGTGCTGTCGGACGAACTGCCGCTGTCCGCCTATCTGGACCACGGTTTTAACGCCTACCTGACCCAAAGCGAGTAACCAGCATGGCATTGAGCGGTCGCGCAAAATGGGGCGCTGGAACGGTGGTGGTGGTGTTGGCGATAGCAGCGGCAAGCGCGGCGCTGGTCGGCTGCGAGCGGTCGGACACGCCGGCCCAGCCTGCCGCGTCGGGTTCTTCCGCCGCCGGCGTCAAGCCGGGGGCGGCGGGCAAGCGCGCGTCCGCCAAGTCGCCGGAAAAAACCAAATGGAAGGATTTGACGCCTGAACAACAGCAGGCGCTGGAGCCGCTGGCGCCCGAATGGGACCAGATGGAACCGATCCGCAAGCAAAAATGGCTGGGCATCGTCAAGCGCTACGCCTCGATGAAGCCGGACGAGCAGGCCCGCGTGCAGGAACGCATGCGGGAATGGGTCAAGATGACGCCGGAAGAGCGCCGCCAGGTGCGCCAGAACTACACCCGCGCGCAGAAGATCGATCCGTCGCAGAAATCCACGCAGTGGGAGTCCTACCAGCAGTTGCCTGACGAGCAGAAAAAGGAACTGGCGGCCAAGGCGGCAACGAAGAAGCAAGTCGCCAACCTGCCGACGCCGACCCAGAGCAAGGTGAAAACCGTGGCGCCGATCAAGCCGTCCGTGCCGACCACCGGCGGCCCCGCCGTCGCGCCGCCCTCGCCTGTCGCCGGCGCCGCGCCGGCCGCCGCGCCGGGCACGGATCCAGCCACCGGCGCCGCCATCCCCAACGCATCGAATGTCGCACCGGTCATCGCGCCGGCCGCGCCGGCATCGGTCCCGCCTGCCCAGCCCGCCACCAACAATGTCAAATAAGCTGCTGGTCACCATCCCCACCGTCAAGCGCCGCCTGATTTCTATGGTCTACGAAACCCTGCTGGGTTTCGCGGTGCTGTTCCTGCCCTTCCTGATCTTTGAGGTCGCCGTCCACGGCAGCCACACGCCAACCCTGGAGCATATGCGCCAGGCGCTGGCCTTCCTGGTGCTGGGCGCCTACTTCATCCACCAGTGGAGCCGCGACGGCCAGACGCTGGCGATGAAAACCTGGCGCCTGAAAGTGGTGCGCCCCGGCCACAACCACCTGTCGCTGCAAGCGGCCGCCGTGCGCTACCTGCTGAGCTGGATGTGGGTGCTGCCGGCGCTGCTGCTGTCGCTGGCGCTGGACCTGCATAAATGGCAGGCGCTGGGCGCGGTCGGCGCCGGCATCCTGCTGTGGTCGCTGACGGCCTTCCTCGACCGGGACCGCCAGTTCCTGCACGACAAACTGAGCGGCACCCGCCTGGTCCAGCTGCCGCCGCCGGAAAAGAAAAAGAAGGCCGTGCCGGCCGTGTAATTCTTGCAATCTTCTGTGGCAGAATAGGCCTTTCGCCACAGGGGGTACAAATGAGCAAAGTTGTTTGCACGATGTACGGGGCGGTCCTCGCCCTGTCAGTTTCCGCCGCGTTCGCGGCCGACATTCCCGCCGCGCCGGTGGCGCGGGTTGAACCAGTGAGCGACACCTACTTCGGCGAAGCCGTGGTCGACCGCTATCGCTGGATGGAAAACGACAAAGACCCCGACTGGCTGCCCTACCTCAAACAACAGAACGCCCACGCCCGCGGCCTGCTCGACGCGCTGCCGAAACGCGACGTGCTGCTGAGCCGCATCCAGCAACTGTCCGGCGACGTGGCCACGCCGGCGCGGGTGCAGAAGGCCGGCGCCCGCCTGTTCTACCAGCAGCGCCCTGCCGGCGCCAACAACTTCAAGCTGTTTGTCCGCGAGGTTGGCAAAAACGGCGGCAAGGACCGCGTGCTGGTCGATCCGACCAAGCTCGACACCAAGACCAGCCACGTCTCGCTGGACTGGTGGCAGGCCTCGCCGGACGGCAGCAAGCTGGTCTACGGCCTGTCCAGGGACGGCAGCGAAGACTCGGTGCTGCAGATCATGGACGTGCGCACCGGCGCCATCCTCAAGGAACGCATCGCCGACACGCAGGGCGCCAACCCGAGCTGGCTGGACGACAGCTCCGGCTTCTTCTACAACCAGCTGACCGGCAAGAACAACACGCCGGAGCGCTACCTCGATTCGGTGGCGCGCTTCCACAAGCTGGGCGGCGATCCGGCCAAGGACCCGCTGCTGATGAAGCGCGGCCTCGATCCGGCGATCGCGTATGAAAAAATCCAGGGGCCGTACATCGGCACGTCGCTGCACTCGGCCACCGCGCTGCTGATCCTGTCCGACGTGCGTCCCGAGAAGCGCATCTACGCCGCGCCGCTGCGCGATGTCATCAAGGGCAAGGCCAAATGGCAGCTGGTGGCCGACTTCGCCGACGAAGTGACCGACGTCGACCTGGACGGCGACGACCTGTACCTGCTGTCGACCAAGGACCATCCGCGCGGACGCCTGCTGAAAACCTCGGCCAAGGCGCCGTCGCTGGCCAAGGCAAGCGAAGTGGTGGCCGAATCGAAGCAGGTCCTGCAAGGCATGGCGCGCGCCAGGGACGGCCTGTACCTGCGGGCGATGGACGGCGGCCCAAGCACGCTGCAACGCCTCGGCAACGACGGCAAGCTGACCACCATCGCCCTGCCCTTCGAAGGCACGCTGCGCGGAATCGAGTCCGATCCCAACGCACCGGGCGTGCTGACCGTGCTGACCGGCTGGCTGGAACCGGCCGGCATCTGGAGCGTGGCCGCCGACGGCAAGATGACCGACACCGGCATCACGCCGAAACCGGCCATCGACACCAGCGCCTACACCACCGAACGCCGCTACGCCACCGCCAAGGATGGCACGCAGATTCCGTATAGCCTGATCTACAAAAAAGGCCTGAAGATGGACGGGAAAAATCCGGCCTTCATCTCCGCCTACGGCAGCTACGGCGCGGCCGCGTACACGCCCTCGTTCGCGGGCCGCACGCTGGCACTGGCCGACCAGGGCGCCATCGTCGGCTACGCCAATGTGCGCGGCGGCGGCGAGTTCGGACGCCAGTGGCACCGCGCCGGCCAGCTGGAAAACAAACCCAACACCTGGCGCGACCTGATCGCCGTGTGCGAGGACATGAACGCCAAGGGCTACACCTCGCCGCAGCACCTGGCGATCGGCGGCCGCTCGGCCGGCGGCATCACCATGGGCCGCGCGCTGGAAGAGCGTCCGGACCTGTTCGCGGCGGTGGTATCGGGAGTGGGCTGGCACAATCCGCTGCGCTACGTGGCGGAGCAGAACGGCTACGGCGAGGAGCCTGAGTGGGGTGCGATTGCCGATGCTGCCGGCTTCAAGGCGCTGAAGAGCATCGACAGCTATCAGCAGGTGGTCGATGGCGCCAGGTACCCGGCCATCATGCTGACCACCGGGGTGACCGATCCGCGCGTGGCGCCGTTCCATCCGGCGAAGATGGCGGCGCGCTTGCAGACGGCGACGGCCAGCGGCAAGCCGGTGATACTGCGGGTGGACTTCGACGCCGGCCACGGCATGGGCTCGACCCGCGCGCAGCAGGACGCCGAGTCGGCCGATACCTACGCCTTCATTTTGTCGCAGACCAGCGCGAAGTAATCAGAAACGTTCGTGATCCTGCAGGTAGCGCCACTCGCCTGCCGGCAGGCTCGACATCGCGATGCGTCCGATGCGGATGCGCTTCAGCGACACCACGGTCAGGCCGACCATTTTGCACATATGTTCGATCTGGCCCGGCTTGGGATTCTTCGGCGCGAAGCGCAGGCGGTTCTCGTTCTGCCAGCTGACCTTCATCGGCGGCAGCGGCTTGCCGTTGAACGGCAGGCCGTGGTTCAGCAGCGCCAGGCCGTTTTCCTTGATGGTTCCGGTCACCTCGGCGATGATCTCGTGCTCGATCTTGGCCGCTTCGTCGACCAGCTTGCGGCTGACGCGGAAGTCCTGCGTGAACACCAGCAGGCCGCTGGCATGCGTCTCCAGCGGGGTGGTCAGGGTCAGGTTGACCAGGTGGCGCTTGAGGAAGCGCTGGCCCGGCGCGGAGCGCGTCAGCGAAGCGGGGTTCAGCAGATGCACCGCCGGCGAACCGTCCTTGCCGATGCCGCCGTTGGCGCCCACCGGTTTATGCAGCAGGATCGTCACCGGCAGGATCTCCAGCAGCGTGGCGTCGGGGGCGACGTCGATCTGCTGTTCCATCGTCACGCGGGCGCCCGCCTCTTCCACCACAACGCCATCGACGCTGACGAAACCGCCTTCGATATAGAGTTCGGCTTCGCGGCGCGAGCATGGGCGCATCTCCGACAGGCGCTTGGCCAGGCGGATGCTGTTATCAGTAGTGGTGTCGGTCATCCGAAAAAATCCTCAAAAACGGTAATGGCACGGTCGATGTCCTCGCGCGATGCATCCATGTGCGTGACGATGCGCAGGTGCGGCGACATCGATACGCGTATGCGGGTCAGTTGCAGCACGTCGTTCAAGGCACGGCAGGTATCGGCCGGGATATCGACGTAGAAAATATTGGTTTGCGGCGTGCTGACCTTGATGCCTTTCAGCTTGGCCAGTTCGCTCGCGAAGTAAGTGGCGTTGTCGTGATCTTCGGCCAGCCGCGCGAAGTTGTGCTGCAAGGCGTACATGCCGCCCGCCGCGATCATGCCGGCCTGGCGCATGCCGCCGCCCAGCATCTTGCGCCAGCGCTTGGCCTCGGCGATCAATGGCTTGCTGCCGCACAGGACGGAGCCGATCGGCGCGCCCAGGCCTTTGGACAGGCACACGGAAACGGAATCGAAGCCGGCGACCGCCGCGCGCGGGCTCACGCCCAGCTTGACGGCGGCGTTGCAGACGCGTGCGCCGTCGAGGTGCGTGGCCAGGCCGCGTTCATGCGCCAGCGTGGTGGCCTGCTTCAGGTAGTCGAGGCCCAGCACGCGGCCGCCGATGGTGTTTTCCAACGCCAGCAGCTTGGTGCGGGCGAAGTGGAAATCGTCCGGCTTGATGTAGGCTTCGATGTCGGCCAGCGCGATGCTGCCGTCGGGCTGGTTGATGATGGGCTGCGGCTGGATACTGCCCAGCACCGCCGCGCCGCCGCCTTCGTAGCGGTAGGTATGGGCTTCCTGCCCGACCAGGTATTCGTCGCCACGGCCGCAATGGGCCAGCAACGCCAGCAGATTGCTCTGCGTGCCGGACGGCGCGAACAGCGCGGCCTCGTAGCCGAACAAGTCGGCCGTGTATTCCTGCAGGCGGTTGACGCCTGGATCATCGCCGTAAACATCGTCGCCGACGTCCGCTGCGTTCATCGCGGCGCGCATCGCCGCGCTGGGGCGGGTGATGGTGTCGCTGCGGAGGTCCAACCATTTTTCGTTCAGCTCACTCATCGTTCCATCACCCTGGTTGATTTATTGTTTTGCTACCTGTTCGGTGAAAAAGCGGTTGCCCATTTCTTCCAGCCCCAATGTCTCCAGCACTTCCTGCAAACGCTCCGATGGTCGCTGGCGCGGCAGGTTCTTGTACGTGGCGATGATCAGCTCATTCTTCATCGAGTGTTCCCAGCCTACCAGCTCGGTCACGTTGACGTGGTAGCCGTGCGCCTCCAGTTGCAGGCAACGCAGCACGTTGGTGATCTGGCTGCCGAATTCGCGCGTGTGGATCGGGTGGCGCCAGATCTCGGTCAGCGCGGACTTGACCAGCGACTTGCCCTTGTTCTTCTTCAGCACCGTCGCGACTTCCGCCTGGCAGCAAGGCACCAGCACCATGTACTTGGCCTTCTTCTTCAGCGCGAAGTGGATGGCGTCATCGGTCGCCGTGTTGCAGGCGTGGAGCGCGGTGACGACGTCGATCTGGTCCGGCAGCAGCTTCGATTCGGTGGACTCGGCCACCGACAGCGGCAGGAAGGACATGCCGGGGAACTTGAACTGCTTGGCCAGCTCCTGCGAACGCGCCACCAGCTCTTCGCGGGTTTCGATGCCGTAGATGTGAGAGTTGTCGTTCAGCGCCTTGAAAAACAGGTCGTAGATGATGAAACCGAGGTAGGACTTGCCGGCGCCGTGGTCCACCAGCGACACGCTGTCCTTCCCGGCCAGCACTTCCTTCAGCAGCGGCTCGATGAACTGGTACAGGTGGTAGACCTGCTTCAGCTTGCGGCGGCTGTCCTGGTTCATCTTGCCGTCGCGGGTCAGGATGTGCAGCTCTTGCAGCAGCGCGACGGTCTGGCCTTCGCGGATTTCCGGCATGTTGTCCGCGCCGGTGACGGTGGCGCCGATTTTCGCTGGCGCGGCTTTCGCCGCCGGCTTACTTGGCTTCATCGATCCACGCCTGCTGAACCGCCTCAAGGACTTTTTCACCGCCGCGCGTGTGGTCGTCGTCGAACTCTTCGAGATCGACGATCCAGTTGTGCAGATCAGTAAAGCGGATAGTCAGCGGATCGATGTCCGGGTGCTTATCGTAGAGCGCTTCCGCAATCGCGGTGATGTCGGTCCATTTCATATCAGTGCCCGCCTTCGCTTGCGTGATTGATGGTGTACTTGGGGATTTCGACGACCAGGTCTTCATTCGCCACCACGGCCTGGCACGACAGGCGCGACACGGCTTCCAGTCCCCAGGCCTTGTCCAGCAGGTCTTCCTCGGTTTCGCTGGCTTCGCTCAGCGAGTTGAAGCCTTCGCGCACCAGCACGTGACAGGTGGTGCAGGCGCAGGATTTCTCGCAGGCGTGTTCGATGTGGATGTCATTTTCAAGCATGACATCGCACAGGGTCTTGCCGACTTCGGCTTCGACGACAGCGCCGTCCGGGCACAGTTTTGGGTGGGGCAGGAATACGATTTGTGGCACTTGATACCTCTAGGTTTGTTTAAACTACCTGGTCCAGCGTCTTGCCGGCCAGTGCGCTGCGCACGCTGCGATCCATGCGGCGCGATGCGAATTCTTCGGTGCCGTTGGCCAGCGCTTCGACTGCCGACTTCACCGCCGCGTGATCGACGGCGCCGGTCTGCGACTGGGCTACCACGTCGCGCACCTGGTTCATCAATACGTCGACTGCCGCGCGCTCTTCGTCGCTCAGCAGGGATGCGTCTTCGTTCAGCGCCGATTGCGTGGCCAGCATGATGCGCTCGGCCTCGACCTGCTCTTCGCGCAGCGCGCGGGCGACCATGTCGGTATCGGCCGATTTGTACGAGTCCTGCAGCATGCGCGCGACGTCGTCGTCGCCCAGGCCATAGGCCGGCTTGACGATGATCGACGCTTCCACGCCGGAGCGCAGCTCGCGCGCGGACACCGACAGCAAGCCATCCGCATCCACCTGATACGTGATGCGGATGCGCGCGGCGCCGGCCACCATCGGCGGAATGCCGCGCAGCTCGAAGCGCGCCAACGAACGGCAGTCGGACACCAGCTCACGCTCGCCTTGCAGCACGTGCACCGCCAGCGCGGTCTGGCCGTCCTTGAAGGTGGTGAACTCCTGCGCGCGGGCGCAAGGGATGGTCGAATTGCGCGGAATGATCTTCTCGACCAGGCCGCCCATGGTCTCGATGCCCAGCGACAGCGGGATCACGTCCAGCAGCAGCCAGTCGTCGCCCGGCGCGCGATTGCCGGCCAGCAGATTGGCCTGCACCGCCGCGCCCAGCGCCACGACCTTGTCCGGATCGATGTTCGCATGTGGGATGGTGTGGAAGTATTCGCTGACCGCGCGCTGCACGTGCGGCATGCGCGTGGCGCCGCCGACCATCACCACGCCATCGACGTCGTCCGCATCGACGCTGGCGTCGCGCAGCGCCTTCTTGATGGCCTTCATGGTTTTGTCGATCAGGTGCTTGGTGATCTCCTGGAAGGTCTCGGCGGTGATCTTCAGATGCACTTCTTCGCCGGAGCCGAGGATGGCGTCGACGGTCACATCGTTCTTGGTCGACAGCTGCTCTTTCGCTTCGCGTGCCTTGACCATCAACACGGCCGTGTCTTCGTTCGACAGCGGCGCCAGTTTTTCCTGCTGGTGGATATAGCAGAACAGGCGGTGATCGAAGTCGTCGCCGCCCAGCGCGGAATCGCCGCCGGTGGACAGTACTTCAAACACGCCCTTGCTCAGTTTGAGGATGGAGATATCGAAGGTGCCGCCACCGAGGTCGTAGACCGCGTACAGACCTTCCGAACCGTTATCCAGGCCGTAGGCGATGGCGGCGGCGGTAGGCTCGCTCAGCAGGCGCAGCACGTTGATGCCGGCCAGCTGCGCCGCATCCTTGGTGGCCTGGCGCTGCGCGTCGTCGAAGTAGGCCGGCACCGTGATGACCGCGCCCACCAGATCGTCGCCCAGCGAATCTTCGGCGCGCTGGCGCAGCGTGGCCAGGATCTGCGCCGAGATCTCGACCGGGCTCTTGACGCCGGCGATGGTCTTCAGTTGCACCATGCCAGGGGTGTCCTGGAAATCGTAGGGCATGTTTTCCGCGTAGGCGATATCGGCCAGGCCGCGGCCCATGAAGCGCTTGACGGAAACGATGGTGTTCTTCGGATCGGTGGTCTGCGCGGCCTGCGCCTTGTAGCCGATGTTGGCGTGGCCGTTCGGCAGATAGCGCACCACGGACGGCAGCAGCGGGCGGCCATCCTCATCGCACAGCACTTCTGGAATGCTGTTGCGCACAGTGGCGACCAGCGAATTGGTGGTGCCCAGGTCGATACCGACCGCCAGCCGATGCTGGTGCGGTGCGGTGGACATGCCAGGTTCGGAAATTTGCAGAAGTGCCATTTAATTGTTGCCTTTAACCTGGGGTCAAGTCTGACATTCGGACACGGCCTCTGCCGTAGCTGTGGCTACGGCAGAGGCCGTGTCCGAATGTCAGACTTGACCCCGGAGTTGTTAGTTGTCTTCGAGCGCTGTGAAGCTGTGCTCTATTTCTTCTTTGAATTTTTCTAAAAACATCAACGCGCGCACGCCTTGCGCCGCCGCGTGGAAGTCGCCGGCGTCGATCTGCGTTTCGATCTCCGCCAGGCGCGCCTTGCGTTCGTTGCGCAGCTGCTTGTCCAGCGCTTCCAGCGCGTCGCTGTCCTTGGCGGCGCGGGCGTCGCCCAGCTCTTCGCGCCACTCCATCTGCTGCATCAGGAAGGCCATCGGCATCGCCGTGTTCGACTCGGTCTGCAAATCGACGCCATTGAGCTCGCACAGGTACTGCGCGCGCTTCTGCGGATTTTTCAGGGTCTGATAGGCTTCGTTGGCGCGGGTGGCCCACTGCATCGCGACGCGCTTTTCGGCGTCGGTGGCATTGACGAACTTGTCGGGATGGACGCGGCCCTGCACGTCGCGGTAGGCGCTGTCGAGCGCCTCCGCGTCCACGGCAAACCGCTGCGGCAGATTGAACAGCTCAAAGTGATTTTGCATGGCTTATCAGATGCGGAAGCTTTCGCCGCAACCGCAAGCGTCTTTCTCGTTCGGATTGTGGAACTTGAAGCCTTCGTTCAAGCCTTCGCGCGCGAAATCGAGCTCGGTGCCGTCGATGTACGGCAGGCTTTTCGGGTCGACGAATACCTTGACGCCGTGCGATTCGAAGACGCTGTCCTCTGCCGCTATTTCGTCCACGTATTCCAGCTTGTAGGCCAGGCCCGAGCAGCCGGTGGTGCGCACGCCAAAACGCAAACCAACGCCTTTACCACGGCGCTCGATGTAGCGGCTGATATGCTTGGCTGCTTTTTCGGTCAGGGTGATTGCCATTTAATTCTCCGTACCGGCGACGACTTGCGTCGCCGGTGTAAAACAGACTTAGGCCGCGACTGGGTGCTTGGTCTGGTAGTCCAGTACCGCTGCCTTGATGGCGTCTTCCGCCAGGATCGAGCAGTGGATTTTTACCGGCGGCAGCGCCAGTTCTTCAGCGATCTGGGTGTTCTTGATGGCCAGCGCCTGATCCAGCGTCTTGCCCTTGACCCATTCGGTCACCAGCGAGCTGGAAGCGATGGCCGAACCGCAGCCGTAGGTCTTGAACTTCGCATCTTCGATCAGGCCATCGGCGCCGACCTTGATCTGCAGCTTCATCACGTCGCCGCAAGCCGGCGCACCGACCATGCCGGTGCCAACGCTGTCATCGCCCTTTTCGAACGCGCCCACGTTGCGTGGATTTTCGTAGTGGTCCAACACTTTTTCCGAGTAAGCCATTTGGTGCTCCTGTATTTTCTGTAACTGTAAAAATTAGTGGGCTGCCCATTGGATCGAGCTGATGTCGATGCCTTCTTTGAACATGTCCCACAGTGGCGACAGCTCACGCAGTTTGTGTACCTTGGACTTCATCAGGTTGACGGCGAAGTCGATGTCCTCTTCGGTGGTGAAGCGGCCGATGGTGAAACGGATCGAGCTGTGCGCCAGCTCGTCGCTGCGACCCAGCGCGCGCAGCACATACGATGGCTCCAGCGAAGCCGAGGTGCAGGCCGAACCGGACGACACGGCCAGGTCTTTCACGGCCATGATCAGCGACTCGCCTTCGACGTAGTTGAAGCTGACGTTCAGGTTGTGCGGCACACGGTGTTCCATGTCGCCGTTAATGTAGGTTTCCTCGATCTCTTGCAGGCCCTTGGCCAGGCGGTCGCGCAGGCCCTTGATGCGGGTGATCTCGCTGTCCATTTCCACTTTGGCCAGGCGGAAGGCTTCGCCCATGCCGACGATCTGGTGGGTAGGCAGGGTGCCGGAGCGCAGGCCGCGCTCGTGGCCGCCGCCGTGCATTTGCGCTTCGATGCGCACGCGCGGCTTGCGGCAGACGTACAGCGCGCCCACGCCCTTAGGGCCGTAGGTTTTGTGCGCGGTGAAGGTCATCAGGTCGACCTTGGTCTTTTGCAGGTCGATCACCAGCTTGCCGGTCGCTTGCGCGGCGTCGCAGTGGAAGATGATGCCCTTCGAGCGGCACAGCGCGCCGATTTCGTCGATCGGCTGGATCACGCCGATTTCGTTATTGACCAGCATGACGGAGATCAGGATGGTGTCCGGGCGGATCGCGGCGGTCAGCTGCTCGATGGTGATCAGGCCGTTGTCCTGCGGTTCCAGGTAGGTCGCTTCAAAGCCCTGGCGCTCCAGTTCGCGCACCGTGTCCAGCACTGCCTTGTGCTCGGTCTTGACGGTGATGATGTGCTTGCCCTTGGTCTTGTAGAACTGGGCCGCGCCCTTGATCGCCAGGTTGTTCGATTCGGTGGCGCCGGAGGTCCAGATGATTTCGCGCGGGTCGGCGTTGACCAGGGCGGCGACATGCGCGCGCGCCTCTTCCACTGCCTTTTCCGCGGTCCAGCCGTACATGTGGCTGCGCGATGCCGGATTGCCGAACTGCTCGCGCAGGTAAGGAATCATCATGTCGGCGACGCGTGGATCGATCGGCGTGGTGGCCGAGTAGTCCATGTAGATCGGGAAATGCGGGGCGGTCTGGAACTTCACTGGCGCGACGTTTTTTTCAGGGGCGTTCATCTGGGCTTACTCCGTTATTTATTTCTCTTAACCAAGCGCGGCGTGGTTACGGTGCATCACGACCACGTTTTGTTCAGCATTCTTTTGCTTCTGTTGATCGACCAGATCCTGCAGCGACACGGAATCCAGGTAATCCACCATTTTTTCGTTCAGCGTGGCCCACAGTTCGTGGGTCATGCAGCGCGCGCCGCTGGCGGCGTCCGCGCCGTGGCAATTTTCCTTGCCGCCGCACTGGGTCGCATCGAGCGGCTCATCGACGGCGATGATGATGTCGGCCACGGTGACCTTGTCGGCGCGGCGCGCCAGACTGTAGCCGCCGCCCGGGCCGCGGATCGATTCGACGATCTCATGGCGGCGCAGCTTGCCGAACAACTGTTCCAGGTAGGACAGCGAAATGGCCTGGCGCTGGCTGATGCCGGACAGCGTGACCGGGCCTTTGCCTTGGCGCAAAGCCAGATCGATCATCGCAGTCACAGCAAAACGGCCTTTGGTGGTCAGACGCATCACTACCTCGGTTCAACTGGGTTAAAATATCGACCTTGGCGCCAGTCGCAAAGACTGATTACTTGATCGATTTAGTCAAGTATACCAAACTTTAACAAAGTTTGCCGGGAGGCCCCATCGCCTGTCAGGGTACTTACCCTTTCAACAACTGCATCGGCTGGAACAGCTGGTGCATGTCCCGGTTGCCGATGAAGCTCAGGTTGTAGGGGTGCTCCGCGCTGATTTGCGGGAAATCTTTCATAACCGGCAACTTGCTCAGCAATTCGGCGATCTTTCCCCATAAAACCATGGTTGGCGTCTTCGGCGCCTGCGCGGCCAGGCCGGCCATCACAGTCTGGAAAAACGGCAACCAGGCCTTGGCATCCTTGGCCGGGGCCACATGGCTACGGAACACCAGCGAGGCGTTCAGCAGCAAAAAACCCTGCTGGATCAATTTCTGCTGCATGTCGGCCAGGGTCTGGATGTGGCTGCCTGCACCGCTGCGGGCGCGGGCGGAGACGGCGGCCATCGCGTCGCCGCCAGTGTTGTCCAGCGACAGTTGACCGTCCGCCACCAGCAGCATCTTCATGAAGTTGCGCAGCGAGGTGGCTTTGTTGACCGGCTTGGACAGGCCGCCGCCCTGCTCGGCCGACCACAGGCTGCCGACGGCGCCGTCCATGAAGCAGACGCCGGTGGCGCTCTCGGCGCGCGGATACGGGCCTTCGCCGACTAATATGTAGCGCACTTTGTCCAGCGGCAGCGCGAAGGCGGCGAACAGGCGCTGTTCGGTCGGCAGGTACAGATCGCTGGCCAGCTGCGGCAGGTAGTCGGGCGTGGCGGCCATCATGGCCTCCAGCCCTTGCACCAGCAAGGGACGCCAGGAAGCATCTGCGCGCGTCAGCGCATCGAGGATGGCAGTCGGGATCGTCATGAGGGAATAGCGTTCGGGGAAAGGCGAGATTGTAGCGCCGATCCACAGCGCACACCAAGATCAACGCGCGCCACGGTCCTGCGCCGGGCGCCCGTCATTCCAGCCTGGAGTCTTGCTCGCAATGGTATTTCGGATACGGCGCTGGGGCGAGAAAAGTATCGATGGCGGATGTAATTCTGGTCTTTAGTCGTTCACTGCCGGCATCTTGCATATCGTTGTGGCGGGAGCCTTCGATGCGGACCACACAAGTACCGTAGCGGCTCCGCTCCTCCTCGTTCGGTAGAACACCGGAGTCCGCAGTGGTGTCGCTGGCGCGAATTGTCAGGACGTGAATGCCGGCCGAGCGAGGCAACGCGACCCGCCGACTGTCGAGGCTGATCAGGCCGGAAACGCGGCTCGCGTTGTCAGCGGCGAACTGCGCCGAACTGTCCCCGCCAAGGGAGTGCCCCACGAGCAGCAGATGTTGCCAATCGAACTGCGGGTACCGCACCGCGGTTTCGTCGATCGCGATAGAGATTGCTTGCGAGGCCACCCGCGCCAAGGCTTGCACCTGCTTCGCCACTGGGGTGTTCGGGTCCATTTTTACGCCGCCAGCACTATCTTGTATGGCGACAACCAAGTAACCCATCCCGTTAAGATAGTTGCTAACGAAAGAGTAGTCCGAACCAAGAAGTCCATATCCCGGGCTTAGGATCGCTACTGGACATGGTCTCGCATGAGTACAGGCATGAACGCCAGCGGGAACGTGAATTTCCAGCGGAACGGCAGCCACGGCCATCGGTACGCATAAAAGCAAGGGCAATAGGGCGAACAAACGGTGCATGGGTTCCTTTGCAAGTAGGTGAAGGTAAGGCAGGTCAGGTCGGCAGGCTCATCTGCCAACGTATGCTCCCCTCCGAAGAAATCAGGCATCCAGCTCGGCGCGGTTGCGCCCCAGTTGCTTGGCGCGGTAGAGCGCGGCGTCGGCCGCGCGCAGCAGTTGTTCGGCCGCTTCGCCGGCCTTGGGCGTCCATGCGGCGACGCCGATGCTGACGGTCAGCATGCCGCCCGGCGCCTGCGCGTGCGGCAGGGCCAGCGCCTCCAGCGCCTCGCACACGCGGCGGGCGATGGTCAGCGCGCTGTCGGCGTCGGTGGTCGGGGCGATGAACGCGAACTCCTCGCCGCCGTAGCGCGCCACCATGTCGCCGGTGCGCTGCAACTGGGCCGCGAATTCGGCGGCCACCCGCCGCAGGCAGGCGTCGCCGTCCTGGTGGCCGTAATGGTCGTTGTAGCGCTTGAAGAAATCGATATCCAGCAGCCCCACCGCCAGCGGCCGCCCCAGCCGCGCCGCGCGCGACCACTCGGTCGCCAGCACGGCATCGAAACGGCGGCGGTTGGCGATGCCGGTCAGGCTGTCGGTCAGGCTCAGCTCGGCCAAGCGCGCATTGGCTTCGTTCAACTCCGCGGTGCGCTGCGCCACCCGCTCTTCCAGCAGCCGCTCCGACGACTGCAGGCTGCCGATCAGGCTGGCCTGGGCTTGGTAGGCGGCGCGCTGGGCCTCGGCCTTCTCGCGCCGCATCACATGGACGCGGTCGGCCAGCGCAAAGGCCAGCAACATCATCTCGCAGGCCGAACCGATCTGGCTGCCGTGGTTGGTCAGCAGATTGTGCGGCAACAGGGCCATCGCCGCCAGCGAGCTGCTCATATTGCCGATCAGGAGCACGAAGAACGCGCCGCTGAAGTAGTAGGCGCTGCGCGAGCGCTTGAACGCGCAGACCAGGCTGACGATCATGATCAGCGGCGAGGCCACGCTCCAGATGGTGGTGATCGGCCTGGCGACCTGCGTGTAGAACGCCACCATGGCCAGCGGCGACAGCACGAAGAAGGCCAGCAAGGCGAGCAGCACCTTGTCCAGCCAGGGCACCAGCCTGCGCGTGCCCAGCATGCTGCGCATGAACACCAGCAGCAGCGCGGCCGACAGCGAGAACAGGATGGACGCCGACAGGTTGGGCCACGCCCCTTGCGCCCCCGGCCACAGCCACTCGTGCGCGAGACCGTTCTGCCCCGCCAGGCCCAGCGCGACGCAGCCGACAAAGGCGACATACATCAAGTAAAGCCGGTCGCCCAGCGTGGCGAACAGCACCAGGTTGAACAACATCATGGCCAGCGCCATGCCGAAGTACACGCCTTGCAGCAGGTAGTCCTGGCCTTCGTAGGCCAGGTAAGCCTCGGGCGACCACAGCCGCGCGGGGATCAGCTTGGCGCCGTTGGACGCGATCCGCAGGTAGACCACCTGCTGCGAATGCGGCGCCAGATCCAAGGGGAAGACGAAATAACGGTTATGGTAGGGACGCGTCGCATACGGTTGCGCGCTGCCGGTGCGCAACGCCAGGTAGCGGCCGTCGGCACCGGGGGTGTACAGGGTGATCGAGCTCAGGCGGGCATTGCTGATCTCCAGCATGCGCTGCAACGGCGCGGCGCCGGGATTGCGCAGGTCCAGCCGCAGCCAGTAGGCCGAACCGGTGTAGCCGAAACTGAGCGCCTCGCCGGCCTGGCCGCTGGCCTGGAAGCGCGCGCCGGCGCCCAGCACATCGTCGATGGCGAGTTGCCGCCCGGGATCTTCGAGCACATCCAGGTGCTCGGTCAGCGCCAGCATGCCGCGAGGCAGCGCGCCGGCGTCGACGATCTCGCGGGCCTGCGCAGCGCCATGCAGCCACAAAATCAGCAGTAGTAACAGGGGCCGCAGCAAATTCATAAGCAATTCCAAGTCATGGGCGACATGGTAATGCAATTCAACTTGCGGTGAACGGGTTTTTCTAGCACTATTTGCTAACTTTATTGTCAACATTCAGGCAACATGAACTTGTGAGGATTTCGTGGCGACTCCCGACATTTCCCGGTTGAAAATAGAGCGCGGTGCTCCCGCGCAAGTTCAAGGGCAGCGTTTCAAACGCCGCCGCTGGATCAAGATCGCTGTGGTGGTGATCGTCATCGGCGTCGGCGGCAAGGTCGCCATGGGCCAGTTCGGCGGCAAGACCAGTGTGGAAACGGTGACCGTGGCGCAGACCTATCCGTCGCAAAGCTACACCTTGCTCAACGCCACCGGCTACGTGGTGGCGCAGCGCAAGGCGGCGCTGTCGTCCAAGGCCACCGGCCGGCTGGAGTGGCTGGGCGTGCTCGAAGGCAGCAAGGTCAAGAAAGACGAAGTGATCGCGCGGCTGGAAAACCGCGACGTCAGCGCCTCGCTGGGCTTGGCGCAGGCCAATATCAAGGTGGCGCAGGCCAACCTGGAACAGGGCAAGGCCGAACTGCTGGACGCGCAGGCCAACTTCAAGCGCACCGCCGAGCTGCTCAGCCAGAAATTCATCACCGCCTCCGCCTACGACACCGCGCAGGCGCGGCTGAACAAGGCCAAGGCCAGTATCGCCGGCCACAACGCCGCCATCGCGGCCGCCAGGGCCAACGCGCAGTCGGCGCAAGTGGCGCTGGATCAGACCGTGATCCGCGCCCCGTTCGACGGCGTGATCCTGACCAAGAGCGCCAACGTCGGCGACAACATCACGCCCTTCTCCTCCGCCGCCGATAGCAAGGGCGCGGTGGTCACCATCGCCGACATGGATACGCTGGAGGTGGAGGCCGATGTCTCCGAATCCAACCTCAGCAAGATCCGCGTCGACCAGCCGACCGAAATCCTGCTCGACGCCTTCCCCGAGCTGCACCTGGCCGGCACCGTCTCGCGCATGGTGCCGACCATGGACCGCAGCAAGGCCACCTTGCTGGTCAAGGTGCGCTTCATCGACCGCGATCCGCGCGTGCTGCCGGACATGAGCGCCAAGGTGGCCTTCCTGTCGAAGGCCGTGCCGCCGGCGGACAAGCAGGCCGTCACCGCCGTGCAGGCGACCGCCCTCGCCACGCGCGACGGCAAGACCGTGGTGTTCGTGGTCGAAGGCGACAAGGTCAGGCAGGTCGCCGTCACGCAGGGCCGCAAGATCGGCGAACTGGTTGAGGTCAAAGGCGTCAAGCCCGGCGACAAGCTGGTGATGACGCCGGACGCCAAGCTGCACGACGGCGCCCCGGTCAGCCTGGCGAAGAAATAATGAGCGAACCACTGGTACTGATAGAGCACCTGGTCAAGTCCTACCGCCGCGGCGACCAGGTGGTGGAGGTGCTGCGCGATATCAGCCTGGCGATACCGGCTGGCGATTTCACGGCGCTGATGGGTCCTTCCGGCTCCGGCAAAAGCACGCTGCTCAACCTCATCGCCGGCATCGACAAGCCGGACCGCGGCGTGCTGCGCATAGCCGGCCTCGATATCGCCGGCATGGGCGAGACCGACCTGGCGCGCTGGCGCGCCACCAACGTCGGCTTCATTTTCCAGTTCTACAACCTGATGCCGGTGCTGACCGCGTTCGAGAACGTCGAACTGCCGCTGCTGCTCACGCCCCTGTCGCGGCGCGAACGGCGCGAGCGCGTCGAGCTGACCTTGGAGATGGTCAACCTGGCCGACCGCATGGACCACACGCCGAACGAGCTGTCGGGCGGCCAGCAGCAGCGCGTGGCCATCGCCCGCGCCATCGTCAGCGACCCGACGCTGATCGTGGCCGACGAACCGACCGGCGACCTGGATCGCAATTCCGCCAGCGAGATCCTGGCCCTGCTCCAGCAGCTGAACCAGCAGCTGGGCAAGACCATCATCATGGTCACGCACGACGCCAACGCGGCGGCGCAGGCGCGCACCATGGTCCATCTCGAAAAAGGCGAATTGATCGCCGGCGCATTAGCCGTTCCGGCGTAGCACCATGTACACGCTGCGGCTGATCTTCAAGAACTCCATGCGCCACAAGCTGCGCACCTCGCTGACCATCCTCGGCCTGGTGGTGGCGATCTTTTCCTTCGGCCTGCTGCAGACGGTGGTCGACGCCTGGTACGCCGGCGCCGAGGGCGCATCCAACACCACGCTGATCACCCGCAACAAGACCTCGCTGGTGTTCCCGCTGCCGCTGTCCTACCAGGCGCGCATCCGCGCGGTGCGGGGCGTGTCCGGGGTCGGCTTCGCCAACTGGTTCCAGGGCACCTACAAGGATCCGAAGAACTTCTTCGCGCAGTTCGCCATCTCCGGCGAGAGCTACCTGAACATCTATCCTGACTTCCTGCTGCCTGCGGACGACCGGGTCGCCTTCCTCAAGGACCGCAAGGGCTGCATCGTCGGCCGCAAGCTGGCCGACCAGTACGGCTTCAAGGTCGGCGACATCATTCCGCTCAAGGGCACCATCTACCCCGGCAACTGGGAACTGGTGGTGCGCGGCATCTACGACGGCAAGCAGAGCACCACCAACACCGCCACCCTGTTCTTCCACTGGGACTACGTCAACGAGACCGTGAAGAAGGTGGCGCCGCGCCGCGCCAACCAGATCGGCGTGTACGTGGTGCAGATCGACCAGCCGGAAAACGCCGCCGCCATCTCCGCCGCCGTCGACAAGGAGTTCGCCAACTCGCTGGCGGAGACGCTGACCGAGACCGAGAAGGCCTTCCAATTGAGCTTTGTGTCGATGTCCGAGGCGATCGTGGTGGCGATCCGCGTGGTGTCGTTCGTGGTCATCATCATTATCGCGGCGGTGATGGCCAACACCATGGCGATGAGCGCGCGCGAACGGCTGGGCGAGTACGCCACGTTGAAGGCGCTCGGCTTCGGTCCCGGCTTCCTGACGCTGATGATACTGGGCGAATCGCTGCTGCTGGCGATGTTCGGCGCGGTGATCGGCATCGTCATCCTGTTCCCGTTCGCGACCTTCCTCGGCAAGATGATGGGCACCATGTTCCCGGTGTTTGAAGTGTCGCAGCTGACGGTGATCCAGCAGGTGCTGGCGGCGCTGGCGATCGGCGCCGTCGCCGCCATCGCGCCGACAATACGGGCGGTGCGCATCAACATCGTCGATGGCCTGAGGAGCATAGGTTGAAAATTCCTCTCTCTTATGTCGCCCGCAACCTGTGGGCGCGCCGCCTGACCACCGCGCTGACCGGCGCCGGCCTGGCGCTGGTGGTGTTCGTGTTCGCCACGGTGCTGATGCTGGACGAGGGCCTGCGCAACACCATGGTCACCACCGGCGAATACGACAACGTGATCCTGATCCGCCGCTCGGCCGACACCGAAGTGCAGAGCGGCGTGGACCGCACCCAGGCCAGCGTGGCCTCCAGCCACCCGGCCATCGCGCTCGGCGCCGACGGCCAGCCCTTGCTGTCGAAGGAAACGGTGGTGCTCATTTCGCTCAACAAGCGCGGCTCGGCCAAGCCGTCCAACGTCATCATCCGCGGCATCTCGCAGCGCGGCCTGATGCTGCGGCCGCAAGTGAAGCTGACGGCGGGCCGCATGTTCCGCCCCGGCGCCTCCGAGATCATCGCCGGCGCCAGCATCGCGCGCCGCTTCGAGGGCGCCGGCATCGGCGAGACGCTGCGCTTCGGCCAGCGCGAATGGACCGTGGTCGGCCTGTTCGACGCCGGCAACAGCGGCTTCGATTCCGAGATCTGGGGCGACGCCGACCAGCTGATGCCGGCCTTCCGCCGCAACGCCTATTCGGCGATGGTGCTGCGGCTGGCCGACACCTCGCTGTTCGACCGCTTCAAGAAGGACATCGAAGCCGACCAGCGCCTGACGCTGGACGCCAAGCGCGAACAGAGCTTCTACTCCGACCAGTCGAAGGCGCTGTCGACCTTCATCAGCGTGCTCGGCTTGATCCTGTCGATCATCTTCTCGATCGGCGCGATGATAGGCGCCACCATCACCATGTACGCCTCGGTCGCCAACCGCGTCGGCGAAATCGGCACCTTGCGCGCGCTGGGCTTCCAGCGCCGCAGCATCCTGGCCGCCTTCCTGTCCGAGTCGATGCTGCTGGCGGTGCTGGGCGGCGCGCTGGGCCTGGCCTGCGCTTCGCTGATGCAGTTCCTGTCCTTCTCGACCACCAATTTCCAGTCCTTCTCCGAGCTGGCCTTCGGCTTCCGCCTGACGCCGGCGATCGTGGTCAAAACGCTCATGTTTTCGCTGGCGATGGGCATGGTCGGCGGCTTCCTGCCGGCGCTGCGCGCGTCCCGCATGAAAATCGTCGACGCCCTGCGCGCCGCATGACTAATGGCACCCCACACCGCACCACACCAGCAACAACAGCAAAAGAAAGCATGCTAGACTTGCCTGAATGCAAATTTCGCCGGATACGCCATTTTTGCCTTCGGAGTCAGCGCCGACCATGCCGCACAAGGATCACCCGCCTGCCGCGCACGGAACCTGGCCACGCCACTGCTGGCGCCGGCTACTGCTTTGCTGCGCGCTGCTGATGTCGATGCTGGCGGCGCCCGCATGGGCCGTCGGCGAGCGCAAGGTGCTGGTGCTGTATTCGCTGGGTTCCGATTCCGCGTCGGCCTGGCAACGCCTGATCCAAAAAGGCCTGTCGGCCGAACTGGCGGACAAGAACCTGACCTCCATGCTGGGCATTTTCGAAGAACGCTTCGATGCCGTGCGCGTGGGCGACGAGCAGGCGCAGGCCGGCATGGAGCAATACCTGCGCACCAAGTACGCCCACATCCGGTTCGACGCCATCATCACCGAGAACTATGTGGCGGCGCGCTTCCTCAGCGAACGTCCCAAGCTGTTCCGCGGCGTGCCGCGCCACTACGTCAACCATGGACGCCTGGACTGGACGCCGTCCGACGGCACTGGCTACCAGGTCCATGCGGATTTCGTACGGGCCATCGGCGTCATCCCGCAAGTGGCGCCGGACGTGCGCCACATCGTGGTGATCGGCGACAGCACGGAACGCATGCAGGAATCGGTTACCGGCGTGCGCAAGGCGGCCGCCGCCTATGACAAGCAGATACGCTTCGAATACTGGGATCAACTCAGCCACGGCGAGATCTTCCGCCTGGCCGCGCTGCTGCGGCCCGGCAGCGCCATCTTCCTGCTGCCCACCTACCACGACGTCACCGGCGCGCGGCGCCGGCCGGTGGACATCGCGCGCCAGCTGGCCGCCACCACGCAGGTGCCGGTGTTCACCAACTGGGAGGCCATCGTGGTGCCCGGCGTGGTCGGCGGCTACGTGGTCAGCGCGGAGCGCATAGGCCGCGCCATCGCCGCCATCCTGATGCAGCGGAAAGCCGACATCGCCGGCATACCCGGCTACCTGTTCGACTACGGCGCGGCACAGCGTTTCAACTTGCAGAACATTCCGCCGACGGCGCAATGGCTCAACCGCCCGCGCAGCGTGTTCGAGCAATACCTGTGGCAGATACTGGCCGGCGCCACCTTGATCGTATTGGAAGGGATCTTGATTTCGGCGCTGATCGTCGCGCTGCGCGGGCGCCGCCAGACGCTGTCCGCGCTGCACGATGAACGCAACCTGCTGGAAGCGCGGGTGATGCAACGCACGCTGGAGCTGATGATCGCCAACACCAAGCTGGAACAGTTGGCCACCACCGATCCGTTGACCGGCATCGGCAACCGCCGCCGCATGACGGAGCAGATCAACAAGGAACTGGAACGCAGCCGCCGCTTCAAGCATCCATTGTCGCTGCTGATGGTCGACATCGACCACTTCAAGAACGTCAACGACGTCTACGGCCACGAGGCCGGCGACCGCGCCATCCTGGCGGTCGCCAAGGCGCTGGCGGGCGGCATGCGCAATATCGACATGGCGTCGCGCTTCGGCGGCGAAGAGTTCGTGCTGCTGATGCCGGAAACCCAAATCGACGTCGCCAGCGGCGCCGCCGAACGCTTGCGCAGCGATGTCGCCGAGCTGCGCATCGAGGGCGACAACGGCGAAACGATCGCGCTCACCGTCAGCATCGGCGTGGCGGCGTCGATGCCGGAAGGAGCGCCGGACAGCGCCTCGTCGCTGATCTCGCGCGCCGACAAGGCGCTCTACCAGGCCAAGCACGAAGGGCGCGACCGGGTGGTCAGCGCCTGATCTGGCGGCTTGCGCGGCGTGCCTCGCCCCGCAACTCAAATACGAATCATTATCATTTGTATTGACATTCACCGATGCCGGAGCTAATCTGGTGGCATAGCATTTACGACAAGCTTTCAATTTATAGACGCCGCCATGCCCCACCCCCTTGCATTCCTTCCCCACTATGCGGCCGCCCGCGACCGCACGCTGCGTCAATTCATCGAAGCCTTCTGGAATGAGGGCTGCCTGAACGGCGCCGTCACCCCGCAGCGGGACCGCCTGCGGCTGGAAGGCCGGGACGAGCACGACACGCCGCTGGTCTACCACATCGATATCGCCGGCCACAGCGCATTCGACCGCGTGCGACTGTGCGGCGAGGTGCGCGGCACCGGCGATCCCAACCCGGACATCGCCGCCTTGGTGGCGGCGCTGGTGCGGCACCTGCAACCGCAGGCGGAGGCCTTGCGCCGCTTCGTCGCCGAGCTGCAGCAGACCGCGCTCAAACAGGCCTGGTCGATGACGGCGACACCACAGGCCACGCTGCAATCGCCCTACGCTTTGCAGGAAGCGGAACTGGGCGACGGCCATCCATATCATCCGTGCTTCCGCTCGCGCATCGGCTTCAGCATCGACGAGCACCGGCGCTACGGCCCGGAATTCGCGCAGGCTATCGTGTTGACCTGGCTGGCGATCGACCGCGAAGCCAGCGAAACCCATACGCTGCCGGAGCTCGACTACGACAGCTTCGTCGCGTCGCAACTGGGAACGGACGAGTACCGCCGCCTGCTGGATCAGATCGAAGCACAGGGCCAGGCGCCGGCGCGCTACCGCCTGATGCCGGTGCATCCGTGGCAATGGGAGCACGGCGTCGCCCAGCACTTCGCCGACTGGCTGGCCGACGGCACCTTGCTGCACCTGGGCGCAGGCCGCGCCGAATGGCTGGCGCAGCAATCGATACGCTCGCTCAGCCGCCTGGCGGCCGATGGTTGCGGCAACCTGAAGCTGCCGCTGGCCATCGCCAACAGTTCGGCCGATCGCATCCTTTCCGACCACCACGTGCACAACGCGCCCATCATCTCGCGCTGGCTGGCGACCATCTGCCGCGACGATGCCTTTTTCGCCGACGGCCAGCGATTGGCGGTACTGGCCGAGCCGGCCGGCATCACGATCGCCGCGTCGCGCCAGCGCACCGGCGCCTACGGCATGCTGGGCGCGATCTGGCGCAGCGCGCCGGAGTCGGTGCTGGCCGAGGGCGAGCAGGTACTCCCGATGACGGCCCTGACGACGCTGATCTCCGACCGCGAGCTGACCATCGGCCCGTGGCTGGCGCGGCACGGCGCCGAGCGCTGGGTGGCCGCGCTGCTGGAGGCCAGCGTCCCGCCCCTTCTGCACCTGATGATGGCGCACGGCGTGCTGCTTGAATGCCATGCGCAAAACACCCTGCTGATACTGCGCGACGGTCTGCCGCGCCGCATCGCCATCCGCGACCTGCCCGGCGGCCTGCACTATCTGCAAGGCGCCACCGGCGAAGCCCAACTGGCCGGCCTGCGCAGCGCACCGGCCTACCGCAACGCGCTCAACGCCAGCGCCGGATTTATGTTCGACTCGCCGGCGGAGGCGCGCGACTACCTGCTGGAAGTGCTGTTCTTTATCAATCTGGGAGAACTGGCGTGGCGGCTGGAGTGCCATCACGGCTATGCGGAGGCACTGTTCTGGGCTCAGGCCGCGCGCACCGTTCAAGCGTATCTGTCGCGCTTTCCGGCGCACGCCGCCCGCCATCGCGAGTTCGACCTGCTCGGCGCGCAGCTGCGGATCGAGTGCCTGGCCGCGCGCCGCCTGCTGGGATGGAGCACGCCGCGCCTGCGCACAGTCGGCAATCCGCTGGCGGCGCCGGTCAAGCGTGGCGGCAACGCATGAACCTGGCGCAGGCCTCGTCGCCGCAGGCCGGGTTGACGCGCGCGGTGATGGTCACGGTCGCCGGCCACTTCGGCGCGGCCTTCGCCGCCTTGTGCATGCCGCCGTTCTACGCGCAGATCCTGGAAGCGAGCTTCCCGGCGAACGCGCCGTCGGCGGCGCTGGCCGGCTGGTACTTCACGCTGCCGACACTGGCCGCGGCCATCGCCAATCCGGCCTGGGGACGGCTGGCCGACCGCATCGGCCGCCGCGCCTCGCTGATGCGGGCGCACGCAGGCTTGTGCCTCAGCTTCATCCTCACCGGCCTGGCGCGCACGCCGCTGGAGTTCGCGCTGGGCCTGATGCTGCAAGGGCTGCTCGGCGGGACCTTCTCCGCGTCCAACGCCTACCTGGCCGAACAACTGCCGCCAGCGCGGCTGGCGACACTGCTCGGCGTGATGCAGGCGTCGGCGCGCACCGCCTTGTTCGCCGGCCCCGCACTGATCGGCATGATGAGCGGGCACGCCAACATGCTGCAGCTGTTCCTGTACCTGGCGTTGTTCCCCGGCGCCGCCTGCGTGGTGCTGCACCTGCTGCCGGACGCCGGTGCGCCGCGCCGGCCGGTGCCGGCGCCGGCCGGCGCGAACACCGGCGCACCATCCGGCGCGCCGGCCATCGCCACCGCCGGTTGCGGTGTCAGCGCCGTGAACCTGTACCGGTTGCAGGCGCTGTTCGCCATCGGCACCGTTCTCACCTATCCCTACTTTGTCAGCGACCTCGCGCAGCGGCTGCAGATCGGCGCCGCCACCGCCGGAGTGATGTTCGGCCTGCCGCACGCCCTGTTCCTGTTGTTGGCGTGGCCTTTGGGACGCAAGCTCGGTTACGCCAATGCCCGGGCCGCGCTCGGATGGTACGCCGCGCTGACCAGCGCCGGCCTGCTGCTGCAGGCCTTGGCCGACACGCTGCCGCTGCTGTTGGCCGGCCGCATCCTGATGGGCATAGGCATGACCGGCGCCTACCTTGCCATCAACACGCTGGCCGCTGCCACCTCCACCATCGAGCGCGCCGGCCGCCACTTCGGCAGCCTGGAAGGGGCCAACAAATGGGGCGCAGTCAGCGCCGGCCTGCTGGCCAGCCTGCTGGCGCCGTCGCTCGGCTACGCCGCGCCGCTCTGGCTGGGGACTGCCGTTGTCGCCGCGCTGTTTATTTCAATGAAATGGAAACTGCTATGAACTCACCGCTGTTACCCAAACATCTGCAGCCCACCCCTTCCGAAACCGAGAACTTCGCCGAGCGCCAGCACGGCCGGCTGCTGATCAACTGCTATGCGCGTGAAGTGGCAATCCAGGAACATACGCTGGCCGTTTTGCCGGCCAGCCGCAGCGGGCATCCGGCGATGCCTGCCGATTATCGGGGACAGGTGCTGGAAATCGCCCTGCCCCGCCTGGGCAGCCAGTTGTGCGTCGGCGTGCTGCACGTGTCGGCGACCGCCAATTTCGACTACACCACCAGCATCCACCTGCGCACAGGACAGGAGGCCTGGCGCGAAGCCGGCTGGCGAGAACTGGCGCGCCTCATCATCGAAGACCTGTCCTGCCGCGCCGCGACACCGTTCAACGACGAACTGCTGCAACAGATCGGCGACAGCATCGCCACCATGCAGGACGTGCTGGACCGGCGCCCGGCGCCGGCGCTGCCGTCCGCCGCAGCCGGCGCCACGCCCCTGCAGCTGTATATCGAGAGCGAACAGGGGCTGCTGACCGGCCACCCCTTCCACCCTGCGCCGAAAAGCCGCTCCGACTGGTCGCCCGCCGAGCAGCGCGACTACTCGCCGGAACACCAGGCCAGCATGCGCCTGCACTACTTCCAACTGCCGCAAGATTGGCTGCTCAGCGACGCCGTCGACGCCGATGCGTTGCAAAAACTCGGCGCGCAAGGCCTGCAGCCCGGCGACGGCGGCGCGATCCTGCCGCTGCATCCGTGGCAGGCCGGCTGGATGCGCCTTCAGCCACGCATCGCCAGCGCCTTGCGGAGCGGCGAGATCCTCGACCTTGGCCCCCATGGCCGCCCCTTCCATCCCACGGCGTCGGTGCGCACATTGCTGGCCGAGGACGCAGCCTCTTTCGTCAAACTGTCGCTGAATATGCGCATCACCAACTGCATCCGCAACAACGCCCGCCACGAACTGCAAAGCGCGCTGACCGGCACGCGGCTGTACCGCACCGTGCAGGCCGACATGCAAAGCCGTTTTCCGGGTTTCCGCGTGATGGAGGAGCAGGCCTACGTCACCATCGACCTGCCCGGCGCCGACCCGGAACTGAGCAACGGCTTCGGCGTGCTGCTGCGCGAGGGCGTGGCCGGCCTGCTGCAACAGGGCGTGCAGCCGATCGTGTGCGCCGCCTTGTTCGGCAACGGCGATCATGGACGCAAGCGGGTTTTCGCCCAGATCGAACGCTACGCGCTGCATCGCGGCTATACGCTGGAGCAAGCCGCGCGCCACTGGTTCGCGCGCTACGCCGAAACCGCGGTGCATCCTATCCTGTACCTGCTGTTCGAGCACGGCGTGGCGTTCGAGCCGCATATGCAAAACACGGTGGTCGGACTTGACGGCGAAGGTGCGCCCAGCCATTTTATCTTGCGCGACCTGGAACTTACGCGGCTTGCGCCGCAGGCGCACGCGCTGGCCCGCGCCATGCAGCTGGAACCCGGCACGCTGTCCGCGCTGTGCTGCACCGATGAACGGGCCTGGACCCGCATCGGCTACTGCCTGTTCGTCAACAACCTGTGCGAGGTCATCGCCAGCATCGCCAACGGCAACCACACGCTGTACCTGGGCCTGTGGGGAGTGCTGCGCAACACGCTGCAGGACTATCTGGCGAAATACCCCAATCCGTCCGCCAGCCGCCGCATCCGGGGTCTGCTGGCGGGCGAGCCTCTGCCGGCCAAAGGCAATCTGCTGACGCGCTTCCTGCGCCAGGCCGACCGCCAAGCCAGCTATCTTCCCTTGTATCACCCGCTTGGCGTCGTCAACGGCGCGGCGGCATCTTTATAACGACAGCACTCCAAAACAATGAAAACAGTACTTAAACCCCTACCCCTGCTGCTGGCAGGCTTCGTTTTCTCCGCCCAGGCGGACGACATCCAAACCATGCAGCAGGTGACTGTGACCGGCTCCAGCGACGGCTTGGCCGCGACCGTCGGCGGCGCCAAGACCCCGGGCAGCCTGCTCGACGCACCGCAATCGATCAGCGTGGTCACCGAGGAAAATCTGCGCAATCGCGCCGCGCTGACCAGCAAGGATGCGCTGGACTACGTCAGCAGCGTGGTCGCCGGCCAGGGCGAAGGCCGGCGCGATGAGTTCTACATTCGCGGCTTCTACTCGCTGCGCGACACCAGCCTCGATGGCGTGCGCGACGACACGCTGTATTCGCGCGACCTGGCCACGGTCGAAAAAATCGAAGTGATCAAGGGCGCGGCGGCGGCGCTGTATGGCCGCGGCTCGGCCGGTGGCCTGATCAACCGCGTCAGCAAGCAACCGCGCGCCAAACAGGAAACCGAAGTCTCGGCCACGCTGGGATCGGACAGCGAGCAGCGCGTCAGCGTCGACGCCGGCGGCGCCCTGAGCGGCAGCATCAACGGCCGCCTGATCGCCGTCTACGACACCGGCGACAGCTATCGCGACGTGGTCGAACACACGCGCAAGCTGCTGGCGCCATCGCTGAAGTTTGCGCTGTCGCCAGCCACCTCGCTGTTGCTGCAAGCCGAGGTGCAGCGCGAAGACCGCACGCCGGATCGCGGCGTGCCGTCGCTGGCGGGCCGTCCGGTCGCGGTATCGCCATCGACCTACTACGGCGAAAGCTATGACTACACCAGCACCGACAGCGACATGGCGAAGGCGAAACTGGAGCACCGCTTCAACGGCCGCCTGAAGCTGGAGAACACCTTCCAATACAGCCGCACCGAACTTGAAGGCGTGAACACCCGCAACCGCCGCGTCAACGCCGACAAAACCGTGTCGCGCCAGGTCACCTACTTTCCGCAGACGCAGCGCAACCTGATCAATCAAACCGAGCTGGCGTACATGCTGGACCAGCATGCGCTGCTGATTGGGCTGGAGTTATCGAACCAGCAGCGCGACATGATCACCGCGCAAACCGGCATCGCCTATCCGGTCAGCCTGTACGCGCCGCAGCACGTGCTGCCGGCGCCGAACCTGGGCGCCCTGCCGGTGGCGCTGAACAACGCGTTCACCGCCAAAACGCAGGCGCTGTACTTGCAGGACCAATTCACCATCACGCCGCAGTGGAAGGCCTTGGCAGGAGTGCGCTTCGACCGCTTCCGGCAGGAGCAAACCAATCGCCTGAGCAAAGTGTTCAGCGAACGCACCGACAACGTCGTCTCGCCGCGCGCGGGCCTGGTGTACCAGCCGCTGGACGGACAATCGTGGTATCTGAATTTAAGCCGCTCGTCGCAACCGGGCGGCGGCGACCTGCTTTACAGCGGCAGCACGCCGCTGTCGCAGGTCAAGCCTATGCAGACAGATTTGCAGGAAGTGGGCTACAAGCAGGAATGGCTGGGCGGCCGCTTCTATACCACCGCCGCATTGTTCCGCATCGAGCAGCGCAACCAGTTGACGCTGGATCCGACCGATCCGGCCGGCCTGCGCCAGCTACAAGTCGGCAAGCAGCGCAACCAGGGCGTGGAGCTGGAGCTGCAAGGCGCGCTGTGGCAAGGCGGACGTTTGAACGCGTCCTACACCTACAACGATGCGCGCATCGTGGCGTCCAACGACATCCCGAGAGGTAACCGGGCCGAGATGACGCCGCGCCACCGGGCGTCGCTGTGGGTGGACCAGGAGCTGGGCGGCGCGTGGAACGCCGGCCTGGGCGTGCTGCTCAGCGGCGACCAGTTCGCGCTGTCCGACAATGCCGTGCGCCTGCCCGGCTACGGCCGCGTGGACGCGGCGCTGGGTTATCGCGGCAAGCGGTACGACGTGCGGTTCAAGTTGAACAACGTCGGCAATGCGCGCTTCCATGAATCGGCCATCAACAACGTGCAGATCCAGCCGGGCGCGCCGCGCAATGCGAGCGTGACGCTGACCAGCCGGTTCTGATCCTGCCGGCGCCTATTCGGCGTCCGGCTGCTGCGACGGGTGCGCCTGCTGGAAGGCGGGCAGCTCGGCGCAGGCTTCGAAGATGCGCATGACGGTCGGATACGGCGCCATGTCCACCCCGAAGCGCTGGGCGCCGAACACCTGCGGCACCAGGCAGCAGTCGGCCAGCGTCGGCGTGTCGCCGTGGCAGTAGCGGCCGGTGCGCGCATCGCCGGCCAACAGCCGTTCCAGCGTCGCCATCCCGGTGCGCAGCCAGTGCTGCTGCCATTCCACCTTGGCCTCTTCGGTCACCCTCAACTCACCCTTCAGGTACTTCAACACGCGCAGGTTGCCGAGCGGGTGAGTGTCCGCCGCCACCGTCAACGCCAGTGCGCGCACGCGGGCACGGTCGGCTGCGCCGGCGGGCAGCAACGGCACCTGTGGGCGCGTCTCCTCCAGGTACTCGATGATGGCGAGCGACTGGCCGATCACGCTGCCGTCGTCGTCCAACGTCGGCAGCAGCGACGACGGATTGAGCGCACGGTAGGCATCGGCCAACTGTTCGCCACCGTCGCGCAGCAGGTGCACCGGCACGGCGTCGTAGGCCAGTTCTTTCAGGTTCAGTGCAATGCGCACGCGGTAGGCGGCAGTGCTGCGGAAGTAGGTATAAAGCTTCATGCTTTAGCTGCGCTCTTGGTAGTGCGTGACGGTTTGCTCGATGGCGCCGAAGATGCTGGCGCCCTGCTCGTCCTTCATCTCGATGCGCACGCTGTCGCCGAATTTGAGGAAGGCCGTTTGCGGCTTGCCGCTTTCGATGGTCTCGTACATGCGCACTTCGGCCAGGCAGCAGTAGCCCACGCCGCCGTTGGCGATGCTCGATCCGTGCAGGTTGCCCTGCTTGTTCGACACCGTGCCGGAACCGATGATGGTGCCGGCCGCCAGCTCACGCGTGGCGGCGGCGTGCGCCACCAGTTGCGCGAAGTTGAAGGTCATGTCTTCGCCGGCGTTCGGCTTGCCGAAGGGCTGCTGGTTCAGATCGACCAGCAGCGGCAGGTGCAGCTTGGTGCCGGCCCAATGCGCGCCCAGTTCGTCCGGCGTGACGGCCACCGGCGAGAAGGCGCTGGCGGCTTTCGACTGGAAGAAGCCGAAGCCCTTGGCCAATTCGTTCGGGATCAGGTTGCGCAGCGAGACGTCGTTGACCAGCATGACCAGGCGGATTGCTTTCGCGCAGTCGTCGGTGCTGGCGCCCATGCGCACGTCGCCGGTGACGACGGCCACCTCGGCTTCCAGGTCGATGCCCCACTCTTCCGACAGCGCGAAGATCGGATCGCGCGGGCCGATGAAGCTGTCCGAGCCGCCCTGGTACATCAGCGGATCGGTGTAGAACGAGGCCGGCACTTCGGCGTTGCGCGCCTTGCGCACCAGCTCAACGTGGTTGATGTAGGCCGAGCCGTCGGCCCACTGGTAGGCGCGCGGCAGCGGCGAATGGCAGTACTGCTGGTCGAACGGATGGGTGTCGACGGCGTCGCCGGTGTTCAGCGAGGCGTAGACCTGCTCCAGGCGCGGGGACACCAGCTCCCAGTTGTCCAGCGCGTGCTGCAAGGTGGCGGAGATCTTCGGTACGTGCTGGTAGCGCGACAGGTCGCGGCTGACCACCACCAGGCGGCCATCGCGGCTGCCGTCTTTCAGGGTTGCGAGCTTCATGCTTTCACCTCCGGTGCGTGCATCCAGGCGGCGTGCTTGGGCGCCTTGCGGGTTTGGGACCACTCTTCCAGCATCTCCCATTTGACGGCGTCGAGCTTCTGCATCATCTCCGGCGTGCCGGTGTTGACCGCCAGTTCGAGGCGGTGGCCGTTCGGGTCGAAGAAGTAGATCGATTTGAAAATGGTGTGGTTGATCGGGCCGATCACGTTGATGCCGGCGGCGACCAGGCGCTCTTTGGCGGCCAGCAGTTCGTCCATGGTCTCGACTTCCATCGCCAGGTGCTGCACCCAGGCCGGGGTGTTGTGGTCGCGGTCCATCGGCGCCTGGGTCGGCAGCTCGAAGAAGGCCAGCACGTTGCCGTGGCCGGCGTCCAGGAACACGTGCATGTACGGGTCCGGGGCCTTGGTGGACGGCACTTCGTCCTCGGCGATGGCCAGCACGAAGTCCATGTTCAGGTGTTTGACGTACCACTCGACGGTCTGCTTGGCGTCGATGCAGCGGTAGGCCACGTGGTGTATCTGCTTGATTTTCATATTTGTCTCCAACTGGGTCATTCCGCATTAAAGGCGAATTTCAGATATCATACAAACGATATTTTCCATCCCACTTATCAGATTTCCCGATGAATCCTAGTTTGCGCCAGATGCGCGCCCTGGTGGCGCTCGCCAAGACCGGCAGCTTTACGCTGGCCGCGGAGCATCTCAATGTGACCCAATCGGCGCTCAGCGGCCAGATCAAGGAGCTGGAGCAGATGCTGGGGGTGCGCGTCGTCGAGCGTACCACGCGTAAAGCGCAGCTATCGGAGATCGGCCGCGAGCTGACGCCGCTGTTCGAAAAGATGCTGCAAGACCTGGACCGCGCCATGGCCGACATCGCCAACCGCAAGGCGCTCAAGCAAGGCTCGGTGCGGGTGGCGGCGCCGCAGATGCTGTCCTGCACGCTGATGCCGGAGGTGATCGCGGCCTACAAGGCGCGCTATCCAGACGTGCAGGTGTGGCTGGCCGACAGCCCGGTCGAGATGGTGTCGGCGCGGGTGTTCAGCGGCGAGGCCGACTTCGGCATCGGCCCGGACCGCGATACCACCGCCGAGATCGAAGCGCAGCCACTGTTTGAGATGCCGTTCGTGGTGGTGTATCCGCCCGGCCATCCGCTGGAACAGCGCAAGCGCATCACCTGGGCCGATGTGAACGAATATCCGCTGATCTCGCTGCAAGGCCAGTTCACCGAGCGGCTGTTGCGCGACATGCACGCCTCGTTTCGCGAACAGTCGCTGAGTCCGTACAACGAGGTGACCTTCATGACCACCGCGCTGGCCATGGTGCATGCGCGGCTGGGCATCACGGTGTGCCTGCCGTATGCGGAAAAGATGGTGCAGCTGTACGGCTTGCAGATGCGGCCGCTGGAATCGCCGGCGCTGACGCGGCGCTTCTTCGTCTACACCCGCAACGCGCGGGCGCTGTCCCCGGCGGCCGAGAGCTTCGTCGCTTTCCTGCAGGAATTTGCAGCAGCGCATCAGTGGAATGTGCCGCAGGGCTGAACGTTTTATAATTGACGCATGACAGCAGACACCATCGCCATCAATCAGAAGATGGACCAGTTCGACGGCCACCACAGCGTTTGGCTGTTCGGCTACGGCTCACTGATTTACAAGGCCGACTTCCCCTACCTTGAACGCCGTCCGGCCAGCATCGCCAACTGGACGCGGCGTTTCTGGCAAGGCTCGCACGACCATCGCGGCACGCCGGACGCGCCGGGCCGGGTCGTGACCATCATCGAAGAGCCCGGTGCGGTGTGCCATGGCATGGCCTACCTGGTGACGCCGGAAGTGTTCGCTCACCTGGACCATCGCGAGAAGAACGGCTACCTGCGGCTGGCAATCGCCATCGCGTTTGAAGACGGCGACAGCGTTGAAGGCCTGGTCTACATCGCCACGCCGGACAACACGGCCTTCCTCGGCGCCGCCTCCGAGCAGGAGATCGCGCAGCACATCGCCCGCTCCGCCGGGCCCAGCGGGCCGAACAGCGACTACCTCAACCATCTGGCCAGCGCGTTGCGCGAACTGGGCCGCCATGACCAGCATGTGTTCGAGATCGAACGTCATCTGGCCGCGCTGAAGAACTAGTTCAGGCCGGCGAGATAGGCGCACAGCATGTCGGCCAGCGCTTCCGAATAGGTGTGTATTTCTTGCTCGGTGCGCGGTGTTTCCGAGAACTGTTTGCCGACTGAACTGAAGGTCGTCATGACCAGATCGCCCGCCAAAGTGCGCACACTGTCTGTCGCTGTAGGCAGAACTTCGTGCATGAAGACCTCGATGATGCGGTCGGCCGCCGAGCGCGTCTCATGTGCTTCGGGTGTGTCGCGATAGAACGGGGCGGCATCGTTCAGCGCGGTGCGGATCTCGGCCTCGTCGCATTCCGAGCGCAGGAAGGCGTGAACCAGAATGCGCAGCCGCTCCAGCGGCGGCTTCTGCGTGTCTTGCAGGATGTTGACCAGCATCTCGGTGGTTTCCCGCCACTCATCCGCCTGCAACCTGAACAGGATCGACGCCTTGTTCGGAAAGTACTGGTACACCGATCCCACGCTCACGCCGGCACGCTCCGCCACCCGCGTGGTGGTGAAGCGGCGCACGCCCTCCTTCGCCAAAACCTGAATAGCCGCTTCAAGAATGGCCGATACCAGGTCGGCCGAGCGCGCCTGTTTGGGCTTCCTGCGCGAGGAGATTGGGGCTTTTGCGGGGTCTGTCATAGGGGCGGTTCCGAATGCGAATATGAAACATGAAGGATTCTTCATATTATATCCACTCTTCATTCGAAAGGAATCACCATGACAACCCTGACCAATCATCCCGTGGCGTCGCTGCTCGACCGCCTGTTTGCCGAAGCCGACGCCGTCCAGATCGCCGCGATTCCGGCCGTCGCCGAACTGTCCAAGGACGAGCGCGAACGCCTGATGCGCAGCAAGACCGAATACCTCAACCTCTACCATCGGCTGAAGGATGTGCCGCTGCCGGTGTCGCGCCAGACCGGCGAGTTGCTGTACATGCTGGCGCGCAGCTGCCGTGCCCGCAATATCGTCGAGTTCGGCACGTCGTTCGGCATCTCGACCTTGTACCTGGCGGCAGCCCTGCGCGACAACGGCGGTGGCCATCTGATCACCAGCGAGTTCGAGCCGACCAAGGTGGGGCGGGCGCGCGACCATCTGGCGCAAGGCGGCCTGCTCGACCTGGTGGACATCCGCGCCGGCGATGCGCTGGAAACGCTGGCAAACGATCTGCCGGAGCAGGTCGACCTGCTGCTGCTCGACGGCGCCAAGGCGCTGTATCCCGAGATCCTCGGCCTGGTGCGCAGCCGGCTGCGCCCGGGCGCGCTCGTCATCGCGGACAATGCCGACATGAATCCGGACTACGTGGCGCTGGTGCGCTCGTCTGCGTCCGGGTTCATGTCCCTGCCGTTCGCGGCAGATGTCGAACTCTCCGTCAACATCGGCGTGGCGGCCTCCTCAAAATAAGTCCAGCTGGCCGGCGTCGGCCGCCGCCTTGGCCCGCGCGCCCAGCGGCGGCACCACCAGCGGACGCGTGAACTGCGAGACGTCCATGTTGTGAAAGCGGCTGCCGCGCCCGGTCAGTCCGAGGCGTTCGGTGGCGATCTTGAAGCGCTGGCGTATCAGCTCGGCCCACACGCCCTCGCCTTTCATGCGGGCGCCGAAGTTGCTGTCGTAGTCTTTGCCGCCGCGCATTTCACGCACGCGGTTCATCACGCGCCGGGCCCGCTCCGGGAAATGCGCTTGCAGCCACTGATGGAACAGCGGCGCCACTTCCCATGGCAGCCGCAGCACCGTGTAGTGGGCGCTGACGGCGCCGGCCTCCTTCACCGCCTCCAGGATACGCTCCAGATCGGGCTCGGTGACGAAGGGGATGATGGGCGCCACACTGACCGCGACCGGAATGCCGGCGTCGGTCAGCGTGCGTATCGTGCGCAGGCGGCGCGCCGGTGCTGCCGCGCGCGGCTCCAGCGTGCGCGCGATGGCCGGGTCCAGCGTGGTCAGCGTGATGGCGACGCCGGCCTGCTGCCGGGCCGCCATCGCCGACAGGATGTCGATGTCGCGCTCGATCAGCGAGGACTTGGTGATCAGGCCGACCGGGTGCTGGCATTCCTGCAGCACCTCCAGCACGCGGCGGGTCAGCTTGCGTTCGCGCTCGCAGGGCTGGTAGGCGTCCGTATTGACGCCGAGCGCGATCGAGGCCGGTTCATAGCCGGCCTTGGCCAGCTCGCGCCGCAACACTTCCGGCGCGTTGATCTTGGCGAAGATCTTGCTCTCGAAGTCCATGCCGGGCGACAGGCCGAGATAGCTGTGCGTGGGCCGCGCGAAACAATAAATGCAGCCGTGTTCGCAACCCCGGTAGGGATTGAGCGAGACGCTGAACGGCAAGTCCGGCGAAGCGTTGCGGCTGAGGATGGACTTGCAGAGCTCGTCCGTGACTTGAGTTTTCCAGGGTGCGGCCTCTTCCTCTTCGCGTTCCCAGCCGTCGTCATAGGCCTCGCGGGCGTGGACCTCGAACCGGCCCTGCAGGTTCGACACCGCGCCACGGCCTTTTTGCGCCTTCAGCGACTGCGGAAGCAGCATCACATGCTCTTGATTATTTTCATCGTGGGTTTCATCGTAAGACATGGCGTCACCAAACTACTGTATACATATACAGTATTCTATGCGCTTAAAATGACGATATCAAGCGAAATATCAAAGGTGCATGCTTGCCTTCTTGGGAACCAAGTGGCCAAGCTGGTATCATGCTGGGTTCCGGGGGACGGAATTTCCCCGCGCCACGCGCGCCCCCAACCCACACCTCGCCAGGATGCCGCCGATGCGGCGTCCCGGCTCACCCGATACGAGCAAACAATATGAACAATTCGACTCAACCATTGCCGTCTTTTTTTAGCAGGATTTCCATCGCCATCGGCGCGTTTTTCCGCGCCCTGTCCGACGCCGACTACGCCGCCCGCCTGACCCGCATCGACGACGCGCCGCAGCCGGCCGCCGCGCCCGTGGCTGCGCCAGCACCCGCCCCAACGCCTGCACCTGCGCAGACGCTGCGCGTCGCCACGCCGGACGCCGCCTTGCAGCTTCTGAGTCTGTTCCAGCGCGAAGCGCGCCTGATCGACTTCACCCAGGAAAACCTGAGCGCCTATTCCGACGCCGACATCGGCGCCGCCGCGCGCGTGGTGCATGAAGGCTGCAGCAAAGTGCTGCGCGAGCACTTCACCATCGAAGCGGTGCGCAGCGAGGCAGAAGGCAGCCGCGTGGTGCTGGAAGAAGGCTTCGACGCCAGCGCCGTGCGCCTGACCGGCAACGTGGTCGGCAGCGCGCCGTTCCGCGGCGCCTTGAGCCATCGCGGCTGGCGCGCCACCAACGTGCGCCTGCCGAAACTGGCCGAAGCACACGACGCGGCCATCCTGGCGCCGGCGGAGGTGGAATTATGAGCGACCCACGCTACGCCATCGGCATCGACCTTGGCACCACGCACAGCGCGCTGTCCTATGTGGACCTGGGCGCCAGCGACGGCGAGAAAACCCAGCACGGCGTGCTGGCCATTCCGCAGCTGACCGCACCGGGCACGGTGGAAGAGCTGCCGTTGCTGCCGTCCTTCCTCTATCTGCCGCATGCGGACGAACTGGCGCCGGGCGAATTGAGCCTGCCATGGCAGCAGTCGCCGGAAGAACAAACCGCCGTCGCCGGCGAGATGGCGCGCAGCCGTGGCGCCACCACGCCTATCCGCCTGGTCTCCAGCGCCAAGAGCTGGTTGAGCCATCCGGGTGTCGACCGCCGCTCCGCGCTGCTGCCGAACGACGCGCCGGAAGAAGTGTCGCGCGTCTCGCCGCTGGAAGCCTCGACCCGCTACCTGACGCACCTGCGCAAGGCATGGGAGCAGGCCTACCCTGACGCCCCGTTCGGCGAGCAGGCGGTGACGGTGACGATCCCCGCATCGTTCGACCCGGGCGCGCGCGAACTGACTGCCGATGCGGCACGCGCCGCCGGCTACACCAACCTGACCTTGCTGGAAGAGCCGCAAGCGGCCCTGTACAGCTGGATCCAGGGCAGCGAAGGCCGCTGGCGCAAGGAAGTCAAGCCGGGCGACATCATCCTGGTGGTGGACGTGGGCGGCGGCACCAGCGACTTTTCGCTGATCGCCATACTGGAACGCGACGGCGTACTGGAACCGCACCGCATCGCGGTGGGCGACCACATTCTGCTCGGCGGCGACAATATGGACCTGGCGCTGGCGCACCTGGTGGCGCGCAAGCTGGCCGCCAACGGCACCCAGCTCGACGCCTGGCAAATGCGCGCGCTGACCTACGGCTGCCGCAGCGCCAAGGAAAAACTGCTGGCCGACGCCAGCGTCGATACCTGGCCTATCGTGGTGCCGAGCCGTGGCTCGAAACTGATCGGCGGTTCGATCCGCACCGAACTGACGCGCGACGAAGTGACCACCTTTATTCTCGACGGCTTCTTCCCGCAGGTGGAGGCGTCGGCGCGTCCGGCGGTGCGCACGCGCGCAGGCCTGACGCAGCTTGGCCTGCCGTATGCGCAGGACGCCGGCATCACGCGCCACCTGGCCGCCTTCCTGGCGCGCCAGCTGGGCGCGACCAGCGAACTGGAAGGCTACGTCGGCAAGCAAACCGCCGACGCGACCTTCCTGCATCCGACTGCGGTGCTGTTCAACGGCGGCGTGTTCAAGTCGGAGTTGCTGTCGCAGCGCATCATGGGCGCCATCAACGACTGGCTGTACCTGGAAGGCTCCGAGCCCGCCCGCATGCTGGGCGGCGCGGACCTGGACCTGGCGGTGGCGCGCGGCGCGGCTTACTACAGCTACGTGCGTCGCGGCAGCGGTGTGCGCATCCGCGGCGGTACGGCGCGTTCCTACTACGTGGCGATCGAATCGTCGATGCCGGCTATCCCCGGCATGGAACCGCCGATCCAGGCGCTGTGCGTGGCGCCGTTCGGCATGGAGGAAGGCAACGAGATCGAACTGCCGAACCAGGAGTTCGGCCTGGTGGTCGGTGAACCGGTGCAGTTCCGCTTCTTCGGTTCGTCGGTGCGCCGCCAGGACCAGATCGGCGACCTGCTGGACTTCTGGAGCGCCGATGAGCTGATCGAGTTGAACGAGATTCAGGCGACACTGTCGCCGGAAGGCCGCCAGACCAGCGACGTGGTGCAGGTTCGCTTGCATGCAATGGCGACCGAGTCGGGCACGCTGGAGCTGCAGGCAGTATCCAACGACGGCCAGCGCTGGAAGGTGGAGTTCGACGTACGCGCCGCCTGAGCATGAGTCAATACGTCGTCAGCATCGATCTCGGCACCACCAACACGGTGCTGGCCTATTCGGAACCGGGCAGCGCGCAGATCCGCCTGTTCGAGATCGAGCAGTTGGTGGCGCCCGGCGAAGTCGCCGCCGGTGCGCTGCTGCCTTCGCTGCGCTATCACCCAGCGCAGGGTGAGCTGGCGGACGGCGACCTGCAACTGCCGTGGTCCTCGGCCGATGTCGCGGGCCTGTCGCAGGTAGTGGTCGGGCGCCTGGCGCGCAAGCTGGGCGCGCAGGTGCCGGGTCGCCTGGTCGCCAGCGCCAAGAGCTGGTTGTCCCATCCCCAGGTGGACCGCATGGCACCGATACTGCCGTGGGGCGCGGAGGCCGATGTGGCCAAGGTGTCGCCGGTCGCCGCCAGCGCCTCGTACCTGGCGCATGTGCGGGCGGCGTGGAACGCCCGCTTCCCTGCGCATCCTCTGGAACTCCAACAGCTGGTGCTGACGATACCCGCATCCTTTGACGAAGGCGCGCGCGCGTTGACGCTGGAGGCGGCGCGCATGGCCGGACTGCCCGGCCTGCGCTTGCTGGAAGAACCGCAGGCGGCATTCTACGACTGGCTGTTCCGCCAGCGGGCGACGCTGTCCACGGACCTGGCGGACACGCGTCTGGTGCTGGTGTGCGACGTCGGCGGCGGCACCACCGACTTCAGTCTGATCAAAGTCGAGATGCTCGAAGGCCAACCGCAGATCAGCCGCATCGGCGTGGGCAACCACCTGATACTCGGCGGCGACAATATGGACCTGGCGCTGGCGCATCTGGTCGAGACGCGCATGGCGTCGAATGCCGGCGGTGCGGCGGCGCGTTTGTCCGCCAGCAGCCTGTCGCAGCTGGCGGAGCGCTGCCGGGCGGCGAAGGAGCTGCTGCTGGCGGCCGATGCGCCGGAGAGAACCACCGTCACCCTGCTCGGCTCCGGCTCGCGCCTGATCGGCGGTTCGCGCTCGGCCGACCTGACGCGCGAGGAAGTCGCGGCCTTGGTGGTGGACGGCTTCTTCCCCCTCAATGAAACGCAGGAACCCGCGCGGCGCGGCCGTGGCGCCATCGTCGAATTCGGCCTGCCCTATGCCAGCGACGCGGCGATCACGCGCCACCTCGCCAGCTTCCTGCGCCAGCACGCGGCGGCCGCGCGCGAGGCGCTGGGCTTCGCGGCCGACGACTCCGCCGCCATCCCTATCCCGGACACGCTGCTGCTCAACGGCGGCGTGTTCCGCGCCGACGCGCTGGCCAGCCGCCTTGAAGCCACGTTGGCCAACTGGCGCGGGCAGCCGCTGCAGGTTCTGCACAATGACAATCCGGATGTGGCGGTAGCGCGCGGCGGCGTCGCCTACGCGCTGGGCCAGGCCGGACAAGCGCCGGTGATCGGCGGTGGTTCCCCGCGCAGCTACTTCCTGCTGCTCGACGACGAAGCGCGCCACGACAAGCCGCGCCGCGCGATCTGCATCCTGCCGCGCGGCAGTGTGGAGAACCGCGAGATCCTGCTGGCCGACCGCACCTTCGCGCTGCGCCTCGGCCGGCCGGTGCGCTTCCATCTGGCTTCGTCGATCTCCGAAACCGCGCCGCCGCAAGCCGGCGAGCTGGTCGAGCTGCAAGCCGACGAGTACATCCAGCTGCCGCCGATCGCCACCGTGCTGCGCGACAGCAGCAGCGCCGACGCCCGCAAGGAAATCCCGGTGCAGCTGACCGCCACGTTGAGCGAAGTCGGCACGCTGGACGTGCATTGCGTCGCTATCGAAGGCGCCCAGCGCTGGCTGCTGGAGTTCCAGCTGCGCGGCGAATCCGCCGTCGATGATGGCGCAGCCGATGCAGCAGCGCCGCAGGAAGCGCCGATGCCGGCCGGCTTCGACGCCGCCATCGACAAGATCGACCGCATCTTCGGCAGCCGCGCGCAGCAGGTCGACATCAAGGAAGTCAAGCAGCTGCGCGCGCAACTCGAACACCTGCTGGGCGGCCGCGAAAGTTGGGCCACGCCGCTGCTGCGCCGCCTGTTCGACGCACTGATGCAGCGCGCCAAAGGCCGCCGCCGCTCGTCCGAGCACGAACGCGCGTGGCTGAACCTGAGCGGCTACTGCCTGCGTCCTGGCTTCGGCTACACGCTGGACGAATGGCGCATCGAGCAGCTGTGGGCCATGTTCGACACCGGCATCCAGCACCACAAGGACAGTCAGGTCTGCGCCGAATGGTGGACGCTGTGGCGCCGCGTAGCCGGCGGCCTGAGTGTGGAAGCGCAGCTGCGCGTGCTGGACGATTTCGCCTTCAACGTGCAAGCCGACGCACAGGAACGCGGACGCCGTCCGCAAACGCTGGTCAACGGCAGCGAGGAAGACATGCTGCGCCTGGGCGCATCGCTGGAACGCATCCCTGGCAACTACAAGGCCGAAATCGGCGCCTGGATGCTGGGCCAGCTCGAAGCGGCGACCAGGGCCGCCGTCAAAGCCGCCGCCAACAAAACCCGTAGCGGGGCCGCCGAAGTTGGCAAAGCCGAAGCGGCGCAGGCGCGCTTCCTGTGGGGCTTGAGCCGGGTCGGCGCGCGCCAGCCCTTCCACGGCAGCGCGCACGATGTGGTGGAAACAGCCGTCGTCGAACAATGGCTGACCGCGATCCAGTCGCTGGATTGGAAGAAGGTGGAGCCGGCCGGTTTCGCCGCAGCCCACCTGGCGCGCATGACGGGCGACCGTACCCGCGACATCGGCGAAACGCTGCGGGAGGAAATCCTGCGGCGCCTTGCCGCCGTTGGCGCGCCGGCCAACTGGAGCGCGATGGTGCGCGAGGTGGTGCAGCTCGATCAGGCCGACGAAAAACGCATGCTGGGCGAAGCCCTGCCGCCGGGCTTAAAGCTGATCGCCTGACGGCGGCCGCGCAACGTAGCCAGCTTGCTGGGCGACGAAACCATCGAAGGCGTCGATCAGCGGATTGAATTTGTTTATATCGTTCTCCAGTTGGGCCAGCGCGTAGACCGTGGCCTCCAGCGTGGACAACTGGTCCGGCAGGTGCGCCTTGCGGATCAGGTAGTGCGACGGTGGCGTGTCGCGCAGCGGCAGGCGCGGCAAGGCTTGCAGCACAGGATTCAGGTACAGCATCTTGCGGCTTTTGCGCCAGGTCCCGTCCAGCACCACCAGCCGCAGAAGCTGCGGTTCGCGCAACCAGTCCGCATCGAACGGCTGCGCTGCGGCCAGGCCCAGCGACCTATCGGCCGCCGTATCGGGATACAACAGCACGCTGCGCCGCTCCGGCGACAACAGCGCCTGCAAGCGCTCCGGCGCGAAGGCCTCGCCCACTTCCAGACGGCTGCTGGCCAGGCTCAGATGCAGCAGGCGCGCGCTGCCCTTGGCGTTGTTCACTTCCATCGGGTGCTGAAGGATCAGCACCTCCACCTGATTCGGCAGCGCCGCTACCCAGCGGCAGATGCAGGTCCGCCGCGGACGCAGACAGGCAGCGCACAGCGCGCGCGTGGAACATGGAATGGATGGTGCGGCGGCGCCGTCGGTACTGGTCGTCATAGACCGCCATTGTACCGAAGGCGCGGGGCGCGCTTAGAACTCTTCCCAGTCGCCGTCCTTGGCGGAGGCGACTGCCGCACGCTTGGGCGCCGCGGCCAGCGCCTTGCGGGCCGGAGCCTTCACCGCAGGCGCCGGCGCCGGACGCAGGGGCCGCAGTGCATCGCGCGGCCGCACAGGCGGCAAGGCGCGCGCCTGCGTCGCCATCTGCGACGCATCGAGCTTGAACACGCTGACCACGTCAGCCAGCTTGGCCGATTGCTCCTGCATCGATTCGGCCGCCGCTGCGGCCTCCTCCACCAGCGCCGCGTTCTGCTGCGTTACCTGGTCCATCTGCGTGATCGCGTCGTTCACCTGCGCGATGCCGACGCTCTGCTCTTCGCTGGCGTGGCTGATCTGCGTCATGATCTGCGTGACGCGGCCGATGCTGACAACGATCTCGCTCATGGTCTGGCCGGCCTTGTCGACCAGGTCCGAACCCTGCGCCACCTTCAGCACCGAATCGTCGATCAAGCCCTTGATGTCCTTGGCGGCGGCGGCCGAACGTTGCGCCAGGTTGCGCACTTCAGATGCCACCACGGCGAAGCCGCGCCCCTGCTCGCCGGCGCGCGCCGCTTCCACCGCCGCGTTCAAGGCCAGGATATTGGTCTGGAAGGCGATGCCGTCGATGACCGAGATGATGTCGACGATCTTGCGCGACGAGTCGTTGATCGAGCCCATGGTGCTGACCACTTCACCCACCACGGCGCCGCCACGGCTGGCGATTTCCGATGCGGTGACGGCCAGCTTGTTGGCCTCGCGCGCGTTCTCGGCGTTGAAGCGCACGGTCGATGTCAGCTCCTCCATCGAGGATGCGGTCTCCTGCAAGGAGCTGGCTTGCTGCTCGGTGCGCGACGACAGGTCGTGGTTGCCGGCGGCGATCTCGGTGGAAGCGTGGGCCATCAGGTCGGTGCCATTGCGCACCTGGCCGACGATGTTGACCAGGTTCGTGTTCATGTTTTTGAGAGCGCTCATCAACTGGCCGGTTTCATCGCTGCTGTTGACCTGGATGTCGCTGGTCAGGTCGCCCGACGATACCGTCTCCGCCACCTTCACCGCTTCGTTGATTGGATTGGTGATGGTGCGCGTGATCCACCACGCGGCGAATACGCCCATGACGATCGCGGCCAATCCCAGTAGCACCAGCAAGGTGCGGCCGCTGGTGTACTGCTGCTGGATCTCGACGGCAGCCCGGTCCAGCAATTCCGCCTGCTTGTCGGCGAATTTTTTCAACGCGTCCAGGTAGAGGATACGGCTTTGCGCCATGTCGCCTTCGTAGAGGCTCTTGCCCTTTTCCAGATCGCCGGCATTCTTGGCGGCGAAAACGGCCTTGCGGATCTCGGTGTAGGTCTTGCGCGTATCGAGCACCTTCTTGAACAGGGGCTTGAGTTCCTCGTCTTCGATGCCGGCGCCGATCTGGTCCTGGATCTTGGTCGCGCGGCCGGACGATTCGGCCATCATGCCTTCAAGTTTCTTCTGGTCGGCGGGATCGGCGACCATCCAGGCGCCGGTGGTGCGGGCGGCGTTCACTTCGATGATCTTGCCCCACTCCGCGATCAGCCGCTCGTCGCGGATCTTCTCGTTGATCATGCGGTCGGTCAGCGCACTGGCGCTGCTCAGCCGGAGGATGCCGATGATGGTCATCGCCGTCAGCATCAACAGGATGAGTGAAAAGCCGAAACCGAGGCGAGTGCCGATTTTCAGGTTGTTCATAGCAGTCCTCAAAATGGAGATGGATGGGCCGTTCAATCCACTCTAGCACCATTTAGGGGAAAACTATAGCCTCAAAGGAAATATTTCTTCAGAGATATTATTCACTCGCCGGCGGTTTGGGCGCCCAACAGCTCCTCGACGCTGGAGATGGCGGCAGGGTCCTTGATCACGGCGCGTAGCCAGACGTGCAGCGGCATGTCACCCCAGCTGGCGGCCTTGTCGGCCAGGTAGGCGACGGGGCTGTGCGGTTCGGTGCGACGGAAGAAATCGGCGACTACCCGCAGTTGCGCCAGCGCCTGGCGACGGTCCTGCGGCGTCCCGCTGGCAACCACCGCCACCTGGCTGGCCGGGGCGTCGCCAGTGGCCGCCAATGCCGGCACGCTGCCCACCGGGGCCACGCTTCGGATCACGGCCTGCAGGCAGTCCCTGGCGGCGCTGAAGCCCGGGCCGTCCGCTCCCAGCCGCTGGTCGACGATGCGTTCCAGGCCGGCCAGCATGGCGAGGCAGTATTCGGCGTCCGGCAGCAGCGCCGCGCCTTCCGTCAACGGTATCTCCTTGACCAGCACCGGCGTGCGGGCCAGGAGCCAGAACAGGTTGCCGATGCGCTGTTCGTAGTCGCCGTCCTCGGCGACGGGGTACATGCCGTCCCAATAGTGTTCGCACAATCCGCCCAGCACTGCGTAACCGTCCCCCAGGCCACGCAGCCCGCGCGTTTTGGCGCAGGCCTCGGCCAGCCACACCGCCAGCCGCATGTCCTTGCTGCGGCTGGCGATCATGCCGGCGCTGCGGCTGGCGACCAGCGGCCAATCGGCCTCCTTCAGCGCCGAGACCCATTCGCCCTGGTCCAGCGTGGGGTCGTCGTACACGCGCGCCTGCGCGATCTGGTCCACCTCCGCGCTGAAGGCGACGTCCTCGCCGCAGGGTTGCGCCGCGCTGATGGGCTGTAGCAGTTGAGCGATGCTGAACATATTCCGCCTCCGGGCTATTTGATGGTGTATTTGAACTGGCCCTGCTTGCTGGCGCCGACCTTGATCTTGCCGATGGCGGCGCCCTCCGACATCCGCTGCAGCACCGCCTCGGCGATCTCCGGCAGCAGGCTGCCGTTGAGGATATGGTCGACATTGCGGGCGCCGGAATCGACTTCGGTGCAGCGCGCCAGTACCGCTTCGATCAGCGCCTGGTCGTAGCTGAACTCCGCGCGGTGGTGATCGCGGATGCGCTGGCCGATGCGATCCAGCTTGAGCGCGATGATCTGCACCAGCACCGCGTCGGGGATCGGGTAGTACGGCACCACTTTCAAGCGGCCCAGGAAAGCCGGCTTGAAATGCTTGACCAGGTGGGGCCGCAGCAATTCCTCAAGCGCGGTCTCGGTCGGCGGCGATTCCTGGTTCAGGCAAGCCTGCATGATGGCGGCCGAGCCGGCGTTGGAGGTGGCGATGATGATGGTGTTGCGGAAGTCGATCTCGCGGCCCTCCGCGTCGTCCATCACGCCCTTGTCGAAGACCTGGAAAAACAGCTCGGTCACGTCGGGGTGGGCCTTTTCGATCTCGTCCAGCAGCACCACGCTGTAGGGATTGCGGCGCACCGCTTCGGTCAGCACCCCGCCCTGCCCGTAGCCGACGTAGCCCGGCGGCGCACCTTTCAGGCCGGAGACGCTGTGCGCTTCCTGGTATTCGCTCATGTTGATGGTGAGGAGTTTGCGTTCGCCGCCGTACAGCAGGTCCGCCAGCGCCAGCGCCGTTTCGGTCTTGCCGACGCCGGACGGGCCGACGAACAGGAACACGCCCTTGGGTTTGTTGGGGTCGTCCAGGTTGGCGCGGGCGGTGCGCACGCGCTGGGCCACGGCGGCGATGGCGTGGTCCTGGCCGAGGATGCGCGTCTGCAGTGCGTCCTGGAGTTTGAGCACCGTGCGGATCTCGTCCTTGACCATTTTCCCCAGCGGGATGCCGGTCCAGCCGGAGACGATGGCGGCCACGGTGGCGGCGTCCACGTCGACCGGCACCATCGGCGTTTCACCCTGCAGCGCCGCCAGCTCGGCGCGTAGCGCATGGGTTTCCGCCGCGCCGTTCGCCGCGGCGCGCGCGCGCGCGATGGCGGCGACTATCGATTGCTCGCGTTGCCAGCGCTGGTTGTGCTGCGCGTGTTCCGCTTTGAGCGCGGCATGCGCCTCGTCCAATTGGCGCAAGCGCTGCGCGTGCGCGTGACCGTCGTCCTCGCGCTTCAAGGCGGCGATTTCAACGCACAGCCGCTCCATGCTCCTGGCGGCGTTCTCCAGCAGGGCCGGGGTTCCGCTCTGCGCCAGCGCGACGCGGGCGCAGGCCGTATCGAGCACACTGACCGCCTTGTCCGGCAACTGCCGGCCGCTGATGTAGCGGTGGGACAGCCGCACCGCCTCGGTCACAGCCTCGTCGCGGATGCGGATGCCGAAATGCCGTTCCATCAGCGGCGTCATGGCGCGCAGCATGGCGCTGGCGATTTCCTCGCTCGGCTCATCGACCTTGACGACCTGGAAGCGCCGCGCCAGCGCGGCATCCTTCTCGAAATACTTTTTGTATTCGCTCCAGGTGGTCGCGGCGATGGTGCGCAACTCGCCCCGCGCCAACGCCGGCTTGAGCAGGTTGGCGGCGTCGTTCTGGCCCGCCTGGCCGCCCGCGCCTATCATCGTGTGGGCTTCGTCGATGAACAGGATGATGGCCTGCGGACTTTGCTTGACCTCGTCGATGACGTTCTTCAGCCGGTTTTCAAACTCGCCCTTGACGCTGGCGCCGGCCTGCAACAGGCCCATATCCAGCGTGCGGATCTCTACGCCCTTCAGCACGTCCGGCACGTCGTCGGCGGCGATGCGCAACGCCAGCCCCTCCACCACGGCGGTCTTGCCGACACCTGCCTCGCCGGTGAGGATGGGATTGTTCTGGCGGCGGCGCATCAGGATATCGATCGCCTGCCGTATCTCGGCCTCGCGGCCGATCACGGGATCGAGCTTGCCGCTGCGCGCCAACTGCGTCAGGCTGGTGGTGTACTGATCGAGCGCCGGCGTGCGCGGGCTGCCTTGCGGCGCCAGGTCGGCAAGCGGGGTGGCGGTGGCTGCGTCGGCTGCGGCCGTTTCTTCCTGCGAGCCATGGGTGTATTTCTCCAGCTTGTGCTTGACCTCATCGATGGGAATCTCTCCGAACAGCGGCGAGGCGCGCAAGGCCAGTTGCGACAGTTCCGGCTCCGTCAGCAGCGCGACCAGCAGGTGCGCGCTGCGGATACGGTCCGGCTGCGGCGTGGCCAGCGACGCGATCAGCCATGCGTGCTCCAGCAGCAGCGGCAGCTGGCGCGAGAACACCGGCGTGCGGGTGCTGCCAGTCTTGAACTGGCTGACTTCGTGGTGCAGGTCCGCCTCCAGCGCCTCGGTGCGGACGCCGCACTGGCGGGCGATCAGCGCCACATCGCAGCGCTCCTGCTCCAGCAAGGCCAGCAACAGGTGTTCGACCTCCACTTCATACTGGCCCAGCGCCACGCAGATGCTGGCGGCGCGCGTGGCGGCCAGGCGGGTGGTGTCATTGAGCTTGCCGATCAGGGTTTTCAGGTTGAGATTCATGCTCACGCTCCGCGGGTGCTGCGGTTGATTGAATAATGCAGCGATGAGGGTTGCAGCACGGCGTCGAAATTGACCGCCTCACGCATCGGCAGTCCGGCCAGCGTCGCGCTGATGGCGAAGCTGACGCGGTTGATCGAGCCGCTCTCGCGCTCCAGGCGCGCCTGCACGTTGCTCAGCCGGGGTTCTTGACGCTCGATGGCGGCCTTGAGGCAGGCGCAGATACGGGCCCGGTCTTCGCTGCTGCTCAGGCACATGCCGGCAAAGTCGATCAGTCCGTAGTTGACGATGGAACTGGAACATTCGGGATAGGCTTCCAGCAGGTCTTCGGGCAGCGCGCAGCGGGTGTTGAGCAGATCCTCGAGGTCGCGCGCCACGGTATCCTTCCACTGCTCCAGCGACAGGCCCGCGCCGTTGCGGGCATGGCTGCCCTGCGGGTCCAGCAAACGGTCGAACAGGCCGGGAGTAAAGCCATTCATCGCATGCTTTCAAAAAAAGGCCAGGCCGGGCCGGCCTGGCCAGAAAACGCGCACCACGACGGATCGCCGCACGATCCGCTGCGGGCGCAGGGGAACAAGGTTCAGACGATGCGGTTGCTGGCCAGGTCCCAGCCGCCGGAGGTGTTGCCGCCGGCGCCACCGCTGATTTTCTGTTGGATGTATTTCCACTTGACCTTCGAGAATTTCAGCGCCACGTCTTCGGTCAGAATGTCGCCCTCTTCAACGGCCGGCGAGACGGCGCCGATCAGCACATTCTCGATCTCGATCTCGAAGTATTTCACGCGTTCGCCCTGGGCGTCGGCGCGCATGAACTCGAACCTGGCCTTGGGGATGGTGCGGCCCGCCGAGCAGGTTTGCAGCAGGATGGGCGAGGACAGATCGGCCAATTTGGAGAGCACGATGTCGCGATGCTCGCAGCGCTCCGCCGTGTGGCCGCCGCTGGTGGAAGCGGTGGCCGATTTCGGCTGCTCCACGCCGAAGCTGACCGATTTGCACTCGATCCAGTCCTTGTGCCGGTCGTCGTTGGACTCGCCCTTGATACCATCAATGTACAGATAGACGTCGATTGCCATTGCATGCTCCTGTCTCAGGTTATGGTGAACATCAGTTGTTGGTCGACTGCGGCAACTCCGCGACCAGACGGAGGGAAACGGACAATTCATCCAGCTGGAAATGCGGCCGCAGGAAGGACACTGCGCGGTACACGCCCGGCCGCCCCGCCACCTCATGCACCTGCACCGATGCTTCGCGCAGCGGGAACTGGGCCTTCTGTTCCTGGCTGGCGTTATCGTCCAGCAGGACGTATTTCATCAGCCAGCGGTTGAGGAAGTCCTCGACGTTGGAGGCGGCGGCGAAGCTGCCGATTTTGTCGCGCATCATGGCCTTCATGTAGTGCGCGATGCGCGAGACGGCGAAGATGTATTGCAGCTGGGACGACAGCACGGCGTTGGCGTTGGCCGCTTCCGAGTTGTACTTCCTGGCCTTCTGCGCCGACTGCGCGCCGAAGAAGGCGGCATACGCCGTGTTCTTGCAGTGGACCAGCGAGATGAAACCCAGGTCGCTCAGTTCCTTTTCACGCCGGTCCGTGATGGCCACTTCAGTAGGACACTTGAGCGCGACCTCGCCCTCGTCGGTCTTGAAGGTGTGGGTGGGAAGGTCGTCCACCAGGCCGCCGCCTTCGACGCCGCGGATCGCCGCGCACCAGCCGAAATCGTCAAAGGCCTTGGTCAGCTTGGCGCCGAATGCATAGGCGGCGTTACACCACAGGTATTTCTGATGGTCGGTGCCGTCCACTTCCTCGACGAAGTTGAAGCCTTCGACCGTGGTGCCGTCGACCGGGTTGAATGGCAGACGGCCAAGGAAGCGCGGCAGCGCCAGGCCGACGTAGCGCGAGTCTTCCGATTCACGGAAGGCCTTCCACTTGGCGTATTCCACGGTGTCGAACACCTTGGACAGATCGCGCGGCCTGGCCAGGTCGCCGTAGCTTTCCAGGCCAAACAACTCGGGCGCGGCCGAGGCGATGAACGGCGCGTGCGAGGCGGCGGCGACGTGCGACATCTGCTCGATGAAATACATGTCCTCGGGCTGGCGCGATATCTCGAAGTCCCCCAGCAGCGCCGCATAGGGCGCTCCGCCGAAGGTGCCGAATTCCTCTTCGTAGACCTTCTTGAACATCGAACTCTGGTCGAACTCCAGCGCCGACTGGAAGTCCTTCACCAGCTCCCGCTTGGTGGCGTTGAGCATGCGGATTTTCAGGCCCTGGCCGGTGGCGGAGTTCTTGACCAGGTAATGCAGGCCGGTCCAGCTTTGCTCCAGCTTCTGGAAAGCCGGAGCGTGCATGATGGCGCTCAGCTGGCTGGAGATCAGCCGGTCCAGTTCCGCCACGCGCGCATCCAGCGTGGCCGACAGATTGCTGGACACGACGACCGTTCCATCCAGTACCTGGCTGACCAGTTCCGAGATGATGTCCTTGGCGCGGGCATGCTCCACATTGGACTTGGCGACCTTGCTCTGCTCGACGATCTGGTCCAGCAGGCTGGCGCCTTCCGCCGCGGGCGCGGCTTCCTGCATCGGGTTCATTTGTGCGGACATGTCAGCCTCCCTTGGCGGATTTCAAGCTGGCCAGCTTGTCGGTGTTGGTCAACACCTCGCTCAGGATGTCCTCCAGCTTGTCGTTGCCGGCCAGTTTGTTGCGAAGGTCGGCCAGCTTGCGGCGCGCTTCCAGCAGCTTGTTGAGCGGCTCGACCTGCTGCACCACCGACTCGGGGCGGAAGTCCGACATCGCCTTGAAGCGCAGCTCCACATTAAAACTGGTGTCGTCGCCGCTGAGCTGATTGGGCACCTGGAAGCGCGCCACGGGTTCAACGCCGCTCAGCACTTCGTCGAAATTCCCGCTATCGATGTTGACGAACTTGCGATCCTTCAGGCGCTTCTTCTCGACTTCCGAATTGCCACCGAAGTCGCCCACCACGCCGACCACAAAGGGCAACTCCTTGTTTTCCATCGCGTCGCCGATTTCCACGTCATACGTCATCTGCACCCGTGGCGGACGCACCTTGGTCAGGCGCTTTTGTACACTGTCTCCGTTAGCCATACACACTCCATCGAAAAGGAAAACGCGGGCGACGGACTTACTTCAAGCCGCCGAAAGGATCGCTGCTGTTGCTTGAACTGCTAGCCTTGTGTTGCGGCGTCGCCGGCGCGACGGCGGTCTTCTTGCCGATAGCGGCGGCAGGAACCGCCTTGCGCACGGAGCTGTTCGAGGTAGGCACCAGTACATCCTCACCCAGGCTGCTGCGCAGCAGCTTGGCCAGGTCCTGCGCTTCGGAGCGCAACGATCCGTTGAGATTATTTTGCTGGCTCAGATCCGCCAGCGCCTTGGTGGAAAGACGCAGGCCGCTGACGGCGACGATGCTGTTACCGAGTTTGTCGTTGGGATCGCGCTGCAAGGCTTCCAGCGCATTCATGATCGCTTCGCCATAGCTGGCGCGGTCGAACTTGATCTGCGCCATGTGCAGCCAGGGCGTCTTGTCGGCCGGGTAGCTGGTCGCTGCGCTTTTCAGGATGCTTTGGGCCTTGTCGCTCTGGCCGGACGCCAGGGCGGTATCCGCTTCGGCCAGCGCATGCTCCAGTGTCGACGCTTGCAGCTTGTCGCCGCGGACCGAGTCGCCGTCCGTCGCGCAAGCCGACAGCAACAGCAAACTCGCCATGCAGGGCAACCAGGTTCTTGGAGTGATCATCAATTTCTCCTCTTGCGTATGCGGTCATGAAGGGTCCCATTATTCCCGAATGCTTGTGCCCGCCATTGCGCTTACTCAATCACTGTTTCTTTTCGGCTTAGCTTGCGCAGTCTCAACTTTCAGCGGCGCGCCTTTCGCTCTAATGGCGGAATCGCTTGGAGAAAATATGAACGCCCAGAAGACTATCGTGATCGTAGGGTTGCTGGCATTGCAGGGCTGCGCCGCAGGCTCCATCGCCGGCGCGGCGATGGAGATGGCTGGCATCCGCAAAGCACCCGAGTTGCCGGATGCGCAAAAGCCGCCGCGCAGCGTCGCGATCCGCTTGCACGCGAGCCAGAACCTCAATGCCGGCACAGGTTCCCAGCCGTTGGCGCTGGCGGCGCGCATCTACAAACTGCGGCAGACGGCGGCGTTTCAGCAGATGCCGTTCAACGGTTTCCTCAACACGCAAGGAGAGCGCGAACTGCTCGGCAACGATCTGCTGGAGGTCAAGGAAGTGATGCTGATCCCCGGCCAGCGTTACGAGATCGTCGAGAAGGTCACCCGCGAGGCCTACTACATCGGCGTGGTGGCGCTGTTCCGCTCACCCGCCGAACAACGCTGGCGGCTGGCCTTCGCCGCCGGCGACGCGGAAAAATCCGGCATCACTGTCGGCCTGCATGCCTGCGCGATGAGCGTGGGCGCCGGCGCGGCAGCTTCCAGCGAGGCCGGCAAGCCCTTGGCCTCGGTCCGTTGTCAATAAGATTGGAGACAGCATGAGTATTCCGTCCAAGGTCCTGTGGGGTGATGGCCTGTTCCTGCGGCCGCAGCACTTCCAGCAGCAGGACCAGTATCACGAAGCCCGATTGCAGCAGATCGCCCGCGCGCTGCATCCCTATCTGTGGGGCGTGTGCAAAATCGAGTGGGACCTGGATGCGTTGAAGACCGACCGCCTGCGCCTGCAGTCGCTGGCGGCGATTTTCCACGATGGCGAAATCGTCGATGCCCCGGCCAGCGATCCGCTGCCTGCGGCCATCGATTTGTCCGTGCTGCCGGCGACCTTGCAGGAGCTGACCTTCCACATCGCCCTGCCCACCTTGTCGCCCGGCGGCGGCAACGCCGCCACCGAGGAACAGCAAAACGGCGCGCGCTACCGCCAGACCACCCGCGAAACGGCGGACCTGTACACCCAGGCCGTGGGCACGAATGTCAGCTACCTGAAAAAATCCGCGCGGCTGGTGTCGGACCAGGAACCGCTGGGCGCCTTCGACTGCATTCCGGTGATCCGCTTGCGGCGCGTGGTCACCGGCGGCTTCGAGCCGGATCCGCAGTTCATCCCGCCGGCGGTGTCGATCGCCAGCGCTCCCGGCCTGAAGGCGCTGCTGGACCGGCTGATGGACGCCTTGCAGGCCAAGGTGCAATCGCTGCAGGGCCACATGCGCGAGCCTAGCCGCAATGTGATCGAGTTCCGCTCGGGCGACGTTTCGTCTTTCTGGCTGCTGCACACGGTCAGCACCTCCGCCGCCGCGCTGATGCATTACGTCCGCAATCCCGACCTGCATCCCGAACGGCTGTTCGAGGCGCTGCTTGGGCTGGCCGGCGCCATGATGACCTACTCCAAGCAGTACTCGCTGACGCACCTGCCCGGCTACCGGCACGACGACCCGGCGCAGTGCTTCTCCGGCCTGGATCACATCATCCGCGACTTGCTGGACACGGTCATCTCGACCAAGTACTTCTCGATCGCGCTGTCGGAGGACAAACCCAGCTACCACCTGGGCAAGCTCGATTCCGGCAAGATCGACCAGCGCACCACGCTGTACCTGGCGGTCAGCGCATCGCTGTCGGCGCTGGAGCTGGTGGAGATCGTGCCGCTGCGCGTCAAGGTCGGCGCGCCGGACGATGTGGAAAAATGCGTGCTGTCCGCCATGCCCGGCGTGAAGATCACCCACGCACCGCAAGTGCCGGCGGCGATACCCGTGCAGCCGGACACCTACTACTTCGCGCTGGAGGGCAAAGGCATGCTGTATGAGCAGATGTTGAAGGCGCAGTCGATTTCGATCTACGTCCCGGCAGGCATACGCGACCTGCACCTTGGCCTGATCGCGGTGACAGCATGACGCCCCAGGTCGAACGCCGCGCCATTCCAACCTTGATGGGCGGCCAGCGCCGCCAGCAGCAGCCCGGCTACGGCCATGTGCAAACGCTGGTGGACTTGCTGCAGGAAGGTTTCTACCTGCTGTTCATGCTGAAGAACGGCAGCGTGCCGCCGGGCGAGGCGCACTTCCTCGACACTATCACCGCCTACCTGGCGGAATTCGACCGCGAGGCACGCAAGCTGCGCGCGCAGGGCGAAGACATCGACGCCGCCAAATACGCCTTCTGCGCGGCGCTCGACGAGATCATCTTGTCGTCGTCGTTCCCGATCCGCGCCGCGTGGGAGCGGCGCCCGCTGCAACTGGTGATCTTCGGCGACCAGCTGGCCGGCGAACACTTCTTCGACCGTCTGGAGGCCTTGCGCAGCGGCGGCGGCGCGCGCCTGCCGGCGCTCCAGGTGTTCCATATGTGCCTGCTGATCGGCTTTCGCGGCAAGTACGCGCTGGATTCCGGCGACAAGCTGGCCTACATGACGGCGCGGGTCGGCGACGAGATCGCCCACATCCTGGGCAAGAGCAAGGGCTTCGCGCCGCAGGCCGAACGGCCGGACCAGATCGTCCACAAGCTGCGCAGCAACACGCCGCTGTGGGTCATGTCGGCGGTGTTCGCGCTGATCGGATTGAGCGCCTACCTCGGGCTGTCGTCGTCGCTGGCGCATTCGACGCAGAACACGCTGGCCGGCTACAGCGACCTGGTGAAGCTGGCGCCGCGCCCGGCCTACGTGACCATCACCCTGCCCTGAACTTCACTGGGCAACGCGGAACTCGATGCGGCGATTGCGCGCGCGTCCTTCCGCGTTGTTGTTCTCGGCCACCGGCCGGTCCGGCCCCTGCCCCGACACCATGACCATCTCCGCCGGAATGCCCTTGTCGGCGAGGTAGGTGCGCACGGCTGCGGCGCGCGCCTGGCTGAGCGCGAGGTTGCTCTCCCGCAGGCCGACGTTGTCGGTGTGGCCGATCACCTCCACCTTCTTGCCCTTGACCTTCTGCAGCGCGGCCGCCATCTCGTCCAGGATGCCCTTGCCGGACGCGGTCAGCGTCGCCTTGCCGCTCTCGAATTCGATGATGCGCCTGGCCAGCGTTTCATCGAGCAGGTTCTGCTCCGCCGCGCTGACGCGCAAGCCGTTGTTGACGGTGTAGCTGGGGTTGAGGCTGGTGGCGATGTCGCTGGCGATCTGCTGGCGCTGCGCCTCGTTGGCCACTTCGCCGCGCACGGTGACGTTGGTGCCGTCGATCTTCAACTCGCCCTTGCTGATCAGCTTCAGGTTCGGCTGGATCAGCTTTTGCACGTAGCCGTTCCAGTTGGGCGGCAGCGACACCGGCGCGATCGCGAGCTGGTCGACCACGCGCTCGGCGCCGTACAGATCGCGCAGGCGCTGGAGCATGGCGGCCTTGCTGGCCTCGTCGGGCACGGCGCCGCTGACCAGTATCTGCCCCGGCCGGGGCGTGGCCGGCAGCGGCGCCTGCGCGGCGCAATAGAGTGAGGTGGACAGCAACGCCGGCATCACCGCCGGCCAGAGGATCCGCTGGCGCATCGCATGACTCCTTATCAGGCAAAGGTTTCGTGGAACAGCGCGTGGGCCGAGCGCAGCGACAACTGCCCCTGGTCCAGGTAGGCCGACAGCTTCTGCACATTGGCGTCGCCGGAGATGAGTTCATCGACCCAGCCCGCGTACTCGAAGTTGATCTGCTGCTCGGCCGCATACAGCGGATCGATCACCGCCTGCAGGGCCTCCGGCGCGGCGCCGCTGAAACCGACCACCAGCACCGACTGCTCGCGCTGCTCGCCGAAGAACAGGCTCAGTTCGAAATCTGCCTGCTGCAAGAATGGCGTGATCAGGTCGAGCCAGAACGCCGCCACCAGGTAGCGCTGGCGCGGCGCCGATGGCAAAGGCAGCACCAGGCTTTTGTCCAGTCGTGCGGCGCCGCAGTGGCGCACCGGCTGCAACAGCAGGCCGATCGCCAGTATCATCCGCCGCACCGACGCCCGGCCCAACATCGCCTCCAGCCCGGCGACGCTGTGGCGATCGAGGAAATCGACGAACATCTGCTGAAGCTCGGCGGCGGCAGGATCGATTTCGACGGTGGTGGCGGCCATCGCCTGCAAGCCGGCTTCCGGCTCCGCCGCCTCGAACACGTCGTTGGCCAGGGGCTCCAGCAGCTCCCACAACGGCGCCAGCACCAGCGGACTGCGGGCGACAAAGCTGCGCGGGTCGTCGATCTCGATGGCGCTCATGCTGAGGAAGGGATAACGCCGCTGCGACAGGTCGCTGCTGGCCCGCAGATGACCAGCGATCGCGCGCTTGCTGCGCGTGCCGACGAAGGCGAAATCCAAGGGCGGCATGGCGTCGTAGTTGAGCTTCCAGCGCGGATCGATGCTGAGCAGGTTCATGACCTCGGCCAGCCAGCCGTCCAGCAGATTGGCCAGCGCCAGGTTGTCGGCAGCCTTGATAAAGTCGGCGCGCGCGGGCAGTTTGCCGAAGTAGCCGATGCGCGCGGTTTGCGGCGCCCGCTTCATGGCGCGGCTCCGACTATCGTTTCCGGCAGCTTCATGCCACGGAAGCCCTGCTCCTGCGGCGCCGCGCCGCTGCTGTCAGGACTGCTGATGATTTTCAGTCCCATCGCCACCGTGATCGTGCCGCTGGTCCAGCGCAGTTCGAACACGCCGCCCTCGCGCTTCTGCTTGGCCGCCGCGTCGATCATGCGTTTCAGGCCGAACTGGCCCGGCTCGTTGAACACCTCCACGCTGCGGCCATCGAAGGCCACCGCCGTGATGCGCGCGCCAGGTGCCCCCTGCGGGCCGGGATGAACCATATTGGCCCACTGCGCCGGCGTGTTGCGGTAGCGTAGCTGCTGGCCGTCGATATCGACGGTGTATTCCAGCGTGCCGGGCGCCGGCATCGGCTGGATCTGGAAGATGGTCTGCGCGGCGGCCGACGAGGCGACGCCGCCCGCGCCTATCGGTGCGATCCAGCCGGGGAAGCGCGCCACGGTTTGCGGCGACAGCGTGATGCCCATGTCGGCCCAGGTGCGCGACGCCAGCACGTCGCCGCGCCGCAGCACCAGCGGCCCCATGGCGCCGGTGGCGAACTTGGCGATCAAGCCGTCCGGCCCGAAGAACTGGGCGATTTCGGCATTGCCTGCTTCGATGCGGGCGTTCGGCGAGAACGGATATTTATTGGCCAGCGATTGCTGGAACGGTTCGTAGACCTGCGCCAGCCAGGTCTTGTTGATCTCCGCCTCGGCCGGTCCGACCAGCACGGCGAAGGTCTGCATCAAGGGCCGCACCAGGATGGGACGGATGGCCTGTTTCTGCGCGTCGCTCATCCCGGTCAGCATCTGCTCGTCGACGTAGCGCAGCGCATCGGCCAGTTCGGAGCCGTTGCCTTCCAATGTCTGCTGCATGAACTGGCGCGCGCCGGGACCGGGATCGCCCTGGTTCTTCAGCTGGTTCAGGCGGCTGCGCAATTTGGACAGCGTCTCCATGTAGGAGCGCATCAGCGACGCATCCTTGTCCTTGGCCGCCACCAGTTTGCCGACGCCGGCGAACTCGCGGCCGATAGGCCCCATCGGTTTGTCGCCGCGCGTCGGCTCCAGTTGCAGGTTGACGTTGACCTGCGAAGGTCCGCGCCGCAGCACGCTGTTCTTGACCCAGTTGACGAAGCCGGTTTGCGCTTGCTTCAACTCGGCACTCATGATGGCGGGATTGTCCCAGGACGTTTGCTGATGGATAGTACTCAGCAGCCTGGCGATGGGCGACGACTGCGGATCGCCCAGGCGGTTCATCGCGACGACCGCCGCGTCGAAGCCATTCAGGTTGGCGATGGTGACGCCCTGGACGAACTTCTGCCATTCGCTCGCGTAGTCGGCCTTGTACAAATCGGTCAGGCCCTTCTGGATTTGTTCGGGACTGCCTTCCAGCGTCAGGTCGTCGCGGGCGGCGGTCTTCAGGACCCAGTCGGCGCTTTGCAGTTCGTGCGTGGCGGCTTCGCGGAAGGCGTCCTGCACATACTTCTCCCATGCCTCGCGGGTGTAGGCGCCGGCGATGGCATGGCTGCCGGTGACCAGCGCCTGATCCTGCTCGCCCACCATGCGCGCCACCGTCATCGCCGGGAAGCGCGTGTTGGCGCGGGCGCGGATGTCGGCGTAGACCCGCTCCCTGGCCGGCATGCCGCGCACCACGCGGCGCAGGTTCTCGCGCGCCTGGTCGACCAGCGCCAGCTTCTGCTCGATGCGCGGCCAGGATGGATCGGCGATCTGCGCAAGGTGGAAGGACATCAGCCGCTCGGCGCTGTGTATCATCTGCTCGCGCGGCATGGCGCCACGGTTGTTTTCCAGCCAACCGCGCCAGTAGCGGGTCAGCTGGTCGTTCAGGTGACCGGGTTCGGCGCGCGCGGTATCGGCCAGCATCAGATAACTCTTCAAGGCGTTGTAGGCGTCTTCGACGTTGACGGCGGAGGCCTCCTGGAACTGGCGTCCCGGCGCGGCGGCGGGTGCGGGTGCGGCCGGCGTGCCAGCTGCGGGCGGCGCGCCGGGCGCCTGCAACTGGTCGGCGTGGGCGTTCATCTCCGACAGCAGCGTCTCCAGGTTGGCGACGACCGGCTTGAGCATCACCTCCCGCACGCCGGCGAAGTACTCCTCGCGCAGCTTGCGCTCCAACAGCTCACCCTGATACAAACCCATACGCAGCGACCATGGCCGGTCGGCGCGGTACTTGTCCAGCTGCTCGATGCGATCCTGCAGGATCTCCAGCGCCTCCAACCGCGATTGCAGATCCAGCCGCTTGGCTTGCAGCTTGATCACCTTGTCCAGGTCCGCCTGGACATTGCTGACCAGCTGCCGGTTGCCCAGATACGACCAGCTCCAGCCGCCCAGCGACACCCCCAGCAAAACCGCCGCCGCGAAGAACGCCGCGTAAGTCAGCTTGACCTTATGCTTGCTGGCGTACTGCGACACCAGGTCCTTGTCGGCGAAGATCACATTGCGGAATAAATTCAGCAGGAAGAAGCCCGACTGCCCGCTGGCGGCGACCGGCGGCGCGTCCGGCAGCGACAGCTCGAAGCGCCTGGCCAGCCGCTGCGACTGTTCGCTGACCGCCACGCCCTCCTGCAAGGCGCTGGTGAAGTAATAGCCGCGAAACACGGGCTTGAACTGGAACGGGTTTTCCTCGAACAGCGTGACGAGGAAGCTGCGCAGCGGCGCGCGTATCGTCGCGAACTCCAACGGGAAGGTGAACACGCCGGGCTCCATGCGGTCGCGCCGCTGCTGGCCCATATTGGCCAGGCTCAGTTCCTTCAGGCCGGCGCACAGCTCATCGAAGCTGCGGTCGAAGAAGGTCATCATCTGCTGGCTGCCGGTGTTGCGCTTGTAGGGCATGGTCGCGCCCCACACGCGTTCGCGCTCGCCGCGCTCGGCGCGCGCGAAGAACTCGCCGAAGCCGGCGATCAGGTCGGCCTTGGTGAACACCACGTACACCGGCGCGAACACCTCCAGCCGCTCGATCAGGTCCTGCACCCGCTTGCGCAGGCTGCGCGCCAGCTTGATGCCGACCTCGGGATCGTCGCCGCGCAATTCGGCGATGCTGACCGCGATCAGGATGCCGTTGATGGGCGCGCGGCGGCGGTACTTCTTCAGCAGGTCCAGGAAGCCGAACCATTCGGCGCGGTGCTCGTCCTGCACCGAGTAGCGCCCGGCCGTGTCGAGCAGGATGCCGTCGGTGGTGAAGAACCAGTCGCAGTTGCGGGTGCCGCCCACGCCTTGCACGATCTTGCCGTCGGCGAAGGGGAACTGCAAACCGGAGTTGGTGATGGCCGTGCTCTTGCCGGCCGCCGGATTGCCGATGATCATGTACCACGGCAGCTCGTACAAGGCGCGCGTGCCGGACACGATGCCCATCTTGGAACCGCGGATGGTGTCGATCGCCTTCAACATGTCATCGCGGATCAGCTTGACCTCGGCGCCGGACTGGTCCTGCGGCTGCGCCTCGGCGGCGGCCTGGGCGCCGATGGCCGCGCCCAGCTGTTCGGATTCACGGCTGGCGCGCCGACGCCGCCACAGCCACGCCAGGCCGGCCAGCAACAGCATCAGCGCGCTGGCCGCCAGCGCCCAGATCAGGGCCAGCTCCAGCACTTGCGCGCCGAGGTAGAACAGGGCCGCCATCGCAGTCAGGCCGATGATGGTCAGGTGGCGGGTATCGGTGAGGAAGTACCAGATTCTTCGCATCATGGGTGTAGGCCGGCTTGAACGACAGCGCCTGAGCAGCAAGCGGACCGAACAATGTTGCCACCAACAAAGCTGGGATTACTTGAGGCAGCACAATCATCGCCCCGCGCCGTGCTATTTCCGCACGGTGCCCGCCACCCGCAACTCCGTGTGGCCGAAGTCCATCATGGTCCAGCGGCCGCCCCAGCGCAGGCCGACCGCTTCGGCCGCCTCGCCGTACAGGCGGTAGCCGCGCATGGCCCAAGGGTCTTTCTCGGAGATCAGCAATTTGCCGTTGCGCAGGAAGGCGCAGTCCGCCGCCAGGCCGAACTGGTGATAGCTCTGGAAGGCCTTGGCGTTGGTCACGCTGGGACCGGCGGCGGCCAGCGCGTTCTGCCGCTCCGGGCTGCGGTAGCCCTCCAGGATCGCCATGTCGTAACCGTGGTGCTCTTTCATGATCCTGAACACCAGCAGCAGGCGCTGGGCGAAGTCGGGGTCGAGCAGCTGCCAGTTGCGGTTGGCGCCGTCGAGCAGCGGCCGCACCAGCGTCACCTCCGCCGTCGTGAAGACCAGCGGCGGCAACTGCGCCGGCGCCGCCAGTTGCTCGCCCTTCAGCAGATTGGCGACCTGGTCATTGACGGTATGGCTGTCGCTGTCGTAGCCGCCCAGCATGCTGCGGCCGCTGAGCACCAGCGCCAGCATCGGCGGCACGGTCAGCAGCACCGCGGCCGACAGCACCAACAGATAGCGGCGCTGCAAGAACTTCAGCGCGCTCAGCAAGCCGCCGCCGGCGCTGCGTCGCGCCTGCGCCGCCTGGTGCGCGCCCTGCAGGTAGCCGCCGCGCAGTCCCTGTTCGATGCGCCGGCCGATGGCCGACATCGACTGCGCCACCACGTCGCGCCCGGCGGGAAACAGCGCCAGCCATGCGCCTACGCAAGCCAAGATGAAAAACAGAAAGACTGAAAAGAGAAACATGGTGCGCTCCGTCAAAGCAAGGTCGCCCCGCAGATCGGACACTGAGGGCGAGCACGCTTCATCGTAGGCGCTCCAGCAAGCGGCGTGAAAGAGCAGATCAAATTCGGAGGAAATACCGTGGATACGTCGAAGCAAAAACCCGACCTGATGAGCTCCAACCGCATGGCGGCGGATGGCGGCAAACGCATACTGGCGCATCTGGAACACGGCCCGAAGACAGCCAAGCCGCCACGCACCAGCAGCTGGACCATCGACGGCTGGACCATCGGCCTCGGCCTGCTGGTGCTGACCATATGCGCGGTCGCCTGGCTGGTGCACGACGACACGCTCACCCCTGGCTCATTTGCGCGCAACCGCGGCAGCGTGCGTGCGCATGTCGAGCGGCGGCCAGTTGAAGCGGCAGAGCCGCAAGCCGCAGCCGGCCCGCAGCCCGTGCAGGCGGCGGCAATTGTGAACGAATCGATCGCCCGGCCATCGCCAACGCCGGCGCCGGTGTCTCACCAGCCATCCGCAGCAGCGGCATCGGCAGCGCCGGCCGCGCACGCGCCGGCAAGGTCCGAAGCGCCACGGTCGGCCGGCACAACGCACAGGCAGGCTGGCGCCGCAAACACAGCCGCCACGCCCGCCGCACGCTTGCCGGTGGCGCGTCCCGCCGTCGCCGCGCCAGGCGCGGCTTCCGGCGATACCGATGTCGCCCTGCTCACCGCTTTGGTGGCGCATTCAAACAAGCCGGCGGCGGTGCTGCCGGAGCGCAACCGCGACGTGGTCGAGCGCCAGGAAGGCGACAGCACGGCGCAGCTGCTGGCGCGCTGCAAGCAGCTGGGACTGATCGAAGGCATGCTGTGCCGCTCGCGCATCTGCTCCGGCCGCTGGGATGCGGACCCGGCCTGCAACGCCCCCTCGCATTGATTACTGGATCGACAGCTGCTTGCCGCCGGTGCCGACTTTTTTCGGCAGCGTCAGGTGCAGCACGCCGTTTTCGTAACGGGCCTCGGCCTGGTCGTCATCCACATCCTGCGGCAACGTGAAGCTGCGCTGAATTTGTCCGTAATAACGCTCGCTGCGCAGGACGCCGGTCTTGTTGGCGCCGGCCTGCTGTGCGTCCTTGATCTCGGCGCTCAGCGACACCTGGTTGCCGTTGACGGCCACCTTGATGTCCTCCTTTTGCACGCCCGGGATTTCGGCCTTGACCAGAAACTCCTTGTCGGTCTCGCTCACATCCATCCGCATGCGCGGCGTCACGTCGGTGCCGCGCCACGCCGCCGGCGCAAAGTCGCGAAACATTTCATCCATGTCGCGGAAGGGATCGAAACGGGCAAGGTCGCGGAAAGGATCAAGACGCATCAAACTGTTAGCCATGGCAGCCTCCTTCAAATGGTTGGACTACCATGATAAGAAGCGCCCCATCCCCTCCTTTGACGCACATCAAGGCGCGGCTTTGCCCGCTCCCGCGACAAGCGAGTTGATCATCGCCTCGCTGTAGATTTCGCCCTTGCTGTCGGCGGCGCTGATCATGTCGCGCCACAGCGGCACGATGTCGACATTCAGTTGATTGAAGCGCTCGAAGCCGCAAGCGTAGATGCCGCGAAAGCTGTCGAAGCTGTGTTCCAGCTTCGCGCACTCATCCAGCGTGGCGGCGGTGAACGCCTGGCCCTGCTCGGCGCTCCAGATGCCGCTGCGCAGCAGGCCGTCCAGCGCCATGGCCTCGGCGCCGCCCTCGTGCACCCACGGCGGCGACTTCCCGCTGATGCCGCCACGGCGCACATTGTTCTGCCACAGGTGCGCCATTTCATGCGCCACGACCTTGGCGACCATCTCCCGTTTCTTGGTCGATTCGGCGGTCAGCAGGGCCGTGCCGCCGAGACGGTAGACGATCTGCGCACCGACCACGCCGCCCTTGATCGACAGGCCAGGGGAGGCGGTATCGCTGACGGCCACCAGCAGCAGCAAGGGCTGCCGCAGCTTCTGCCGGTACGCCGCGCTGTAGTAGGTGGACATCCTGGCCGTGGTGTCGAGCAACGTGTCCCTGGCCCAGTCGGACAGGCTGGGGTCGAGCAGCACCTGCGCCTCGCCGGCGGTGACCGGCGACTGCGGGCCGAAGTAGGCATACGGCGTCGCGTTGTTGGCAGGCGCGGCCGGGGTGGCGGGCACCAGCACGGTTTCCTTGCCCAGGCCTTCCAGCTTGAAGTTGGCGGCGATATCGCGCACCACCTTGCCCTGCCGGGCCTCGCCTTGCAGGAAGCCCAGGTAGACGAGGCGCCCGCCGTCGGAGAAGCGGTCCATGGCGACGTATTGCTTCTCCATCAGTTGATCGAAGGTCGAGATTTCCACGCTGAGCTGTCGCAGCGGTTTGCCGTTGGCGGCGGCCAAGGTGTCATGCTCGCCGCCGGTGGTCAGCGTCACGCCGGGCGTCAACACCTTCCACGCGGACTTGCGGAAGTCGGCCACCGGCACGAACCGGAGCGACGTCACCGGTTGCGAAAACCGATAGTCGGCGCGCCAGGTATCGGGCGCAATATGCGTCAGGTGTACCTGCACCGGCAAGGGTACTTCGGCACGCGCGGCCGTCATCATGCTCATCGCCACGCCCATCCCCAGCAACCACTTTCTCGACATCATCATCCCCTGGTCAAATTCAGTGTCCAGAATATAACACGGGAAGCATGCCAATTTGGCTACATCAAGGCCGCCCCGCCCCAGCGTAGCGGTGACGAAGGGATGGAAAATACCACCCACCTGTTCCGGCGCGACGCCGTTGCTCAGGCGACCATGAGGTATAGGGCCGGCATCGCGCAGCAGGTGGTGGCATTCCTTGGCATCGAGGCGAGGAATGCAACATATGACATCCAGCGCGACCGCAAAAAACAACAAAGCCCAAGCGGTGCAGCCTGGGCTTTGTCGCCTGACTGAAGTCCGCCTCCCGGCTTATGCCCCCTGCCCGCAGATTTTCGGCGCCCTCTGCAGGATGATAGTCAGCGGTCGATGAGGATGGGATGAACCCGCGACCACCGTGATCGCCATCCGCTCGCGCCAGGCGGTGCGCGCCAACGCTTCGATCTGGTGCTCATGCGTGCAAAATTCCAGTTCCTTTCCGCAGGTGTCCAGCAGGAAGCCGGCGAAGTCGCCGAAGCAATCGTAGATCAGTCCGCTGACCTTGCCCTGGTAACGGTGCGTGTGCTCGTGGCCGTGGCCGGGTGGGTGCCCGTGCTGGCCGCCGCCCGCCTCGCCGCCGGAGCCGTCCGGCGACGGCTTGATGTGGTCGGGATCGCCGCCCAGTCCGCCGACACGTTCGCCGATCAGCGAAACGTAGCGGCTGAACACCGGATGCCAGCGGTCGCCGGCCGGCACCGACTCCAGTATCCAGCGCAGCACCGACAGCAGCCGCGATTCGGCGCCCACGATCACTTCCTTGGTGCGCACCGGTATCGTCAACTGGTAACTGCCGACGACACGGCGCCAGCGGATCACGTTCACCGCCGGCTCCCGCGTCGCCGCGGCGCGCCCTTCGCCGCGGATGCCGATCACCACCGGCGGCAAGGCGAAGGTGTCGCTGACCTGGCGCACAACCACCGTGTACTGCTCGCCCTTGTGTATGGAGTCGGGCAACTGCACCGACAGCAAGCCGGTCAGGCCGAACGCGGCGCCCGGCGGCAGCGGCACATAGGAAATACCACCGACCCTTAACTGCAGCGTCTGGTCATCCAGCAAGGTGATGCCGTGGTTGACGTAGCGCGCGCCGGCCAGCGCGACGATCTGGCTGGCCGCCACCTCCGGTATGTAGATGCTGGCGATGCTGTCCCGTGGCAGGTTGCCCCATTCGATCAGCAGCTCGTCGGGCTGGCGGTCCGGCAACTGCTCGGCGCCCTTGGCCGGGCGCAGCTCGAAGGTGCCCAGTATCCGCCGCGACGCCGCGTAGCCCGGATTGGGCGATTCGACGATAGACAGATTGCGCTGCGCCAGCTTGTCCGAGGCCGCCGGCGATATGCCGGCCGGCACCGGAGCGGCATCGAAGGCGATTTCCGCCACCAGGCACTGGTGGGCGTTGCGCACCAGCTGCTGGATGCTCTTGCGGCCCGAACCCCACGGCCCGTTGGCGGGCGACGGATGGGTCGGGAACTGCGCCTGGGTCTGGTTGATGTCGAGCCAGCAGCCGAAGTAGGCGAACACCTCGCCGCCGGTGCCGTTCATGCCGCGCACATTGGTGGGATCATGCTGCGCCGTCAACGCGGTGTTGGACGAGTCGACGCGCGCCTCGGCGAAGTACGGTATCGTCAGCAGATCGCCGCCGCCGCTCAAGCCCAGCAAGGGGATCACCTCGCTGCCGCTGGTGGCCCGGCGGTAGGTGGTGGCGGCGTCGAACTCGGTCGAGGTGGTGCTGACCGGGAACAACCGGAAGAAGCCGCGCACATTGCTGATGTTGGTCGAACCGCGATAGTGCACGCGGGCGATGGCGAAGTTGAACATGGCCGTGCCGTTGACCTTTTGCGACAGCTCCAGCGTCGCGTCGGTGGCCAGGTTGTCGAAGCTCTCGCCGGCCGTGCCGGCGTTTAGGTTGGCCAGCACCTGCTTGATGTAGGCATTGGCGTTGCCGCTGATGGTGGCGCCGAAGCGGGCGTCGCCGTCGCGTATCTTGAACACGCGCAAGTCGGTGCTGAGCCAGGACGTCGGGCCGTCCACCTCCCACGGATTGGGGTCGCGTATCAGCAGGATTTGCGCGTTGGCGCTCAGGCCGCCCAGGATGGCCGTCATGTCGACCGCCAGCGTCTGGCCGGCGCTGGCGGGGAAGCCGCTGCTGTTGGCGAAGGTGATCCGGCAGACCCAGGTGAAGCGCTGCGGCGCGACCGGCAGGCTGCTGTCCTCGGCCTCCAGCGACGTCACCGTGACCGACATGCCCGGCACCGCCGGATTGAACGTGATGGCCGGCTTCACCGTCGGCGAATTGCCCAGCGTGCCGGGCGTGATGCCCAGCTTGTCCGGCCAGAAGCCGTCGGCTATCACGTAGAACGCCTTGTCGATCACGGCCGGCGACGGCATCGTGTCGATCTCGTCCTTGCCGAAGGTGCTGCGGTCGGTGATGAAGGTGAAGCTTTTGCCGAAGTCCGACTGGGCCAGGTGCTCGGCGAAATATTCGTGGCTGTCGGCGTTCTTGACGGCCTTGTCGGGATCGCTGGTGGCCAGCGCCAGGCAGGCCGTTTCGCCGTACTGGATGTCGTCGGTGTCGGCCACCGCGTGGCTCCACTCGTGCACCAGCGTGCCGAACTTGCAGTCGGTGCCGATCTGCGCCGCGCTCAGATAGCTGCTGCACAGCCAGACCGTGCGCGAACCCTTGTAGGTAAAGGCGAAGTAGCCCGGCTGGCAGGTGTCGCTGCCGTGCCCTTGGCCGGTGAAATCGTAGGTCACCTGCTCGTTGACCAGCGTGTTGGAGATCTTGTTGTAGTCGTCATTGACCTTGTCGTAGCGGCCCTGGTTGAACGCGCCAAACCAGGTCTGGTACAAGCTGTTGCTGCTGGCCGGCCCGGCGGCAAGCTGGGCCGCGGAGAGCGCCGCGAAATACTGCGCATTGCCGTGGGCGATGAGGGTGTCGGCCTGCTGGGTCGCCGTACCGCCGTTGAAACTGGGCGCCTTGGCATTGTTCTTCGCCAGTTGCGACTCGGCCTTGCGCGCCAGCTGGCCGGAGGTCGATTTGGGCGAGGCGCCGGCCACCACCTCGAACTGCACCTCGGCCGGCGGCGCCGCGTGCGCCTCGTGCGCCTGGCGCTTGCGCGCGCCCGCTTTGACGGTGCCGACCACCATGAAGGCATCGAAAAACACGGCGTTCAGCACCGCCTTGTATTGCCCGGCCTGGTCGATCGCGTACACCTCGGAAATATCGACGCTGAAACTCTGGCGATCGCCCGGACCGATCAGCGTATAAGCGCTGGCCGGCGGATCGCCGCGTTTGACGAAGCGGCCGTCGTAGGGGATGGTCTGGCCGTCGCGCTCGACGACGAAGCAGTCGCCGCTGAGGGTGGGCTCCAGCGGCGTGCCCCAGGTCAGCAATTGATAAGCCTCGGCGCTGGTATTTTCGATGTCGACGGTAATGACGACGGGATCGCCCAGCGCATACACAGGCTGGGCGGTCAGGGTGGCAACAAAAGGTTGGTGTCTCATGTCGGGTCTCCTTTAAGGACTACCGACCGAGCATAAGACCGCCGCTGGCTTCGACATTGATACGGCGCAGGCGGCCCCGCGCATTTAACTTCAGCAGACCCTGTTGGTAGACACAACCCAGCCGCCCGGACGACTGATCGACTGCCCACTTCAAAGCAGTTAGAATCAAGTTCCCATTGGCCTAACCTGAAGAACGCACGATGAAAATACCATACGCCTTGAACCTGTTAGCGCTCACGCTGAGCACGAGCGCCTATGCCCAAGATGCTCACCATGCCGGGAGCGAATCGTTAGCAGCCCAGAACGCGGCCCTGATCAAGGCCACCGAAGGCAAAGGTTACGGCCCCCAGGCGCCGCGCGACCTGAGCGCCAAAGGCGGCAGCAACCTGCGCGTGTTCACCACGGCGCCGGCCGCGTCCAAAATGAATCTCTGCAATATTCATTTCCATAAGAACGCCGAACACAAAGGCAGGCAATTCTCGGTGCCATCCGATGCGGGGTTCAAATATGCCGGCAAATTGACGCCCGCCGAGGCCACCCCGCTGAGCGCCGAGGTCTGTTCCGGCGAGCACGGCGGCCTCCAGGTGGGCGACACCATCGAACTGCACTACGTGCACAGCACGGCACAAGTAACGCCTGGTCCGACGCTGAGCGCTTGCCTCAGCGAAGCCGATGCCAATCCCCAGCTTCGCGTCGAAGCCCAGGTTCTGGTGCTGGTCAATGACGCCAGGGCGGCCGATTTTGCCGGACTTACCGAGCTCGGCGAAGTCAACGGCTACCAGCAGGCCAAGCGCATCCCCAAACGCACGGGCAAACCCATCCAATACGCGGGTTCGACCACCGGCCCGAGCTACAATGAAAAAGGTTCGCCCTTGCAGGTCTCGTGGAGCGTGCGTCCGAAAGTGCTGAAGGTGAATGCCGAATCCGTCGGCGCCTGGTGCACCGCCAATGTCTTCAAGGAAGACCACGCGCACGGCGTGCGCAACCTGGTCACCGACGACAGGCTGCTCTCGCCGATCAGGTAAGCGCGCACTGCACAATCCCGGACCCCACAAAAAAAAGAGCTCCATGCCTGGGCATGGAGCTCCTTTTTCTGGTGCTTCTTGAATTCTGACTCCCCGACCTGGACTCGAACCAGGGACCTGCGGATTAACAGTCCGTCCCGTTTTCGGCTAGAAACCCGCATGAGCACTGAGCCTCAGCGAAAACCATGGGGAATATTTGCTGTTATTCTCTCGCGGTTCATTCCCTTAAGCCAGGGTTTCTTGCGTGGAATATTCCCCATTCTCAGCACGCCAACGACGCGCGCCAATGCTGTGAATTTGCCTTCAAAGCTCCCTAAAGACCCCGCCATTTTCGTCGAACTTGACCAACAGGTCGTGGATCCTTCCAACCTCCTCGACGAGCGGCTGGATCTCGTACCGTTCGCCCAGAACTTGGAATATGCCTTCCCTTAAGTAGTACGCCCTGAAGATATGATGAGGGACCTCCGTCTCTTCGGGTTCGTCCAAGATGAGGCTCGGGAAGATATGCCCTGCGATGCCAGCCTCAAGGTACAAGTCCAGCCGCTCGTCGAAGTGCTCGACCGAATTCCTGAGCCCCCTGTTCCTCAGCGGGCTGTCGTCGCCCACCCCGAACACCTTACGCAGGTACATCCCCCGCTTCACGTGCATGCGCTTTTGGTCAGGAGTAGCCCCTCTGGGCTCCTCACGGGAGGGGAAGAAGTACCTCGAAATCGCGCCTACCTGGTTGACGAGGTTCTGGAGGCAGTCCAGAACCTCGTCCTTCCGCTCCTGCGGGCCAAGCTTCCCCTCGGATATTGCCTTTACGTACCTGGATGCCTTCTCACAGGACTGCAAAGCCGATGCGGTGTTGAACAGCATGGATTGGACGTAGAAAGTATGGCGGGGCGTCCATATGAAGAATTCTTCCTGATTGCCCATCATTGCCTTTCAGCGAAAATCGTTTCCAAAGCCTGCCTTTGGCACCGGAATAATGGCACAGGTTTATTTAGCGAACCCATCTAAACGCTACTCGATCCTAACTCGTCGAACCAGAAGCTTCCCATGAAATCGTAGCTCTCCATCAGCTCAACGGTGCTCGCCCGAGAGAGAGGAAGGATATGGTCGCGCAAACGTTCAAAGTTCAGAGTCATAGTTTTCCTACGTCTACTAACATCTTGATCCAGCTATCCTGTTCGCGGGCCTGGCAACGTATTTTCCGCACCCGTAGCATTCGTCGGCAATTGCACCGCTGGGGCATTCGCGGATACGGCTAGCCTATTGACTGTATCGGCCAGAGTTCGTTGGGAATTCATGTTCTCATATGCACGCACATCCCAGAAGAACAAATGATCGAAAACGCCGTTCCGTACATTCTGCTTTGCTGCATCAATCTTAGCAGCGGTTGCGTTACCGTTCTCAATAACGTCCACAGTCTTGTAGAAGATCTCAATGACCTGAAATTGATTGGTATTAACCCGTGCCGCGCGCATGACATCGGCAATTGTTGCGGTATTTGGTTGAGTTGCCCATCCGTCGAGGAACCGTATCGCAAGATCACGTGCCAAGATGATTTTTGGCGATGCGTTGTAGAAATCAGCACCGATCTCTTTGAAGAATAAGTCATCGCACAGCCCCCTCTTCACGAAGTCGCACATTTTTTCAACGGCCTTCTTGTCTACAACCTTGTCGTCGAAATGAACGTGCTCGACATCATAGGAATCATCAACAACGTCGATTCGTAGCGGGATGCCCAGGTTCTTCAGCGGCACGAGGACTGCTTTTTTCTCAACCGTTGAACGATTATTGAAGTGATTTTCTGCGAGGCGGTATGTGTCGTACCCCTTCAGCATCTCAAGAATCTCTAGCAATAGCTTCCGGGGATACTTACGACCCGCTTCTTGGCGCTTGATGATGACCCATGCCCCACCCCATGTGCCAATGAAGGCGGTCAGGACGCCAACTCCGAAAGTGATCATGTCGTTCATAAGAATCCAAGAAAGTTACACAAATATTCATGTAATGATTGTATTCAATTAATGGATATATTGACATGAAAAATCACGGATAGGTACGGTCTAGCACTTGATGCCAGTCTTCACGTGATTTCTATGAGTGGGAGCGTATGTATGAATATTTCCCGATTGGGAAATATCAGGGTAATGAAACCATACGACAAGGGCCCGTGATTTCTCACGGGCCCTTATGTATTCTGGCTCCCCGACCTGGACTCGAACCAGGGACCTGCGGATTAACAGTCCGCGACGCTTTCGGCTGGAAACCCGCATGAACACTGGTCCTCAGCGAAAACAGTGGGGAATATTTCAATGAATTCTATCACGTTTCAGCCCCAGAGACGCGATGTCCATCGCAGGATATTCCCCACATCGCGTGCTTGCTCAGGACTGGCCGCAGTAGCACAGTCGTTACAAACCGTTCCGGATTGGACCTCGACGCCGAGTTGCTCGTCGATTCCCAGTACTTGAAACGCCTGCGCCAGAGGATGAGAAAGAAGGCGCTCGACGGGGCCGTGAGGTTGTCCAAGCGGTTACAATTGGTGGCGTTTCAATCCGATAGATAGCGCCGATCCTCGGCATCGCTTCCCGGGAAAGCGATGTGGCAGACAAGATGTCTGCCATAACACCCAAAGGCATCTCCATCGCTCTGCTCCGCATATGGAGGCTTTCAAGGTGTAACCAATCTTGACGATGGCCACTCGACCTATTGCCATGCGTGGAATTTCAGACCTTCCTCTTCGAGATCATTGTCAATATGCAAGATTCGACATTCGTGAACTTCTAGTTAATCTCACTCTTACGCTGCCTCTATTCAAATTTCCCCCATCCTTGGACATATATGCCGCAAGTCAAAATGTTTGCTGCTTCTAACGGCGATGCGTTCCTCCTCAAGGACGAAAATCCTGATGGATTCGCCGTTCTGATCGACGGAGGATTCGCATCGACCTTTCAGAATGAGATCCGTTCAGAGCTGGCCGCGATGGGGCGAGAAGGACGTGTACTGGATTTGGTAATCGCAACGCACATAGATGCCGACCACATTTCCGGACTCATTAAATTCTTCTGCGACAACGGTCCCGCAAAAGCACCGAAGATCGTGAAAGTCGAGCGCGTATGGCACAACAGCTTGCGTTCGATTCCGGTCAACTCAAGTCGGGCAAGCAGGGAACTGTCCGATGATGACAACCGGCTGATTGACGACATTTGCAGGCGCGGCTTTTCACTTTCAAACGAGTCGTCGAGGCTCGGCGAAGAAATTAGCGCAAGACAAGGAAGCTCGCTCGCCTCTCTGCTCCTAAAAGGTGGCTACGACTGGAACGGATCGGACGGACGCCGCGCCATTGATACGAGTGTCGGTGAATTCGCCTTGGGACCCGGTGCCCGCATTACAGTCCTAGGCCCCAAACCAGAGCGACTTGGAGACTTGAGGGATCGTTGGATCGCCGAATTGCAGCGCTATGGGCTGGTCGGCAACGTGCTCGAAGGCGAGAGATTCGATGACGCGTTCGAATTCCTAAGCGCAGCCGACAAAGCGTCGATGCAAGCCGCCTTCGCCGAAATTGGGCACTCGCAGAACTCGGAAAAATCCTTGGGGGAAGCCTACCTTCCCGACGACTCGATCAATAACGGGAGCTCAATCGCGGTATCTATCGAAATGCCAGCATCGAATGTGTTGTTCCTGGGGGACTCCTGGGCACAGGATATCGAGGAAGCCATCGAGGAACGTGCTCACGGAGGGCTTCCGCTGGTATTCGACGCAATAAAGGTATCCCATCACGGCAGCATGCGCAATACGACCTGCAAACTACTGAGCCTGGTAGATTCCCCCGTCTATCTAATTTCAACAAACGGGGCGAAGCATGGCCATCCAGATCTTCCGGTCTTACGCGAAATCGTGGACAGGCCAAGCGCCTTCGTTCGGCACCTGCATTTCAGCCATTCGACGCCCCAATCTCGACAACTCTCGAAATACAAATCCAAGTCGGGCGCGGCATTCGTCGTGCATGAGAACAGCAACGACTGGATAGTAATAGGTACTGCGTAAAACTATGATAGACACTCAAATTAACGACGCCACCTGCCAAACAAAATGTGGGGAAACCTATGGAACCGCCTTCCTCATCGCAGACTCCATCCTCCTAACCGCGAGGCACTGCGTTCGGGATGCGATAGATTCCGGCACGGAGATTTCCGTGGCGTTTGCACGTCCCTCCGGGAAGCTAGAGTTGATTGCCAGAGTCTTGGCTGTCAATGAGGACCTTGACGCATGCTTGCTGTCTGTCTCGGAGGAAGCGGGCATACCAGCACTGGATCTGTCCGTTGATTTGCCGCGCGAAGGCAAGCAGTGGCAATCGCACGGCTTTCCCGTGCAAAAGGGATCAATCGGCTACCGCGCCTCGGGCGAAATCGTTCAGGTCCTGGAGGTCCCAATTCTCAAGATGGACTTGGACCTAAGCGTGTCAGCGTCGATCCAGCTATCTTCTTACGAGGGCCTCTCAGGCGCCCCGGTGGTAGCCGACGGAGTATGCACGGGCGTCCTTCGGTTACGAGTGGATGGCGGAGTCGGTGCGATAAGCGTAAAGGCCCTGGCAGCATTCCTTGTCGAAAACGGAATCTCGATGGCAAATTCGGCGCACGCCACTGTGCCTGAGCCAAGCGAGGGCACAATCGCTGCACGCAAGCAGTTCCAGGCTGAGTTTGAGGAACTTGTCCTGAGCTCCGCTGGCCAATACCTCTTTTTAGAGGGCGCTCATGGGATCGGCAAGACCACGTTTTGCCATAGGTTCAAGGCGCGCTCGGACAGATTCCTGACGCTCGGCACTTATAGCTTCGGCGGACAGTCAAGGACGGGCCCCGCGCCAGTTGTCCTTGCCCAACCCGACTATTTCTTCGATTGGCTTTCCACAGCGATTTCCAGCGCCGTTAGCGGACGCCCGTCGAGGGTAGAGGAAAAGAGGTACTCGCACCTGGTAGAAGAGACAGGCAGGTTACTGCAAGCATATTCGGAGCATTGCCAGAAACGGGGCAAGCAGGGCGTAATTTTCATCGACGCCCTGAACGAGGGCCATTTGGCTGACCGGGAGGCACTTGCCAAGCTGATCGGGCTCTTGCCACGGTCGCTGCCAGCCGATTTGGCCATCGTCTTTACGGCCCCGAATCTGAATCAGCTGACCAATGCCCTTGCTGGATACGTCCGGCAGGACAAAGTCATCCAGTTGCCCAGGCTCACCGAGGGCGAATGCGCGAGCTATTGCGCAAAGGGGCTCAGGGAAGAAAGAAGGACGCCGACACTTATCGCGACCATTTGCCAGAAGGCCAAAGGGCACCCGCTTTACCTAAGGTATCTGATCGAGTTCGCGAACGAAAGCGAAGAGCAGGAACTGTCGGACTTCCCCGTCTTGCAGGGGACGATTGAGGAATACTACGAGTCGCTGTGGGGCTCGTTGCTGCCCGATGCGGACGCCCTCAATCTGCTTGGACTCATTTCGCGATTGCGATGGGGCATACCAATTGCCGAGCTCGTTCCAGCGCTGACGCCGTCAGAACACGCCGTTTTCGTGCCGACGATAAGCAGGGTTCGCCACATGCTCGCGGCCGCTGATTCGACGGAGATTTACCACGCCTCGTTTTCGGAATTCATCCGTACGAAGACGTCGGCCCTGGATCGCTCCGCCCATGAAAAGATCGGACGGTACTGCTCACAGAATATGGGAACGAGGTACTGCACGTTGAACGCGGTTTTTCACCTGCTTCGATCCGCTGAAAGCTCGAAGCCAGAGGCCGTCACGCTTTGCTCCCAGAACTGGATCGACAACTGCGTCGAAATCGGAGTTGACCCTGACACTCTGATACTCGACCTGAAGGACTGCTTGGCAGCCGCAATTGCCCTTTCCGATGCAGCGAACGTCTTCAGGCTGCTCCTGTTGCAGCAACGACTGGAATTCCGCTACAACACGCTTTTCGCAAGGAACGCCTTCCTCGTCGCGGACGCGATGATCGCACTAAAGAAGCCACAGGATGCGATCCGGCACGCGATCAGGTTTGACCGGCCGATAATATCCTTGGAAGCAGGCCTGCACGTCTCGTACCGTCTCATCGAAAGCGGATATGAGGATGAGGTATTCGATCTTTTAGGGGCATTGAGCCAAGCGTTACACGAATATCGCTTTGCGAACACCGAAGGAGTTACGCTGGACGAGTTCGTCACTCAAACCCGCCTTGAGCTCCTGATGCCTATCCACGCGAACTGGACCGACGGGGTGAACAGAGGAAAACAGTTTTCCGGGATCCTTCGTCACGCGGCGGAACAAATAGAATCCGTACTTGACGAAAACGAAGATGCGTTGGAATTCTACATATCCACCATCAGGTCAGTTCCGGTCGGCGCATACTTGTACCACGCTGGCGTGTACACATCGGTTGACGCGTTGAGGTCGATTGATCCTGCGCTTATCGCCTCGCCAAAGGAACATGCCACGCTCCTCGCTCTCTCGCTTCTCGATTACCGGGGGTACGTCGAAAAATTCGGAAAACGCGAACGCCATGTGCCGTTAGGCGATCTCTTCAAGGATTTCTCGAAACTGCTTGACGAGACCGAACCGGGCATCGAATTTCACGAGGAAACGCTTGGCGTGCTGATCGAGCTAGGAGCACCGTCCGAGGTTGTGCAACGCCTGTCGAAACGCGTTCGCATCGACCAGATTACCGAGTCCGCGTTCGTGAAAGGCAATGGCGTTGACGTAGATTTCAACGCCCTCCAGCGTACGCTTAACCTATGGACGATAACCGGCTACTTGGATGCTGGCACGGACGTTCCCCTGGTCCGAGCCTTCGGCGCCCATGACTGGATCGACAGCCTGTCGCAGTTGGTCCGCACGGTGGCCTTATGCGGGGGGAAAGCTCGAAGGGCATTTGCCGACGCCAATGAATCGCTTTCCGAGGAGGTTTTGGCAATCCTGAAGTCGCACGTGATCGAGCAATTGGACTTCACGCTCGGACGCCGAATCGCGTGGGAAAACAGCTACGCAATCCCGGAAAGCGTGTTCCCGATAATCTACCAACGAGTGACAGTGCTCCTGCGCGATTGCTTCCCGGCGGAATTGCCGCCATTCCTCTTGGGGTTGGTGCCAAGAATGCCCAAACAACTCGGTCTCTATTCGGAAGGGTTTCGGGAAGCGACTACTGAGGTCTTGAACAGCTCTTACGCGGTGGACGCGAACGCGGCCTTGAGTGACGCTCGGTACGAAGTTATGCGTGGCTTGAGGGACTTCGTGATCGCCGGGGTCGAGAACCGCCACGAGCTCGTGCCTGAGCTGCTGAAGTTGGTCCCGAGGTTTGCCGCCGTGGGGGCTCACGAGGAAGCCGAGGCAATTTACCGCCGCGTCCTCTCGGTTTCCATGGGGCCGACATGGTACAAGGAGGACCAATTTGGTCTGCTCACGTCCGCGTTGCGCCATCTCCCCATGCCGGATGCCTCCACTCTGTCGCTACCGAAGGTGGCAGGATTCCTGGAGCGCGCCTCGGGAGAGCTCACCTTCCAAAGGTTTGCCCGGTACGCCAAATCCGAACTGATCAGCGAACTCTGCCGCCGCGATCTGCACGGTCTAGCGCGTCGGTACTTCCAACGGCAAGTATGCGGCAGTCCGGCCGAACTCCTGCAAGACGTAAGCCTCGGCCGGGCGGACCGAATCAGCGAAAGGATAGGCCCAAGACATCCCGGCGGCGCCCTCGACGAGCAGCATTCCATCCTTTCCATCGTGGAGGATTCGCTTTCTGCCGATTGGCGGCTGCGATTCGCGCTACTTCAGGTCTATCTTTGCGGCGATAAGAGGCACGTAGGGGATTACGCTGCCGCCTTCGCCAACGCGATCAAGCGAGAAGCCGACGGCGCGGAGAGTGCCGAAATGCGTGAACGCTTGGACCTCATCATCGCAACGGAAGTCTCCCATAACGAGCGTCAAGAGTTCCAAGAAAAAGTTGATTCAATTCTGGGCAAAAAGATTCAGAGCAAACCGAAAGGCGAGAAGGTTCAAGGTCCAGACCCGGAGCCAGCACCGGAAACCGGCAGCGAAGAGCGAGAGGCGTTCGTCATGCCAGGAGTATTCGGCCGACGGTCAGCGATGCAGTCTGCTGAGGCTCGGTTGGCAACAGCCGAAGGGCACATCAAAAGGAGGAATTTCGTCGCCGGACGCAAGGAAGCTGTGGCCGCGCTTTCAGAATTGCAGGACGGTGACTGGAACATTTGGGGCAACCTGTCGGCATCGGCTACGCGCGCCGAAGAGCTTCTACATGCGGGAAACGCTGGCGAAGCCGATCTCATCAAGAGCTACGGCGTGTTAATCGAAAACGAACGCTACGCTGACAGATGGCAGATCGCCGATCATCTGCTCAAAAAAATCGGGGGTATCTTGCCTGCCGCGAATGCCGCGTCACTCTGGAATCATGCATTGCAGCACGTCGGCTTAATGGTCGGCGACTCCGAGCATGAAACGCAACTGTTTGAATTCCTGTCTGACGCAAACGAGCAGAACGCGGACAGCGCGCTATTTGAATTGCTCCTGTGGACGCTAGACCATCCCCAGTGGCTTCGCCGGGAACGTGCCGCTGCCGCGACGCTGTGGATCATCGAGACAAAGGATGATTTCTTCGTGCGAGCTGCGAAGGAGGCGTTTTCTATGGCGCCCGGATACCGGGGGGACGTGCTATCAGGGGCAATTGATACGATGTCCAAGCGGAACCCAAAAGAGACCTGGGCGCGGCTGGCAAACGCCATCGAGGTGCTGGACGCGGCTTCCAATTGCAAGCACGTCGGACGGCTTTCCATCCTACTAAAACTCGCCACACGTGCCGCAGGCGACGAGGAAAGCGCGCGACAGGTCGCCGAGCTAATCAAGGGAGCGCTTAGATCGGGTGCAGTTGACCAGGGCGGAACAGGACAGCCACCTCGGATTTCATATTGGGCTGAGTGCTTGAGGACCGAATTGCGCGAACTTGACGACCTCGGTATCCCGACAAGTGAATTGCTTGCCGGGACCGAAGAGCTCCTCGTTAAATTGTGCTCCCCGCTATCGATCCATGATATGTGGGGATTGGAGAATAGCGTATCGCTGTCTTTTCGCGAGCCGAACCAGAGGATATTCAACCGCTGGGCGGGACTTGTGCGCCACGCACTTGCCTGTGCCCTGATGCCGTATGCATCCCTGCGCGACATTGAGCACATTGAAGCCGTATTGCGGATTTACAATCCGAATGTCCCCGAACGGAAGCTGGATGCTGAGTTCACGTCCTTTGGAAAGAGGATTTTAGCCGCAATCAATGGGGATGGGAATCGAAGCGACCTCATTGGCAACGACGAATACTATTACCTGAGCTACTGCGAATTTGTGGCGGACGCGGCCGGTGAAAAATCCGAATTGGTCGAAGTATTCGCTACGATAATTTTGCGCCCATCCGAAAGGAAGCGTGCTTATGCGGCAAGCGTTGGCGCGAGGTTCAACGCGACAGACCTACCCAACCTCAGCGAGCTTGGCGACGTCGTAGGCCCAACCTGCCTAAGGCCAATTCCGATGCAGGCCCTATTCGGCACGTTCTCACCCGGTGTTCCTTCGCCCACTTTCCTGGGCATCGTCGGCGCGGCTGGCGGCGACATCGTCCAAAAGACCTGGCGGCACGGACGTTCGTTTGAGGTCCACAACGGCGGCAGGCCCGAAGGTGAAGGATGCATGCTTGGAGTCCGAAAAGACTCCGTCAAACTTCCGGCGGGAAGCGCTCTGGTTTGGACCGTTATGGTCAGTGGCGAGCCCGCCTTCGTAATCGACAACAATTTGAACAAGCTAAATTAACGATATGATAAAGCCCATGAAAACCCCGCAGACGCGTGCCGAATTCGAGCGGCGGCTGCATCTGCTTCGAGAGCAGCTTCGGCAGGGGAAGATGTTTTTTTCAGCGAACGTCGTCCGTGGCGTCGACGGTCTTCAACGCGTTAGAAAGCTGCCAAACGGACGGATTGACTTCCTTTCCGTCGACGAATCGACCCGCTTGCAAGCGAACATGATGGTTCAATTTCAGGAGGAACTTTCAGACCTGCCGAATCATGACGCCACATCGACGGACGAAGAGTAATCCTGGCCTGTCCATTCCACTACGGGAAACCAAGCGATTGCACTGTGACTGTATTTTCCACTTTTGTCCGTGCGGCATGGGTACGCGATTTTCCGCAAATCCTTGACGAGCTGGCTCCCGTGCATAAGATAGGGGGGTGAAGGCGCGTCAACGCCTCCACCCCTCATCCAAGCCCCGGATTACAGGACGCCACTTCCGTACCGCTGCCGCTGCGGTTAACCGGAGACATATGGAAGGGAGTGATCGCATCTCCCGAGTATGCCGCCAGGAACGCGGACCTCAAGTCGTCGTACGCGTGGGACCGCCTCATCGAGCACTACGCCGACGACCTCCTTACTGACGGCATGTTCAGGCTTGCGAAACGGGGGTTCCGCGCTTTGGCGTACGCATAGTAGGTTAGTTAAGAAAGCGGGATCGCCATGCTATTCCGGATGGCGAATATGGCAAGGGAATTTGCGAGTCTTCCACGAACGCATGGAAGCGGCATGCGTATTCCACGCAAACTGGACACCTGTTCCGCCGCAAACTGGACAGTCGTTCCAGCGAAAACTGGACACCCGTTCCAGACCAAACTGGACACCTGTTCCAGGCCAAACTGGACACCTTGGGCGCAACGGCGCGGGGTTGAGGTGTGGTTTTACTCCTGACGGGGCGAACTTGTCAAATTGGCCCGCTTTTTCCGCAGCGAATCGCCTTTCAAATTGAGCTGGTGGGCGTTGTGGACCAGACGGTCGAGGATGGCGTCGGCCAGGGTGGCGTCGCCGATGGCGGCGTGCCAATGTTCAATCGGAAGCTGGCTGGTGACGATGGTCGAGCGGCTGCCGTGGCGGTCATCAAGTACTTCCAGCAGGTCGCGCCGGTGGGCGTCGTCGAGCACCGCCAGCCCCCAATCATCGATGACGAGCACGTCTATTTTGGCCAGTTGCTTGAGCAGCTTCATGTAGCGCCCGTCGGCGCGTCCGATGCTGAGTTCGTCGAGTAGTCGCGGCAGGCGCACGTAATAAGCGCTGTGGCCCATGCGGCAAGCTTGGTGCGCCAGCGCGCAGGCCAGCCAGGTCTTGCCGACGCCGGTGGGGCCGGTCAGCAGCACGTTCTGTTTTTCCGACAGCCACAGGCCGGCCAGCAGCCGTTGGTACAGCGCCTTGTCGAGCCCGCGCGCGTGGCGATAGTCGGTGTCTTCGGCGGCCGTGTTGGGTTTGAGCTTGGCCCGCTGCAGACGCAACGCCAGCGCCTTACCATCGCGTTCGCTCACTTCGTGCTCGACCAGCAGGCCAAGCCGCTCTTCGAATCCGAGGTGCTCCAGGTCCAGCGCGCTCTGTTGGGCGAAGGCGCGTGCCATTCCGAACAGCTTTAGGCGGGTCAGTTTGTCGTAGGTCGGGTGGTTCAACATCGGTCATCCTTTCGTGGCTGGGGCGCCGCCGGCTGCCGGCGCTCCACATTGTTTGCGTAAATGGTTTATACCGTTTAAATCGTTTTAGTGAATCTGGCTCGATTGGTAATAGGCCGCGCCGCGCAGGTTCTCGTGCTCGGGCAGGTCGAGCGTGCGCTGCGCGTCCTGCTGCTGCAGGTCGAGGCCGTTATTGAGGATGGCCTGCACGCTTTTCCAGCTGACGGCGCTGTGCTTGAGTGCGCGGGCGCAGGCCGCCTCCAGCCGGCCGATGCCGTACTTCTGCCCCAGCGACAGCACGCCCAGGCAACTGCGGAACGCCTGCTGCGGATGCTGCCGCTGGTTCAGCAGCCGTTCCACCAGCACCGCGCAGCGCGGCCCCACGGCTTCGGCGCGCGCCGTCAACGTCTGCGCGTTCCAGCCGGCCACCTCGCGGTGGGCCGGCGGCATGTGTGCGGCCACCGTCGTGTGGCGACCCTTGAAGGCGCACTGGGCGTGGCTGGCGATACGCTGGCCGCGCTGGAACACTTCGACCGTGCTGCGCGTTATGCGCACGTCCACCTGGGCCCGCGCGTGCAGGCACGGAACCGAGTAATAGTGGCCCTCGACCTCGATATGGTAGTCGACGCCGACCCGCGCCACCTTCCATTCTGCGTACTCGTAGTGCTGCTCCGGCAGCGCACGCAGGGCCGGCTGGTCCATCTCGGCGAAGGCGCTAGCGCGACTGCCGGGCAGCTTCTTGAAGGGCCGCTGGTTCAGGTCGGTCAGCAGCGTGCGCAGCGACCGGTTCAGTTCGTTGAGGCTGAAGAAGCGCTGGTGGCGCAGCCGCGCCAGCACCCAACGCGTAACCACCAGCACGCCGTTCTCCACCTTGGCCTTGTCCTTGGGCCGGCGGGCGCGGGCCGGCAGCACGGCCACGCCGTAATGCTCGGCCAGGTCGTGGTAAGTGGGGTTGAGGTCCGGCTCGTAGCGCGAGGCCTTCGATACGCCGCTGCGCAGGTTGTCAGGCACCCACAGCTCGGTGCAGCCGCCGAAGAACGCCAGTGCCCTCACGTGGCTGCCTATCCAGTCCGGCAGTTGCTGGCTCCAGGTGGCCTCGATGTAGGTGTAGTTCGACGCGCCCAGCACGGCCACGAACACCTGGGCGTTGCGGATTTCGCCGGTGCTGCCGTCAGTCACGCCGACGGTCTGGCCGGCGTAGTCGATGAACAGGCGCTCGCCCGGCGTGTGGGTTTGCCGCATCGACGTTGTCAGTTGTTGGCGCCAGCGCCGGTAGTGCTCGCAGAACGCGCTGTACTGGTAGCCGTCCGGTTGCTCGGCCTTGTACTCTTGCCACAGCAGTTCCAGCGTCACGCCCTTGCGGCGCAGCTCGTTGTGCACGGTCGGCCAGACCGGCGCTGGCCGCTGCACGGACGACGGCTCGCAGGGCGGAAACAGCAGCCGCTCCAGCGCGGCGTCGTCGCACTCGGGTGGCAACGGCGAGGACAGGCCGGCCAGCTTGGCGCGGGCCACGTAGTCGGAGACGGTGGAGGGAGAGACGTTGATGATGCGGGCGATTTCCCGCTTGGAGCGGCCGTGCTCGAAATGCAGCCGCAGGACTTCATGGATTTTGCGCATGGATAACCTTTTATTGGCCAAGCAACCCTCCGGATAAAAATCCGGCAGGTTGCCACAGTTATCCCCTTGCCGTTGGCCCTACTCAGGCCGCTTCAAACTGTCCAGTTTGGAGCGGAATCAGTGTCCAGTTTGCGCTGGACCAGGTGTCCAGTTTGGCGTGGAACGCGTGTCCAGTTTGCGCTGGACCAGGCGTCCAGTTTGCCGTGGAATGGGTGTCCAGTTTGGCGCGGAAAACGCAAGCGGCACGGGAGGAATATTCCCCAAGTGGGGAATATCTGGGGAATAAACGAACGAAAGCGGCCCCGCGATTGCTCGCGGGGCCGCTTGTATTCTGGCTCCCCGACCTGGACTCGAACCAGGGACCTGCGGATTAACAGTCCGTCGCTCTACCAACTGAGCTATCAGGGAAAAGAGGCCGCATTATATACGGCCAATTTCTAGCTGTCTAGGCTAGCAGGCAAATTTCCAAAAAATCAGAAGCTACCCTTGAACTGCACGCCGAACTGGCGCGGTTCGTTGACGAAACCGGTCAGGTTGTTGAAGTCGATCGCGCCGATGATGCGCTCGGTGTTGGTGATGTTGCGACCAAACGCCGCCACTTCATACTTGCCGCCCTGCCAGTTGTAACCCACGCGCAGGCCGCCTTCAACCATGGCCTTGCCGGTGAATTCCTTGGCTTCGTACAGGAAGAAGTTGATCTTGCTGCGGTAAGCCCAGTCGGTCAGCACGAACAGGTTGCCGTCGGCCAGCGCCCAGTTGTAGCGCGCGGTGGCGTTCAGGATAACCTTGGGCGCCTGCGGCAGCGGGTTGCCGTTGATGCTGACGCGGCCGGCCGCGTTCAGCGGGTCGGTCACGGTGCACGAACCGCACTTGGCAACCGACAGCGATGCATCTTCGATCTTGGTGAAGTTGTACGAACCGCCGGCGGTGACCTTGAAATCAGGCGTCACGAAGGCTTCGAAGTCCGCTTCCAGGCCGCGACCGACGGTCTTGGCTGCGTTGATCAGCTTGGTCACGTTCGAGGTGCCGCCGACCACGGTCAGCTGCTGGTTCTTCACGTCGTAGTTGTAGATGCTGACCGATGCGCGGGCGCGGCGGTTGAACAGGTCGGCCTTGATACCGGCTTCGTACGACACGATGGTTTCAGCATCGGCCACGGTGATCGGCACCGAGGCCGACGCGGCGGCGATACTCGGCGCGCGGAAGCCGGTCGCTACGCGGGCGTAGGCGTTGACGTCCTTGTTGATCTTGTAGGTCGCGCTCAGGTCCCAGTTGGCTTTGTTCTTGCTCTCGTCCACCGACTTGGGACCGATCTGCGTCACGTTGAACGATTCAACGGTGGCGAAGTCCTTCTTGTCGTGGGTGTAGCGCAGGCCGCCGCGCAGCACCCATTGGTCCGACAGGTCATAGGTCAGCGAGCCGAACACTGCCGCAGCGGTGTTGTTCTGGTGGCTGGCCAGGTGCGAGGTTTGCAGCTGGGTGTTGCTGTCGAAGTTGTCGCTGTAACCGCTGGCGCTTTCCTTGAAGTAGTAGACGCCGGTCTGCCAGTTCAGCGGACCCGGGTTCTTCGACTCGACGCGGAATTCCTGGGTGTACTGCTGCAGGCCGCTCAGGCCCCCGCCGGTCTGCACTTGGAACGGAATGAAGCCAGGGCCGGCCGGGCTGCCGCCGTCGATGTCGCCGCGGCTGTAGTAATTGTCCACGGCTTCGTAGCCGGTGATCGAGAACAGCTTGACCGCGCCCAGGTCCCAGCTCAGGCGGGCATTGGCGCCGTTGGTGCTCAGGCTCTGCGTGTTCTGGCCGTTGGTGGCGATCTTGGTGAAGCTGTAACCGTCGGCGAAGTCGTTGCTGCCCTTCTTGATCAGGTTGGCGCGGAACAGACGGGCGCTGCCGTCGGTGGTGCGCGAGTGCACATTGAACAAGGCGCTGAAGGTGGTGCTCGGGGTGTACAGGAACTGCACGCGCTCGGCGTGTTCGTTGTAGCCTTCCAGCGCATCGTTCTGTTTGGTGAAGGTGTTGTCGACGAAGTTGTCGCGGTGCTGGCGCAAGGTCGAAACGCGCATCGCCCATTCGCTGCTCAGCGGCAGGTTGACGGCGCCTTCGGCGTTGATGGTGTTGTGGGTCGCCCACGACAGGTTGTAATAGCCTTCAATCTTCTTGGTGTTCGGCTTTTCGGATTCAAACTTGACCACGCCGGCCGGGGTGTTGCGGCCGAACAGCGTGCCCTGCGGGCCGCGCAGCACTTCCACGCCAGCCACGTCGAAGATCGGGAAACCTTTCAGGATGCCGTTTTCCTGCACCACGTCGTCATACACCAGCGACACCGGCTGCGAAGCGAAGGTGCTGAAGTCGGTATTGCCGTAGCCGCGGATGTAGAAACGCGGGAAGGTGCGGCCGTTCGACGATTCCACGTTCAGCGACGGCACTTTGCCGGCCAGCAGGCGGATGTCCTGGCCGCCGGACAGCAGCACGTCCAGTTTCTCGTCCTTCAACAGCGTCACCGAGACCGGCACGTCCTTGATGTTTTCGGCACGGCGCTGGGCGGTGACGGTGACGGTTTCCAGTTGCGGCTGGGCGGCGGTTTGCGCCATGGCGGTACCGATAGGCATAACGGCGCTCAGCGCCAGCAGGCGCTTGTGCATCTTCGACAGTTTGATCATTCAATTTCCCGATTTTGAGGTAAGGCAAAGAGTTAAAAACAGTGTCTCCTGTTCTCTCTTTCTTTTTGATACCACCCGGTCATCTATCGTGTCCGTGGCGGCGCAAGCGGAGGTGAGGCCGTTTTTCGATGTCTAGAATGCACCGTCTTGCAGAAAGGCGGTATTTTCTTTCATTGATAGCAGGTATTGCAAGGGCAATATAAGCAAATGGGAATTTACTGTTAGAAATTTGGTGCATCAGGAGGGCGGACTGAATAATAAAAGGCTACTCAGCCCGCCGCACCGGTATGGACGACAGATCGATCAAGCTGCCTATTCAGCCATGCCGGATCGCCAAACGTTGTTGTTGCACAACAGGCCTTGCCGCCGGACGCGGCGCAGCGGCGCCGGCGGCGGATTTCTCGTTCCCGAGCACGAAGTGGCTCATCGCCTGGACCAGGGCCTGGGCCTGCTCCTCCAGGCTGGCGGAGGCCGCCGCCGTCTGTTCGACCAGGGCGGCGTTCTGCTGGGTCATGTCGTCCATCTGCGTCACGGCGTCGTTGACCTGCTCGATGCCGGCGCCCTGCTCGGCCGAGGCGGTCGCGATGTCCGACATGATGATGGTGATGCGCTGCACGCTGGTGACGATCTCGCCCATCGCCTCGCCGGCCTGGTCGGCCAGCCGGTTGCCGACCTCGACCCGCTCGACACTGCGGTTGATCAACTCCTTGATTTCCTTGGCGGCGGCGGCCGAACGTTGCGCCAGGTTGCGCACCTCGGAAGCGACCACCGCGAAGCCGCGGCCCTGCTCGCCCGCGCGCGCCGCCTCCACGGCGGCGTTCAGCGCCAGGATGTTGGTCTGGAAAGCGATGCCGTCGATGACGCTGATGATGTCGACGATCTTGTGCGAACTCTCGTTGATCTCGCCCATGGTTTGCACCACTTGCGACACCACTTCGCCGCCGCGGCTGGCGACATCGGCGGCGCTGATCACCAGCTGGTTGGCCTGGCGGGCGTTGTCGGCGTTCTGCCTGACGGTGGAAGTCAGCTGCTCCATCGATGACGCGGTCTCTTCCAGATTGGAGGCCTGCGATTCCAGCCGTGCCGACACGTCGGCATTGCCGCTGGCGATGTCGCGCGTGGCGGCGCTGATATGGTCGACGCTGCCCCGCACGTCGCCGACGATGCCGCGCAGGCTGTCGTTCATATCCTTGAGCGCACGCAGCACCTGCCCCACTTCGTTGGGCGCGCCGACGTCGAAGTCGCTCACCAGGTTGCCGCGCGCAACGCTTTGGGCGACGGCGATGGCGTTGCTCAATGGCCGCGTCACCGAGCGTGAAATCAGCAGCGCCACATAGCCGGCCAGCGCCACCAGGCCCAGCATGGTGCCCAGCATCATCCAGCGGGTGGTGTAGAAGGCGCGGATCTTTTCGTCCAGCAGGGCGTCGAGCTGCTTGCTGGCGACGGCGTTCAGTGCGAACTGCAGGTCGATGGCCTGGGTCGACAACACCACGTAATTCTCGGCAGAATAGGTCAGCGCCTCCGGCTGCACGATCTCATGGACGGCCAGCTCGGTGATCTTGTTGGCAGCCTGGGCAGCCTCGCGCATGGCTGGCGCCAGCGCGGTTTCGAACTCCGGGTTGTAGCGGGCCGCCTTGCCGAACGCCGTCAGCGTCTGGTCCAGCCGATCCGTCACGCGCGCGACGATGGACGACAGCAGCAACCTGTCGGCCGGGCTGGCTTCCTTCTTCGCCAGCAGGCCGGCGCCCTTGGCGCGGGTCTTGCCCAGCTCCTCGGACAGATAGGGCAGCTGATAGAACATGGCCTGGATCAGCTGATAGGTGTCGCGGTCGGGATCGAGGCTGAGGCCGTAGTAGTCGCCGATCAGGTCGTTCACCTTCAGCAACTTGGGCATCAGCGCGGTATGGGCGGCGTAGCTTTGCGGCACCGTCAGGCTTTTTGAAGAAACCTGGGAGCGCAAGGTCTGCCAGTCGCTGCGCGCCTGCGCCCAGGCGGCATCGAGCGCAGCGTCGTGCAACGTTTTGACCAGGGCATCGGTGGCCGCGTAGGCGCTGTCGGCCTCCTGCTGCTTGGCGGCGCGTTTGTCGTCCGAGGTGACGCCGCCCAGCACCAGCGCCGCCAGGCCGCGATGCTGCTGGGTCAGCTGCACCATGCGCAGGCCGCCCACCACGGCCGGCATGCCGGCGCGCTCGCCCAGATAAGCATCCAGCCCCTTTGCCGCTTCGCGCAGGTACAGCCAGGTGGGGATGCTTGCCAGGATCAGTGCGATCAGGCTCAGGATCAGGAACTTGTGCCCGAGCCGCAGGCCGCCAAGTAGGGTGTGCTTGTCCATATCGCGCCTCCATGAGTGTAGGTCACCGGGCCGCACCCAACCGACAATTACGGCCTCTTGCTTTTGATCATAGTCCTATCACGGGCGGTCGTGGTGGCTTTAATAACACAAGTCACCGATCGCCGCTACTACATGCCCAGCGACCTCAGCAGCTCGTCGTTGGCCTCGTCTTCCGCCGAAGCAGACGGGGCGCTTGATCCGCCGCCCTGGTTGCCGCGCTCCAGATCCATCAGTGCGTCCGTATCGGTGATCTCGCTGGAATCGAAATCGTGCAAACGAATGAACTCGGTACGGTCGATAGCGAGCTCCAGATAAAAGATATTACTCTTTTCCGTATAGAACGTGACGCGCCGCATCTCAGGGCGATCCAACGGTGTGTCCACGCTGAGCATCACCTGCTTGGTCAGCACCAGCATCTTCGGCTGGTTCTGCGTGATATTGGTCTGCAGCTCGCGCCGCACCTTGCCGGTGAAGTCGCCGACGATCTGGTTCATCAGCTCGCCCATGATGTTGGACACCTCGTCCGACGTATGGGAACTGGCCAGCTCGGACTTCGGCATGCCCATGTGCAGCATATAGCGCTCGTAGATTTCCATGGCCGTGTCGGCCGCGAAGTTCAGCACCACCAGCCCGGTGAAGCCGCCGTCGAACAGCACGAAACAGCCGATATCGGGCTTGAGGCCGGTCTTGGTGATCCGCTGCACCATGCCGGAATAATTGACCTTGCTCTGGGTGGCGACGTTCAAGACACGGGTCACCGAGTTGCACAGACTCATCAACAAGTCTTCGGTCCCGTACACAACTTCCTTCTTTTCCTCGCTCATGATCTACCTCTGGTTATTTTTAAAAGATGAAAGCACGGTTTCCTGGTCCAGCGAGAGACGGAACAAGACCACTTCGCTCAGCAAGCGGACGACCTCATCTTTCCATTCCTGGTCCCTGCCGCCGGCCGGCAGGGAGGCCAGGGTGCGGCGCAACAGCGCCACTTCGCGCTCGAGCTCACACACCCGCTGCACCTGATCGACCGCCTCGACTGAGATGACCATCGCTGTTCCTTCCGGCCAGAAATAAGATTCAGAATACCGAGGTGCAAGATTCCCGTCCACCTGAATCGCGCATTTCGGTGAGATTTGCGTGCCAAAATGCAAAAAGCCCAACGCTGGAAATTAACGCCGAGCGCATGCCGCCTCCGCACGCCGACTACCACAGGATGGATGAGTGCACCTATAATCGGCCCAGCAGGGAGACATAACAATGCGAATAATTCTTGCAATACTAGTCAGCTTGGTGTGCATGCGCGTCGACGCCGAAGACTTGCGTGTGCCGAAGTTCAGCCAGCGCGAGCCTTGGGCGGGTTACATCGTCGAGCTCCTGACCGAGGCGCTGGCGAGGACGCGCGGGCCCGAGCCCGACCAATGGCGCTGGGTGGAGACCCGGATGAACCAGGACCGCGCGTTTGCGCTGCTGCGGGCCGGCCAGGACCTGGATATCTACTGGAGCATGACGTCGATGGCGCGCGAGCAAGGCGTGATCGCGGTTCGTATTCCGTTGATGAAAGGCTTGCTCGGCAGCAGGCTGCTGATCATCCGCAAGGATGCGCTCGACAAATTCGACCGCATCAAGACCCTCGACGACCTGAAGACCATCAGCATCGGGCAAGGCCTGGATTGGCCGGACGCGGCCATCAAGACCGCGGCCGGGCTGCGTGTGGTCAGCTCGTCCTCGTATGAAACCCTGTACTTGATGCTGAAGGCCAGGCGCTTTGATGGCATTTCGCTGGGCGCGAACGAGGTCGACGAGGAGCTGGCCAAGCAGCGGGACCCCGAGCTGACCATCGAGAGGAATATCGCGATCGCCTATCCGGCGCCGGTGTTTTTCTTTGTCACGCCGACGAAGAAGGCGCTGGCCGAACGCATCGAAAAGGGCTTGCGGCTGATGCTGGAGGACGGCAGCTTCAACGCGATCTTCGACAAGCGCTGGAGCAAATCGCTGCTCGCCAACAATATGAAGAACCGTCTGGTGTTTCATCTACCCAATCCGCTGCTGTCGCCGCAGACGGCGGCGATGATACGACAACATCCCGAATACTTCCTCTTCCCGCCGTTGCGGCAGGAGAAATAGGGACCCGAAATCAGCCCGTCTTTGACTGTCGAGCCAGCCAGTCTCGCACAGCGTCGTTCACCCGAGTTTGCCATCCTTTTCCACTCGCTTTGAGTGCATCGAGAACGTCTTGATCGAAGCGAATGGTGGTTGGCACCTTGGGCTTGACCTTGACGCTTCCGATCGGACGGCCACGACGGGCCACAATCTGTTGTGGGGTAGTCACTCGTCCTTCGCCGTGCATGGCTTGATCCAGACTTCGCAGCAGTGCCTCTTCAAACTCGACAGTTTCAGAATCAATTGCTCGCCTGGTTTGCTTGTTCATCAAACTTCCCCTTCAACCTTAGCAGGAACTCCGGCCGTAAATTATCGAACTTGGCCTTCGCGTACACAAGCAGAAGCACCAACGCTCCTCTGGCAAGGCGCGTGAAGTAGGTCACGCGCGCGCCACCGCGCTTGCCGACACCCTGCCGCGCCCAACGAGCAACAAGGATAATCTGTTAATACAATTAATTAAAGCAGGCGCATCAACGAAACGCGCTACTCCATCTGAAAAAAAATCAAGATGACTACATGGCATGGCGAATAGTTCGTAAATAATCCCGCGTAGCAAACAGCGCGCTACGCCGTAGTGCTCACCATGCGCAAATAAATGGGGCTCGGAAACGCAAAAAGCCCAACCGGTAAAGGCTGGGCTTTCTGATCCTGCTAAATTCTGGCTCCCCGACCTGGACTCGAACCAGGGACCTGCGGATTAACAGTCCGTCGCTCTACCAACTGAGCTATCAGGGAATTGAGGCCCGAATTATATCCGCTCAAAAAGGATTTGGCGACCCCGCCGTGAATTTTTTTTATGCAGAGCGGCGGCGGCGCGCAATCGCGCCCACCAGGCCCAGGCCGGCCAGCAGCATGGCATAGGTTTCCGGCTCAGGCACAGCAGCGGTGACCGAAACGTTGTCCAGCGCCGCGCCATAGTAGGAGTTGGCTGGGCTGCCGGCGAAGGTCAGCGTGCTCAGGGCCGAGGTGGCGACGAAGCTGAAGCCTTCGGTCTGCCAGCCCATGGCGCTGTGCGAGCTGCCGGCCAGCGCGAACGAGTAGCTGTGCGGATCGGTCACGCCAACGCTGATGGTCTTGTCGCCGCCGCCGTCATGGTTGCCGGCCAGGCTGAAACTGACGTTGTACGTGGCGCCGACCGTGGTGGCGAACGACTGGGAGATCGTGCCGGCGCCGCCGCCGTTCAGGTCCAGGCTGTAGCTGCCGCCGGCAGGCTGCCAGTAGCTGCGGATCAGGTCCACCGTGCCGGCGTTGATGGTCCAGCCATCCAGGCCGGAGCCAAAGGTGACGAAATTGCCGCTGAAAGCGTTCGCGGCGGACTCGAAGCCGCCATTGGCGATCAACTCCGGCGATGCATGCGCCAGCGGAGCCAGCGTGGCCAACGCGGCGATTGCCGCCAGTTTTTTAATTTTCAACATGTTGTCTTCCCCATTTAGTATCACAACGGCAACTAGGATTTCCTAGAATTAACGTCATGGTATACGATAACAAGGAAACATCAACGGTTACATTTTGGAAACATCTTGAAAACAACAGGTCCCGGGTTTGGCCGCTTTCCGGACTATGCGGGCGGCGGACTTGGCGGCGCCACGCGCGGCACCCGCAGCGTAAAACAGGCGCCCCGGCCCGGCTCGCTAACCACCTGCACGCCGCCGCACAGGGCGGTCGTCACCTGGTTGTAGACCACGTGCAGCCCCAAGCCACTACCGCCCTGCCCCAGCCGGGTGGTAAAGAAGGGCTCGAACACGCGCACCAGATTGGCTTGCGGGATGCCGACGCCGTCGTCGGCAACGCTGATTTCCACAAAATCGTCGGCATGCAGGCAGGCCGCGATGCGGATCTGGCCTTGCGCCCGGTCGGGGAAGGCATGCACCAAAGCATTGTTGACCAAATTGAGCATGGCCTGCTCGAGCGCGCCGGGGTAGCTATCCAGGGTGATGTCGCCGTCCACCTCGCACAGTACCTGGTGGCCGCTCTGGCGGATGAGCGCCCCCACGGTCGCCAGGATCTCGCCGAATGTCTTTTTCAGGTCGAATTGACGCCGGCGCTTGCTGGACTGGTCCACCGCAACCTGCTTGAAACTGTCCACCAGCTCTGCCGCCCGTCCCAGGCAGTGCAGCAGGATATCGGCGCCCTGGTCGACGCCGCCAATGAAGTCATGCATATGTTTGCGCGTCACGCCCGCCTCCAGCTCCTTGGCGATCGTGCCGACGTTGCTTTTAAGTGTGCTGGCGACCATCAGGCCGTTGCCGATCGGCGTATTGAGCTCATGCGCGACGCCCGCCACCAGATTCCCCAGGGCCGACATCTTTTCCGCGCGCAGCAATTCGGCTTGCATCGCGCCGATCTTGTTCAGCGCCGTCCTCAACTCGTCGTTGCTGAGCGACAGCGCGTGGTTGGCGTTGAGCAGGTCGGCATTGCTTGAGATCAATTTCTGCTGCTGCTCCATGACCTTGAAATCCGCCTCGATCGCCTTCTTAATCTCCCACAGCAAATCGACGTAACGCTGCTGGTATGAGCGCTTCTTGCTGTCGAGTACGCAGATCGTGCCGAACACTTCGTTGTCGGGCCATAGCAGCGGCACCCCCAGATAGGAAATCATGTTCAGCGCGACATCGGGATTGTCTTGCCAGTGCTCATCCTCCAGCGCGTGCGGCACATGCAGCAGCGCCCGCGTCGCCATCACCGTTTCGCAGTACAGGCCGGTGTGCAGGTTGGCTTTCTCGTAGGCTTCGTAAGGATTGCCCGGCGTGTGGCTGGACACCAACACTTCGATCTGCTCCGCCCCGACGCGCATGATCAAGCCGGCCGGCACATCGAAGATGCCCGCCATCACATTCGTTGTCTGCTGCCACTTCCCCAGGAAATCGTCAGAAACGATACGTTGTTGGAACATGAGGGCAAGCTCCTTGATCAGTCGGCACAAGGGACACAAATTGCATGCTGATTGGCAAATGGTAGGCCCATTTGCAGGAAATCTGTGAAATATTATGCGGCCGCGCTGGTGGCATCAGTTGGATTCGCCTCCCATGAGGAGATGCAAACCCGAAAACAATCTGGCTATAATGAAACAAGCTAACTGGACTGATGGGGGCGCCGATGTGGTTAACCGCCGTAGTTTTTGCCGCGACCGCCGCTGCGAGCCCCGTCGCGGAGCAGGCGCCGGCCAGTCCCAGCCCCACCACCGTCAAGATAGGCCTGCAGAGCGTGATCGCGCCCTTCGTGCTTTCGGGCCGCGCATCCGGTTTGTTTGCCGACGTGCTGCGCGCCGCATTCGCATCGCAGCACGTCACCGTCGAATTCCTTTACCTGCCCAATGTGCGTTTTGAAGAGCAATTTCGCCAAGGCGTGTTCGACGTTACGACGGCATCCGCGCCTCGGCAATCGCAGGATGGTTATCTGAGCCGGTGGCCGGTTACATATTTCCACAACATGGCGATCACCGTGCGCAGCCGGATTCCAACGCTGGCAAGCATGGATGACTTGAAAAAGTATCGGGTGACCGCGTTCCGCAACGCGCAAATGCTACTGGGGCCGGCCTACGCCGCGGCGACGGCGCATCATCCGCATTACAGGGAGGCGGTGACCATGCCCTCAGGCGCCCTGCTGCTGGGCCGCACAGACATCATCATTTCCCAGCCTGACGTGTTCCGCTATTACCTCGGACAGCAATTGCCCCAGCACCGCATTGCCGAAACGGAACTGGCGTACCACGACGTGCTGGGGCCGGGAAAATTCTACTGGATGCGGTTTCGCACGGAGGCGCAGCGGGATGTGTTTGAGCGCGGCATTGCGCAACTTTACGCCAGCGGGGAGATCGACCGCATCCTGGAGCGCTACCAGCGCGATTACGGCGTGACGCGTGACTTCTTCATCGCGCTGGATTGCCATTTCCGGCCGGAGCTGGCGCCACAGAAATGCAGGAAACTCCTCAGGTAATCGCTGCAATGCAAAAAGCCCAACCGGTTAAGGCTGGGCTATTCTGTATTCTGGCTCCCCGACCTGGACTCGAACCAGGGACCTGCGGATTAACAGTCCGTCGCTCTACCAACTGAGCTATCAGGGAAAAGAGGCGACATTATAGCTGCTCACAGCCAATTTGGCTTCCCCTTGGGGAAAATTTTCCTCAGGCGCCCTGGCGCCGTACGCCCGCCTTGCCGGCGCCGGGGTGCAAATGCCTTGGCGGCATGACAACACCAGCCTCGCCGGCCGGTGCGCCAGGCAGGTCATCATCCAGCATGCGCACCAGCGGCGCCATCGCCAGCCGCTCGTCCGGGGTCGTGGTTTGCAGCGCCAGGTCGCGCGCGATGTCGCGCAACCGCCATTGAATTTCCCGGCAAGCCACCTCGCGCTCGAACAGCAACATATGGTCCGTCCCGGCGCCCAGGTCCGGCTCGGGCCGCAAATACACGTCCAGGCCGGTGCTGATGAAGGCGCGGCGGATATTGCGCACCCGCTCCATCGTCTTGTGCAACAGTTGCAGCGTGCAGGCCGACTTCGCCGCCGCCCCCACCGTCAGTCCCTCGCCGATGTCGAGGATGGCCGCAATGCGGGCAAACAAGCGTCCCACGCCCTCCCCGCCCTGCGCCGGAACCGGATCGGTACCCGCTTCCGGGGCGGACATCCGCAACGCGCCCGAGATGGCCGACAGCAACTGGTGCGAGTGCTCGCCCGGGATGATCTTCAGCGCCAGCTCGGCCCGTTCCAGCGGGTGATCTTTCAACAACAGGCCGGCGATCATCTCCGCCACCGCCACCGCCTGGCCGGGCGCGCTGATCTGCTCGCCGCCGATCTGGCGCGGGTAGCCGCTGCCGTCGAAGCGCTCGTGATGCTCGGCCACCGCCCGGCCGACCGCGAACGGATAGCCGCCCAGCTCGTCAATAAGCATCTGGCCGATGCGCGGATGCACGACCACGTGCGACCACTCATGCGGCAACAGCCGCCTGCCGCGCGCCAGGTGGGCGGGGGCGATGTACAGCTCGCCGATATCGTGCAGCATGCCCGACAGGCCGGCCACCATCTGGTCCTGTTCGCTCAGGCTCTGCTTTTGCGCCATGCAGATGGACAGCAGGCTGACCAGCACCGCGTGTTCCAGCGCCTGGGCGCCGCTGCGGTCGGCCACGGTCAGCATCATCTCCAGCGCGCTGCCGAATTCCAGCCGCCCCAGCTGCGCCAGCACCGAGGGGCCGCCCTTGCTGGTGGCCCGCACGATGTGAGCCACCGACGGACTGGTATCGATCAGGCGGCTTGCGATGGCGACGATGGCGCGCGCATCGACGCTGCCGCTCGCCCGCACGCAACTTTCAAACGGTTGCCGCAATTTATGCAGGATCAGCTTTTCCTGGAGCGCGCGGGTAACCCGGGTGCCCTTGGCGACCAGCTTCAAGCCGCGCACGTCGAGAATGTCGACGATCACCTCCACCTCCATGACTTCGGCCACCGACATCACCTTTTCCAGGTAGTGGCGATTGACAGGGGTGGCGTGCAGGGCTGACATGGGGTTCCTTCCGGTAACGGCGCGAGGCCGGGATTTCAACTATCGAAATGATAGTCCTGAAGTTACCGCAAGGCAATATACATTACTACGTAGAAATAAAAACCAGATTCTCCGTCGCGGACGAAAAAAAACCGCATGCGGCGTTTAGGCACACATGCGGCTTTCGAATTCTGGCTCCCCGACCTGGACTCGAACCAGGGACCTGCGGATTAACAGTCCGTCGCTCTACCAACTGAGCTATCAGGGATTAGCACTGCTTTCAGGTTAAGCTTAGTCGCTCAACCCGAAGAAGCAAGATTTTAAAGGACTTTGGCGATCGCGTCAATGACGATGTCAATGTTACGGGAATTGAGCGCGGCCACGCAGATCCGGCCGGTATCGACCGCGTAGATCGACTGCGCGCGCAGCTGCTCGACCTGCGCCTTGCTCAAGCCCGAGTACGAGAACATGCCGACCTGGTCGCTGACGAAGGCGAAATCATGGGCCGGGGCCTTGGCCTTCAGCTTGGCGACGAAGGCTACCCGCATTTCCTTGATGCGCACGCGCATGCCGGCCAGTTCGTCTTCCCACATCTGGCGCAGCTCGGGCGTGGTCAGCACGGTGGCCACCACTTTGCCGCCGTGGACCGGAGGATTCGAATAGTTGGTGCGCACCACGCGCTTGAGCTGCGACATCAGACGGCTCGCCTCTTCGCCGCTGGCGGCGACCACGCTCAGCGCGCCCACCCGCTCGCCGTACAGCGAGAACGACTTCGAGAACGAGTTCGACACCAGCAGCGGACCGCCGGCGGCGGCGAAGCGGCGCACCACGGCGCCGTCTTCGGCGATGCCGGCGCCGAAGCCCTGGTAAGCCATGTCCAGGAACGGCACCAGGCCGCCATTGGTCACTGCCGCGATTACTTCATCCCACTGGGCCGAGCTCAGGTCGGCGCCGGTCGGGTTGTGGCAGCAGGCGTGCAGCAGCACGATGGAGCCGCGCGGCATGGCCTTCAGGTCGGCCAGCATGCCGGCGAAGTTCACGCCGTGGGTGGCCGCATCGTAGTAGGCGTAGTTGTTGACGACGAAGCCGGCGCTTTCGAACAGCGCGCGGTGGTTCTCCCAGCTTGGGTCGCTGATGTAGACCTGCGAATCCGGCGCGAAGCGCTTCAGGAAGTCGGCGCCGATCTTCAGTGCGCCGGTGCCGCCGATCGCTTGCACGGTCACGGCGCGCTTCTCTTGAATCACGGCGCTGTCGGCGCCGAACACCAGCTCCTGCACCGCCTTGTCGTAGGCAGCCAGGCCTTCGATCGGCAGGTAGGTGCGCGGCGCAGGCGTGGCGATCAGGATTTCTTCCGCCTTCTGCACGCACGACAGCAGCGGTACTTTGCCGTTGTCGTCATAATAGACGCCTACGCCCAGATTGATTTTGGCCGGATTCTGGTCGGCGTTGAAGGCTTCGGTAATGCCCAGGATAGGGTCGCGTGGGGCCATGTCGATGGCGCTGAACAAGCTAGGATTCGTCATGATAAGATTGGATTCGATTGGAGGCGATACGCAGCGGTTGAAGGTAGACAGCGTCCAATGAAAAACTGCTTCAGGCCGCTGGCAGGCCATTATTTTAACAAAGGTCGGACAAGATGGCTGATTTACCAGTAGTAGACACCCCAAACGCAACGGTAGTTACCTTCCCGGACTCGCCGTTCAAGCTGCACCAACCCTTCCCGCCGGCCGGCGACCAGCCCACCGCGATCAACCTGCTGTGCGAGGGTATCGACGACGGCCTGTCCTTCCAGACGCTGCTCGGCGTGACCGGTTCCGGCAAGACCTACACGATGGCCAACGTGATCGCCCGCAAGGGCCGTCCCGCCATCGTGTTCGCGCCGAACAAGACGCTGGCCGCGCAGCTGTATTCGGAGTTCCGCGAATTCTTCCCGGAGAACGCGGTCGAGTACTTCGTCTCCTACTACGACTACTACCAGCCGGAGGCCTACGTGCCGCAGCGCGACCTGTTCATTGAAAAGGATTCGTCCATCAATGAGCACATCGAGCAGATGCGCCTGTCGTGCACCAAGTCGCTGATGGAGCGGCGCGACGTCATCATCGTCGCCACCGTGTCGGCGATCTACGGTATCGGTAACCCGACCGAGTACCACCAGATGATCCTGACGCTGCGCGCCAAGGACCGCGTGTCGCAGCGCGACATCATCGCCCGCCTGATCCAGATGCAGTACACCCGCAACGAAGTGGACTTCGGCCGCGGCACCTTCCGCGTGCGCGGCGACACGCTCGACATCTTCCCGGCCGAGAATGCGGAACTGGCGGTGCGCCTGGACCTGTTCGACGACGAGCTGGAATCGATCCAGCTGTTCGATCCGCTGACCGGCCGCGTCAAGCAGAAGATCCCGCGCTTCACCGTCTATCCCGGTTCGCACTACGTCACGCCGCGTTCGACCGTGCTGCGCGCGATCGAGACCATCAAGGTGGAGCTGCGCGAGCGGCTGGAGTTCTACCGCAAGGAGAACAAGCTGATCGAAGAGCAGCGCCTGGAACAGCGCACCCGCTTCGACCTGGAGATGATGAGCGAGATCGGCTTCACCAAGGGCATCGAGAACTACTCGCGCCACCTGAGCGGCGCCCTGCCCGGCGAGCCGCCGCCGACGCTGGTCGACTACCTGCCGAAGGACGCGCTGATGTTCCTCGACGAGTCGCACGTGCTGATCGGCCAGCTGAGCGCCATGTACAACGGCGACCGTTCGCGCAAGGCCAACCTGGTGGACTACGGCTTCCGCCTGCCGTCGGCGATGGACAACCGGCCGCTGAAGTTCGAGGAGTTCGAGCAGAAAATGCGGCAGACGGTGTTCGTCTCCGCCACCCCGGCCGAATACGAACGCACCCACGCCGACCAGGTGGTCGAGCAGGTGGTGCGTCCGACCGGCCTGGTGGACCCGCTGATCATCGTGCGTCCGGCCAGCTCGCAGGTGGACGACCTGATGTCCGAGATCACGCTGCGCGTCGCCAAGAACGAGCGCGTGCTGGTGACCACGCTGACCAAGCGCATGTCGGAACAGCTGACCGAATACCTGAGCGATCACGGCATCAAGGTGCGCTACCTGCACAGCGATATCGAGACGGTGGAACGGGTCGAGCTGCTGCGCGACCTGCGCCTCGGCACCTTCGACGTGCTGGTGGGGATCAACCTGCTGCGCGAAGGCCTGGATTTGCCGGAGGTGTCGCTGGTGGCGATCCTGGACGCCGACAAGGAAGGCTTCCTGCGCTCCGAACGTTCGCTGATCCAGACCATCGGCCGCGCCGCCCGTAACCTGAACGGCGTGGCGCTGCTGTATGCCGACCGCATGACCGATTCGATGGAACGCGCCATCGGCGAGACGGAGCGCCGCCGCGCCAAGCAGATCGCCTTCAACACCGCCAACGGCATCGTGCCGCGCGGCGTGCACAAGGTGATCCGCGACATGATCGACGGCGTCTTCAGCCCACAGGAGGCGCGCGAAGAACTGCAAGTGGCGCAGGAGACGGCCAAGTACGAATCCATGAGCGAGAAGCAGATCAGCAAGGAGATCAAGCGCCTGGAGAAGGCCATGCTCGATCACGCCAAGAACCTGGAGTTCGAAAAGGCCGCGCAGGTGCGCGACCAGCTGCATCAGCTCAAACGGCAGCTGTTCGGCGCGCCGGGGGCGGACAATATCGCCTGAAGGTTGTAGTCCTTTATTTATTTGCCTGCCGACGGCGCCTTGACGAAGCTGCTCAAGGCGTCGATCAGCTGCGGCGCCACCGAAAACTCGGGGCTGCCGTAGGATTTCCTCTGCTTGGCCTCATCGTCGCCGACCAACTTCAGCAGATGGTTCATGCCCTCCACCACCACCAGCCTGGCGCGCGGCGCGGCCGCCGCCAGTACCGTCGCTTCCGACGCCGGCACCTGGATGTCGGACGTGCCTTGCAGGATCAGCACCGGCATCGTCAACGCCGCGATCGCCGTGCGCGGATCGCGCTTCAGCGATGAAATCAGATACGGCTGCACCGACGGGTGGTACAACATCATCAGGCCCGGGGGCACATCGTCCACCGTCTTGCCCTGCTTGAGCGCTACCAATATGCGTTCGTTCTGCGCCTCCAGCGCCGGCGGCAGCTTGGACTTGAGCTGCTCGCGCAGGATGTCGTCGAGCGGATGGCCGGCGCCGGCGATCAGCACGCAGGCATCGGTGGCGGCCTGCCTGCAGGCCTCGGCGGCGATCTGCGCGCCTTCGCTATGCCCCGCCATCACCACGCGCGAGAAGCGCGGATCGGCGCGCAGCTTGCGCAGCCAGGCGGTGGCGTCGTCGATGTAGTCGTCCAGGCGCAGGTCCTGTTCCTTCCACACCGGCAGCGCGCTGGCGCCTATCGCGCGTTTATCGTAGCGCACCGAGGCGATGCCGCGCTGGGCCAGCGCCTCGGCCACCATGCGCAGCGCATCGTTGGGCCCCGGCAGCAGCTTGTTGTTGCCGTCGCGGTCAGTCGGGCCGGAACCGGCGTGCAGCAGCACCACCGGGAACTTGCCGCCGCCGTCGGGCAGCAGCTCCGTTCCATACAAGGTGCCGCCACCCACATCCAGCGACACCGGCCGCTGGGCCGCATGGGCCGACAACGACAACATCAACAAAGACAGCAATAGCTTGAAGCGCATACCAATTCTCCGATCAATGAGGAACACGTTTGTAGAGCAGCAGCGAGTAGCCCACCGCCAGCGGCGCCCAGGCCAGCATCAGCGCCAGCAAGGCCCATATCGGGGCGCCCAGCCAGAGGGCGAACAGTCCCAGCAAGCCGCTGGCCACCATCAGCCGCGCAGCCAGCCGGTGCGTGGCGTACCAGACGCGCTCGCTGGCCAGCGTCCACGGCGTACGGATGCCCATGAAGAAGTTGCGGCGCACCTTGCCCATCGGGTTGCCGGCCAGGACAAGCAGCACGAACATGCCGGCCGGGATGGCCGTCCCCATCGGCACCTGGACATGCAGCGAGGCGGCCAGCACCAGCGCGTAGACATAGGCAAGCAGGCCGACCACGACGCCGCTCACGTAGTAGTAGGTCGGCTCGAAGCCGCCGATCTCGAAGCGGTGCGGCGAGATCGCCGGCATCACCACGCCCAGCCACGCCACCATCGCCATCATGCCGGGACCCAGCAGCCATAAGGCCGCCTTGGGACCATAGCCGTCGGCCACGCCGCCGGCGTTCCAGTGCACCGGCACTTGCGCGGGCAGCTGCGGCCAGAAGTAGACGGTGGCCGCGCTGGCGACAGCGATCAGCAAGGCGCAAAACAGCAGATAACGAGTTTTCACTTCTTCCTCCCTTTGGTTTCAGCGCCGGCCAGGTCCATCATCCATGACAGCACATCCTGGAGCACCGTGGTGTTCAAGCCGTACCAGATGGTCTGCCCTTCGCGGCGGCGCGTAATCAGGTCGGCGTCGGCCAGCACCGCGAAGTGATGCGACATGGTCGGCTTGCTCATGTCGAAATGCGCCGCCAGGTCGCCAGCCGTCATCTCGCCGGAACGCAGCAGGCGCAGTATCTCGCGCCGCGCCGGATCGGCGATGGCCTTGAAGGCGTTGTTGGAAGCATTCATATTAAGGCAGTCATCTAATTAGACAGTCATCTAAATATAGACCGATAAAAACCGGCGGTCAAGCGATATTCGCTGCCGCCTTGCCGGGCTAGATGGCCAGGCCAGCGCCGTCGAACACATGCCAGCGCGCCGGCTCGACACGCACCACCGCCACCTGCCCGTTCCGCCAGCGTACCTCGGGGTCGGTACGGGCGATGAATTGCGTCGTGCCGCCATCCGGCGTCAGGTAGACATAGCTGGCATCGCCCAGCAGCTCCGCCGCCAGTACCGTGACGGCGATGCCCTCGCCGCCCATAGCTTCCAGCGCCATGTGCTCGGCGCGCACGCCCAGCGTGATGCCATCGCCCACAGCCAGGCCGGCGCGCAACGCCACCTGCGCCAACGCACCGCCGGCCAGCCGCACCGACATCGTTGTCGGCGCCAGCTGCTCCACCGTGCCGTCAATGAAATTCATCGCCGGAGAACCGAGGAAACCCGCCACGAAGCGGTTGGCGGGCCGCTGGTACAAATCCAGCGGCGCCCCCACCTGCTCCACCACGCCGCCGCGCAGCACCACGATACGGTCGGCCAGGGTCATCGCCTCCACCTGGTCGTGGGTCACATAGATCATCGTGCTGCGCAAGGTGCGGTGCAGGTTCTTCAACTCGATGCGCATCTGCACCCGCAACGCCGCATCCAGATTCGACAGCGGCTCGTCGAACAGGAACACCTGCGGCTGGCGGACGATGGCGCGGCCTATCGCCACCCGCTGCCGCTGGCCGCCGGACAGCTCCTTGGGCTTGCGCTGCAATAGCGGTTCGATGCGCAGGATGGCGGCCGCCTGCGTCACCTTGCTGCGGATTTCATCTTGCGGCAGGCCAGCCAGCTTCAGCGCGAAGGCCATATTGTCGTACACCGTCATGTGCGGATACAGCGCATAGCTCTGGAACACCATGGCGATGCCGCGCGCGGCGGGCGCCACGTCGGTCATGTTTTTACCGCCGATCAGTACCGCGCCTTCGTCGCTGTTTTCCAGTCCGCAGATGGTGCGCAACAGCGTCGACTTGCCGCAGCCGGATGGGCCGACGAACACCACAAACTCGCCGTCGGCGATGCTCAGGTCGATACCACGCAAGATCTGCTGCTGGCCAAACCCTTTCTTGATGCCTTGTATTTCCAGTCCAGCCATGCCGTTCCCCTGTTAGCCCAACACCAGTTCGACGCGATGCGCCGCACCGTCGCGCCGCATCGGTATGCGCGCCACGCCGTCATGCACCACCAGCGACGCACCATCGAGCGTGGCGCTCAATACCGCACCGGCGCTGCGCTGCGGATTGCGCACAATGATCTCGTAGCTGCCGCCGTCATCCGGCAGTTGGTGCTGGATGGTGAACTCCGGCCATTCGTCCGGAATGCGGGGCGCCATCACGATCGTATTGCCGCCCTCGATACGGAAACCAAGCACCGACTCCAATCCCACCCGGTACATCCAGCCCGACGAGCCGGTGTACCACGTCCAGCCGCCGCGCCCGACGTGCGGCGCTTCGCCGTAGATGTCGGCGGCGATCACATAGGGCTCGACCTGATACACGGCCACCGCCGCCGGGTCCAGCGCGTGGCTGACGGGGCTGAGCATCTCCAGCAGCGCGGCGGCGCGGTCGCGGCGTCCCGCCTCGGCCATCGCCCGCACCGCCCAGCAGGCGGCGTGCGTGTACTGGCCGCCGTTCTCGCGCACGCCGGCCACGTAGCCCTTGATGTAACCGGGATCGTTGGGCGTATTGACGAAAGCTGGCGTCAGCAGGCGTATCAGCTTGTCCGGCACGGACACCAGGCGCTGTTCCATCGCGTCGAGCGCCTGCCTGGCGCGCTCCGGCGGCGCCACTTCCGAGATGATGGCCCAGGCCTGCGCCAGCGCATCGATCTGGCACTCGTCGCTGTCCCTGGAGCCGATCACCGCGCCGTTATCGTAGAAGGCGCGGCGGTACCACTCGCCATCCCAGCCGTCGGCGTTCAGCGCCTGGTCGAGGTGGTCGTGATAGGCGCGGTAGAACATCACGCGCGTGCTGTCGCCGCGTCGCTCGCAGATCGGCAGAAAGTCCTTGATGATGCGCGACAGGAAAAATCCCATCCATACGCTCTCGCCGCGCCCTTCGCGGCCGACGCGGTTCATGCCGTCGTTCCAGTCGCCGGTGCCCATCAGCGGCAGCCCATGCACACCCTGGGTCAGCGAGCGGTCCAGCGCGCGGCAGCAATGCTCGTAGACGTCGCCGCTGAAGCCGGACAGTTCCGGCTTCAGGTAGATCTCGTCCTCGCCCGCCTCCAGCAGAGGCGCGGTGAGGAAGGGTTCGACTTCATCGAGCACGCTCCAGTCGCCGGTGGTGTTGATGTAGAAGGCGGTGACATACGGCAGCCATAACAGGTCGTCCGAGAAGCGCGTGCGCAGGCCCTGTTCCAACGGCGCCGTGTGCCACCAGTGCAGCACGTCGCCTTCCACAAACTGGTGCGCTGCGTGGATGCGGATCTGCTGGCGCGTCAGGTCGGGGCGGGCGTAGATCATCGCGCTGGAGTCCTGTAGCTGGTCGCGGTAACCCAGCGCGCCGCCGGATTGGTAGAAGGCCGAGCGGCCCCAGATACGGCAGCTCAGGTTCTGATAGGCCAGCCAGCCATTCTGCATCAGGTCCACCGCGGGCGCGGGCGTCGTCACCTGCACCGCGCCCACGGTATGACGCCAGAACGCGGTGATCTCGTCGAACGCCGTCTGCACCGCGCCCGGCGCCCTGTAGCGCTGCACCAGGTCCAGCGCCGCCTTGCGCTCCACCGTTTCTCCCAGCAGGAATATGCATTCCAGCGTGGCGCCAGGCGCCAGTTCGTGCACCGCCTGGAGCGCCGCACAGGGATCAAGGCCGGCGCCGGTGACGCCGTCGAGTCGCGGCGCCGCCAGCGCGGCAGGATTTGCCGGGCTGCCGTGGCGGCCGATGAAGGCTGCGCGGTCGGCGCTGTAGTGAACGGTGGCGCCGGCGCCAGCCAATACGGCCGCGAAAGTCACGCCGTCGGCAAACTGGCCGGCCAACGGATTGTGGGCCAGCAGCACGCCGCTGGCGTCATGTTCGGTGACGACGAAGCGGCTGGAGTCGGCCGGCGTGCCGCCCAACACCAGGCGCTGGTATGAGAACAACGATAAACGGCGCGCGGCGGCGCCGCGATTGCTCACGCGGACGCGCACAATCTTGACCGGATCATGGCGCGGCACGAACATCACGGTTTCCTGCTCAAGTTCGTGACTGACATGATTGAACCGTGAATAGCCGAAGCCGTGCGCCACTTCGTAGCCGGCGCCGGCGGGCGCCGGGCCGGGAAGCGGCGACCAGAATGCTCCGCTGTCCTCGTCGCGCAGATACACGGCTTCGCCGTGCGGATCGCGGATAGGGTCGTTGTGCCACGGCGTCAGGCGATGCACGCGGCTGTTGCGGCTCCATGTGTAGCCTGCGCCGCTTTCGCTGACCAGGAAACCGAAATTTTCGTTGGAGATGGCATTACTCCAGGCCAGCGGCGGCCGGTGCAGCCCGCGCTGCGCATTCCAGTCCAGGCGGATCACATACTCATCGCCGGCGTCGGAGAAGCCGCCGTTGCCGTTAAAGAACCGCAGCAGCGAACGGCCCGGCGGTAATGCCGGGCCGTCGGCGCGCGCTTCAGGCGGCGCTGCCGGCGCACAGGCCGCGCCATCGACATCGCCGAGCGCGGGCAAGCCACCACGCACGATCAGCAAGGCATTCAATTCAATGCTCGCCATCTCAGCTGGAGCGATATCGTCGGGCTTGCGCTGGTAGACACCTTCCTGCTGCGGCCAATTGCCGTCGGCCGTCAGCAGCAGCACGTTCAGCGGCAGACCCAACGCGGCCCAGTAGCGGCGCGCGCGCAGCACAAAATCGACACTGGAATCGACGCGGCCCACGCTGCGCAGCAGTATCATCGGGCCCGCCGGCAAGTCGGAACCTTGCGCGACACCTGTCGCCGCGCTGAACACCGCGCTGGCAATGGCCGCCGTGGAAGCCGGCACCCGCACGGCCGACTGGCCGTACAACATGGCGCCCGCCAGGCGATGGCAATACTCGGCCTGCGTATCACTGAGCCCGATCCGCTGCTGCAGTGCCGTGCCGGCGGCGCGCGCGGCGGCGAACAGCGGCTGCCCAGCGCCATCGATGGCGGCTGTCAACGCCAACGCCTGTTCGCGGCCCGGCGCCGCGCCCAGCATGAAGACCAGGCGCACCTGTTCGTCCGGCCCGAGCACCACGCTGCGACGCAGGCTGAAGGCCGGATCGAGCACATTGCCGGCGTTGCCGGACAACTCGCCATCCAATCCCGCTGGCGCGCGCAGGTCGCGGCCGCGACCAATAAAGCGGGTGCGGTCCGTTTCGTATCCTGCCGCAGCGCCACCGGCTGCGGCATGCACCATCCATAAACCTGCCTCCCCCTCGCCACGAGGGCGCCGCCGCGCCAGCAAGGCGCCAGTGGCGTCGTCGTGTTCGGTCTGCACGAACAGCTTGGAGAACGCCGGATGCGCAGCCTCGTCGGACTGGCGGTTCAGCACAACCTCCAGGTAGCTGGTCAGTTCGATGGTGCGTTCGCGGTCCGACAGATTACTCAACAAGACGCTGCGCAGCTCCACATCACGCAGCGGATCGACGGCCACTTCCATCCGCGCCCCGATGCCATGGGCGACGACGTCGATCCAGCAGCTGCCGGCGTCGCCACCGGCGGAGCGCCGCAAGCCGGCGGCGACGCCGGCGCCGGGCTGCGCGCCCAGCGACCATAGCTGGCCACTCCCTGCGTCCCGCAGATAGAAGAAGTAGCCTTCCGCATCCTCGATGCGGTCACCGTTCCAGCGTGACAGCATGGACTCGCCAACGCGACTGAAACCGGTGCCGGCGCCGCTGATCAAGGTGGTAAAGCTGCCGTTGGACAGCAGTTGCGCGTGACGCGACAGTTCAGGAGTGGTCATGACGTTATACCGGTGGGTTCAGGCAGGCGCCATTGCTGGCGACGATATCGGCGTACAGCAGCGCGCTGTCCTTCAAGGTGCGCTGTTGGGTTTCGAAGTTGACGTGGATGATGCCGAAGCGCTTGGAAAAGCCCAGCGACCATTCGAGGTTGTCCAGCAGCGACCACACCATGTAGCCACGCAGGTCCACGCCCAACTCCAGCGCAGCGTGCAGCGCGCCCATGTTCTTGCGCAGGCAACTCATGCGCAAGGGATCGTGCACCCGGCCATCCTCCGCCTGCGGCGGATCGTAGAAGGCGGAACCGTTCTCCATCACATACAGCGGCGTGTCGCCATAGCGCTGCTTGAAGTTGAGCAGCGTATCGGTCAGCCCTTGCGGGAACACCTCCCAGCCGGTTTCCGTATAAGTGGCCTGGGTCTGGCGCACCGGCGCCACGCGCAGCGGCCAATGCGCCGGATCGTTGCGCACCACACTACGCGTGTAGTAGTTGATGCCGACGAAGTCCAGCTTCTGGCCAATCAACTCGAAGTCGGCGGTCGGCCAATCGGGCCAGGCGTCACCGAAGATTTCCTTCAGCTCCGACGGATAACTGCCGAGGAAAATCGGATCCAGGTACTGGCGGTTCATGTAGGCGTCGGCGCGGCGGGTCGCATCGAGATCGGCCTGCGACTCGCTGGCCGGGTACTTGGGTTCGATGTTGACGACAATGCCAATCTGGTACTTGCCCTCTTCGCGGTAGGCCTTGACTGCGCTGCCGTGTGCGCGCATCAGGTTATGGCTGGCCAGCGCCGCTTCGTGCAGGCTGCGATGGCCGGGGGCCAGCGTGCCATGCAGGTAGCCGCCGTCCGTGACTACCCATGGTTCATTGAGCGTGGCCCAGGATTTGACGCGGCCGTCGAAGGCTCGGAACAGCACGCGGGCATAGTCGGTGAACCATTCGGCGATATCGGGATTGAGCCAGCCGCCACGGTCATCCAGCGCTGCCGGCAGGTCCCAGTGATACAACGTCGCCATCGGCTCGATGCCGTTGGCCAGCAGCTCGTCGATCAGGCGGCTGTAGAAATCCAGGCCGGCCTGGTTCACGGCGCCGCGTCCCTGCGGCAGGATGCGGCTCCACGATACGCTGAAACGGTAGGCTTTCAAACCCAGCTTGACCATCAACGCCACGTCTTCCTTGTAGCGATTGTAGTGGTCGCAGGCGATGTCGCCATGGTCGCCGTCGCGCACATTGCCGGGCACCGCGCAGAAACGCTGCCAGATGCTCGGTCCCGCACCGTCGGCCAGCGGCGATCCTTCGATCTGGTAGGCCGACGTGGCGCTGCCCCACAGGAAATTGGCTGGAAATTGAATCGCTTTGTTCATGTAAAAATCCCTTGAGTGCGGAAGTTAAAACGGTGCGGCATCTATCTGCAAAACCGCTGGAAGACTGGTGATGGTGATCTGCTTGCCCTGCAACGCCGCCGGCTGGCCGTTCAGCCGCACCGCGTCCGGCGTAGCTGCCCCCGGCCAGGTATAAATCACGCCGCCGGGCGGCATGCGCGACATGGCTTCGATGCGCAATATGAGGCGGCCGCCCTGCGTCGCCAGCGTGTAGCTGAGCGGGCCATACGGCGTGCGCAGGCCGTGCACGCCGACACCGGCGCCTTGCAACCAGGCCTTGGGTATGCCTTCGCCCAGCAGCAGCGCGTGGTCGGATTCGCGTTCATAAGCGAACGTATCGAGCGCCGCGCGGATGTAGTCGGAGGAGATCCATCCATGCGGCATATCGCCGAGAAAGCGCGGCTGACGCGCATCGCGGCCGACCACTTCGGCCCACTGGTTCCACGCGGCCGGGCGCTGGTCGGCGTAGAAGTAATCCAGCAGTTCGGCGGCGCGTTCGCTCCAACCCAGGCGGATGAAGGCGCTGACGTTGCGCAGTTCGTAGGGCGTGTAGTCTTCCCAGGCTTTGCTGCCGTCGCGGCGGGCGCGGAAAAAGTCCCAGTATTTTTCGTAGGTCGCCTTCAGTAATGCCGACGGCAACTGCTGCTGTTCGCCGCCAGGGGTCAGTGCGATGGTCGACGAGGTGGGGTCGAAGTCGCCCAGTTCCGCCGCGCCGGGCATGTAGTCCACCTTGTGCGCGGCGGTGCTGGCGGCCAGCGAGGCGTACAGATCGTGACTGAACTCGTCGCGCTGGGGCGCCAGGCGCTGCGCGGCGGCGCTGTCGCCCAATACCGCCGCCATGTCGGCCGCGTCCTTGTAGCCGCGCATGGCCCAGAAGTCGTCCCAGTAGGAATGCATGGGTTTCTCGGAATAGCCTTCATGGCTGATCGATGCCGGCATCAAGCCGAAAAGCGGGCGGCGCTCCGGCGCCTGGTTGGCGGCCGTGCGCTCGGACTGGCGCAGCGTTTCCATGTACCGGGCGGCGGCGTCCATGCGCGGCCAGGCGCCGGCCAGCGCGGCCTTGTCCTGCGTGTAGCGATACAGCTCGGCGGCGAGGAAGATCAACTGGCCGTGGCTATCGTTCTCGGGCACCGGATCGGCGCCACGGCGGTCGACGCAGCACGGTACTTTGCCGTTGCCGAACTGGTATGGCGCGTACCAGCGGAGATAGTCGGCGGCGATATCGGGCTGACCGAGGCGCAGCAGTGCTTCGGACATCATGGCGCCATCGCGTATCCAGGAGCGGCGGTAGGAACGCGTGCCTGGCTGTAGCGCCGCGCCCTCGCGGGTCATCAGGATATGGGCCAGCGACGAGCGCAGCGTATCGGCCATGTGTTGGCCGGCCGGCGGCATGCTGAGCGTGACCTGATTCAGTTTGGCCCGCCATTCGCCCGCCACGCTATCCTGTTCCCGCGCAAGCCAGGCGGCGTGCCGGCCGGTTGGCGCAGGCATGGCGGCGCCACCAGCCATCGGCAAAATGGCGCCCAACACGGCGCTGCCATGCGGCGGCAGCGTGATCTCGTAGGTCAGCGCCGCCGATGCCATGCCGGTGTCGTCGTGCGCGGTCGCGCCGGCGCCCGCCGGCAGCAAGCCGGCATCGAACGGTATCAGCGCCACACGGGTCGGGCGTTCCAACGGATAAACCTTGGCGTCGCCGTTGATCGTCAATGCCCTGCCATCCCACGCCAGGTCGTTGATCGCGCTGAAGCCGCCGGGCGTGTTGAGGAACTGGCGCGGCGCATTCACCTGGAATGGCCGTATGGCCAGCACCAGTTTCAATTTCCGGCTCGCGCCAGTCAGGTTTTTCAGCTCGTAGCGGGCCAGCAGCTGCGACGACGCGGGCGTTCCGGCCGCCGCAGCGGTCACGCTCAGCGTCCACGAAGGAAGCCGCCACAGCACCGTCGGCACCGGAAGATAGCCATCGCGCAGGCTTTGACTGACTTCGACGTCGGCCCAGCTGACCAGCGCTCCGCCATCCTCGACGAATGGCTCGACCGAGAAGCCGCCCTGCCGTGCCTCGATGGCGCCGTCCTCGGAAATCAGCGCGCTATGATCGCCACCGCCGTCCACGCCCACCAACGTCCAGTAGGATTGCTGGCCAGAGAAGCCGCGCGGATACAGGCCGCGTCGCTCCCCCTGCGCCAGCGCCGAGATGAAATCGTTGGGCGTGGCGCCGTAGGCCAGGTCCTTCAGTTCCACTTCCGACAGCGCATAGCTGCTTGCCGGGCCGTCGTGCAAGGCAAGGCGCATATAGCGCGCTTCCGATTCCGGCAAGCGCAGCGGATCGGCGCCGCCGTTGCCGCTGACCACCCGGCGCACCGTGCGCCAATTGACGCCGTCGGTGGAGAGTTCGATATCGTAGCGGCGCGCATGGCGGCGCCCCTGCCAGTGCAGCACCAGCCCGCCGAATTCGCGCTCGGCGCCCAGGTCGATCACCAGCTGCTGGCGTTTGCCGGCGGCGCTGATCCACGCGGTCGTCGCCTTGCCATCCAGCGCCAGCGCCGCCCCACCCTGCGCAGACGCGGACGAGGCCTGTGCAGTGGCTTGCGGCCAGGCCTTGGGCGTCGGCGCAAGTTCGCGGATCGCCAGCTGACGAATGTAGACCGAGCCGCTGCCGCCGCCACTGCCGGCACTGACGACAAATTCGATACGGTCGGCATGGGTCAGGTTGCGGTCCTTGGCAGGTCCCCATGCGAACAGCACCTGGCGCTTCTTGATACGCACCAGCTGCCACTGCTTGGGAAACGCGTAGTTCTGCTGCTGGAACCACCAGACGTTGTCGCCGCTGGCGTCGGTCAGCTTGAACTCGAAGTGATTGACCGGCGCATCGGCGCGGATGTAGAACGATATCTCGTAGTTCTCCGGCAGATCCAGTGGCAGGCTGCGGCGGGCAAAGGCATAACCGCCCTTGCCGGAAAAATCGAAGTCCAGCCGCAGGCCGCCGTCGGCCGCGCTGGCCCTGGACAGCACGCCGTCCGAAGCCTGCGCCTGCCACAAGCCGACATTCGAAAAGTCGTCCAGCACGCCGGCCTGCGCCGCCAGCGCCGCCCACAACATGGCCAATAATGTGACGATGCGCTTCATCCCTTGACGCTCCCCACCAGCAGGCCCTGTATGTAGTAGCGCTGCAAACCGAGGAACAACAGCAGCACCGGCAGGATGGTCAGCACCGAACCGGCCATCATCAACTCGTTGTCCTGCACGTGCTCGCGCGACAGCGACGCCAACGCCACCGGCAACGTGTAGAGGTCCTTGTCGGTCAACACAATCAACGGCCACATGAAATCGTTCCACGTGCCGAGGAAGGTAAAGATCCCCAGCGTGACCAGGATAGGCGTCAGCAACGGCAGCACGATGATGCGGAAGATCTGGAACTCGCTGGCGCCGTCCATGCGCGCGGCCTCCAGCAAGGCGTCCGGTATCGTCAGCGCGTACTGCCGCACCAGGAAGATGCCGAAGATGCCAGCCATCGCCGGCACCAGCACGGCGCCGTAGCTGTTCACCAGTCCCATATACTTCAGCAGCAGGAACAGCGGCAGCATCGCCACCTGGCTCGGTATCACCAGCGCGCCGAGCATGACCTTGAAGATGCGGTCGCGCCCCTGGAAGCGCAGCTTGGCGAAGGCATAGCCGGCGCTGACGTTGAACAGCAGCGACAGCAACGTCGCCGCGCACGACAACAGCACGCTATTCAACAGATACTTGCCGATGCCCGCGTGACCGAACAGCTCACGGTAGTTATGCAGCGTGGCGGAGCGCGGCAAGAGCGGCAACGGGAAGCTGCTCGATTCCCCGGGCGCCATCAACGACGTCGACAACATCCACAGCAACGGGAACAAGGTCAACGCGCCCGCCCCCAGCATCAAGGCATTCAACAGCAGCGCGCGCGGTTTGTTATGCAAGGCGCTCATGCGTCCACTCCTTTGGCGACCCGCAGTTGCAGCAGCGTGACGCAGAACATGATCGCGAACAGCACGAACGCCACGGCGGATGCGGCGCCCAGGTTCCACCACTTGAAGCCCTGCTCATACATGAAGTACAACACGCTGACCGTGCTTTGCACCGGGCCGCCCTGCGTCATCACGTACGGTTCGGCGAACAACTGGAAGTAGCCGGACATGCTCAGGATGCTGACCATCAGCAGCGTCGGTCCCAGCATCGGCCAGGTGATGAAACGGAACTGCTGCCACACGCCCGCGCCATCAAGGCCGGCGGCTTCGTACAAATCGTCCGGGATGCTTTGCAGCCCGGCCAGGAAAATGATCATGTTGTAGCCGAAGTTCTTCCACAGCGCGAACAGGATAATCGCCGGCATCGCCCAGTGCGGATCGTTGAGCCAGTCAACCGGCGAAATGCCCAGCAGTTCCAGCCCATGGTTGATCATGCCGTAGCGGGTGTGCAGCAGGTAGCGCCAGATCACCGCCACCGCCACCAGCGACGTCACCACCGGCGCGAAGAAGGCGGTGCGGAACAGGCCCTTGAAGCGCGTCAGGCGCGAATGCAGCAGCAAGGCCGCGCCCAGCGACGCGGCGATCGACAGAGGAACCCCCACCACCACGAAGTACAGCGTATTGCCCAGCGCCTGCCAGAACAGCGGCGTTTGCAGCAGATCGGCGTAGTTGCGCAGGCCGACAAAACGCAGGTTGCGCAGGTCGGCCAACGCGTAGATGTCGAAGTCCGTCAGACTCATGACCAGCGCGGCCAACACCGGCAGGAAGAAGAACACGCTGATGACCAGCAGTGCCGGTCCGGCGAAGCACCAGGCGGCGCGTTGCGAGTTCATTTACCCTCCTTGCGCGCCAATATCCAACGGCGCTTTTCCAGGATATGGTCGGCCTTCGCATCCAGTTCGACGGCTGCTTGTTCGACCGTCAGCTCGCCATGGGTGACGCGCTCGGTGACCAGACGCATCTCGGTGGCGATCTGCTCCCATTCCGGCACCTTGGGCGCCGGCTTGACGCGTTCCAGCTGCTGGCCGAAGGCGTTGGCGTACTTGTCATCCGCCAGCGGCGCGTGCTGCCAGTTGCTGCGGCGCGGCGGCAGGTCGCCGGTCAGCTCGTGGAAGCGCGCCATGCTGTCGGTGCTCGACAGGTATTCGATCAGTTGCCACGCCTCGCGCTGATGCTTGGAGGACGCCGCCAGCACCAGGCTGGAGCCGCCCGCAACCGAAGCGGCGGGGCCGGATGGCCCGGGCAGGATGGCCGTCATCCAGTTGTCCTGCTGGTCGGCCGGCAGGCGGCGTTTGAACTCGCCCATATTCCACGGGCCGGAAATGTAGAAGGACACATAACCCATGCCGAATTCGTGATACACATTGGTGATGCGGTTGAGCGGCGCCAGCTTCTGCGAATACATGTCCGCGTACAGCTGCAGGCTGCGGCGGAAACCGGCGGTGCGAAAGTTACCGTAGCGGCCACCGTCGCGCAGCAGCGGCTCGTCCTGCTGCAATGCCAGCGCCAGCAGCGGTTCGAACTCGTCGCTGGGCAGCAGGATGGCGTAGTTGTCCGGTCCGACGATGCGCTTGATCGCCGTCATCGCCTTCATCCAGTCCGCCCAGTTCTGCGGCGGCTTGGCGTAGCCTGCGCGGGCCAGCATGTCGCGGCGGTAGAACATCACGCGGGTATCGACATACCAGGGCACGCCCCATAGCTTGCCATCGACGATATTGGTGTCCCAGATGCCCGGAAAATAGTCGGCCGGCGCCACCAGCTGCGAAGCCGCCACCACGCCGTCCAGCGCCTGCAAGGCGCCGATGGCCTTGAACTCCGGCACCCAGGTATTCCCGAGCTGGAAAATATCCGGCATGACGTCGCCGGCGAAGGCGGTCAACAGCTTTTCGTGCGCGGCGGTCCACGGCAGCTGCTGCACCTCGACGCGCACACCGGGGTGGGTGCGTTCGAACTCCGGCATCAGCGCGGTGACCACCTCGCCCTCGCGGCCCATGGCCCAAAACTTCAGCACCACGCCCTCCTCCCGGCGCGGCGCGCAGGAGGTCAGCAGGGCGGCACAGGCCAACACCAACAGTGCCGGAGAAAAGCGCATGGTCATTTCGACAGCCAGCCACCGCTGAAGCCGGCGCGCTCAAGCCCGCGACGGATGGCGGAATTGCCGCGCATGACGCGCCAGATCAAATCGCTGCGGTAGTTCTCGGTCATGGCGATGATCGGTCCCTGGTCGATACCGAGATAGTCGTTGTCCACCCAGCCTTTGCCGGCCACCATGCGGCCTTGCTGCAGCGGCAGCTTGTACGCGAAGCTAGGATTGAACGCGTCCAGGAAGCCGTAGCGGTCATAGATAAAGTCGCCGTAGCGCTGCTTCATTTCAAGTACGGCGGGGATCACGATCTCGGGTGCGAACGGCAGCGATGCGGCGACGGCGGTCGGCGCCAGCGTGCAATCGTCATAGGTTTTCAGGCCGCCGATGCCGCGCGCGGCATAGGTGTGGAACGGTATCTGCCGGCCTTCGTATTCCAGCGTCTTGTCGACCGGCCCATCGCTGGCGGTGATGCCCCAGACGTTGGCGCCGTAGCCCTTGCAGCGCAGCGGATTGCTGATCGCATAGTCGCGCTGCGCATAGGTGGCGCGGCGGCTGTTTTCGAAGTAATCGTAGCCGCGTTCGCGCATGTACTCGTCGCGGATGTTGCGGAAGTCGATCCATACGTGGCTGTACTGGTGGATGAACATCGATGGGAAGCCCAGATGTTCCTTGTCGCCCTTGCCCTCCAGGCTCTTGGCGTAGTTGCTGGTCCAGGCCTTCCAGGCGTCCGGCTGCACCGGGTGCGAGGGCGAACCCAATGCCAGCACGTAGACCAGCATCGCCTCGTTGTAGCCCTTCCAGTCGTAGCCGATAAAGCCCGACTCGGGATGCCAGCCCAGCGCGATGGACGGCTTGCGCGCCTGGGCCCAGGTCCAGTCGACGCGTTCGTAGATTTCCGCCGCCAGCTTGCGGATTTCCTTCTCGGCGGCGTCGTCGCCGTCGAAGTAGGATTGGCAGAACAAGGCGCCGGCCAGGAACAGCGCCGTGTCGACGGTCGACAGCTCAACCTTGTCGTTGTGGCGCAGCCCTGTTTTCATGTCGAGGAAGTGATAGAAGAAGCCCTTGTAGCCGCTGGTGCTGGTGCCTTTGGCCGCCCCCTGCGGTGCGGTGCGGAAGAAACGCAAGGTGGCCAGCACGCGGTCGCGCGCCTGCTGGCGCGTGATGTAGCCTCGCTCAACGCCGACCGGATACGCGGTCAACCCGAAACCCACCGCCGCCACGCTGGAAAAAGAAGGCGTCGGATGACGGTCCGGCACCAGTCCGTTGACGGGATTGGCGGTGTCCCAGAAAAAGTCGAAGGTGCGTTGTTCCAGCTGATCGAACAGTGGCGGCAGCTGGTTGTCGCGCGCGGCGGCGGCGCCGGAGAACAGCGCGGCGACGACAAGAGCGAGGCCGGCCAGGGCGTGCGGCGTGCGGCGTAAAGCGAGGGGCATGGCAAGTGACATGGATCGTTTTCTTCCAATGGCGAGCGCACGAGGCGCGTCAGGAAACCGCCGCTCCCCCTGGACAGGGAGCGGCACTACACAACGGTACTACGGCCGGGATCAGAAGGCGTAGCGCGCGCTGAATTTCACGGTGCGCATCGGGCCGCCCACCGAGTTTGGCGTGCCCAGGTTCTTATTGTCGCCACCCAGGCGATTCTGCGGATTGCCGGGCCCACCGCCCCAGCCGTCGTAACCGCCGTAATTGACGCTGTTGAACAGATTGAGCACGTCGGCGCGCAGCGCTACCCTGCCGTAGCGGAAACCGACTTCCTTCGACAGGCCGACATCAACCTGGTGGAAGGCGCTGCCGTTGCCCTTGGCCGACACGCAGTGATCGAAGCCGGTCGAGCAATCGGTGATGCGGTAAGGCAGGCCGGAACCCAGCGTCAGCTTCCCGGATACCATCATCCCCCATGGCAGCAGGCCGTCGCTCACGCCGGCCACCACCAGGCGATGGCGCTCGACATCGGTCGACGGATTCCAGCCAGAGGTATTGCGGCCATAGGTCCAGTTGAAGATGTCGTTGGTCCATTCCTTGTTGGTAGTCTCGCCGCGGCTGTAGGTATAGGTCGCGCCCAGGCTCCAGGTGGAGGCCTTGGTGTATGGCTTGTCCATCTTCAGGTAGGCCGAATCGGTTTTCGCTTCGCTGACAAAGTCCCCCAGGATCAGCGTGCCGAAGCCGGGCACCGAACCCCACAGCGGATCGATCGGGCTTTGCGTGCCCCAGCCTCCCTGCGGATCGCGGTTGCCGCCGAACCAGTTGAACTGGTTGTGGCTGCGCGAATTGGTGTAGCCGGCCTCGCCGTTCCAGATGCCCAGCGCCTGCCGCAGGCCGAAGCTGAACTGGTCGGTGTAGGCCATCTTGTGGTCGCTCTTGATCATCCAAACCTCGCCGCCGGTCTGCGCGTTCTTCTGCGCTTCGTCCAGCGCGTGGTTGGCGATGGTGCGGTCGTACGCCCTGCCCCAGCCGGCGAACAGCACCGAGGCGCGGTCGCCCTTGATGTCGTAGGACAGGCCCAGTCGCGGCGCCCACGCGCTCTTGAACGGCTTGCGGTTGCTGCCGTTGCTGATGTAGTCCTTGATGTTGATGCCGCCCTTGGCCAGCGACTGCGCGTAGGTCTGGCCGGCCGGCGCGCCATTGCGCGGATCCTGCTTGTCGAAGATGGCGACACGGCCGGCCGGCGTGGCATAGCTGTCGTTCAGCATATTGTCTTCGTAGTCGTAGCGCAGGCCGAGATTGAGCAGCAGCTTGTCGCTGGCCTGCCAGTCGTCCTGGAAGTAGACCCCGTACTGATTGTTGGCGAAGTTGACGCCCGTCGCCGGCACCGCCGGCTCGGTGCGGATGATGCTCGCCAGGCCGGTCACGGTATCGATGCGCTCGATCAGCTTGTCGACCGCGAACGCGGTACCCGACAAGTCATAGGTGATGTGCTTGACCTTGACGCCGGCCTTCATCGTGTGGCCAGCCATGCCGGTGTAGGTCAGGTCGTCCTGCAGCAGCGTGCCGCTCTGCTGGCGGAACTGGTTGTTGGGGGAGCCGCCGACGATCAGCACATCGACCACGTTGTTGTCCGTATTGCTGGGCGAGACCTGGTACTTGATGTACGGCTTGTTGGCGTTCGCATGCGGATTCCAGCTGTATTTTTCGTAGCCCAGGCGCGCCTCGTTGAGCCAACGGTCGTTGCTCCATTCGTGTTTAAAATCGAAACGGTCCTCGTTGTTGCTGCGGTTGAGGACATTCTCGGCCACGCTCAACTTGGCGTCTTCCGGTATCAGGTCGCTCTCGCGGCGCACGCGGGCGATCGCCTCGATGCGCTGGTCGCGGTCGACCTGCGCATCCACCTTCAACAGAAACAGGTTCTCCTTGAAAGTCGAAACAGCGGCGCCCTGCTGCGCCAATAGTCCCGGCACGATGCCGGCATTGGGCAACAGGTCGGTGCGTTGCGCCACCACCTGGCGCGGACTGTCGATCTTCTTGCCTTCGTAGGCGAAGAAGAAGTGCGCCACGTCCTGCTTGATCGGGCCGCCCAGCGTCATGCCGTACTGGTCCTGCGACGACGCCGGCCGCGCGATGCCCCCGCGCTCCGCGCTCTTCTGGAACGGATCGAGCGCGGTCAGGTTGGTGCCGGTGTGGTCCCAGAACACGTCGCCATGCAGCTCGTTGCCGCCGGATTTGGTGACGGCGGTGATCGCGGCGCTGGACACCTGGTCGAACTCCGCCTTGTAGTTCTGCGAGATCACCTTGTACTCGGCCACCGCCGATTGCGGGAACGGATTGCCGCGGCTGGAATCGATGCCCGAGACGCCGCCGCGCAGGATGTTGTTCTTCTGGCTGACGCCGTCGATGAAGACGTTGACGTTGTCCTGGTTCTGCGCGCCGCTCTGCACCTTGACGTTGCCGCTGCCGTCGACGTTGAAGCGCACGCCCGGCGCGAGGTCGGCGAAGGACAGGAAATTGCGCGTCACCTGCGGCAGTTTCTCGATCTGCTCGCGCGAGACCGAGGTGCCGATCTCGGAGCCGGCGACGTCGCGCCGCGTGGCCGAGCCGGTGATGAGCACCTGCTGCACCCCACCCTGCAAGGCCAGATTGACCTGGCTGGTCTGGCCGACGCTGACGGTGACCAGCTCCGCCTTCTGCTCGCCGACCTTGATCTGGTAAGTGCCGGGGGCGACGCCGCTCAGCACATAGCTGCCGTCGGCGCGGGTGGTGGTGCGGTAGGCGTAGCCGTTCAGCTGATTGGTTGCCGTGACCGCGGCGCCGGCCGACGGCGCCGCGTTGGCGGCCGTGACCTGGCCCTGGATGGTGGCGCTGCTCAGTTGCGCGCCGGCGTGGGGGACGGCCAGCAAGGCGGCGGCCAGCGAGGCCGCCATGACGGTAAGGCGTAATGCCGGCAAATGCCGTGGGCTTGTTTTCATGTTTGTCTCCTGATTTTTTGTTGTGTACATCTAGGCATGAAGCGGAACTGCGATTTATGTGGGTGTGCCCTCTCCAGTCGAAGCGCGCGCCACCAGCTCGGCGCCCAATGTCTGCGCGGTGGCGGACACGCTACCCGGCTGGCCGATCTTGGCGACCAGGCTTTCCAGCGCCCGCACACCCAGGTCGGCGATCGGGACTCGAACGGTAGTCAGCGCCGGGCTGACATACCGCGCAATCGGAATATCATCGAAGCCGGCCAGCGCCATGTCGCGCGGCAGCTGCAGGCCGCCCTGCTTGAGCGCCAGCAGCGCGCCGATGGCCATCATGTCGTTGGCGGCGAACAGCGCGTCGGGACGCAGCGCCGCGTCCATCTCCAGCAGCACCTGGCCGACCGCCTGGCCGGACTGCTCGGAGAAGTCGCCTTCGTAGACATGTTCGGCGGCGCCCGGCGCCAGTGCGGCCAGCGCGGCGCGGTAGCCGCGCAGGCGCTCCTGCGCCTCGAAGTTGCCGGCGGGGCCGGCCAGGAAGGCGATGCGCCGGTAGCCGCCCGCCACCAGGTGCGCCACCATGGCGTATGCGCCGCTGTAGTTGTCGACCGAGATGGATGGATACTGGGTGCCGCCGGCGGCGGTGTTCATCAGCACGATGGGCAGGTCTTCCGGCAGGTTATCGGACAGGAAGGCGGCATCGACGTGCGGCGACATCACCAACAGGCCGTCGACGCGGCCACGCATGGCGCGGATCGCCAGCGCCGCTTCGTCGGCGTCGCCGTGCAGGCTGGAGACCATCAGGTGCAGGCCGCGGCGGCGCGCGGCGCCGTCTATGCCGCGTATCATCTCCGAGAAGAATTCGCCATACAGGTCGGGCAACAGCACGCCGATGGTGTTGGTGAAGCTGGTGGTCAGGCTGCGCGCGCCCACGTGCGGCATGTAGCGCATGCGCTTGACCACGGCCAGGATGTGCTTGCGGGTGTCGTCGGTGATGCTGGCATGGCCGTTCAGCGCCCTCGAAACGGACGCGACGGATACACCCGCCTCCTGTGCCACATCCTTGATAGTGATCGCCATTTATTGCTTTCAGAAAAATGTAACCGGTTACATTGTGATCGAAAAGAAAACCGGCTACGTTTTATGAAAATGTAACCGGTTACATTCGATATCGATAAGTCTACCCGCGTTTTGTCGAGGCTGTAAAGCGATTTTCAGAACATTGCACAGCGCTGTTATAATTTTCTTTTTTTGCAACAATACCATTTCATGAAGACTCTGCTGACCGCTGCCCTGCTGCTTTCCACCACCGGCGCCAGCGCCTTCGAGCGCCAGGACTGGCTGGACGACTACGCGGCCCTGAAAACGGCGCTGGAACAGCGCTACGCCAACCTGGCGTGGTTTGCTTCCCCACAGGGCGGCGTCGATCTGCCTGCGCTCGACAAGCGCACCCGCCGCCTGCTCGACAGTGCCGACGACGACGCGATGGCCAAGGCTGCGTTATCGGCATTCGTGAGCGGCTTCCACGACGGCCACTTCTCCTCCGCGGGCGCCGTGCTGCAAACGAAGATCGCCCATCCGCTGGCGCTGCCGAAGGTGGACTACTCGCGCCTGAACGCGGTGCAAGCCTGCGCCGCGCTGGGTTACGGGCCGGCCCGCGGCGCTGCGTTCTCGCTGCCGTTCGAAGGCCTGCCGGGAACCTTGCTGGAAGCGGACGGCCTGACGCGCGCCTTCCGCTCCGGCGTGGTCGCGGCGCCGGACGGCACGCGGCTCGGCGTGGTGCGCATCCCGCGCTTCCGGCCACAGGACGCCTCCCCCGCCGCCTGCGAACAGGCCTGGTCGGAGCGCCAGGCCAGGGGGCCGATGAGCGAGGCCGACGTCAAGCCGGTCAAGGACGCCGCCAACGCGGCCTGGCTGCGCATACTGGCGGCGCAACTGGCGCGCTTCCGCGAACAGAAGGTGGCGGCGGTGCTGGTCGATGTCGGCAGCAACCCCGGAGGCAACGACAGCGGCGATTGGGCGGCACGCCTGTTCACCGGTCGCGACGTGCATTCGGCGCGCATGATGATGAGTGCCGCGCCGCTGGCGGCCGCGTATTTCGATGAGCAGCTGGGAGGCCTGCGCAAGGCGCAAAAGGAACGGGATGCCACGCCCGAGGCCCAGGCCGCGCTGGAACAGGCGATCGCCGCGTTCGAAGCGCGCAAGGCCGGCATCGCGGCGCGCGGCTGCGACCTGTCGTGGGTATGGAGCGAACAGCGGCCGTGGCAACCGAACGGCTGCAGCCGCCTGATCGACGCCGGCTACGCCAGCGGCCAGGCCAGCTACCTGCCGCCGAATGCCTACGGCAACCAGAAGATCGCCTCCAGCGTCTACTGGGCGGCCGAGGTGGACGCATTGCGCGGGGCCTGGACCGGTCCGGTGTACGTGTTGAGCGACGGCGGCACGGCGTCGTCGGCGGAGATGTTTTCAGCGCTGATGCAGGATGCGGCGGGCGCGCGCATCGTCGGCCGCGCCAGCGCCGGCGACGGCTGCGGCTTCATGACCGACGCACCGCCGGTGGTGTTGCCGCATTCGCGCCTGCGCTATCGCATGCCCAACTGCGTGCGCCTGCGGGCCGACGGCGGCAACGAGGTGGCCGGCGTCAAGCCGGACCTGCCGATCCTGCCGGCCGATGGCGAGTCCGACCGCGAACGCGCCTGGCGCCTGCTCGATGCGGTGGCGGCCGACCTGCGTGCCCGCAGCGTAAAACCTTAAAGCGACCTGACGAACTCGCGTATGCCGCCGAGCAGCATTTCGACCGACATCGCGGTCAGGATCAGGCCCATCAGCCGCTCGAAGGCGGTCATCACCTGAGGGCCGAGGACTTTTTGCAGCTTCTCGGCGCTGAGGAACACGGCCAGCCAGACCACGCCCACGGCCGCCAACGCCGCCACGTGCACCAGCACCTCGCCGGTGCTCTCGCGCGAGAACAGCAGCACCGTGGCCAGCGCCGACGGCCCTGCCAGCGCAGGTATCGCCAGCGGCACAATGAAGGGCTCGCCGCCTTCGGTGCGACCCAGCACGCCGTCCGGGTGCGGGAAGATCATGCGGATCGAGATCAGCAGCAGGATCACGGCGCCGCCGATGCGCAGCGACACTTCCGACAATTGCAGCGCTGCCAGGAAGTGGCGACCGAAGAACATGAAGACCAGCAGCAGCACGAAGGCGATCGCGCACTCGCGGATAACGATGCGCGAGCGGCGCGCCACCGGCACCGGGTTGAGCACGCTGGCGAACAGCGGCACGTTGCCGAACGGATCGGTCACCAGCAGCAGCAGGATGAAGGTCTGGAAAAAGTTCTGAGTCATGGTATTCCTGGGTCAAATGAAAAACGGGAGCCGAAGCTCCCGTTTGCAGTGTACCACCAGATTCGGCTTAAACCGATTTGCGGCGGCGTGCTACCACACCCATCAGGCCCAGGCCAGCCAGCAGCATGGCGTAGGTTTCTGGTTCTGGTACTGGTGCGGTTGCGTAGGTGTAGGTCACTTGGGCGTAGCCGTCCAGGTTGATACGTGGCTTGTAGGTGGCGTTGCCGCTGCCCGAAGTCACCTGAGTGGACCAGCCGGTCAGCAATGCGTGGAACTCGTCGCCGCCGATGAAGGCGCTCAGATCGGTGTTCGACGACAGCAGAACCACGGAACCGCTCTCGGTCCATGGCGACAGCGTGACCTGGCCGGTCTGACCTGGGTTCAGGTTGAAAGTCTTGGTGACCGAGCCGATCGCCGAAACGGTATTGCCCAGCAAGTCGCCGTCGATCTGGCCGCCAGCCGTCACGATAAAGTCGGTAGCGATGCCGCTGACAGCATTGTTGGTCACTTCGATCGAGCCGCTCAGCGTGTTGAACAGTTCAAACTTGACCGAAGTCAGGGTGCCCAGCGACGAGTTGAACTTGGCGAAATGCAGATCGCCGTCGTTGTCTTCAACGTTGATTGCAGTGTTCGAAGTGATGGTCGGCTGCACAACGGTCGCTGCGCTAGCACCCAGGGCCACGGTCATGGCGGCTGCGGCGAAGAAGGTTTGAGTCAATTTTTTCATAGTCTTTTCGGAATTCGTTGTCGTTAGGTTCGAATGCTAAGCTTAGGCGGCGCGCGATTTACGCTTGGCCGCGAATGCCAAAACACCCATACCCAACAGCAGCATGCCGTAGGTCTCTGGCTCAGGCACTGGAGCAGCGTTGTAGGTGTAAGTCACGTTACCTGCGCCATTCGCCCAGGTCGTGAACGTATTGTCGATGACCTGGCCGGAAACGCCGCCCAAGGCCGAAATCGACAGCATGGCGCCGACGTTGCCGGTGCCGGTGAATTGACCGAAATCAGCAGCGTTCAGCGTAACGCTGCTGCTCAGGTCGGCGGTACCGGTCTGGCCGACGACGTTGGCGGTGTTTTTTACTGCGGTCACCGAAGCACTGAACAGCGTCTTCGAATCGCTACCCAGGTTCAGGCCGGCAGGACCGGTCAGCGACATCGTCGACGTCAGCGTGAAGACGGCGGTCTTGTCTTTCTTCGTGCTGCCATTGGTGACAGTCACCTGGCCATTCAGGTGCGAACCGTAATCGATTTCGATTCCGGTCAGGGTACCCAGCAGGGAGTCGAACTGCTTGATGTTCAACAGGGTGAGGATGTTGGTTTGGGTGCCAGCGGCAACGCTGGTGATGTTGTAGCTGACGGTGTCGGCCATCGCAGGAGCCGCGAACACGCCAGCGACTACGCAAATTGCTGCGGCAGCAAAGTTTTTCAGTTTCATTCAATTTCCTTAAAAATGTGCCGAGTAGCGGCGCTGTGAGGCAACCGCAGAGATACTGCCTGCTGCCACTTGCATAATTAACGCAATCTTAACACAAAATGTCCTAATTGCATTTCTTTTTGCACATCGGACAGATTTAATTTGCAACTTTAGTTGTCATATGGAATACATTCTTTATCCATGACGCGCAAATAAGAAAAGCGGCCAGTGGCCGCTTTTCTGTGGAGCAATAAACGCAATGCACAGGCGTTTAGTTGCCGCTTTCGCCCTTCTTGATCCATGCCGCCAGCTGATGCGGACGGATGCCGTCGTAGTCTTCGAACGGCTGGTGGATCCACGGATTGTGCGGCAGTTCTTCCATCTGGTAGTCCGGCTTGAACACCGAGCTGCCCTTGGTCCAGATCACCGCCGAACGCACTTCGGTCACGCCTTCGAAGTTGTCGGTCAGATGCTTCATCACCTTGACCAGCGTGACGCCCGAATCGGCCAGGTCGTCGACCAGCAGGATGCGGCCGCTCAGCGGACCCTTGGTCATCGTCATGTACTTGGCGATGTCCAGGTCGCCGCGCACGGTGCCGGCTTCTTCGCGGTACGAGCTGGTCGACAGGATCGCCAGCGGCACGTCGAAGATGCGGGAGAACACGTCGCCAGGACGCACGCCGCCGCGCGCCAGGCACAGCACCTGGTCGAACTTCCAGCCCGACTCGTGCACCTTGAGCGCCAGGCGCTCGATCAGGCGGTGGTACTCATCCCAGGAGACCCAGAGGTGTTTGTCGTTCGTTTGTGGGGTCGTCATGTTTGCAAATCCTTCTTATTACTCGAATGGATGACGCAGCACGATCGTTTCCTCACGATCCGGGCCGGTCGATACCATGTCAACCGGCACGCCGACCAACTCTTCGATACGTTTGATGTAAGCGCGGGCGGTGGCAGGCAGCGCCGCCAGCGACTTGGCGCCCACGGTGCTGTCGGTCCAACCCGGCATTTCTTCGTACACCGGCACGCAACGGGCGGCTTCTTCAGCGCCGGACGGGAAGATGTCCACGGCCACGCCGTCGATGGTGTAGCCGGTGCACAGCTTCAGCGTTTCCAGGCCGTCCAGGACGTCCAGCTTGGTCAGGCACATGCCCGTCACGCCGTTGATCTGCACCGAACGGCGCAGCAGCGCCGCGTCGAACCAGCCGCAGCGGCGGGCGCGGCCCGTCACGGTGCCGAATTCGTGGCCCACTTGCGCCAGGTGATGGCCAACGCCTGCATCGGTAGGCAGTTCCGAAGGGAACGGGCCGGAGCCGACGCGGGTGGTGTAGGCCTTGGTGATGCCCATGATGTAGTGCAGCATGTTCGGACCGACGCCGGCGCCGGCGGCGGCATTGCCGGCCACGCAGTTCGACGAGGTGACGAACGGATAGGTGCCGTGGTCGACGTCCAGCAGCGAACCTTGCGCGCCTTCGAACAGCAGGTTGGCGCCGGCCTTGTGCGCGGCGTACAGCGCGCTCGAGACGTCGGTCACCATCGGGCGCAGGCGCGGCACGTAGGCCAGCGCGTCGTCCAGGGTCTTCTGATAGTCGACCTTGGGCGCCTTCAGATAGTGTTCCAGCACGAAGTTGTGGTAGTCCAGGTTCTCGGCCAGCTTTTCGGCGAAACGGCTTTCGTTCAGCAGGTCGGCGACGCGGATCGCGCGGCGCGCAACCTTGTCTTCGTAGGCCGGGCCGATGCCCTTGCCGGTGGTGCCGATCTTGGCTTCGCCACGCTTGGCTTCACGCGCCAGGTCGAGTGCCGAGTGGTAAGGCAGGATCACCGGCGCCGCGTCCGACACCTTCAGGCGCGACGCGACTTCCACGCCGACCTTTTCCAGCTTGTCGATTTCGCGCAGCACGTCCGGCACCGACACCACCACACCGTTGCCGATGTAGCAGGCCACGCCCGGGCGCATGATGCCCGACGGGATCAGTTGCAGCGCGGTCTTGACGCCGCCGATGACCAGCGTGTGGCCGGCATTGTGGCCGCCCTGGAAGCGGACCACACCTTGCGCATGATCGGTCAACCAGTCGACGATCTTGCCTTTACCTTCATCGCCCCATTGGGTACCGATGACGACGACGTTTTTTGCGTTTTTCTTTGACATCACACTAACCTAAGTTTTTAAGAATCCAGTTGCTACCATTATCGTCGAGAACCAGAGCGCGATCGCACTCGAACTCGTCCAGTTCGTTGCTGTGACCCGGCATGCTTTGGATCACGACCTCGCCGGACTTGCGCAGTTCGGCGATTTTTTCCTTCAATTCCGGCGCATTGCCCCACGGCGCGCGGATCGAATGCTTGCGCTCCGCGGTCGGCAGCAGGCGCGCCAGTTCGCGCAGGTCGAGCGAGAAGCCGGTGGCGGGACGCGCCCGGCCGAAGGCCTCGCCTACGTGATCGTAACGGCCGCCGCGCGCCACCGCGTTCGGCAGGCCCGGCACGTACAGCGCGAACATCGCGCCGCTCTCGTACTGATAGCCGCGCAGGTCGGCCAGGTCGATCGCCACGTCGGCGCGATTGATGGCCGAGGCCGCCAACGCGGCCAGTTCGGCCAGCGCCTTGCCGATGCCCGGCAGCTCCGGCAGCACTTCGCGCGCGCGCTTCAATACTTCGACGTCGCCGTACAGATTCGGCAAGGCCAGCAGCGCGTCGCGCACCACCGGCGAATAATCTTGTGTCAATGCCTGCAGGCCCGGCACGTCTTTGGCGCGCAGCAGCAGGTACAGCTGGGCTTCATCCTTCTGCGCGGCGGCGTCGCCTTCGAGGATGGCGCGCAGCACGCCCACATGCGTCAGGTCCAGCCGCACGTCGGTGAAGCCGGCCAGGGCCAGCGACGCCAGCGCCAGTTCCTGGATCTCGGCATCCGCCTCCAGGCCGGCGTGGCCGTAGATCTCGGCGCCGATCTGCAGCGGCTCGCGGGTGGCGTGCAGGCCCGACGGACGGGTATGCAGCACGCTGCCGGCGTAGCACAGGCGGGTGACCGAGTCGCGGTTCAGCAGGTGGGCGTCGATGCGCGCCACCTGGATCGTCATGTCGGCGCGCAGGCCCAGCATGCGGCCCGACAGCTGGTCCACCAGTTTGAAGGTGCGCAGATCGGTATCCTGGCCGGCGCCGGTCAACAGCGACTCCAGGTATTCCAGCAGCGGCGGCATCACCAGTTCATATCCGTACAGACGGAAATTATCCAGCATCAGACGACGCAACTCTTCAATCTTGCGCGCTTCCGACGGCAAAACGTCGGCAATATTCTCAGGCAAAAGCCAATTCGGCATGGGGAGGCAGTTTAAAAATGAACAATGTGGCGCACGCGCCGAGACCCGTGAAGCGGAAGGCCGAACCTGATATTTTACGCGAAAATGCGTTGCGGGAGGGGAAAAAGATACGCCGGGGAGCCATTCGGCACCCCGGCGCAGGTCAGACTTTACTTTCCTGCTTTACTTCTTGGCGGCAGCCGCAGCGGCCGGGCCGGCGGCGCCGGAACCCTTGAAGTACTTGAAGAAGTCCGAGCTCGGATCCAGCACCATCACATCGCTGCGGTTTTTAAACGTGGCGCGGTAGGCTTCCAGGCTGCGGTAGAACTTGTAGAACTCCGGGTTCTTGCCGAACGCGTCGGCGTAGATCGCCGAAGCCTTGGCATCGCCCTCGCCGCGGATCTGCTCGGCGTCGCGGTAGGCTTCGGCGATGATCACGGCGTGCTGGCGGTCGGCGTCGGCGCGGATCTTCTCCGATTCGGCGTTACCGGTCGAACGCAGCTCGTTGGCCACGCGCATGCGCTCGGCCTTCATGCGCTCGTACACCGAGTTGTTGATCTGCTCAACATACTCGACCCGCTTGAGGCGCACGTCGATGATCTCGACGCCGATCTGCGACGATTCCGCCACCACCTTGGCGCGGATCGATTCCATCACCTTGCCGCGCTGGCCGGAGATCACTTCGCCCACGGTGCGCTTGGTGATTTCCTCGTTCAGCGCCGCCTTGACGATCTGCGACATGCGGTCGCGCGCGCGGCCCTCGTCGCCGCCGAAGGTCACGTAGTACAGCTTGGGCTGGCTCTCGGCGCGGCCGATGCGCCACTTGACGAAGCTGTCGACCAGGATGTTCATCTTCTCGGCCGTGATGAAGCGCTCGGCGTCCGGGGTCTCGATGGTCATGATGCGGTTATCGAGGTAGACCACGTTCTGGAACGGCGGCGGCAGCTTGAAGTGCAGGCCCGGTTCGCGGATGACTTCCTTGATCTGGCCCAGCGCGAACACGATGGCGTACTTGCGCTGGTCGACCACGAACATGGTGGACGACAGCAGCAGGAACGCGACGAAGGCCGCAATGAGGGTACTGGCTATGCGGTTCATTAACGACCCTCCCGTTCACGTAAGGCGTCGCGGGCGCGTGAATCGCGCTGGCGACTGACTTCCACCTGCGGCATCACTTCGGCCGGCAACGCGGACGACGACGACGAGGCGGCAGCCTGCGAGGCGGCGCGGGCGGCAGCGGCGGCGCTGTCGGTGGCCGCGGCCTGGGCGATCATCTTATCGAGCGGCAGGTACAGCATATTGCTGCCGGACTTGGCGTCGACCATCACCTTGCTGGTGCTGGTGAAGATCTGCTGCATGGTTTCCAGATACATGCGGTCGCGCGTGACGCCCGGCGCCTTCTGGTACTCGGCCAGCACCTGCTTGAAGCGCGAGGCGTTACCGGTGGCGTTCTCGGTGATCATCGAGCGATAGCCCTCGGCTTCCTGCAGCAGGCGCGAGGCGCTGCCGCGTGCGCGCGGAATCACGTCGTTGGCGTAGGCCTGGCCTTCGTTCTTCTGGCGCTCGCGGTCCTGCCCTGCGCGCACCGCATCGTCGAAGGCGACCTGCACCTGCTCCGGCGGCTGCACCGCCTGCAGCGTCACGTTCGAGATCAGCACGCCGGAAGCGTAGCGGTCGAGGATCTGCTGCATCAGCTGCTGGGTTTCGAGGGCGACCTTGTCGCGGCCCTCGTACAGCACGAAGTCCATCTTGTTCTTGCCGACGATTTCGCGGATCGAGGTCTCGGCCACCTGGCGCACGGTTTCCTCCTCGTCGCGGTTGTTCACCAGCCAGGCCACCGGGTCTTTCAGCTTGAACTGCACGGCGAACTGGATGTCGATGATGTTTTCGTCATCGGTCAGCATCAGCGATTCGCGCGCCTGCTTGTTCTTGAGGTTGCTGCGGTAGCCGATCTCCACCATGCGCATCTGCGAGACCTTGACGGTTTCGTCGCTCTGGAACGGATACGGCCAGCGCCAGTTGAAACCGGAACCGGTCACATGGCTGATCTTGCCGAAGGTGTAGACCACGCCGGCCTGGCCCTCCTGCACGATGAAGGAGCCGCTGGCGAGCCAGATCAGGCCGATCACGGCGCCGATCGCGCCGGCGGTGGCGCGCATGCCGGCCAGGTCGGGACGACCGCCGCCGCCGCTGCCGCCGTTGTTGCCGCCGTTGCCGTCGGGACGATTCTTCTGACCGAAGAAGCTGTTCAGGCGCTGATTAAAATCGCGCCACAGCTGCTCCATGTCAGGCGGCCCTTCGCCGGGCTTCTTGCCTTCATTGGCTTGCGGCTTGCCGTCTTTTTTGCCCGAGCCCCAGTGGGGATCGTTCAGCGACAGCTTCAGGCCGAGACGTTTGATAAGTGACGAGACACGCATTAGTGTGATCCGACATGAGTGAGGGTGGGACTGCTATCCGGCTCGGTTGCTGCTTCGCCTGCTTCTACGCTGTGTTCTTCGCCCGTGTCGTAAGCCTGATTGAGCCGGGCACCCGGCGCGTTCTTGGCCCATTCGACGATGGCGCCGCGCATGAGGTCCAGCCCCAGCCCGGTGCGCGCACTGAGGAAAACGCGGGAAATCTTATCATATTCATCGCGCTCGACCGAAGGCTCCAGCCCGGCGGCGTCGATCTTGTTCCACACCAGGATCTGGGGGATATGATCGGCGCCGATTTCCTTGAGCACCAGGTTGACCTGCTCGATCTGCTCCATGCGCACCGGCGACGAAGCGTCGACGACGTGCAGCAGCAGGTCGGCATGGATGGTCTCCTCCAGCGTGGCGCGGAACGCCGCCACCAGCTGGTGCGGCAGCTCGCGCACGAAACCGACCGTGTCCGAGATCACCACGTTGCCCACTTCCTGCCCCATGTACACACGGCGCGAGGTGGTGTCCAGCGTGGCGAACAATTGATCTGCGACATACACGCCAGCCTTGGTGATGGCGTTGAACAGCGTCGACTTGCCGGCATTGGTATAGCCGACCAGCGACACCGAGAACGTCTGGCTGCGGCCGCGCGAACGGCGCTGGGTTTCATGCTGCTTGCGCAGCTTGTCCAGGCGCGCGCGCAAGGCCTTGACCCGCTCGCCGATCAGACGGCGGTCGGTCTCGAGCTGGGTTTCGCCAGGGCCGCGCAAACCGATACCGCCCTTTTGACGCTCGAGGTGGGTCCAGCCGCGGATCAGGCGGGTGGCCAGATGCTGCAGCTGAGCCAACTCCACCTGCAGCTTGCCCTCGTGGGAGGCGGCGCGCTGGGCGAAGATGTCGAGTATCAGGCTGGTGCGGTCCAGCACCCGGATGTTCAGGCGCTTTTCCAGATTGCGCTGCTGGGCTGGCGACAGGGCGTGGTTGAAGATGACGATTTCGATGCGGTGATCCAGCACGGCCAGACCGATTTCATCGGCCTTGCCGCTGCCGACGAAATAGGCGGCGTCCGGGGAGGAACGCTTGGCCGTGATCGTCGTCACCGGTTCCGCACCTGCCGAGCGAGCCAGCAGGTTCAGTTCCTCGACGCTGGCGGCGAAGTCGCCCTGACCGAAATCGATACCGACTAGAGCTGCGCGCATACGACGGTCAAGGCTGGGCGAGTTGAGAAGAAGCAGTGTTGCAAGCGCTTATTCCGCTTCGGATTCAATGTTGAGGTTGACGGCGCGTGCCGGTACCACGGTGGAGATGGCGTGCTTATAGACCATCTGGGTCACGGTGTTACGCAGCAGTACGACGTACTGGTCGAACGATTCGATATGGCCCTGCAGCTTGATGCCGTTGACCAGGTAGATCGAGACAGGAACATGCTCTTTGCGCAAGGCATTGAGGAATGGGTCTTGTAACAGTTGCCCTTTGTTGCTCATAACAGCTCCATTTTATGTTGTTGTGTTGGAATTGGAGGCGAAACGCTTAATTTCAAGTATGTGGCCCAGCGAAAGTCAAACAATTTTCGCTGAAACACCGTTCGCCACGCCGGGAATGGTGCTTCTAAGCCACTGTAACCTGTTTTTGTCTTTTTTGCAGGGCGCACCTGCAAAAAAAACCGCTTATTTCGACTGAGTTTTTGCGAACGGGTTTTTACCGGTGCGCAGTTCGATGCGCAGCGGCGTGCCCACCAGCTGGAAGGTGTCGCGGAAATGCTTTTCCAGATAGCGCTTGTACGGCTCGCCGACCGCGTCCAGGGCATTGCCGTGGATGACGATCACCGGTGGATTCATGCCGCCCTGGTGCGCATAACGCAGCTTCGGACGGATCGAACCCTTGCGGCGCGGCTCCTGCTTCTCCACGGCCTCGATCAGGGCGCGGGTCAGCTTGGGCGTCGACAGGTTGCACATGGCGGCGGCGTAGGCCGCTTCAACCGACTTCATCAGTGGAGCGATGCCCTGCGACTTCAGCGCCGAGATGAAGTGCATCTTGGCGAAGGACAGGAAGTCCAGCTTGCGGTCGATGTCGATCTTGATCTCGTCGCGCTCGTCGGTGCGCAGGCCGTCCCACTTGTTGACGGCGATCACCAGCGCGCGGCCGGTCTCGAGCACGAAGCCGGCGATGTGGGCGTCCTGCTCGGAGATGTCCTGCTGGGCGTCGAGCATCAGCACGACGACGTTCGCTTCCGAGATCGATTGCAGCGTCTTGACCACCGAGAATTTCTCGATCGCTTCGAACACCTTGCCGCGGCGGCGGATGCCGGCCGTGTCGATCAGCGTGTACTGCTTGCCTTCGCGCTCGAACGGAATCTCGATCGAATCGCGGGTGGTGCCCGGCATGTCGAAGGCGATCACGCGCTCTTCACCCAGCAGGGTGTTGATCAGCGTGGACTTGCCGACGTTGGGACGGCCGACCAGCGCCAGCTTGATGCCGTGCTCGGTCTTTTCCAGTTCCTCGGGATCGTCCGGACGCTGGGCGAAGGCCAGGTCCAGCGCCTCCTCCACCAGGTCGGCGACGCCGTCGCCGTGTGCCGACGAGATCGAGTAAGGCTCGCCCAGTCCCAGTTCGTAGAACTCGGCGACGACCGCGGTGTAGCGCATGCCTTCCGACTTGTTCACGACCAGCATGACCGGACGGCCGCTTTTACGCAGGAAGTCGGTAATGGTTTTGTCATGCGGCGTCAGGCCCTGGCGGCCGTCGACCAGGAACACGACGATGTCGGCTTCGGCCACGGCCTGCTTGGTCTGCAGCGCCATCTGATGCATGATGCCTTCCTTGGCGACCGGCTCGAAGCCGCCCGTGTCGATGACGAGGAAGGGACGTTCGCCGACACGGCCCTCGCCATAGTGACGATCGCGCGTCAACCCAGGCAAGTCCGCCACCAGCGCATCGCGCGAGCGGGTCAGACGATTAAACAAGGTCGATTTCCCTACATTGGGTCGACCCACTAGTGCGATTACCGGCTTCATTTTATTACTCGACCGCGAGAGCGGTCACTGTCCCTGATTGGGTTTGGAAAATCAAATTCGTGCCGGCGATGACAGGGTCCGATTGGATCGGGCTGCCGTCGGTCGCGGCGCGACCTATTAATGCGCCATCTTCCCGTGACAGGAGATGGACATAACCCTGGTAGTCGCCCACGGCAATTGCACGGCCGTAGGAAACTGGCGTCGACAGGCGGCGGTAAGCCAGCTTGTCGTTCTTCCAGGCGTTGCTGCCGTTTTCACGGCTATAGGCTGCAACTTCACCTTTGTCGTCGGAGACGAATACAAAACGCTGGTCCACCGCCACGCCCACGTCGGACGAGGCAGGCTTGCTCCAGTGCGGCGCGCCGGTGACGGCGTCGAAACAGGCCACGCGGCCCTGGTAGGACACGGCGCAAATATCTTTTTCCAGTATCACCGGCATGCCGGCGATATCGGTGACGCGTTCCAGCTCGGTGGCGCCGCGCGGTTCGCCGACCACCACTTCAAAGCGCGGCAGGCCGCCGGCCAGGGCCAGCGCCAGCAGCTTGCCGCCCGGCTGGGCCACGTACACGTTGGGACCGTTGATCACCATGCCCGGCGCATTGCGCAGGGTCAGGGCCGGCGTTACGCGCGGCACGCTCCAGCGCTTGACGCCGGTCTTGGCTTCATAGGCGGTGATCAGGTTGTCGACGCTGCGCACCACGACCACGCCGCCGCCGACCACCGGCGAGGACAATACTTCGCTGCTGGCCTGGCCTTTCCACAGCTGCTTGCCGTTGGCGTCATACGCGAGGATAACACCCTTGACGCCGCCGACCACAATCACCTCGCCGTCGCTGCCGACGCCGGCCGTCAGGTCGGTGCCGGTCTTGATGCGCCATTGCTCCTTGCCGCTGGCCGCGTTCAGGCGCGCCAGCGCGCCGTCGGCGTCGGCCACGTACAGGCTGTCGCCCACCAGCGCCGGGGTGAACACGGCGTTGCCGGCCTTGCCCATCGAGTATTTCCAGACCGTCTTGGGCGTGCTGCCGCCCTTCAGTTCCACCAGCGGCGCCGGCAGGTTCTTGGTATCTTTGGACGAGAACAAGGAACAACCGGCCAACATCGCAAACACGCTTGCAGCAATAACTTTTTCGGTAATACGCATTTTTTAACCTTGATCTGGAGGCGCCGGCCATGGCCGGCGCCGATGAATTACGCTGCGTCCTTGGCGGCAGGCACGGAGCCGCCGATGGCTTCAAACTTCAGCTGGATCAGCTGACGGCCAGGGTTCTTCTTGTCGGTGGCGTCCAGCGCGGCCTGGTAGGCGGCGCGGGCCTCCACCAGCTTGTTCTGCGCGACCAGGACGTCGCCCTTGCGGTCGGCCACGGAGCCGGCGAACTGCTGCGCCACATCGCCGGCCAGCACCTTCAGCGCTTCATCGTAGGCTTTCTCGTCCAGCAGCAGGCCGGCCAGGCGCACCTTGGCCACCGCCTTGAACTCGTCGCCGCCATGTTCGGCCGCCCATTGCAACTGGGCCTTGGCCGATTTCAGGTCGTTCGCTTCGAAGCTGCTCTTGGCCGCCACCAGTGCGCTCATCGAGGCGTAGGCGGTGTTGCCGAATTTGCTTTCCATGTCGCCGGCGGCGCGCAGCACCTTGGCGTTGTCTTTCGCGGTCACCGCCAGTTGCACTTCGTCGTACAGCGCGGCGGCTTGCGCGGCCTGGTTGCGCTGGTAGTAGTTCCAGCCGGTAAAGCCCGAATACGCGGCCAGGCCGGCGATCAGCACCCACGAGGTCAGATTGCCGTACTTGTCCCACCATGCTTTGAGGGTCGCAATTTGTTCTTGTTCTTCGAGATCGTATGCCATGTCAGTTCGTCTGCTAGAGGTTAAGTAAATGCGGGTTTATAAATAGTACGGCTTAGTGATTGCAATGCTCGTCGTGCACGTGGTGGTGATGGTCGCCGCTGTCGGTGATCTGGTCGACCACGAAATCGACGACGTCGTCGAACGGCACCGTCGATTGCTGCTGGGCGCCCTCTTCCGCGCGCATCGCCTTGACGCTGGCGGTGTGGTTGGCCACTTCGTCCTCGCCGATGATGACGGCGAACGAGGCGCCGCTGCCATCGGCTTTTTTCATCTGGGTCTTGAAGCTGCCAGGGCCGTTGGCGGTCGAGCCGTGCATCACCACGTCCAGGCCGGCGTCGCGCAGGCGCTCGCCCAGCACGAAGGCTTGCAGCTGCGCCGCCTCGCCCTGGTGCACCAGGTAGACGTCGCACTGGTCGGGCGCGGCCGGCTCGCCGGCTTCCTTCATCAGTTCCAGCAGGCGCTCGATGCCCATCGCGAAACCGACGGCGGGCGTCGGCTTGCCGCCGAAGGAAGCGATCAGCGGATCGTAGCGGCCGCCGGCGCACACGGTGCCCTGCGAACCCAGTGCGTCCGTCACCCATTCGAACACGGTGCGGTTGTAGTAATCGAGGCCGCGCACCAGGCGCGGGTTGATCACGTACGGGATGTTGTTGTGGTCGAGGATCTTGCGCACGCCGTTGAAGTGCGCCAGCGATTCCTCGCCCAGGTAGTCCAGCAGCTTGGGCGCGGCGGTGACGATTTCCTGCAGCGCCGGATTCTTGGTGTCCAGGATGCGCAGCGGATTGGTGTGCAGGCGGCGCTTGGCTTCGGCGTCCAGCACGTCCTGGTGCTGTTCCAGATACGCGATCAGGTCGACGCGATGGCGCGCGCGCTCTTCGGCGTCGCCGATCGAGTTCAGTTCGAGGCGGATGTTTTCCAGGCCCAGGTCATCCCACAGGCGGCGGCACAGCATGATCATTTCGGCGTCGACGTCCGGGCCGTTGAAGCCGACGGCTTCGCAGCCGAACTGGTAGAACTGGCGATAGCGGCCGCGCTGCGGACGCTCGTGGCGGAACATCGGGCCGGTGTACCACAGGCGCTTCGGGCCTTCGTAGACCAGGTTGTGCTCGATCACCGCGCGCACCGTGCCGGCCGTGCCTTCAGGACGCAGGGTCAGCTTGTCGCCGTTCATCGAGTCCTCGAACGAGTACATTTCCTTTTCCACGATGTCGGTCACGGCGCCGATGGCGCGCGCGAACAGCGCGGTGTTTTCCACGATCGGCGTGCGGATCTGCTGGAAGCCATAGCTTTGCACCACCGATTGCGCGGTGTTCTCGAACAGCTGCCACAGATGCGAATCGGTCGGCAGGATGTCGTTCATGCCTTTAACGGCGACAATTTTCTCAATTTTGGACATAGTTCTTTTTCACGTAATTCAGTACGATTTCCTGGAATTCCTCAACGATGCGCTCGCCGCGCAAGGTGGCGAACTTGGCGCCGTCGACGAACACCGGCGCGGCCGGCGATTCGCCGGTGCCCGGCAGGCTGATGCCGATATTGGCGTGCTTCGATTCGCCGGGGCCGTTGACGATGCAGCCCATCACGGCCACGTTCATCGCCTCCACGCCCGGATAGGTCTTTTTCCACTCCGGCATCTGGTCGCGCAGATAGGTCTGGATGTTGTCGGCCAGTTCCTGGAAGGTGGTCGAGGTGGTGCGGCCGCAACCCGGGCACGCGATCACCATCGGCGTAAATTTGCGCAGGCCCATGGTCTGCAGGATCTCCTGGCCGACCACCACTTCCTTGGTGCGGTCGCCGCCCGGTTCCGGCGTCAGCGAGATGCGGATGGTGTCGCCGATGCCCTCTTGCAGCAGCACCGACAGCGCGGCCGTCGAAGCGACGATGCCCTTGCTGCCCATGCCCGCTTCGGTCAGGCCCAGGTGCAGCGGATAGTCGCAGCGTTTGGCCAGTTCGCGGTACACGGCGATCAAATCCTGCACCCCCGAGACCTTGCACGACAGGATGATCTTGTCGCGGCCCAGGCCCAGTTCCTCGGCGCGCACGGCGTTCTCGATGGCCGAGGTGATCAGCGCCTCGTACATCACCGCCTGCGCGGACCACGGCTCGGCGCGGCCGGCGTTTTCGTCCATGATGCGGGCCAGCAGCGCCTGATCCAGGCTGCCCCAGTTGACGCCGATGCGCACCGGCTTGTCGTAGCGCGCGGCCACTTCGATCATCTGCGCAAACTGCGTGTCGCGCTTGGCGCCCTTGCCGACGTTGCCCGGATTGATGCGGTACTTCGACAGCGCCTGGGCGCAGTCCGGATAATCGTTCAACAGCGTGTGGCCGTTGTAGTGGAAGTCGCCGACCAGCGGCACGTCGACCTCCATCTTGTCCAGCTGTTCGCGGATGTAGGGCACCGCGGCTGCAGCTTCAGGACGGTCGACCGTCAGGCGCACCAGCTCCGAACCGGCGCGCGCCAGTTCCTTGATCTGGATCGCGGTCTCGATCACGTTGGCGGTGTCGGTATTGGTCATCGACTGCACCACCACGGGGGCGTCGCCGCCCACCCAGATCTTGCGCTGGCCGTGCGAAACCAGCACGCTGCGGCTGGCGCGGCGATTCAATGGTCCCGAAGGAATAGCTGTTTGCGTTGAAGACATGATCGTTGTACTCGTGCTTTTGACTTATTTGACTTACTTGATATTGACGCGCGAAATCGTACCGCCGGCGACCGGCGGCAACGCCAGCGGTGCGCCGCCCAGCGTGGCTTCCACGCCGGTCGGCTTGCCGACGATCAGCAGCGCCGGATCCTTGATGTCGAAGGTCTCGGTGCTGCCGGCCTTCACCAGCCGAGAAATCAGCGCCGTCGTTCCTGGGCGGCGGATTTCCACCCACGAATCCTGGTTCACCTTCAGCACCAGCTGGGTGCCGTTGGCGCTCGCCGGAGCGGCCGCTGGCGGCGCCACCTGCGCGGCAGGCGCCGGCGCCGGCGCTGGCACTGCGGCGGCCGGCGTGGTCGTGGCCGGCGTCGCGTCCGGCGCCGCGCCTTGCGGCGGCACCGAAATCAGCGGCACGCTTGGCGACTGCAACGGCGTGGTTTCCTGGCCTGGCTTGGCCAGCGTCGTCTCGATCGGCGCGAGCGCCACGTCGGCCGGCTTGGGCGCCTCGGCGGCGGCGCTGGCCGCGGCATCCTGGTCCGAATGCTGGAACAGCGTGGTCGGAATCAAACCGGCCTGATAGGCGTAGGCGCCGGCGGCGGCCACCACCACCACCACCGCCACGCCCACCAGCCAGGCGGCCGGACCAGGCGAACGGCCCGTCATCGACGGGAAACGCGACTCGGTAAAGGTGGCCGCGATTTCCTTGCGCGGCGGCGCCGCTTCATGGCTGGTCGGCGAGATCACCTCGATCATCGCCACCAGCGGCGTGGCGTCCAGCTTCACGACCTTGGCGTAGGCGCGCACAAAGCCGCGCACCACGGCCATATTGGGCAGCGCGGCGTAGTCGCCGGCTTCCAGCGCCTTGACCTGGCGCGGCGCCAGCTTCAGTTGATCGGCTATCTGTTCGACCGTCAGCCCCATCGCTTCACGCTGGGCTGCCAGTTGTGCTCCGGGCGTGGCCAGGCTGCTGCCCTGGTCCTTTGGCGGTTCTGCCCACTCTGAATTCATTGGTATCCCTGTCTCACTCATCAAACGCCCCACGTTGATAAGCAGCATACTCGGTCGAACCGGGGTGGTGGCGGCGCAATTGCGTCGCCCAGCTGGTTTCCGCCCCCGTGTCGCCCACTCTATGCTGCACCTTAATCCCGAGCCACAGCACATCGGCCGTCAGGCTCTCCATCTTTGCCACCTTGTTCAGACGGGTAATGAAGAAATTGGCGCGCACATAATCGCGCTTTTCAAAATAAACCCGCGCCAGATTGGCGTTGGTGGCCGGCAGGTCGGGCGTCAACTGCAAGGCTTGCAGCAGATAACGCTCCGCGCTGGCGTAATCCTTGATCTTCAATGCGCAGGAACCGGCGTTGTTCGCGGCGTTGGCCGGCGAACGGTAGGCGCGGTTGCCCAGCGCCGCATCGAACAGCGGCAGCGCCTCGGCCACGCGGCCGGCCTGGCACAGGAAAGAGCCGTAATTGTTGGCCAAATCCGGATTCGCCGGCGCCAGCTTGCGGGCGCGGACGAAGTTGTCTTCGGCCAGGCCCTGCTCGCCCATCGCCTGGTAAATCAGGCCGCGCATGCCGTAGCCGTCGGCGTAGGCCGGATCGGCCGTCAACGCCAGCTTCACCTCGTCCAGCGCGAAGGTGTACTGCGCCTGCTCGAAGTAGCCGACCGCCAGCTGCATGCGGATCTCCACCTTGCGCTGCGCGGCGGTCTGGTCCGACACGGTGGTCAGCTCGGCCTGGCCGCTCTTGCCGCGTTCCGGTCCCGGCGATGCACAGCCGGCCAACGCCCCTGCCGCCCACAAGGCGACGAGACTGAGCCGGCTACGCTGCGCCAGGAAGGTCATCAGGAACGGATCTCCACGATCTTGCCGAAGTCAGCGCCGAATTTCTGCTGGTACTCGGCCATCTTCTCCATCCGCTGGGCGACCTTGGTGCGGTCCTGGACTTCGCCGGCCAGCTGGCCGCAGGCGGCGTCGATGTCGTCGCCGCGCGTCTTGCGGATGGTGGTGACGATGCCGCCGTCGACCAGGATCTGGGCGAAGGCCTTGATGCGCGGGTTCTTGGAGCGCAGCAGGCCCGATTCCGGAAAGGGATTGAACGGAATCAGGTTGAATTTGCAGTTGACGCCGAACTCGCGGTCCTGCACCAGGGCCAGCAGTTCGCGGGCGTTGTCGTCGGAGTCGTTGACGCCGTCGAGCATGCAGTACTCGAAGGTGATGAAGTCGCGCGGCGCAAATTCCAGGTAGCGCTTGCAGGCGGCCATCAACTCCTTGAGCGGATATTTCTTGTTCAGCGGGATCAGGCTGTCGCGCAGCTTGTCGTTGGACGCGTGCAGCGAGACGGCCAACGCCACCGGCACTTCCTGCGACAGCTTGTCCATCATCGGCACCACGCCGGAGGTGGACAGCGTGACGCGGCGGCGCGACAGGCCGTAGGCGTTATCGTCCAGCATCAGCTTGAGCGCGGTGGCGGTCGGCTCGAAGTTCAGCAGCGGCTCGCCCATGCCCATCATGACCACGTTGGTGATCTGGCGTTCGCCTTTCGGGCCGGGCTCGATGCCCTTGGTGCGGCGCAGTTCGAATTCCGCCATCCACAGCTGGCCGATGATTTCGCCGACGCTGAGGTTGCGCGAGAAGCCCTGCTTGCCGGTCGAGCAGAAGCGGCAGTTGACGGCGCAGCCGGCCTGGGTCGAGATGCACAGCGTGCCGCGGTTCTCTTCCGGGATGAACACGGTTTCGACCGCGTTGCCGTTGCCGACGTCGACCAGCCACTTGCGGGTGCCGTCGGTGGACGTGTGATCGCTGATGACGGCCGGCGCGGTGACGTGGGCGCGGGTTTTCAGTTTGTCGCGCAGCGACTTGGCCAGATCCGTCATGCTGTCGAAATCCGACGCGCCGAATTGATGGATCCAGCGCTGCAGTTGCTTGGCGCGGAACGGCTTCTCTCCCAACTCGGCGCAATAAGCGATAAGTTGCGCGGGATCGAAGTCCAGCAAGTTGGTTGAAGTAGCGTTCATATTCTGGTTCAAAACAGTTCTAAAAATTCCGTTTCCGCGCGCAGATGCGCGGCGGAAACGGTGGTATTACAAAAAATTACGCGCCGAAGAAGTAGGCGATTTCAACTTGTGCGGCTTCGACAGCGTCGGAACCGTGAACGGCGTTAGCGTCGATCGAGTCGGCGAAGTCGGCGCGGATGGTGCCTTTTTCAGCCTTCTTAGGATCGGTGGCGCCCATCAGTTCGCGGTTTTTCAGGACGGCGTTTTCGCCTTCCAGAGCCTGGATCATGACAGGACCGGAGACCATGAAGTCAACCAGATCCTTGAAGAAGCCGCGCTCTTTGTGCGCAGCGTAGAAGCCTTCAGCCTCTTCACGCGACAGTTGCTTCATTTGAGCAGCAACGATCTTCAGGCCAGCGCCTTCGAAACGGCTGTAGATTTGGCCGATTACGTTTTTTGCAACTGCGTCTGGTTTGATGATCGACAGGGTGCGTTCGATTGCCATTTAAAAAACTCCAATAAAAAGAAAGGTTTAAAACAAAATTGATAGCTCAATCAACCTTTGATTTTACCATAGAACACCCCATATACCGAGAATCGGGCGTAGATAAGCTTGCAAGAGCGGCCATATCCGCCGGTTTGGCGGGCAAATATTAGGACCATGGCCAGATTAAGCCATCTTTAAGCGGGTTTGGCTGCGTATTTTGCGCATTTTTACCCCGGCGTGCTATCCTTTTGGCAAGCGGTATTCGAATCACTATCAAGGAGGTTCCTTATGAACAACATGCAAAACACTTACGACCTGGCGGGAAGCCGCCAGTCGGTGCAGCACAAAGTGCTGCGCAACACCTACTGGCTGCTGGCGCTGTCGATGGTGCCGACCATCTTTGGCGCGGCGCTGGGCGTCTCGCTGCACCTGCCGCTGGGCGGCGGGATGATGACGCTGCTGTTCCTGGCGGTTGCCTTCGGTTTCATCTGGGCAATTGAAAAGAACAAGGATTCCGGCCTGGGCGTCGCCCTGCTGCTGGGTTTCACCTTCTTCATGGGTCTGATGCTGACGCCTTTGCTGTCGCGCATCCTGGGCTTCTCCAACGGCGGCTTCCTGATCATGGCCGCGTTTGGCGGTACGGCGTCGGTGTTCGCGGTGCTGGCGACCGTCGCCACCGTCTCGAAGCGCGACTTTTCGGGCATGGGCACGTGGCTGTTCGCGGGCGTGGTGGTGATTTTGCTGGCCTCGGTCGCCAATATCTTCCTGCACATTCCGGCGCTGGCGATTGTGATCTCGGTGGTAGCGATCGCGATCTTCTCGGCCTACATCCTGTATGACGTACAGCAGATCATCAACGGCGGCGAGACCAACTACATCCGCGCCACGCTGAACATCTACCTGGACGTGTACAACGTCTTCGTCCACCTGCTGTCGCTGCTGGGCATCTTCGGCGGCAACCGCGACTAAGCGCGTCCGCAGCACCCTCGAAAGCCGGCCCAGCGCCGGCTTTTTTTATGGTGCCGCCGGCTCTTCGGCTTGGCGCTGCGACCATGGTGTAATGGCCGCCAACACCTTAGCCATTGCGCGCTCGGCCACCTCCACATCATGTGCGGCCTGAGCCCGCAACCAATAGCCGTTTGAAAGGCCGAAGTAGCGACATAAACGCAGATCTGTATCGGCACTGACGGCCCGCCTGCCGGCCACGATCTCATTGATACGCGTGGGTGGCACACCAATTTCGAGCGCAAGCCGATATCTGGTGATTCCCAGTGGTTCGATAAACTCCCTCAACAAGAGCTCACCCGGCGTAACCGGATCGAGCATTTCCCGTTTCGACATGATGCAACTCCTCGTTCAGTGATAATCGACAATCTCGACCTCCGTCGCCCCACCGGAGGTCCAGACAAAACAAACTCTCATGCGATCATTGATCCGGATACTGTGCTGCCCAGCACGGTCAGCTCGCAAGGCTTCCAAGTGATTTCCCGGCGGTACACGTAAGTCCTCTAATTTTCGGGCGATCTCAAGTTGCCTGAGTTTGCGGCGCGCCACCTCCTCAAAACTGACAAATCGTCTCACCCTTGCGCCTTGGGCAAGCGCCTGCGTGTCCGCACACTTAAAGGAAATGATCATGGTAGCAACGTAGTCGCCTATCGTCTATAGTCGCATGGCGATTATATGGGTCACTCGGTCCGAGGTGTCGTGTTGCCACGCACCTGAAAGCGGGTGGTGGCAACGACCTGGGCTTTGGCGTCGATCAGGGCCAGCTGGTGCGGGCCGGGGATGGGGCGCCAGGCGTAGTCGGCATTGGCCTGGCCGAGGTCGGCGCCGTCCAGGCGCCAGTAGAGGCCCTTCCCTGCCTGGGCCTGGAAGAAGACGCGCTGGACGGCGTCCGGGATGTCGGGGTCGATGGCGATGATGCTGGCTTCGCCCGGATACAGGATCTTGGCCGCGCGCTGCGTGTCCTGCACCAGCGCGATGACCGGGGTTTCGGTGCCGGCGATGAACCACTCGCCGCGCGCCGATTCCAACGCCGGCTGGTAGACGATCTGCTGGCGCAGCACACCCGCCGGCGGCTGCGGCGCGCGGCTGGCCTGGCCACGGTGCAGGTAGTCCATCACGTCGCGCCACACCGGCGCCGCGCCGGTGACGCCGGAAACGTCCCACATCGACTGTCCATCGAAATTGCCGACCCAGACGCCGACCGTGTACTTGTCCGAATAACCCATGCACCAGTTGTCGCGCATGTCCTTGCTGGTGCCGGTCTTGACCGCGCTCCAGAAGGTGGTGGCCAGCTCGTTCTTCAAACCGAAGGTCAGACTGCGCGCGGCGCGGTCGGACAGGATGTCGCCAACGATGAAGGCGGCCCGGGCATCCAGCACCCGGCGCGGCGAAGGCGCGACACCAGCGCGCGGCGCCAGTGTCACCGCGCCATACATGCCGCCATTGGCCAGCGTGCGATAGGCGTTGCTCAGCTCCAGCAGCGTCACCTCGGCGGAACCCAGCGCCAGCGAATAACCATAGAAATCCGGCGCCTCGGTCAGACTGCTCAGGCCCGCGTCATGCAGGCGCTCATGGAAACGCTCCATGCCGGTCATCACCAGCACGCGCACGGCCGGCACGTTGAGCGAACTGGCAAGGCTGGTGCGCACGCTGACGTGGCCTTTGAAATCCTTGTCATAGTTCTGCGGGATGTACAGGCCGGACGGGGTCGAGATATCGATCGCCGTATCGTCCATCACCGAGGCGGCCGTGATCAGTTTGCGCTCCAGCGCCAGCTCGTACAGGAAGGGCTTGAGCGTGGACCCGGCCTGACGCAGCGCCGCCACGCCATCGACCTCGCCACCTCCCGCATTGCCGACGTAGGCCAGGATCTCGCCGCTGGCGTTATCCAGCACCACCAGCGCGCCATCGTTGACGTTGCGCTCCCTCAGCGTCATCAGTTGCTGGCGCAAGGCCGTTTGCGCGTAGCGCTGCAAATCGCCATCGAGCGTGCTGCGCACCGCCTGGCCGCCACTGGTCAACAGCTGCTGCGCCACTTGCGGCGCCGGCGGCTGCTCAGCCGCCAGCAAGGGGCGGCCCATCGCGATCAGGGTCCGCAGCTCGATCTCGTTGCAGGTGGCCGGCGCCTTGAGCTCGCGCGACAGCGCGCACGCGCGCTGCCACACCACCTTGGGCGCGGCACCAGGTCCGCGCAGCAGGCTGGCCAGGATCATCGATTCGGCCAGGTTCAGCCCCGATGGCGCCTTGCCGAACAAGCCGCGCGCCGCCGCGCCCACCCCTTGCAGCTCGCCGCGGAAGGACACCAGGTTCAGATACGCTTCCATGATCTGCGGCTTGGTCCAGGTGGCATCGAGCTGGCGGGCCGCCTTGATCTGGTCCCACTTCTGGCCCCAGCTGCGGCCCTTGGCCGACGCTTGCAGGTGCGGGTCCAGCTGCGCCGCCAGTTGCATGGTGATGGTGGAGGCGCCGCGCGGACGGCTGCGGAACAGATTGTCCCAGGCGGCCTTGCTGGCCGCGCTCCAGTCGACACCCCCGTGTTCGTAGAAACGCTGGTCTTCGGCCTGCAGCACCGCCGCCGGCAGACTGGGCGAGATGTCGGCCAGCGCCACCCACGGCAGGCGGCGCACCTTCATGTCGATACGCAGCGACTGCACCGGTTGGCCGTGACGGTCCAGCAGTTCGGCTTCCGACGAGCGGTAGCCGGCGCGCACCAGCTCCGGCGTCGGTACGCTCAAAGCCTCGGCGCCTTGCGCGGCGCCGGCCAGCGCCAGCAGGGTTGCTGCAATCAGTTTCATTTAACGCTCATCGGTGCATTCGGCGTTTCGCCATACATCTCCGGGCTGTACATCGCTTCGACGCGCGTGGTCGGCAGGTTGAACTGGCCCGGATTATTCAAGCGCACAGTGTACTCCACGCTCCACTTGCCTTTCGGGACAAACTGGTAGAACGCGTGATAGCCCTCGAAGGTGCGCTCCTCGAACACCGGCCACGTCCAGCCGCTGCTCTTGTTGCCGCTGCTGAGCAGCTGCGAATCGCGTCCCAGGCCTGAGCCCAGCACCGTGGCGCTGGCAGGGATCGGATCGTCCACCACCACCCAGGTCATGTCCGACTGCGCTTCCAGGTCCAGATGCACGCGATAGACGTCGCCGCGCGACCAGACGCCGGCCTTCTTCTGCTCCACCGGCGTGATGGTCTTGGCGATCTTGTAGCCACTCGATACCGGCGCCTTCAGCGGCAACGCCGCCAGCGTCTGCACCGTCACCCACGGTTTGCCCGTGCCAGCGTGGGCGAGTTCCAGCCCGCCGCTGCCGCGCGGCCAAGGCAGCATCACGTTGCCGCCCTTGGTCGCGCCGCCGAAGGCGATGCTCTTGCTGGCCTGCCCCAGCGTGGCGCTGCTGGTGCCGGTCACGGCGACGTTCTCGAATTTCTGCGAGAAGCGGTCGATCGCCAGCGTGCCCCAGGCATTGGCCACCGTCGTACCCCAACGCCCCTTCTTCTGGCGTCCCAGCGCACCACGCGCCAGACGGCCGATATCGTCCTTCCAGACCGGGTTGTCCACCATCGCCAGCAGCAACCGGTTGGCGTTGCTGTCGGCGGAGGCCATCAGCCACCACCAGTCGTCGGTGCGTTCGGTCGAGAAGCCCATCGTCGTGCCTTGCAGGTTCAGGCGCGAACGCAGGATCTGGTCCGCCTGCGCCAGCCGCTGCGCGTGCTGCGGCAGCTTGGGCGAACGCTTGAGCACCAGGTACCAGTCGATGACGGCCGACGTCGGCCACAGATTCGGCTCGACCGAGAACGACTCCAGCGCTTCCGGCAGGATGCCGTTGGAACGCGACAGCGCCTCCAGCGCGGCCATCTTGCGGATTGCCAGGTCGGCGGTCGGCAGCGACGAGTAGCGCGTCACCTTGCCCTGCACGAAGGCCATCAGGCCGCTCTCCATGCGGCCCTTGAGTTCATCCGGAATGGCGTAGCCGGCTTCCTGCGAGGCCGACAACACATAGGCCGTCAACGTGTCGGAACCCTGCTGCATGCTGGCGAAGTACTTGACCAGGCCATCGGCGTCCAGGTGCGCAGGCAGCGTATCGACCGCCGACTGCCACATCGCCTTGTCGTGCAGCGCGATGGCGCGCGAGCTGACCTGCTCGAAGCAGCGGTATGGATAAGCGCTCATGTAGTCGCGCACGCCCGGCAGCTCGCCACCTAGCCTGGCGCTGAACTGCGCCTGCACGCCGCCGCGTCCCGGCAGCGCGTCGTCCGGCAAGCGCACCTGCATGGATTGCTTACCGTCCAGTTGCAGCAAGGTCGCCTGCGTGGTGCGCACCGGCACGGCGGCCACCACTTTCTGCTTGACCCTCAAGCGGTCGCGCGTCGCCGCACCACCCTCGCCTTCCGCGACGATGCTGGCGCTCACGTCCCACGCCAGCGCGCTGACGGACAGCGGCACCTGGTAATCCCAGCCGACATCCTGCGCCTGCCCCGCTTCCAGCGAAATCTGCTGCGGCGCCAGCGCCTTGCCGCCCGCATTGGCGGTCAGCGCCACCTTGACGGCGGCGTTGGTGGTGTTACGCAGCGTGAAGCCGGCGCGGAAGCGGTCGCCCTCGCGCACCAGCGCGGGCAGGCCTGACAGCAGGATCAGATCCTGCGAGCTGCGCACCTCGGTGCGGCCGGTGCCGAACAAATCGGCGTCGGCGCTGGCGATGGCGACGATGCGGAAAGCCGTCAAGGAATCGTTGATCGGCACCTGCACCGTGGCTTCGCCGTTGGCGTCCAGCGTGACACGCGCTTTCCAGAACAGCAGCGTATCGAACAGCTCACGTCCCGCGCCCTTGCCGCCGCCACCGCCATGCGGCACGGCCTTGCGGCCGAAGTGGCGCTTGCCGACCACCTGCATCTGCGCGGTAGCCGTCTCCACTTGCAGGCTGCGTTGCTGCATCATCGCTTCCAGCAGATCCCAGCTGGTGTTGGGCATCAGCTCCAGCAGGCCGACATCGACCGCCGCCAGCGCCACCTCGGCGCCGGCGGGCGGCGCCGAGCCGTCCGAGCGCGTGACCTTGACCGCCACGGTGGCCTTGTCGCGGATGTTGTAGACCGGCTTGTCGGCCGTGACCTGCACCTTCAGCTCATTGGCCGACCAGCCCACCCGCAGCGGCGTGATGCCCAGCTTGTAGGCGGGCTTGCCCAGGTCGACCAGCGCGGTCGGCTGCACGCTGGCCACGCGGCCGCGCACCACCAGTGCCGATACGTAGACGTTGGGCGCGTAGCTTTTCTTGACCGGGATGGTGAACACCGGCGAGCTGCCCGACAGCGGACGCACATAGGTATCGATGACGCCTTCGCGCTCCACGGTGATCAGCGCGGTCGCTTCGCGGAACGGCATGCGCACCTGGAAGCTGGCCGTGTCGCCCGGTTCGTAGCGTTTCTTCTCCGGCAGCAGGTCGATGCGGTCGTTGTCGGTGGCGTTGAACCACCAGTCGGCGCCGTCGGCCACCCAGGTTTCGCGGTTGGTCATCGCCACGCGCCGCTGGCCATCCTGCGTTTTGGCGCGCAGGATCAGGTTGCCCGATGCGGGCGCCTTTACCTGGCAGATCAGCAGCCCCTTGCTGTCGGTCTTGCCTTCGCAGGCGGCACCCAGAGCCTTAACTTCGCTGTTGTTCTCGTAGGCATAGAAGCCGCCGATCAGACGGCGGCGGTGCGAGTACGCTTGCCGCTGGAAGTAGTCCACCGACACCGGCGCATCGGCCACCGGCTTGCCTTGCAGGTCCAGCACCACCACCTGGAATTTCAACGCGTCCTTGCTCAGCACCCAGCCATCGGGCTGGATGCCGATCACGTAGCTGGACGGCCACAGGGGGATGCGGGTCGACACCGACAGCGTTTCGCCGTTGGCGTCCTGGTAGGACATTTCGGCCGTCAGGTCGTGCGGCGTGAGCACCTTCGGCAGCTGGTCCAGCGTGACGCGTGCGCCGCCGGCCTTGTCCAGCGTGAGGCTGCGGGTCTTGATGCCGGGCGGGCCGCTGACCGCGCCGCCGTTGGCGCCGGCCTCACCTTCCTCGAACATGCCCTCGTCCTCGTCGAAAGCGCCATTGCTGCGCTCCACGCCGGCCTTGACGTCGCCGGTGCTGAAGGTGAAGTCAGCATAGTCTTCAAAGCTGACCGCCTTGTCCTGCACCACGGTGCGCAGCTGCACCGCCGCGCCGCCCGCGCCGCCGCCGGACAGGTAGCTGAGCTGCACATCCAGATCCATCGCCGACGCCTGGATCGCCGGCGTCTTCGGTCCTTGCAGGATGGCCTTCATGGTCGGCACGCGGAACTGCTCGACGCGGAAGCGCCCGGCCTCGCGGCCGCCCAGCATGACGGAGTACCAGCCTTGCTTGGCGTCGGCCGGTATCGCCCACTGGTTGTCCGCGCTGCCGTTGCCGTTCCAGCTAACCGGCAGTTCATATTTCTGCTCGCTCCCTTCGTGCATGACGAAGATGCTGCCCGGCCGCGCCTTGCGCGACGCATCGCTCCCGCCGACCAGCGCGATGCCCTGTTCGACATGGCGACGCAGGAAGTGTTTCATGTGTACCGTTTCGCCGGCGCGCAGCAGCGTGCGGTCGAATACCGTGGCGGCAATGACGTTGTCGGCGCCGCTGCCTTCGGTCGGCAGGTTGAAGCGCCAGCTCTCGATGCCGCGCGTCCAGCTGGACAGCGTGAAGGTCATGTCGGTGCCGCTGCGGGCGCTGATGAAATAGCCGCTGGCGCGCTCGCACTGGGCGTCCGCCAGCTCCCTGGCGATGCTGGCCACGCCCATGCTGTTGGTGACGCCCTGCCATATCTGCTTGCCGGCGCAATCGCGCACCGTCACCTGCGCTTGCGGCACGGGCTTGCCCTTGTCCAGCGACGTCACCCACACCAGCGACGACTGCGCGCCGCGCTTGAAGTGCGCCACCATATTGGTCACCAGCGCCGCCGTGCTGATATAGGCGGTGGATGGCTTGTCGTTGAGCGCCGCGCCCAGCTTGGGGCTGGCCAGTTCGACCACGTAGAAGCCCGGCTTGCGCAGCGGGATGCCGACCACTTCGAAAGCCTGGCGGCCGCCCGGCTTGGGCATGGTGAAGCGCTCGACCGCGCCGACCGGCGCCTTCCTGCTCTCGCCCAGCAGCGGCTGGTACAAGGCGTCGCCATACAGCTCCTGCGGTTCCCAGCCATAGCCGGACATGCGGCGCAGCCAGGACATGATCTGCCGGTCCTGCTCATCCTGCGCGACGCCGCCATCGTTGACGCGCAGGGCCGCGCCGTCGACCCGCGAGGTGCGTCCGGCCAGGCTGCCTTCGACATTGCGCACGGTGACGGGCAGCAGGCGGTCGCCCTTGGCCTCGATGATGCCGAAGCGCGCCGGGAACTTGACCAGCGGCGGCTGCACGTCCATCTGCACCGCCATCGGGAAGCGCGCCTGATTCAGCAAGGGGCGGTTGGCGTCGTCCTTCAAGCCGGCCGGCAGCGACAGCGTCAGTTTCGACTTCTCCGGGAACGGTCCTTCAATGGTCAGCCAGTTGACATATTCGGCCTTGGCTTCTTCCTTGTTGACGCCGGCCTTGAAGACTTTTCCGCTAGGGCCGGTCAACTTGACGGCCAAGGCATCGGCCATGCGGATCGGCGCTGTGAACTCCAGGCGAGCGGGCAGGAAGGGAATGCAGCCGCCGTCGGCCTTCAGCCTGTCGCAACTGAATTTGGCGGTGAATTCAGGCCGCGTCTTGTACGACCAGGCCTGGTCCTGCGTGGTCGCGATGCCGCTGTCGGCCGCGATGCCCGCGCCCCAGACCAGCGACACTTCCGCATTTGCAGGCAGGCGACGTTTACACTGCAGGACCGCCAGCGGCAGCTTTTCCAGCCGCTTGCTGCGCACCGTCGCGGTCGCGCCCCACACCACGCCGCGCGCCTTGAAGTAGATGGTCAGGTAGCGGTCCATGAAGGACTTGCGCTGTTCCAGTATCTGCTCGCGTTCCGCGCCGGCCAACACGCGCACGCCGATTTTTTCGTTGATGCCTTCGGCGCGGCACCACGCATGGGCGGCGACGGTTGCATCGCTGGCCGGCGCGTCCAGGCCGAGGATGAAGATCTGCTGCTCGTCGATATTCGACGCGCCCTCGCGCGGCATCGACTGCACGATGGCGGGGCCGCCGCTGTTAAAGGCGAAACGACGTTCGCCGGCGAGCGGCTTGCCCGCCAGGTCTTGCGCGTCCGGCTTCAGCGTGAAGCTGCACGCCACGCCGGCCGGCAGGTCGCGGACGAAATCGTAGCTCCAGTTTTTGCCGTCGATCCAGCGGCCCTTGCCCTGCTCCGGACAATCGACGGTGAACGGATCGCCCAGGCGCACGTCGCCCAGCGGGACCATCTGGCCGCTGAAGCGCGCAGTCGCCTGGCGCACGCCTTTAACGACGCCGACGGGAGAAAAGGAGGTAACGGAAGTTTGGGCCAGGACGGCCAGCGGCAGGCCGCACAAGGCGGCCATGCCGATAAAGCGGGACAGGAGGCGCATGCCAACTCCGGTGCTGATATGGAATCAGACCAGTGTTGCAAACGCCCCCGGCAAAGTCAACAACCTTACAAGAAAAACATCGGGCGAACGCATCAAGCCAGAGTGCATCAAGCCAAATTGAATACGCCCATCGATTCCACGTGCGAGGTGTGCGGGAACATATTGATCACGCCGGCCTTGTCGAGCACATAGCCAGCTTGGACCAGGATGCCGGCGTCGCGCGCCAGGGTCGACGGGCTGCACGAGACATAGACGATACGCTTGGGCAGCAGGTCGGCGCGGGTCTGGCTCAGGGCCACCAGCGCTTCGCTCAGCGCCATGGCGCCGTCGCGCGGCGGGTCGATCAGCATGCGGTCGAACTTGCCCAGCTCGATCAGGTGCTCGGCCGTGACCTCGAACAGGTTGCGGGTGTAGAAGGTGGTCTTGGCGGACAGGCCGTTGGCCTTGGCGTTGTCCAGCGCGCGCTCGGTGAGCGAGGTCAGGCCTTCGATGCCGACCACTTCGCGCGCCTGCGTCGCCAGCGGCAGCGTGAAGTTGCCCAGGCCGCAGAACAGGTCGGCCACGCGGTCTTCCGGCTGCACGTCCAGCAGGCGCAGGGCCTTGGCCACCAGCACGCGGTTGATGTAGTGGTTCACCTGCGTGAAATCGACCGGCTTGAACGGCATCTTGATGCCGAACTCCGGCAGCAGGTAGTACAGTTGCTGGTCCAGCGGATAAAAAGGCGCTGCCGTTTCCGGGCCCTTGGTCTGCAGCCAGAACTGGATATGGTGCTGGTCGGCGAAAGCCTTCAGCTTGACATCGTCGCCAGCGCCCAGCGGCGACATGATGCGCAGCACCAGCGCCGTCACGCCTTCGCCGATCGCCAGTTCGATTTGCGGAATCTGGTCGAACAAGGTGAGCGAACCAATCAGCGCGCGCAGCGGCAGCAGCAGGTCCGACACATGCTTGGGCAGGATCAGGCAGCTCTTGATATCGGCCACGAAGATGGTTTTCTTTTCGTTGAAGCCAACCAGCACCGTGTCCTTCTTGGCCACGTGGCGCACCGACAGGCGCGCGCGGTAGCGGTAGCCCCAGGTCGGGCCGTACATCGGACGCATCACCGACAGCGGACGCACCTTGCCGATGTGTTGCAGATTATCTTCCAGCACGCGCTGCTTGATCGCCACCTGCGCGGTCGGCTCCAGATGCTGCATCGAGCAGCCGCCGCACATCTCGAAGTGCACGCACTCCGGCTTCACGCGCATATGGGATTCGTGCAGCAGCTCGTCCATGCGCGCCATTTCCCAGTTTTTCTTCTTCTTGAACGTGGTGAATTTCACCGTCTCGCCAGGCAGGGCGCCTTCGACAAACACCACTTTACCTTGGGAGCCGTCTTCATTTTTCAGATGGCCGACGCCGCGGGCGTCCATGTCGAGCGACTTGATGAAGATTGTATTTTCTTGCATAACGTTCAATGTTGGATAGAGAATGGCTGGCGCCGGCACGCTTGTACCGGGGCCAACATGATAGCAGAAGGGAACTACAGCAGGGAATCGCGCACTACGCCGCGCGCCGCCATGGCGCGTTTCAGCTTGATCAGCGCTTCCTGCTGGATCTGGCGCACGCGCTCGCGGGTGACGCCCATTTCCTCGGCCAGCGTTTCCAAGGTGGCCGGATCGTCGTTGTCGAGGCCGAAGCGGCGCATGATGACGATGCGCTGCTTGTCGGGCAGCTTGGTCAGCCAGTCGCGCACCAGCAAGGTCATTTCGTGGTGCTCGGCGCGGGCGTCCGGGCTGTCGTCGGCGTCGCCGGGCAGCATGTCCATCAGCGACGATTGCGGATCGTTGTCCAGCGGCGCGTCGAGCGAGGTGGCGTGCTCGGACAGTGCCAGGATGTCCTGCACCTCCTCCACCGGGCGGCCGACCAGCTCGGCGATGTCCTCGGCGGTGGCGTCCTTGCCGTTGTGGTGCTGGGCTTCGAGATGGTATTTGCCGCGCAGGATCTGGTTCAGCTCGCGCACCATGTGCACCGGCAGGCGCACCGTGCGGGCCTGGTTCATGATGGCGCGCTCGATGCTCTGGCGTATCCACCAGGTGGCGTAGGTCGAAAAGCGAAAGCCGCGCTCCGGCTCGAACTTGTCGATGGCGCGCATCAGGCCGATGTTGCCCTCCTCGATCATGTCGAGCAGGACCACGCCGCGGTTGATGTAGTGCTTGGCGATCGAAACCACCAGCCGCAGGTTGTGCTCGATCATGGTCTGCCGGGCACTGAAGTCGCCGGCCTTGGCCAGCGTGGCGTAGTGCACTTCCTGCGGCGCCGTCAGCAGCGGACGGGTGCCGATCTGGTTCAGGTAGTGCTGGGTGGTGTCGGTCGACAGTTCGGCCGCCAGCACCTTTTTCAGCTCGTCGACGCTTTCCAGCACCGCGCCCGGTTCGACGGTTTCCGCCTCGCCATCCGCGGATTCGATGGCGACATCATCATTGCTCTCGTCCGGGAATTCTTCCTGGGCCGAGTCGTCGTCCATCGGGTCGTGCGGCGTCTGTGTCATGGTTCAGCTAGCGGTTAGGCAGGAATCTGGACGGGTCCACCGGTTTGCCCTGCTGCCTGATTTCAAAGTGCAGCTTGACGGAATCGGCATCCGAATCCCCCATTTCAGCAATCATTTGTCCCTTGGTCACGCTCTGGCCTTCCTTGACCACAATAGTACGATTGTGGGCGTAGGCCGACAACAAGCTATTACTGTGTTTCACAATAACGAGATTACCATATCCACGGATGCCGCTGCCGGCATACATCACTTTTCCGGCCCCGGCAGCCACGACATGCTGGCCCGCCTTGCCGGCGATATCCACACCTTTGTTCTTGCCTTCGTCGAAGGTGGCGATGACGCGCCCGTCGGACGGCCACATCCAGCTCAATTTTTCGTCGTCGACGCTGGCGCTGGCGACGGCGGCGGCCGGCGGCACGGCGGTGACGGCGGACGATGGCGCCGGGGCCGGCTTGATGCTGCCCTCGGCCTTGCCATTGCCGTTGCTGTCGGCGCGTTGCAATTCGGCCAGCGCGCTGTCCGAATACGGCTTCTTCTCGCCTTTCGGCTCGGTTTTCTTGACCACCGGCGGGGTCGGCGCCGTCTTCTCGACCGGCGGCATGACGATGGCGCCGGTCTGCACGCCGTTGGCCGCGCTATCGGGCGGCTGCACGCGCAGCACCTGGTCGACCTTGATGTCGTTCGGGTTGGCCAGGCTGTTCCAGGTCACCAGGTCGCGGTAGTTCTGGCCGTATTCCAGCGCGATGCGGATCAGCGTATCGCCTTTCTTGACGGTGTACAGGCCGCGCTCGTCGCGGGCGATCTGCGCCGTTTCGCTGGGGGTGGCGGGCTTGACTGGCGGCGGCACGGTGCGGTCGACGACCGGTGCCTGATTCGGGGTGGTGCTGCAGGCGCTCAATAATGCGAGCGCAAAGCTCATGGCGAGCAAGTTACTTTTATTTGTCATTCTCATCTTAGTCTAATGATACGGGCACGTCATATCGTGCCCGGACGCAGCGGCACGAAATGGCAGTCTTCCAGCGTGACGCTGGCCCATTCCGCCTTGCCGATGCGTGTAATTAATTCCAGGTGCTGCGCGCGGACGCCCACCGGCGCCACCAGCCGACCACCTATGGTCAGCTGTTCCAGCAGTGCTTGCGGCACTTCCAGGCCGGCCGCGGCCAGGATGATACCGTCGAACGGGGCCGCTTGCGGCAGGCCTAGCATACCATCTCCGTAGTGCAAACGCAGGTTCGGCACGCGCAGCGGCCGCAGATTGGCCTTGGCCAGCTCGTGCAGCGGCTTGATGCGCTCGATCGAATACACCTGCTGCGCCACGCAGGACAGCACCGCCGCCTGGTAGCCGCAACCGGTGCCGATCTCCAGCACGCGCTGCAAGGCACCGCCGTTGCGCATCACCTCGATCATGCGGGCGACGATGTAGGGCTGGGAGATGGTCTGGTGGTGGCCGATCGGCAGCGAGGCGTCGATGTACGCTTGCGAGGCCAGCGCCTCGTCCATGAACAGATGGCGCGGCACGCTCTCCATCGCCGCCAGCACCACCGCATCCTTGACACCCTGTTTGGCGATGCGCTGCACCATGGCGCGGCGCACCGCGTCCGACACCAGCGGATTGCCGCGCGGCGCCGGCGCCGCCACCGGCTGCGCCCGTTCCATCGCGTAGCTGTGCGACTTGGACGGCGCCGCCACCGGCCGCGGGGTGGCGTAACCGTGCTGCGGCGCCACGTGGCGGGCCGCGTTCTGGGTCGCCGTCTGCGGCGTCGCCACCGGCGCGAACACCGTCGCCTTCTTGGCCCCCTTATCGACTACCGAGGATAGCGGGAGGGGAAAGCTACGGTTCTTGTCGTTCATGCCAGGGCCTTTGCCAATGCATCAAGTTGAGTTTTGTGGGTCAGGTCGATCTGCAGCGGCGTGATCGAGGTCTGACCCCGGGCGCAGGCAAAGAAATCCGTGCCCTCGCCGGCGTCCTTGGTCGCGCCCGGCGGGCCGATCCAGAAAATTTCCCGGCCGCGCGGGTCCTGGGCCCGGATCACCGGCTCGGCCTGGTGACGCCGGCCCAGCCGCGTGGCGACCGGGATCGTCAGCTGATCGTAGGGGCGGTTCGGGATGTTGACGTTCAGCAGATACGGCGCCGGCAACGTTTCATAATAGCGCTGGATGATGTCACACGCATGACGGGCGGCGTCCTCGATATGCTCCCAGCCGTAGGCGCCCTGCGAGAAGGCGATGGCCGGGATGCCGAACAGATAACCCTCGGTGGCGGCGGCGACGGTGCCCGAGTACAGCGTGTCGTCGCCCATGTTCGGGCCGTTGTTGATACCGGACACCACCAGGTCGGGCTTGTAGTCCAGCATGCCGGTCAGCGCCACGTGGACGCAGTCGGTCGGCGTGCCGTTGACAAAATAGAAGCCATTGGCCGCCCGCTGCACCGACAGCGGCCGGTCCAGCGACAGCGAATTGGATGCGCCGGAGCGGTTGCTGTCCGGCGCCACGACCACGATGTCGGCGATGGACGCCAGGGCTTCCGCCAACGCGTTGATGCCCGGCGCCAGGTAGCCGTCGTCATTACTGATCAGGATTCTCATACGGAGATTTTACCTGAAGCAACGGCCCGACTGCGCGTACCTGCGGCCTCCAAACCAGATAAATTTGCACTAGCGCGACGGCGGCCGGGAAGCGGACAAATGGCCGTCCAAAGCCAGCAACTCTTCGGCCGCGCGGGTCCACAGATCGCTGGCGCCGGCCCGGTCGCGCGGCTGCGGCGGGCGCGACAGGGCGGCTTCGTAATCGGCCGCGGCGGCGTCCTGATGCAGTTCCGGCACCAGCACCGGCTCGCCGATCCGGTCGCCGACCGGTCCGCCCAGTTGCACCTGCACGTCCGCCAGCTGGGCGCGCGCCTTGCGGGTGTCCGGGTGATCCGGCCCCAGGCGCCGGATCTGGGCCTGCAGCACGGCCTCGAACAGGCTGCTGGCGGCGTCCAGCTCTTGCATCCGCAGCAAGGTGCAGCCCAGCGCGGTCTTGCTGCGCAGCGTGTCGACATGTTCGGCGCCCAGCAGGCGCTTGCGCGCCGCCAGCACCTGCTCCTGCGCGATGCGGGCGTGTTCGGTGTCGCCGCGCCGGAACAGCATGTCGGCCCGGCTGGCCTTGCAGGCCAGGGTCAGCAGGTGCTCCGAGCCGAGCAGGCGCAGATAGGCGTCCAGCACCGCGTCCAGCATGGCCAGCGCTTCGGGCGCGCGGCCCTGCTCGGCCAGCGTGGCCGCCAGGTTGGCGCGCGCCGCCAGCGTATCGAGGTGCTCCCGCCCCAGCAGGCGCTCGCGCGCTTCGACGATGCATTCCTCCAGGAACTGGGCGTCGTCCAGCAGGCCCTGCATGCGCAGCACGCCGGCCAGATTGCTCTTGCTGGCCAGCGTGTCCGGATGGTCTTCGCCCAGGCCGCGCTGGCGCAGGCTCATGCTTTCCTCGAAACAGGTCAGCGCCTGCCGCGGCCGCCCCTCCCGACGATAGAGTTCGCCCAGTAGATTGAGATCGCGCGCCAGCGGTTGCGACAACGCCCGCACGCCGCCCTCCTCCAGCGCCCGGCGCGCATCGGCTATCGAGGCCAGCAGGTGAATTTCGCGGCTCGATTGCCATGGGAAATAGCCGCCGGCCAGCCAGTCGAGGAAGGCTTCGAAGGTGCGCGTCAGCGAGAAACGGTCGCCGCCCTGGTCCATGCGCACCGCCAGCTGCTCGCCGTAGGCGAAGGTCCGGGTCTGTTGCAGCTGGACTTCGTCGAAATAGCTGTCCAGCGACATCTGCGACATGCCGTAACTAGAACTGAGCAACTGCTCAAAGATGGGCTGGTAACCCAGTATGCGCTGCTGCTGGTCGCCGCGCCGCCATTGCGCGCGCTGCGCGCTGTCGCCCATTTCGATGCGCGATGGCAGAGGATAGACCAATAATGGCCGCTGTTCGTCTTCGTGGCTGCGGCGGTAGGCGGTCGCGCGGGTGACCAGCGCCTGCACGCCCTCCAGGCTTTGGCGGTTGGGCGTGAACACCACCACCAGCTTGCGCGGCAGCAAGGTCGTGCAGATGCCGGCGCTGTCGGTGCGGCCGGTGCGGGAATCGACCAGCACGTAGCGGAAATGCCGCGCCAGATTGTCGGCAAAGCAGCGGAACAAGGCCGGGCAGCTATTGAACAGCTCGTCCCAGTGCATCGCCGCCAGCCGTTCGCCGTAACTGTCGTCGAAGCGGCCGGCGCGCATCAGGTACAGCTGGCTGCTCTGGTCGACCCGGCTGACATATTGTTCCCAGCCGACGGCGGCCAGCACCTCGCGCGCCAGCTCCTCCTCGTCCAGCAGGACCGCGCCCTTGCGTCGGCGCATCAGTTGCTCGCGGCAAGCTTCGAACAGTTCCAGCACCCCCGGCCCCTCGTCGTGGTGGTCGAAATAATGGTGCAGGCCCGGCGCTTCCAGGTCCCAATCGATCATCAATACCGGCGTGGTGGCGTTTTGTTGTCGCGCCAACAACACTGCGATATTGGACAGGGCCATGGTGCGCCCCGTCCCGCCCTTGTAGGAATAGAAAGTGACGACTTCGCCGGTTCCAGTCAACGGCGGCAGCGACAAGGCAGTGATGTCCATGGCAAACCTTTAGCGTGGGAAGTGTGGAGGAGGATGTGCACGCCATTCAGGCGGGATCTCCGGCATGACAAAACGACCACAGTCATGCCCCGGCGGCGTGCATCGTTTTAGGTAGTGGTAATGCTCGGCAATGCGCAAAACTATCCTTTCTATATCCGGCAGGAATTCAGGATTGGTTTTCAAATCGCCGCTGGCCAGCGTGTAACGGGAAAAATCGACATACATGCCCGGCCCGGAAATTTGCGGCGGCAAACCGTCCGGGTGGCGGGTCATGATGACGGGGATGATCAGGTGGCTGGGCAGCGGATACCACTGCTTGCGCTCACTCTCGATTAGTTGCATTGCCGCAAACTCGCGGCGGGTGTAGGCATGGGCTTCGTACTTCGGTGTATAAATAACAATCATGCAAGCGCTCTCACACATGGCGCGCGCGATCTTCTGATCGAGGTCGTCGCCGCCGCCGAGTTGCTCGCTATCAACAAAGAGTTCGTTCTCGTTGTCGAAGTGCGGCTCCAGGTAGCACTTGAGCGCTTCGACCAGGTCGTTCTTGAACTTGCTCATGTACGCGTGCTGGCCGTGTGCATAACTGAAAAAACAGCCGTGACGGATAGTCATGACATCCTCCGTTGCTGCCCTACAGCGGTGCAGCGTTTAACCAACTCTAACAATCGGCCCGGCAGACACTTTGCGCGAACGCAAACGTGCGGCAGGCCGAACTTTGCGCAACCCGGTGGCGGATTCAGGTATCATAAAAAACTAACGACCGTTCTATTTTTAAACCAAGGAGACCACCATGAAAGCTGTCGTATGTCAAAGCTGGGGATTGCCGGACACCCTCACCGTCCAGGAATTGCCCGATCCGCAAGCCGGTCCGGGACAGGTCGTGATCGATGTCAAAGCGGCCGGCGTCAACTTTCCGGACGTACTCATCATCCAGGGCAAGTATCAATTCAAGCCGGAACTGCCCTTCGTTCCAGGCAGCGAAGTGGCGGGCGTGGTGCGCTCGGTTGCTGACGATGTGACAACTTTCAAGCCGGGCGACCAGGTCATCGCCTTCACTCCCACCGGTGGTTTCGGGCAACAATTGCTGGCGTCCGCACAAGCCCTGGCGCCCATGCCGCCAGGCATGGATTTCGAGACGGCGGCGGCCATCACGCTCACCTACGGCACCTCGCATCATGCGGTGGTGGACCGGGCCGCGCTAAAAGCTGGCGAGACCATGCTAGTACTTGGCGCGGCTGGCGGTGTGGGGCTGGCTGCGATCGAGATCGGCAAAGCGCTTGGAGCCCGCATCATTGCTTGCGCTTCGACCGATGAGAAGCTGGAAGTGTGCAAAGCGCATGGCGCGGACGTGCTGATCAACTACAGCAAGGAAGATTTGCGCGAGGCGATCAAGGCGGCGACCGCCGGCAAGGGTCCGGACGTGATTTACGACCCGGTCGGCGGCGAATATGCGGAGCCGGCATTCCGCTCGATCGCGTGGCGCGGGCGTTATCTGGTGGTGGGATTCGCCAACGGCGAGATTCCGAAATTGCCGCTCAATTTGACCTTGCTCAAAGGTGCGTCACTGGTCGGCGTGTTCTGGGGCGAGTTCGTCAAACGCGAGCCCAAGGCCAACCTGGCCGGCATGCGTCAGTTGATGGGATGGTTGCAGGAGGGGAAGATCAAGCCGCATATTTCGGGCCGCTACACGCTGGAGCAGACGGCGCAGGCGCTGAACGATATGGCGGCCAGGAAGGTCACGGGCAAGGTGGTGATCTTGCCGGGTTGATAAGCTTGCCGCGCCGGCGGCGCCAGCGCAACGCTGTCGCCGGCGACGCGGCAGCCGCCTCTATTGATACCGGAAGTTACTGATCGGAATTCTTGTTCTTGAAAAACTCGATCACTTCCGCCTGTTCGCGGGTGCGTTTGAAGGACGGCAAACTCTGCCAGATCCGCTTGCCGTACGGCTTGGAAATCACCCGCGGATCGCACAACATCAGCACGCCGCGATCGCCTTCGTCGCGTATCAAACGACCGGCACCTTGCTTCAGGTTAATAATCGCCTCCGGCAAAGTGTGGTGCATGAAGCCGTTTTTGCCCTGTTTTTCCATCACTTCGATGCGCGCGGCCAGCACCGGATCGTCCGGCGGAGCGAATGGAAGCTTGTCGATAATCACTAAAGACAGCGCATCGCCGCGCACATCGACGCCCTCCCAGAAGCTTTGCGAGCCGATCAACACGCCATTTCCCGCCTTGCGGAACTGATCCAGCAGCTCGGTGCGGCCCTTGTCGCCCTGGACAAACAGCGGATACGGCAGGCCGCGCTGCTCGAATTCGTCGCGCAAGCGCTCGGCGGCGCGCTTGACGGCGCGCAAAGTCGTGCACAAAAGGAAGGTTTTTCCGCCCGCCGCTTCGATAATCGGCAGCGCGTGATCCAGCACGGCATCGGTATAACCCAGGGAATTCGGGTCCGGCAAGCCTTGCGGCACGTACAAAATCCCCTGCTGCTCGTAATTAAACGGGCTCGGCCAGGTCTTCGACGGCTCGCCGTCCAGCCCCATTTGCTCGGAAAAATGACTGAAATCATTCTTCACGGCCAAGGTCGCGGAGGTGAAAATCCAGCTGCGCGGCACGCCTTCGCGCTGGCCGTTGAAGATCGGCGCGATCGACAAAGGCGTCTTATGCAGCTGCAGGGACGAGGCGTAAGCCTCGACCCAGAACACCGCCTCGGCGCCTTTTTCAACCCGCGCCTTGGGGTCGAACTTCCAATCTTTTAATTTTTGCGCCAGTTCCAGGCCGCGCTGGCGGCATTGCTCCAGCGTTTCCGCGCGGGCGGCCTGGGTTTCCAGCACCGCCAGCATGCCGTCCAGCTCATCCTTGAGCGTCTGCAAAGCCGGGAAAAAGTCGCTCGACGGCGCGATTTGCGGCAGCGACAAACGAACGATATCTTGCGGGAAAGTCAGGCGCAGGTCGCGCGCGGCCTTCTCCACCACCGTGACGACCTTGCCCCAGTCGGCGCCGTCGCGGGCGTTGGACAAGCCTTCGGCCAGCACATCGCGGCACAATTCCAGCACTTGCGAGGTGGAAAACGTGTCGCCGAAGAACAAGGTGGCGGTGTCCGGCAGCTGGTGCGCCTCATCGAAGATCACGGTGTTGGCGGAAGGCAGCAACTCGGCGATGCCGGAATCCTTCAGCGCCACGTCGGCGAAGAACAGGTGGTGGTTGACCACCACCACATCGGCCTGCTGGGCCTCCTTGCGCGCCTTCATGACGAAGCAATCCTGGTAATACTGGCACTCGGCGCCCATGCAATTGTCGCGGGTCGAGGTCACCAGGTTCCAGATCAGCGCGTTTTCCGGCACCCGGGCCAGCTCGGCCTTGTCGCCGGAGCTGGTCATCTTCAGGAAGCGCGAGATTTCGCGCAGGTGGCCGACGTCGTCGCGCGAGGTCATGCGGCCGTTCTGCAGCGTGCGTTCCAGGTGGTAATGGCAGACGTAGTTCGAGCGTCCCTTGAGCAGCGCCACCGAGACCGGCGCCTGCAAGGCGGCGCGCACGGTCGGGATGTCGCGCAGGAACAACTGATCCTGCAAGTTCTTGGTACCGGTGGAAACGATGGTCTTGCCGCCCCACAGCAGCGCCGGCACCAGATAGGCGAAGGTCTTGCCCGTGCCGGTGCCGGCCTCGGCGATCAACGTGGTTTGGTTGGCGATGGCGTCAGCCACCGCCTTGGCCATCTCGGTCTGCGAGCGGCGCGGACGGTACTCGCCCACAGCCGGACCCAACGGCCCGCCGGCGCCAAACAGGCGTTCGACCTCGGCGTCATGTTTTCCGGGGGGCTGGTCGGGCGTGGCGCCGACTACGGCGGGGATGGTGTCGGCGGGCGTGGGAAGGTGGTCGGTCAAGGTAAACTTAGTTGTGGCGCTGAGCCGGACTCAGGCCGGAACGTCGGGCACTAATTGCATTTTCAGCAGAGTGATATGGTCTTTCAATTGCAGCTTGCGCTTTTTGAGGCGGCGCAATTGCAGCTGGTCGTGATGGCCGTCCAGCGTGAGCAGGTCGATGACCGCGTCCAAATCGCGGTGTTCGACGTCGAGTTCTATCAGACGACGATGGATATCTTGTACATCAGTCATAATTCTCAGTCTTTACCCACACAAATAGTTTCACTGGAACAACAGGCATGTTGCATACAAGCTGCGACACGGTGCATAGTTTAATCTACGGCGCGCTTGCCGCCAACATAATGATCGCACGGCAGTGTTTAGGATACAGTGTTGCATATGAGCGCATACAAAATAGAAGCAGGTACTGCCCAGCATATCGGAAACCGGCCCCAGCAAAACGACCGGGTGGCCCTGTTCACGGCCGCCCGCGCTCCCGGCTACGTGATGGCGGTGCTAGCCGACGGCAACACCAGCGCCATCGGCTCGGACCAGGTGCTGTTGACCAGCAAGCATTTGTTCGACGACATGCGCGTCGGCGACACGCCCAGCATTCCGCGCCTGCAAGAATTACTGCGCGCCATCGCCGAGGAAGCGCACCAGGTCATCAAGATGAATCCCATCGCCCAGACCGCCGAGCCGCAAAGCGCGCTGGCGCTGATGATACTCACGCCGGCCGGCCAGGCGGTGTGGGCCCATGTCGGCGATGCCCGGGTCTACCGCTTTGAAGGCGAAACCTGCGCCATGCGCAGCAACGACGGCGCCTACATCGAGCATCTGGTCAAACAGGACAATCTGCCGCTGGAAGCCGCCAGGCGCCACCGCAGTTCCAAGCTGCTCAACAACGCGCTGGGCAACAGCTTCAAATCGCCCTACGTCACGGCCGGCTACCACGACGGCTTGCAGGCGGGCGACGCATTCCTGCTGTGCTCGGACGGACTCTGGCTACTCTTCAAGGAAACAGAGCTGGCGGCGGCCGTCGCCCGCAACACCCCGCGCCAGGCGGCCGAACGCCTGATCAGCAAGGCCGGCGAACGGGCCCAGGGCAAGGGCGACAATTGCTCGATGGCCATCATCAAGCTGGTCGAGCCGCCCAAGGAAATTCCCAACTACACCATCGAGAAAATGCGCCGCGCGGTCTGAGGCGCGGCGCCGGTCCGGCTGGCGCTTACTGCTTCCTGGCCGCGGCCGCGGCTGCGGCGGCCTCGGCGGCTGCGGCCTTCTTCTTCTCGGACGCCTCATGCGCGGCGCGCTTGGCCTCGTTTTCGGCCTTCTTCCTGGCCACTTGGGCCTGGCGTTTTTCCGATTCGGCTTGTTTCTGCGCGAACGCGGCGACGTTGGCGGCGCGTTTGCCGGCACCGGCCGCATCCTGCGCTGCCTGAAGCTTGACCTTGGCCGCATGCTCGGCTTCGCGGTCCACCACTTTGCCGGCGTTCGGCGCCGGGCGCGGCGTGTCATTGACGAGCTTGGCTTCCTTCGGCGGCTGGGCGGCGCGCAGCGCCTCCTCTTCCGCATCCTTGCGGGCGCGCTCGGCCAGGTCGGCGTCGCGCTTCTCGACGGAGTCGGCGCGCTTGAAATGCTCGGCCTCCACCTCGGTGGCGCGCAGCTTGAACAACGCGGCGCGGCGTTTTTCCTTGGCCTGGTCCAGGCAGTAATTGACGAAGAACTTGGTGTAGCACACGCTCTCGCTGGCGGCGAATTCGTCGTGGACCACGGCACGCTCCCTGGCCACTTGCGCCAGCGTGGCGTCGGCCTGCTCGACCGAATGCGTCGGCGCGCGCGGCGCGGCGGTCTGGGCTTGCACCGGTGCGGCCAACGCCGCCAGCGCCGCCAGCGCGGCGACCGCAATCATCTCGCCCAGCGGTTTCAAACTTGGTCTCATATTTTTATCCTGTTGCATCACGCCAGCGCGCCGGCCGCGGCGCGCTGCTCTTTATCCATGTACTCGCGCGATTGCATCTCGACGATGCGCGAAACCGTGCGGTGAAATTCGTTGGCCAGCGTGCCGTTGGTGTACAGCTCTTCCGGCTCCACCTCGGCCGACATCAGCAGCTTGACGCCCTGGTCGTAGAACACGTCGATCAGCCAGGTGAAGCGCCGCGCCTCCGACGACATCGCGGCCGACATCATCGGAATCCCGGACAATATCACGGTATGGAAGCGGCTGGCGATTTCCAGGTAATCGTTCTGCGAGCGGGGGCCGCCGCACAGGGTGTTGAAGTCGAACCAGATGATGGTGCCGGCGCGGCGCAGCGCGCGGATTTCGCGCGCCTCGATGCGCACCACCGGATCTTCGTCGGCGGTTTCGGCGATGCGGGCGTAGGCCTCGCGCAGCGCCTCGTCGGTGTGGGCGTTGAGCGGCGTCAGGTAGGAGTCGACCTGCTCCAGCGCGCGGCCGCGGTAGTCGACGCCGGCGTCGATGTTCATCACGTCCAGCTTGTCGTACAGCAGCTGGATGGTCGGCAGGATGCGGTCGCGGTGCAGGCCGTCCGGGTACAGCAGTTTCGGATCGTAGTTGGAGGTCATGATGAAGGACACGCCGTTGTCGAACAGCGCGCTCAACAGGTTGTACATGATCATGGCGTCGGCCACGTCCGAGATGTGGAATTCGTCGAAACAGATCAAACGGTATTTCTTGGCGATGCGCTTGGCCACTTCGTCCAGCGGATTGGCGACGCCGGTCAGCTCGTCGAGCTGGCGGTGCACGCCGCGCATGAACTCGTGGAAGTGCAGGCGCGTCTTGCGCACCAGCGGCACCACCGAATAAAAGCTGTCCATCAGGAAGGACTTGCCGCGCCCCACCCCACCCCACATGTAGACGCCTTTCGGCACGCCGGGACGATTGATCAGCCGCTTGAAGGTGCTGGAACGCTGGCCCTTGTAGGCCACCCATTCGTCATAGCACAGCTGCAGGCGGTCGACCGCGCGCCGCTGGGCGGCGTCGGCCTTGAAATTGCGCTCTTGCAGCGCATGCTGATAAAACTCTTCGACGTTCATGTGTTCGATTCTTTGTGGCGGCGCGCAAATAAAAACGGGCGGACCGCAGTCCGCCCGCAGTCCGCTTAGGGGTGCTGCTTAGAAGTTCAGCGTGCGCTTGTCGATCGCCAGCGCAGCTTCTTTGGTCGCTTCCGACAGCGACGGGTGTGCGTGGCAGATGCGCGCGATGTCTTCAGCCGAAGCCTTGAACTCCATCGCCACCACCGCTTCGGAGATCAGCTCGGAAGCCATCGGTCCGATGATGTGCACGCCGAGGATTTCGTCGGTGGTCGCATCGGCCAGGAACTTGACCATGCCCGAGGTGTCGCCCAGCGCGCGTGCGCGGCCGTTCGCCAGGAATGGGAAGGTGCCGGCCTTGTATGCCACGCCGTCCGCCTTCAGCTGCTGCTCGGTGCGGCCTACCCAGGCGATTTCCGGCGAGGTGTAGATGACCCAAGGGATGGTGTTGAAGTTGGTGTGGCCGTGCTGGCCAGCCATGCGCTCGGCCACGGCAACGCCTTCTTCTTCCGCCTTGTGCGCCAGCATCGGGCCGCGTACCACGTCGCCCACCGCCCATACGCCCGGCAGGTTGGTCTTGCAGTCGTCGTCGACGGCCACGAAGCCGCGCTCGTCGAGCTTCAGGCCGACCTTGTCGGCGGCCAGGCCGTCGGTGTTCGGGGTGCGGCCGATCGAGATGATCAGTTTGTCGAACACGGCGCTCTGCGCTTCGCCCTTGGCGTTTTCGTAGGCCACGGTGACGTTGTTGGCGCCCTTGGTGATGGTGCCGATCTTGCAGCCCAGGTTGATGTTAAGGCCTTGCTTGCCGAACAGCTTGCCGGCTTCCTTGGCGATCTGCTCATCGACCGCGCCCAGGAATACAGGCAGGCCTTCCAGCACGGTCACTTCGGAACCCAGGCGACGCCATACGGAACCCATTTCCAGGCCGATCACGCCGGCGCCGATCACGCCCAGCTTGGCGGGCACGCCTTCGATGGCCAGTGCGCCGGTGTTCGACAGGATCAGTTTTTCATCGAACTCTGCGCCTGGCAGGGCACGCGCGTTGGAGCCGGTGGCGATGATCACTTGCTTGGCGTTGATGGTCTCGTTGGCGGGCGCGGAGATCGTCAGCGGATAGCCGTCGGCGGTGGCGGCGCCGGCGAACGCTGCGCGGCCGTGGAAGAAGGTGACCTTGTTTTTCTTGAACAGGAACAGGATGCCGTCGTTGTTTTGCTTCACAACGGTGTTCTTGCGCTTCAGCATTTGCGGCAGGTTCAGCGACAGGCCGGCGACATCGATGCCGTGTTCCTTGAACGCGTGACCGGCGTGCTCGAAGTGCTCCGACGATTGCAGCAGCGCCTTCGACGGGATGCAGCCAACGTTGGTGCAAGTGCCGCCCGGGGCCGGGCCGCCCTTTTCATTGGCCCATGCGTCGACGCAAGCGACCGAGAAACCCAGTTGCGCTGCGCGGATCGCCGCGATGTAACCGCCAGGACCGGCGCCGATGACTACTACGTCAAATTGTTTACTCATTTTTTATTTTCCAATCAGTTCTCTTCTGGTACGAAAATCCATAGCAGAATGTAGATGGCGAGTCCGAAGCCAAAGGTCAGTACGAACAGGACGAACAACAGGCGCCAGATCCAGGCTTCGACGCCGGTGATCAGGCCCAGCCCGCCGCACACGCCACCGAGCCAGCGGTCGGTTTTCGAGCGGCGCAAACGGGTGATGTCGTTGGAGATGCCGGAAGAGGCTTCCTTGTCCAGCAGGCGGGCTTTGGCAGCGGCGAACTCTTCGTCCGACAGCGCGCCAGCCTGGTGCAATTCGTGCAAACGTTTGATTTCTTCAGATACGCTCATTGATGACCCTCTGAGAATTCCCCCGGCCCGGGCGGGCCTGGGGGATGCGGCGAAATTACAGGTCCAGCAGCAGGCGTGCCGGATCTTCCAGCGCTTCTTTCATGGCGACCAGGCCCAGTACGGCTTCGCGGCCGTCGATGATGCGGTGGTCGTAGGACATCGCCAGGTAGTTCATCGGACGGATCACGATCTGGCCGTTTTCAACCACGGCGCGGTCCTTGGTCGCGTGCACGCCCAGGATGGCCGATTGTGGCGGGTTGATGATCGGGGTCGACAGCATGGAGCCGAAGGTGCCGCCGTTCGAGATCGAGAAGGTGCCGCCGGTCAGGTCGTCCAGGGTCAGCTTGCCTTCCTTGGCCTTGACGCCGAATTCACCGATTTTCTTTTCGATGTCGGCGATCGACATCTGGTCGGCGTTGCGCAGGATAGGCACGACCAGGCCGCGTGGCGAACCGACCGCGATACCGATGTCGAAGTAGCCGTGGTAGACGATGTCGTTGCCGTCGACCGAGGCGTTGATGATCGGGTATTTCTTCAGCGCTGCCACAGCGGCCTTGACGAAGAAGGACATGAAGCCCAGCTTGACGCCGTGCTCTTTCTCGAACTTGTCTTTGTACTTGTTGCGCAGTTCCATGACCGGCGCCATGTTCACTTCGTTGAACGTGGTCAGGATGGCGTTGGTCGATTGCGATTGAATCAGACGCTCGGCGATACGTGCGCGCAGGCGGCTCATCGGCACGCGCTCTTCCGGACGTGCGCCCAGGCTGGCGACGGTAGGAGCGGCGACTTGTTGCAAGGCCGGCTTGGCGGCGGCCGGCGCCAGCGCGGCAACGGCCGGGGTCGCTGGAGCGGAAGCGGCCAGGGCGTCGCCCTTGGTCACGCGGCCGTCTTTGCCCGAACCGGCGACATCGCCAGCGCTCAGGCCTTTTTCCGACAGGATCTTGGCGGCGGCAGGCATGGCCACGTCGCCTTTGGAACCGCCGGTTGCGGCAGCGGCTGCTGGTGCTGCGGCAGGTGCTGCTGCTGGAGCGGCTGCTGCTGGAGCTGCTGCTGCGGCGACGCCGTCGGTGTCGATAACAGCGATCAGTTCGTCGGCAACCACGGTGCTGCCGTCGCCCTTGATGATCTTGATCAGAACGCCGGCGGCTGGCGCAGGCAGTTCCAGGACTACTTTATCGGTTTCGATGTCAATCAGGTTTTCGTCGCGAGCGACTGCGTCGCCGACTTTTTTATGCCAGGTCAGCATGGTTGCTTCTGCTACCGATTCCGACAGCTGGGGGACTTTGACTTCGATTTGTGCCATGTAAAACTCCGTATATTTTATTGTTGCGGCGCCCCGCCGCGTAGCAGCAGGGCGCTCCGTCGAGTAAGTGCGATTATTTGGTCAGGATAAAACCCTTGAGCTTCGAGAACGCCGTCTCCAGCAAGTCTTTTTGCTGGGCGTAGTGCTTGTCGTAGTAACCGACAGCCGGCGATGCCGACGCTGGGCGGCCGGCGTATGCCAGGCGTTGACCTGCGTCCATGCTCTCGAAGATGTTGTGCTGAATCTGGAACCATGGGCCCTGATTCTGCGGCTCGTCCTGCGCCCACACCACTTCCGCCAGGTTCGGGAACTTCTTCAGTTCGGCAGCGAACGATTTGTGCGGGAACGGATACAGCTGTTCAACGCGGATGATGGCGGTATCGGTCTGGCCACGGGTCTTGCGTGCGTTGACCAGGTCGTAGTAGACCTTGCCCGAGCAGGCGACCACGCGCTTGACTTTCTTGGCGTCGATTTTCTCGTCGACTTCGCCGATCACGGTCTGGAACGCGCCTTTGGCCAGTTCGGTCAGCGCCGAACCTGCGTCCTTGTTGCGCAGCAGCGACTTAGGCGTCAGGATCACCAGCGGCTTGCGGAACTGACGCACCATCTGGCGACGCAGCACGTGGAAGATCTGCGCTGCGGTGGTCGGCTGCACCACTTGCATATTGTTGTCGGCGCACAGCTGCAGGAAACGCTCTGGACGCGCGGACGAGTGCTCAGGACCCTGGCCTTCGTAACCGTGCGGCAGCATCATGACCAGGCCCGAAGCGCGGCCCCACTTCACTTCGCCGGAGCTGATGAACTGGTCGATGACCACTTGCGCGCCGTTGACGAAGTCGCCGAACTGGGCTTCCCAGATCGTCAGCGTGTTTGGTTCGGCGGTCGAGTAGCCGTATTCGAAGCCCAGTACCGCCTCTTCGGACAGCACGGAGTCGATCACGGTGAACGGCGCCTGGCCTTCGGCGATGTTCTGCAGCGGCACGTAGGTGCCTGCATCCCAACGCTCGCGGTTCTGGTCGTGCAGCACGGCGTGACGGTGCACGAAGGTGCCGCGGCCGGCGTCCTGGCCGGTCAGGCGCACTGCGTAACCGGAAGCGACCAGCGACGCGTAGGCCAGGTGTTCGCCCATGCCCCAGTCCAGGTTCAGTTCGCCCTTGCCCATGTTGGCGCGGTCGCCCAGAACTTTCTCGACCAGCGAGTGGACTTTGAAGTTTTCCGGCACGGTGGTGATGCGGGTGGCCAGACGCTTCAGTTCGGTCATCGGCACGGCGGTGTCGGCCGAGTCGGTCCATTTGCGGTTCAGGAACGGCAGCCAGTCGACCGCGTACTTGTTCTTGAAGTTGGAGATCACTGGATCGACGGTGTGTTTGCCGGCGTCCATCGCATCGCGGAAGGCCGCTTGCATCTGCTCGCCGCCATCGGCTGCGATCACGGTCTGCGCCACCAGCTTGTCCGCGTACAGCTTGCGGGTGCCTGGGTGCTGGCCGATTTTCTTGTACATCAGCGGCTGGGTCAGCGCTGGCGTATCTTGTTCGTTGTGGCCCAGTTTGCGGTAGCAGATGATGTCGACAACGATATCTTTCTGGAACTGCAGACGGTAATCCATGGCGATCTGCGAAGCCAATACTACGGCTTCAGGATCGTCGGCGTTCACGTGCAGCACCGGTGCTTCGATCATCTTGACGACGTCCGAGCAGTAGATGGTCGAGCGCGCATCGCGCGGGTCGGACGTGGTGAAGCCGATCTGGTTGTTGATGACGATGTGCACCGTGCCGCCCGTGCCGTAGCCGCGGGTCTGCGCCAGGTTCAGGGTTTCCATCACAACGCCCTGGCCGGCGAATGCCGCATCGCCGTGCACCAGGATAGGCAGCACTTGCTTGCCCAGGGTGTCGCCGCGACGGTCCATACGCGCCTTGACCGAACCTTCAACCACAGGGTTGACGATTTCCAGGTGCGACGGGTTGAACGCCAGCGACAGGTGGACCGGACCGCCGCCGGTCGAGATGTCCGACGAGAAGCCCTGGTGGTATTTGACGTCGCCGGCCGGCAGGTCGTCGCCGTGCTTGCCTTCGAATTCTTCGAACAGTTCCTTGGGCGACTTGCCCAGGGTGTTGACCAGCACGTTCAGGCGGCCGCGGTGGGCCATGCCGATAACGATCTCCTGCACGCCTTTTTCGCCGGCGCGCTGAATGATTTCGTCGATCGAGGCGATGAAGGTTTCGCCGCCTTCCAGCGAGAATCGTTTTTGACCCACATACTTGGTGTGCAGGTAGCGCTCCAGGCCTTCGGCCGCGGTCAGGCGTTCCAGGATGTGTTTTTTCTTCTCAGGCGTGAAGCTCGGGGTCGAACGGATCGATTCCAGGCGTTCCTGCAACCAGCGCTTTTCGGCCGGATCGGAGATGTACATGTACTCTGCGCCGATCGAACGGGTGTAGGTGTCGCGCAGGAAGTTCAGCAGGTCGCGCAGGGTCGCGGTCTCAGGGCCGAAGTAGGTGTTGCTGATGTTGAATACGGTGTCCATGTCCGCATCGCTGAAGCCGTAGAAGGTCGGGTCCAGCTCAGGAATCGATGGACGTTCCTGGCGTTGCAGCGGATCCAGGTTGGCCCAGCGGGAACCCAGGTAGCGGTAGGCGGCGATCAGCTGGGTCGCGGCGACGCGCTTGCGGCCCATTTCGGCGTCGGCGGAGGCAACTACGGTGCGGATCGGGCCGGCTTTCGCGCGTTCGGCGAAGGAGGCGATGACCGAAGCGTGGGCGACGTCCGGCTTATTGGAACCGTCGACGGCCGGCACGTGCTGCATGGCGTCGAAGTAGGCGCGCCAGTTGTCTGGCACGGAACCTGGGTTGTTGAGGTACGCCTCGTACAGTTCTTCGACGTACGGTGCGTTCCCACCAAACAGGTAGGAATTGGACGTATATTGTTGCATCATCTTGCTCACCTTTCTTCGCGCTTCGCGAGGAATTAGCGGGTTAATCTAACCTTCCGCGACACGGCCTGACCGGTTAGCGGATTGCACATCAAGTTGTGGGGAAGGGCTATAGTTCTTCAGGTCTTACAAAATCGGTCATTCAGGATAGCACCGGTATTGTATCCCAACAACCAATTGTGCGACAAAAAGCGTAACAAATGTTTCCGTATTAATTTTCACATAAGCCGCATGGCTGCGCGGTTCAGACGCAATGTTTCCATATTTTTAACGGCTTTTGGGGCCGGTCGTGAAGGTTGTAGAATAGCGCTTTTCGATCCCGCCCGCCCTCCATGCACACCTTAGAGCAGTTACGCGCCGGACAACTGGCTGGCGTCCAGCGCCTGCAAATGTCCTGCGGCCTGACCGAGTTCCCCCGCGAGATATTCGACCTGGCCGACACGCTGGAGATCCTGGATTTGTCGGGTAACGCCCTGTCCTCGCTGCCGGACGACCTGCCGCGCCTGCGCAAGCTGCGCGTCGTTTTCTGCTCCGCCAACCAGTTCACGACGCTGCCGGCGGTGCTGGGCGCCTGCCCTGCTTTGACGATGATAGGCTTCAAAAGCAACCAGATCAGCGAAGTTCCGGCCGCCGCGCTGCCGCCGGACCTGCGCTGGCTGATCCTGACCGACAACCGGGTCGGGGAGCTGCCGGCCGCCATCGGCCAGTGCGGCCAGCTGCAAAAGCTGATGCTGGCGGGGAACCGGCTGAGCGCCCTGCCGGCCGAATTGGCCGCCTGCTCGCGGCTGGAACTGCTGCGCATCGCCGCCAACCGGCTGACCGAACTGCCGGCCTGGCTGCTCGACATGCCGCGCCTGTCCTGGCTGGCTTACGCCGGCAATCCCTTCTGCGAGGCGGACGAACTGGCGGCTGAAACCGGCGCCGGCATTGCCGGTATCGCGTGGGATCGCTTGCAATTCCAGCAGAAGCTGGGCGAAGGTGCATCCGGCGTGATCCACCAAGCCGCGCTGCGGCAGGCCGACGGCGAACGGGCCGTGGCCGTCAAGATGTTCAAAGGCGCCGTCACCAGCGACGGTTTGCCGCGTAGCGAGATGACGGCCTGCGTCAGCTCGGGCCAGCATCCCAACCTGATTCCCGTGCTTGGCGAAGTGCACGATCACCCGGAAGGCGCAAAAGGCTGCGTGATGCCGCTGATCGATCCCGGCTTCGGCAACCTGGCCGGTCCGCCCAGCCTGGACAGCTGCACCCGCGACACCTACCCGGACGGCAAGCGTTTCAGCCCGGCGGAGTTGTTCGGCATTGCAGGCGGCATCGCCTCGGCTGCGCGCCACTTGCACGAGCGCGGCATCATGCATGGCGACCTGTACGGCCACAACATCCTGCATTGCGACCAGGGCCGCAGCCTGTTGGGCGACTTCGGCGCGGCCTCGCTGTTCGCGCCGGACGGGCCGCACGCGGCGGGCTTGCAACGACTGGAAGTACGGGCCTTCGGCCATTTGCTCGATGAGTTGATGGCGCGTTGCGAGCTGCCGGCCGCGCAGCAAGCGGCGCTGGCGGCGCTACAAGCGGCTTGCGTTCAAACCGATCCCGCCATCCGGCCGTCGCTGGCGGATGTGGAGCAGCGGATCCTCGCGCTCCGCGTTTAACGGGGCGCCGCGTGGCCCAGCCAGGCCGGATCGCGGGCAAACCAGTCCAGCAGGAAGTCCAACATCGCCCGCAGCGCCGGCGACATGTGCTGGCGCGAGGTGTAGATGCCGTAGATGCCCATTTGTTGCGGCGCGTAGTCCGGCAGCAGCGCCACCAGCCGGCCGTCGGCGATTAGCGGCGCGGCGCTGTACAAGGGTTGCAGCGCGATGCCGGCGCCCTCCCCGGCCGCCTTCAGCAAAATCAAATCCTCATTGGCCGACAGGTTGCCGCTGACCGGCACCGACACCGCCTCGCCATCGCGGTTCGTGAACTGCCACAGGCTCTTGCCGAAATAGGTATAGGTCAGACAGTTGTGCACGGCCAGATCCTCGGCCCGCAGCGGCGTGCCGCGCTCGGCCAGGTAGGTCGGCGCCGCGCACACCACCGAATCGCACCAGCCCAGCTGGCGCGCGATCAGGTTGGGCTCGAGCGCGTTGGTGATGCGCAGCGCCAGGTCGATGCGCTGCTCGACCAGGTTGACGGCGCGGTTATTCATTTGCAGATCGACCGCCGTGCGCGGATAGCGCTTCAGGAACGCCGTGACGGCGATCGCCAGCGCGGCCTGCGCCAGCGATTGCGAACTGGTGATGCGCAGCAGGCCTTGCGGCGTGTCGGCGTCGGCGCCGCTGCCCACTTCCATCGCCTCGGCCAGTTCCAGCATGCGGCGGCAGCGCGCCAGCGTGAGGTCGCCGGCGTCGGTCAGGCTCAGGCGGCGCGTGCTCCGGTGCAGCAGGCGGGCGCCGGCCCACTCCTCCATCTCGGCCAGATAGCGCGTGACCATGGCGCGCGACATGTCCAGCGCCTCGGCCGCCGCGATCATGCTGCCGCGCTCGGCGATGCTGACGAAAACCTGCGCTGCCGTGATCCTGTCCATCGATTCGTCCGATTTATGCAATTAACAGGTGCAGATTACCCTATTTTTCTATCGGATAAAGAAATTTAAGATGGCGTCACTCCAACTTCACACGAAAGACCATCATGATCAAGCAAAGCCTGTTGTCCGCCGCCCTCGCCGCCACCGTTGCCGGCGCCACCGCCGCGCCGCTGACCCTGGAAGTGTTCAATCCGGGCGAAGCCGCGATCTTCCCGGTCGCCTCGGTGATCGTCAGCGGCGCCAGGGATGCGGTGCTGATCGACGCCCAGTTCTCGCGCGGCGAAGCGCTCAAGCTGGTCGAGCAGATCCGCGCCGGCGGCAAGCACCTGACCACGGTCTACGTCAGCCACAGCGACCCGGACTTCTACTTCGGCCTGGACGTGATCCACGCCGCCTTCCCGGACGCGAAAATCGTCGCCACGCCGCAAACCATCGCCGGTATCGAGAAGAAGAAGGATGCCAAGGTGGTGTTCTGGGGTCCTATCCTGAAAGACAACGCGCCGAAGAGCATCATCGTGCCGCAGCCGCTGCAGGGCGACACCATCAAATTGGAAGGCCAGTCGCTGAAAATCGAAGGCCTGAAGGGCGCGACACCGGAACGCAGCTTCGTGTGGATTCCATCGATCAAGGCGGTGGTGGGCGGCGTGGTGCTGTTCAACGAGCTGCACGTGTGGACCGCCGATACGCAAACGGCTGAGTCGCGCAAGCAGTGGCTGGCGACCTTGGACGGCGTCGCGGCGCTGAAGCCGGCCACCATCGTACCCGGCCACTTCAAGCAAGGCGCGGCGCTGACGCCGGACAGCATCGCCTTCACCCGCGACTATCTGGTGCGCTTCGAAGCGGAGACCGCCAAGGCCGCCAACTCGGCCGCGCTGATCGCCCGCATGAAGGAGCTGTATCCGAACGCCGGCCTGAACGGCGCGCTGGACACCAGCGCCAAGGTGGCCAAGGGTGAAATGAAGTGGTGATGTAAAAAGCGCGGTAGAACTAGACAAATGCATCTAGATATTTTATTCTAGATGCATTGCCCCGCATTCCAACATCATCATGACCACAGCGCCACCGAAGCCCACCCCGTCCGAACTGGAAATGCTGCGCCTGTTATGGCAAAGCGGGCCGGCGACCGCCAAGCAGGTGCACCAGGCGGCGATGGAGGCGCGTCCCGAGATGAACTACGCGACGGTGCTGCGGCTGCTGCAAGTGATGCACACCAAAGGCCTGCTGACCCGCGACGAGAGCCAGCGCGCCCACGTCTACGCGCCGGCGCAGGAGCAGGATTCGCTGCAAACCAATCTGCTGAAAGAGCTGATCCAGAAGGCCTTCTCCGGCTCGGGCAAGGCGCTGGTGCTGGCCGCGCTGCGCGGCGGCCATGTCAGCAAGAAGGAACGCGAGGAAATCCAGGCGTTGCTGGATCAGGAGAAATAGGACCTATCACTGTCCAAGATCGCCGGTCCGCCGACCACGCCGTTTGTCTTGGGCTATCACCTGCGGCGTTCGTCGCTCTTTGGAATGCGTCGGTAGACTAAAATTTAGTATCTGCGCTTCAGCGCTACTATCGGAAAGCATAAGTTTGCGGGTGCGCGCCACAACCATTTCGCGCATGAAAACCTTAACCTCGGCAGACGAAGCACCGGATGTTTTCATCAATTTCAACACGCTCTCACATACCAACATATGTGCAAGCAAGACTTCAGCGCGCAACTTCTCGTTGCGCAAGCGCTCAGCGTCGCGCCGTTCATCCAGGAACACGAGAGCAGCAATACAACGATAGAAATAGCGACCAATTGGTCGTAGACCAGCTATCGAGCTGACTACTTTACGGCCGAGAGCTAGCCAGGACGCATCCATGATTAAAGGCTTTTTTGCAGTTCCCTATCGTTTGGACTCGACCGCAGAAACTCCTCTCGAAGCAAACCCACGACTTCTTGGTTCGTCACCTTCCCCAAAAGCTCCCCCGTCGTCGGGACGCCGTCAAGGCAATCGAGTTCAATCCCAAGCCGTATAGCGACTTGCTCCAATAAGCGAATAAAGAGCATGTCGGTTTCAGCGGCATTCAGGCCGGCGATGGGCGGAAGCTTGCCGGCAGAGGCGTCTTCGGGCAACGACTCAGCTGACCTTCTCGCTTTTTCGATCAGTTCTTCCAATTGACCTGTCGACGAGGTATCCATGATGCCGCCTTCCTCAGTGGGATCAAAAATAGTTAGACTCACGGCGCCAAAACAAGTTCAACTACAATGAGAGCCCTTTCATCAGAGCCTTACTCATGATCAGCCGCTTCAACCACTGGCCCGAGCGCCCACACCCCGTCATGGCCGTCATGCTCGCGTTGGCGATTTGCGCGGTGCCCATCCTGCTGCCGCATTTCCGCTTGCAGGATTTGCTGGCCAATCTGTTCGCCTACTTCGCTTGCTGCATCGTGGTCTACCCGGTTGCGGCGCTGCTGCGCCGCCGGGTCACCAAGCTGCCGTCGATCTGGGCGATCGCCATGGTGCTGTTGCTGGGCGTTTGCCTGTATCACACCAACATCATCGCGGATACCGCCAACCTGCCTTGGCCGCTGCGCCAGCAAGTCGTCATCGACAAGTTCCTGTTCAACCTGCCGCAGGCGACGCTGGGCGTGATCGTCTGGTGGCTGCTGGTGGTGCGGCCCGACCGGTGCAATCCGCCGGCCGAATCGGACTGACGATGTGCCGCGGGCCGCACCTGCTACATCACTTCAAAGGCTGACCGTTGGCATCGAGCTTGATGACATCGCCCCAGCCCAGCTCGCGCACGCCCGCTTCGATCTTGCGCACATCGCCCACCACCAGCCACACCACCTGCTCCGGATGGATGTACTTCGGCGCCGCATCGGTCAGCTGCGCCTGGGTCAGCGCACTGATGCGGCCAGCGTAGTTGGTCCAGTAGTCGTCCGGCAGGCCCAGGTTCACACTCTGCAAGGCAGCCCCCTCCAGCGCATCGATGGACTCGAAGCGCGCCGGCAAGCGCGAGGTCATGTTGCGCATGATGCTGAGGTACTCCTCGCCAGCCAGCGGACGTTCGCCCGCCACGCCTTTGATTTCCTTCGCCACTTCCAGCATCGCTTCCTTGGTCTTGTCGGTCTGCACCGGCGCCATCACGGTAAAGGCGCGCTGGCCGCGCACATTGCTCAGGCCCGCCGAGGCGCCGTAGCTCCAGTGTTTGTCCAGGCGCAGATTGCGGTTCAGGCGCGAAGTGCTCATGCCGCCGAAGTTCTGCATCACCGGCTCCATCGCCAGGTCCTCCGGCTGGCCGCGCGACAGCGACAGGTGCGCCGCCACGATCATCGACTGCGGCGCGTCGGGTCGATCGATCAGGTACACGCGCTTGCCTTGCGTGGCCGGCGCCGCCGCTGCCGACTTGGCCGGCGCGCTGCCGGCCGCCCATTTGCCGAACGATGCTTCCAGCAGCGGCATCAGCTTGGCCATGGTGGTGTCGCCGGCGACGACCAGGGTCGCGCTGCCCGGTTTGAACCAGTCGCGATGCCAGTTCACCAGATCGTCGCGGGTCAACGCTTCGACCGTCTTGTCGTCGCCGCTGGCCGGCTTGCCGTAGGCGTTGTCGGCGCCGTACAACAGGCCGGCGATCGCGCGCTGAGCGCTGCCGGCCGGCGAGGATTTCTCCTGCGCGATCTGGGCGATGCGGCGCTGCTTCTGCAGTGTGAACTGGTCGGCCGGGAAACTGGCGTTGAGCACCGCGTCCGCCATCAGGTCCAGCGAGGCGCCGAAGTTGGCGGCGGTCGATTGCAGACGCACCAGCGACTGGTCGGCCTGCGTGCCGGTGCCGAGCTGCGCGCCCTGCGTTTCCAGCGCATTCGACAACTGGAAGGCGTCGCGGCTCCTGGTACCCTTGTCCAGCAGCTCCAGCGCCAGCGAGGCCAGGCCGGACTTGGCGGCGCTGTCGCTGGCCACGCCGGCATCGACCGCCAGCGCGGCGTTGACGATGGGCGCGCCATGGCGTTCGATCAACACCACCTTCAAGCCATTGGCCAGGCGCGCGCGCTGCATCGCCGGGAAGCTGACGGTGGGCGCCTCGCCCAGCGGCGGCAGCACCTTGCGGTCGATGCCGGTCTTGCCCGCAGCCAGTTTGGGGAAAGGCTTGACCACCATCGTGTAGTGGTGTGCGCCGCGCAGCCATTTGTTGGCGGTCGCCTTGACGTCGGCCGGCTGGGCCAAGGCCAGCCCGCGCAGGTCGGCCAGGTAGGCGTCCGGCGAGCCGCCGAACATCATGCTCTCGGCCAGCAGCCCGCTGCGGCCGCCGCCGCCGCCCAGGCGTTCGATCTGCCGCGCAGTGTCGGCGTAGGCCTTGGTGCGCACGCGCGCCAGTTCCTCGGCGGTCGGGCCTTGCGCCAGCAGTTCATCGACCACCGCGTCGATTTCGCGCTCGACCAGGGCGACATCGACGCCCGGCTTCAGCGTGGCGCGGATGCCGAAGGTGCCGGCCAGTTCGTTGCCGTCGGCGCGAGCGCTGACGTTGGTGGCCAGGGCCTTGTCGTACACCAGGCGCTTGGTCAGGCGCGCGCTCTTGGAGCCGGTCAGCACCTCGGCCAGGATGGACAGGCGCAGCGTTTCGGGATCGCCCCACACCGGCGCGTGATAGCTACGCTGGATGCGCACCTGCGCCACCTGGTCTTCCATTTCATCGCGGATGTTGCGGTCCAGCGTGGGTATCCAGCTGTCGGTGCGCACCAGCGGCGGACCGGGCGGAATGCCGTCGAAGTACTTCTTCACCATCGCCAGCGCCTGCTCCGGCTTGATGTCGCCGGCCAGCACCAGCACCGCGTTGTTCGGGCCGTAGTAGGTGCGGTACCACTCCTTGATGTCATCCAGGCTGGCGGCGTTCAGGTCTTCCATGTAGCCGATCACCGGCCACGAATACGGATGCGAGGCCGGATACATGCGCTGCGACTGCTCGATGTGCACGCGGCCATAGGGCTGGTTCTCGCCCTGGCGCTTCTCGTTCTGCACCACGCCGCGCTCGCGCTCGAGCATGTCCTTGCTGATGTAGTTGGCGAGGAAGCCCATGCGGTCGGCTTCCAGGTACAGCGTGCGGTCCAGCGCGGAGACCGGCACGTCTTCGTAGAAGTTGGTGCGGTCGTTGCTGGTGGTGCCGTTGCGGCTGCTGGCGCCGAGGTCGTCCATCGCTTCGCGGAAGCCGTGCGGATAGTTTTCCGAACCGTTGAAGAAGAAATGCTCGAACAGGTGGGCGAAGCCGGTCTTGCCGCGCTTCTCGTTGCGCGAACCGACGTGGTACCAGACGTTGACGCTGACCAGCGGCACGCTGTGGTCTTCGTGGACGATCAGCGTCAGGCCGTTCTGCAGCGTGAACTTCTGATACGGCACCGTGTAGGGCTTGAGGTCGACCACGGCGGACTGGGCGGCGGCGGCCGGTGCGGCGGCGGCCGGGCTGAAGGCGGAAGCGACCAGGGCGGCCACCAGGGTAAGGCGCATTACGCTGTTCATAGGATTTGACAGTGATGGATGGGATGCCAATCCTACAATGTTTCCTCAGCTACTCCAAGCGTAAAAAACCCGCCAGCCTGAACGCGATCAAGATCGCGCTCAGTACTGGCGGGTTGTTTTCCTGCCAAGTCTTAGCGGCGATTAACGCTGGTCCAGCGGCTTGACGTCGCGGGTGGTCGAACCGACGAACAGCTGACGTGGACGGCCGATTTTCTGCTCTGGATCGGCGATCATTTCGTTCCACTGGGCGATCCAGCCGATGGTGCGGGCCATGGCGAAGATACCGGTGAACAGCGACACCGGAATGCCCAGCGCCGATTGCACGATGCCCGAGTAGAAGTCGACGTTCGGGTACAGCTTGCGCGAAACGAAGTATTCGTCGTTCAGTGCAATCTTTTCCAGTTCCATCGCCAGCTTGAACAGCGGGTCGTCTTGCAGGCCCAGCTCTTCCAGCACTTCGTAGCAGGTTTCGCGCATCAGTTTTGCGCGTGGGTCGAAGTTCTTGTACACGCGGTGACCGAAGCCCATCAGCTTGACGCCGGAGTTCTTGTCTTTCACCTGAGCGATGAAGGCAGGAATGTTCTCGACGCTGCCGATTTCCTTCAGCATGTTCAGTGCCGCTTCGTTGGCGCCGCCGTGGGCAGGGCCCCACAGGCAGGCGATACCGGCAGCGATACAGGCGAACGGGTTGGCGCCCGACGAACCGGCCAGACGGACGGTCGAGGTCGATGCGTTCTGCTCGTGGTCCGCGTGCAGGATCAGGATACGGTCCAGCGCGCGCACCAGCACGTCGTTGACTTTGTATTCTTCGCATGGATTGCCGAACATCATGCGCATGAAGTTGGCGCTGTACGACAGGTCGTTGCGTGGGTACACGAACGGCTGGCCGATCGAGTATTTGTACGCCATCGCCACCAGGGTAGGCATCTTAGCGATCAGGCGGATGGCCGATACTTCACGGTGCTTGGCATCGTTGATGTCGAGCGAGTCGTGGTAGAACGAGGCCAGCGCGCCGACGGTGCCGACCAGCACCGACATCGGGTGCGCGTCGCGACGGAAGCCGCGGAAGAAGAATTGCATCTGCTCGTGGACCATGGTGTGCTTGGTCACGGTTTCGACGAATTCGGCTTTCTCGACCTTGTTCGGCAGTTCGCCGTTCAACAGCAGGTAGCACGATTCCAGGAAGTCGGCGTTCACGGCCAGCTGCTCGATCGGGTAGCCGCGGTACAGCAGCTCGCCCTTGTCGCCGTCGATGTAGGTGATCGACGAGTTGCATGCCGCGGTCGACATGAAGCCTGGATCGTAGGTGAACTTGCCGGTGCCGGCGTACAGTTTGCGGATGTCGATCACGTCGGGACCAACGGTGCCCTTGTAGATCGGGAATTCTACCGACGGGCTGCCATCGGAAAACGATAGGGTGGCTTTGTTATCAGAGGTGTTCATGGACTCTTCCTTCTTGGAGAGATGCGGCAAATAAAAAAAACGAAACTTTTCTGGGTGTGTCGTTATGCGCGGCGCAGTCGCTGCAGCAGTGCGTGCACATGCGGCAGGTCGACCTCGCCTTGGGGCTCTTTGCGGGCCAGTACCAGATCCATCAGGTCATTGTCCGACAAATCGAGGAGCCGCGTGAATGCGTCCACTTCTTCGTCGGTCAATTCGGTTTCATGCGCATCGAGAAAACGGGTCAGGATGATGTCGTTTTCCAGCAGGCCCCGGCGGGAACGCCACCGCAGGCGCGCTCGGTTGGCGGGGTCGGCCTGATGCGCTGAGCTGTTCGGTTCAGTCATATGGATGAGCTACTTTATACGAGAACGGGCGACGAGGCCGCCGCCCGTGTGGTGCCGCTTAGACCGCGCGGCGGACCATCAATTCCTTGATCTTGCCGATCGCCTTGTTCGGGTTCAGACCCTTGGGGCAAACATCGACGCAGTTCATGATCGAGTGGCAGCGGAACAGGCGGTACGGATCTTCCAGGTTGTCCAGGCGCGCGCCGGTGGCTTCGTCGCGCGAGTCGGCGATGAAGCGGTAGGCTTGCAGCAGGCCGGCCGGGCCGACGAACTTGTCCGGATTCCACCAGAACGATGGGCACGACGTCGAGCAGCAGGCGCACAGGATGCACTCGTACAGGCCGTCGAGCTCTTCGCGCTCGGTCGGCGATTGCAGGCGTTCTTTTTCAGGGCGGATCGAATCGTTGATCAGGTAAGGCTTGATCGAATCGTACTGCTTGAAGAACTGGGTCATGTCGACGATCAGGTCGCGGATCACCGGCAAGCCTGGCAGCGGGCGCAGCACGATAGGCTCGCTCAGCTCGTTCAGGTTGGTGGTGCAGGCCAGGCCGTTTTTACCGTTGATGTTCATCGCGTCCGAACCGCACACGCCTTCGCGGCACGAGCGGCGCAGGGCCAGCGAGTCGTCGACGTCGGACTTGATGCGCTGCAGTGCGTCGAGCAGCATCTTGTCGGTGTCCTTCAGCTCGACCGTCACGTCCTGCATGTAGGGCTTGGCGTCCTGGTCCGGATCGTAACGATAAATTTTCAGTTTGAGAGTGCGTGCCATGTTCTAGCCCTTAGAAAGTACGTGGTTTCGGTTTGAAGGTATCAACCGTCAATGGCTTGGTAACGACCGCTTTGTATTCCAGTCGGTTGCCTTCCGAATACCACAGGGTGTGCTTCATCCAGTTGTCGTCGTCGCGGTTCGGGAAATCGTTGTGGGCGTGGGCGCCGCGCGATTCCTTGCGGGCCACGGCCGACGTGATCGTCGCTTTCGCGGTTTCGATCAGGTTGTCCAGTTCCAGCGCTTCGACGCGCGCGGTGTTGAACACCATGGATTTGTCCTTGAACGAGACGTGCTTGCGGCGCTCGTCCAGCACCATGATTTCCTTGGCGCCCTGGGTCAGCATTTCGTCGGTACGGAACACGCCGCAGTACTTCTGCATCGTGGCGCGGATGTCGTTGGCGACGCCCTGCACTTTTTCCGAGCCGGTCGAGGTTTCCAGCTTGTTCAGGCGGCCCAGCGCGAAGTCGGCGGCGTCCTTCGGCAGAGGCTTGTTCTCTTTCTGCTTCAGGTTCGAGGCGACCACGTGGTTGCCGGCGGCGCGGCCGAAGACCAGCAGGTCCAGCAGCGAGTTGGTGCCCAGGCGGTTGGCGCCGTGCACCGAAACGCAGGCGCATTCGCCGATCGCGTACAGGCCGTTGACAACCTTCTGCGAGCCGTCGGCGCCGGGCGTGACGACCTGGCCGTGGATGTTGGTTGGAATACCGCCCATCTGGTAGTGGATGGTCGGCACCACCGGGATCGGTTCCTTGGTGGCGTCGACGTTGGCGAACTTGTGGCCGATTTCCAGAATCGACGGCAGACGCTTGGCGATGGTGTCGGCGCCGATGTGGCGCAGGTCCAGCATGACGTGATCCTTGTTCGGACCGCAGCCGCGGCCTTCCTTGATCTCCTGGTCCATCGAGCGCGACACGAAGTCGCGCGGCGCCAGATCCTTCAGCGTCGGCGCGTAGCGCTCCATGAAGCGTTCGCCTTCGGAGTTGATCAGGATACCGCCCTCGCCGCGCACACCCTCGGTGATCAGGACGCCCGCGCCGGCCACGCCGGTCGGGTGGAACTGCCAGAACTCCATGTCCTGCAGCGGCAGGCCGGCACGTGCCGCCATGCCCATGCCGTCGCCGGTGTTGATGAAGGCGTTGGTCGATGCGGCGAAGATGCGGCCGGCGCCGCCGGTGGCGAAGATGGTGGTCTTCGCTTCCAGGATCATCGTTTCGCCGGTTTCCATTTCCAGTGCCACCACGCCAACCACGTCGCCTTCGGCGTCGCGGATGATGTCGATCGCCATCCACTCGACGAAGAAGTGGGTGCGGGCGCGGACGTTGCGCTGGTACAGCGTGTGCAGCAGCGCGTGGCCGGTACGGTCGGCCGCGGCGCAGGCGCGCTGCACGGCTTTCTCGCCGAAGTTGGCGGTGTGGCCGCCGAACGGACGCTGGTAGATGGTGCCGTCAGGGTTGCGGTCGAACGGCATGCCGAAGTGTTCCAGCTCGTAGACGACCTTCGGTGCTTCGCGGCACATGAATTCGATCGCATCCTGGTCGCCCAGGTAGTCGCCGCCCTTGACGGTGTCGAACATGTGCCAGAACCAGTTGTCTTCCGCCATATTGCCCAGCGATGCGCCGATGCCGCCCTGCGCCGCCACGGTGTGCGAACGGGTAGGGAAAACTTTCGACAGCACCGCCACGTTCAGACCGGCTTCAGCCAGTTGCAGGGATGCGCGCATGCCGGAGCCGCCGGCGCCGACGATTACCGCGTCAAAGCGGCGGGTAGGGATTGCAGATTTAATAGCTGCCACGATTACACACTCCAGAGTATCTGTACCGACCAAACGGCACAAGCGACCAACCACAGGATGGTGGCGATTTGCAGGGTCAGGCGAAGGCCGACGGCTTTGACGTAGTCCATCCAGATGTCGCGCACGCCGATCCAGGCGTGGAAGAACAGGCCGAACAGGGTGACGGCGCTGATCAGCTTGAACCACTGCTGGGCGAACAGGCCGGCCCAGCCTTCATACGTGAAGTTCTGGCCGGTCAGGAAGGAAATCAGCAGGATGGCGGTGTACAGCACCATCATGACGGCGGTCACGCGTTGTGCCAGCCAGTCGCGCATGCCGTAGCCGGCGCCGACCACCAGGCGTTTTGGACCAATATTGTTATTTGCCATCTCAGAAAACTCCAAACAATTTGAGGGCGACGATCGCGGTCAGCGTCAGGCTGACAACCAGCACGCCAACGGACGATTTGCGGGCGGAATCCTTGTCCAGGCCGATGTGGGCATCCATCACCAGGTGGCGTACGCCAGCGCAGAAGTGATGCATATAACCCCAGACCAGGGCCAGGATGATCAGTTTGACCAGCGGGTGGGAAACAATCCCCTGGTAGTAGGCGAAGGAGATCTCGGAGCGCAAGCTCTGCTCCAACAGATATAGCACGAAAGGCAGCAGTGCAAACATCATGAAGCCGCTGATGCGGTGCAGGATGGATACAATACTCGCCAAAGGCATGCGGTAGTTGGACAATTCGGTAACATGAATGTTACGGAACTCCGGCCGTTCTTTTTTTGGGGCTTCCCTTACGGCTTCTGACATAACAAGACCTCCTAAGCATAAACAAAAATATCGAGACTGCGATTTTCGCCGATTTTCGCACTCATAACCAATATCTATTGTTACATATAACTAAAATAGTGTTTGGCAACACCATGCGGCGGCTACTTTCCGTAGCTCAACGTATTATCAGCGCAACAATGCGTCCGGGCTGCGACGGCGCCCTGTTTGCGCTGCCTGAAGCGGGTTTGCGATGCTTCAGGGTCTCCTTAAATCCTCAGCTTAACTAAGCTCATTGTGATAGTGATGACGTTCCGTGGAGTACAAGCCGCGGCGCAATTCCACCGCCTTGTCGCCATAGGTGAACGACACACGCTCGGACGCCAGCAAGGGCGTATTGACGGGGAGATGCAGCAATTCGGCATCGTCGGCGCCGGCGCAGACGGCGCGGATCTTTTCCGTCGCGCGTATCATGCGGGTGCCGAATTCGGACTCGAACAGGCCGTACATCGGGCCCTTGTATTCCACCAGGCGCTCGGCGGTCAGGCCCTTGAAGGTCATGCCCGGCAACCACAGCTCCTCGACGATGGTCGGCAGTCCGTCGAACGATTGCACGCGCTTGATGAAGATGACGGCGTCGCCGGACTTCAGGTCCAGCAGGCGCGCCACGTCGGCCGGCGCGCGCATGCGCTTGACTTCGATGAATTTGCTTTCGGGGTAGTGCGGCACGCCCTCGTCGGGCATCAGGCGCAGGAAGCGGAAATGGGCGCGCGCCTCATGGTGGGTGGACACGAAGGTGCCCTTGCCCTGCTTGCGCATGACCAGGTTTTCCGCCGCCAGTTCGTCGATCGCCTTGCGCACCGTGCCCTGGCTGACTTTGAAACGGTTGGCCAGCTCGACCTCGCTGGGGATCAATTCACCCGGCTTCCACTCGCCCGATTGCAGGCTTTGCGTGATGAGCGCCTTGATTTGCTGGTACAGTGGGGAGAAGGTCGGCGCCGGCGCGGCCGCGGAGCCCGCAGACGATCCGGCAGCCCCGCCGGTGCTGACGGTAGTGGAATTGCTGTTCGGATTGGGCGGGACTGAATTCATAGACCAAGATTTCACCACAAATGCCCGGTGCCGTCCAGCAAAAACACGCAATAACTTATCTGTCTTATATAAGACATAAGATAGGATTGACAGATGCCACACACACGCCTACACTCCCCGGCGAGACGCATTAGCTAACGCCTCGGCAACCATTCTAAGCGCTCAATTTGCAGTATGATTACGATTTCCCGGACCGGCACCGGTCCAGCTTCGAGAACGTTTTAATTCCCACTTTGGAGATTCATCATGGCTAAAACCCCAATGCGTGTTGCTGTCACCGGCGCCGCCGGTCAAATCGGTTACGCTCTGCTGTTCCGCATCGCCAACGGCGACATGCTGGGCAAGGACCAACCAGTCATTCTGCAATTGCTGGAAATCGCCGACGAGAAAGCCCAGAAAGCACTCAAAGGCGTCATGATGGAAATCGACGACTGCGCCTTCCCGCTGCTGACCGAGATGACCGCCCACTCCGACCCGATGACCGCCTTCAAGGATATCGACGTCGCCGTGCTGGTTGGCGCCCGTCCACGCGGCCCAGGCATGGAACGCAAAGACCTGCTGGAAGCGAATGCCCAGATCTTCACCGTGCAAGGCAAGGCGCTCGACGCCGTCGCATCGCGCAACGTCAAAGTACTGGTGGTCGGCAACCCAGCCAACACCAACGCCTACATCGCCATGAAATCGGCGCCTTCGCTGCCGGCCAAGAACTTCACCGCCATGCTGCGTCTGGACCACAACCGCGCGCTGTCGCAAGTGGCAGCCAAGACCGGCACCGCCGTCAAGGACATCGAGCAGCTGTGCGTATGGGGCAACCACTCGCCTACCATGTACGCCGACTACCGTTTCGCCACCGTCAACGGCAAGGCTGTCAAAGACCTGATCAACGACCAGGAATGGAACGCCAACACCTTCCTGCCGACCGTCGGCAAGCGCGGCGCGGCGATCATCGAAGCGCGCGGCCTGTCGTCGGCTGCTTCGGCCGCCAACGCAGCGATCGACCACGTGCATGACTGGGTTCTGGGCACCGCCGGCAAGTGGACCACCATGGGCGTTCCTTCGGATGGTTCGTATGGCATCCCTGAAGGCACCATGTTCGGCTTCCCGGTGACCACCGAAAACGGCGAATACAAAATCGTCCAGGGCCTGGAAATCGACGCGTTCTCGCAAGAGCGCATCAACCTGACGCTGAAAGAACTGACCGAAGAGCGTGAAGGCGTCAAGCACCTGCTGCCAGCCTAAGTTCCGACACCACCCGCAAGTGGAACCGGTTAAACCACCGATCCGCCGCACCCGCCGCGCTGCCGAGAGCAGCGCGGTGTCTGTATCTACTCAAGATTCCCGCATGCACCCATCCGAGGTTTTATTCCAGGGCAATCGCCAGCCGCTGCTGCTGCCGGCCTGCGACCATTACGCCGGCTCCGAAAAGCTGATGCGCAAATCGATCGCCCTGCAACAAGAGCTTGGCCCCCTGTTCGACATCACCCTCGATTGCGAAGACGGCGCCAGCGCCGGCAACGAGGAAGCCCACGCCCGCCTGGTGGCGCAGCTGCTGCTGTCGGACGATAACAAGTTCAACCGCATCGGCGCCCGCGTGCACGATGTCGCCAGCCCGTTCTTCGCGCAGGACGTGGAGATCATCTGCGCCGCCGCCCAGCGCCTGGCCTATATCGTGCTGCCCAAGGTGCACGGCGCCAAGGAAGTCGCCGCCGCCATCAAGTTGATCAACACCCACGCCGCCAAGGCCGGCCGCAAGGACCTGCCGGTGCACGTGCTGATCGAAACCCACGGCGCGCTGCGCGAAGCCTACGAGATCGCCGCCCTGCCCCAGGTGCAGTGCCTGTCGTTCGGCATCATGGATTTCGTCTCCTCGCACTACGGCGCGATACCCGCCAACGCGATGCGCACGCCGGGCCAGTTCACCCATCCGCTGGTGGTGCGCGCCAAGCTCGACATCGCCGCCGCCTGCCACGCGCACGGCAAGGTGCCGTCGCATAACGTCACCACCGAGATCAAGGACACGGCGGTCGCCGCCAATGATGCCCAGCGCGCCGCCGCCGAATTCGGCTACACGCGCATGTGGAGCATCCACCCGAACCAGATCAAACCGATTATCAAGACCTTCACGCCGCGCCTGTCCGAGGTCAGCGAGGCGGCCGCCATCCTGCTGGAAGCAGAGGCGAAGCAATGGGGGCCAATTTCCCAAAACGGGCGCTTGCATGACCGTGCGAGCTACAGATACTATTGGACCGTTTTACAGCGCGCCAAGCTGGCCGGGCTGAGCTTGCCCGAGTCCGCCACCACGCTGATCAACGGCAGCCCCACCGACCCCACACTGGAAACACCATGACGTCCATCTCCAAACTACTCCTGGCTTGCAGCTTCGCGCTGGCCTCCATGACCCTGGCCGCCGGCGCGCAAGCGCAGAGCTCCGAGCCGGCCAAGAAAACCGTCAAGAAGGCCGGCAAATCCAAGGGTTCGACTGCCAAGCCGAGCGCCAAGCCGGCCGAAACCAAGACGCCGGACGAAGACGCCGACGAACCGGCCGTGGCCGATTCGGCCGTGACCGAGTTCGATTGCGAGCTGGGCAACAAGATCACCATCTACGAAAACGCCAGCGACGAAGCGCACATCGCGCTGCGCTGGAAGAAGCGCCTGCATCGCCTGACGCGCGTGGGCACCACCACCGGTGCGCACCGCTTCGAAAACCGTTTGTACGGCTTGATCTGGATCGGTATTCCGGCCAAGGGCATGCTGCTGGACTCCAAGCAGAACCGCCAGTTGGCCAATGAATGCCGCAACGCCGAGCAACTCAAGCCGGTCGCGCCCACCGCGGCCGAGCCGACCAGCACCAAGATCACGATCCAGTAATACAGTTTTCAAACACAGTTTCAAGTTCCAAAGGGGCGCGCCGCCACGGGCGCCAGCAGCACGGTTTTAACTTCAATAATAGACGATACCCACGAAGGAGAGGTCATGTCCCGCAACACTCTGAACACGCTTAAGGATTTCAACATTTCCGGCAAAAAGGGCAAGTTCTACTCCCTGCCAGCCCTGGAAAAGAGCCTGGGCGCCAAAATCTCCCGCCTGCCGGTATCGATCCGTGTTGTGCTGGAATCCGTGCTGCGTAACTGCGACGGCAAAAAAGTCACCGAAGAACACGTCAAGCAGCTGGCCAACTGGGGCGCGACCGCCGACCGTACCGACGAGATTCCATTCGTGGTCGCCCGCGTGGTGCTGCAGGACTTCACCGGCGTGCCGCTGCTGGCCGACCTGGCCGCGATGCGCAACGTCGCCTACAAGATGGGCATCAACGCCAAGAAGATCGAACCGCTGGTCCCGGTGGACCTGGTGGTCGACCACTCGGTCACCATCGACCACTTCCGTGAAAAAGGCGCGCTGGACCTGAACATGAAACTGGAATTCTCGCGCAACAACGAGCGCTACCAGTTCATGAAGTGGGGCATGCAAGCCTTCGACACCTTCGGCGTCGTGCCTCCCGGCTTCGGCATCGTCCACCAGGTCAACCTGGAATACCTGGCGCGCGGCGTCCACAAGACCGCTGACGGCGTGTACTACCCGGACACCCTGGTCGGCACCGACTCGCACACCACCATGATCAACGGCATCGGCGTGGTCGGCTGGGGCGTGGGCGGCATCGAGGCGGAAGCCGGCATGCTGGGCCAGCCGGTCTACTTCCTGACCCCGGACGTGATCGGCGTGAACCTGACCGGCATCCTGCGCGAAGGCTGCACCGCGACCGATCTGGTACTGACCATCACCGAACTGCTGCGCAAGGAAAAAGTCGTCGGCAAGTTCGTCGAGTTCTTCGGCGAAGGCACCGAGACGCTGTCGCTGACCGACCGCGCCACCATCGCCAACATGGCGCCTGAATACGGCGCGACCATGGGCTTCTTCCCGGTTGACGACGCCACCATCGAATACTTCGAAGGCACCGGCCGCACCAAGGACGAAATCGCCGCGTTCGCCGCCTACTTCAAGGCCCAGGGCCTGTACGGCGTGCCCAAGGCCGGCGACATCGACTACACCCGCGTGGTGGAACTGAACCTGACCTCGGTGACGCCGTCGCTGGCCGGTCCTAAGCGTCCACAGGATCGTATCGAAATCGGCAACGTCAAGAACAACTTCACCGAACTGTTCTCGAAGCCGACCACCGACAACGGCTTCAACAAAAAAGCCGAAGACCTGAACAAGACCTACACCACCAGCAACGGCGTGAACGTGAAAAACGGCGACGTGCTGATCGCTGCGATCACCTCGTGCACCAACACCTCGAACCCGAGCGTGCTGCTGGCCGCCGGCCTGCTGGCCAAGAAAGCCGTCGAAGCCGGCCTGACCGTCGCTCCGCACATCAAGACCTCGCTGGCGCCTGGCTCGCGCGTCGTGACCGAGTACCTGACCGCCGCCGGCCTGCTGCCATACATGGAGCAACTGGGCTTCGGCGTGACCGCCTACGGTTGCACCACCTGCATCGGCAACGCCGGCGACCTGACCCCGGAACTGAACGCCGCCATCAGCAACAACGATATCGTCGCTTCCGCCGTGCTGTCCGGTAACCGCAACTTCGAAGCGCGGATCCACCCGAACATCCGTTCGAACTTCCTGGCATCGCCACCGCTGGTGGTGGCCTACGCCATCGCCGGCAACATGACCGTCGACCTGATGACCCAGCCGGTTGGCAAGGGCAAGGACGGCAAGGACGTGTACCTGGGCGACATCTGGCCGACCTCGAAAGAGATCGCCAAGCTGATGAAGTTCGCGATGAACTCGAAAGTGTTCAAGTCGAACTACGCCGACGTCAAGGGCAACCCGGGCAAGCTGTGGGAACACGTGTCTTCGACCGAAGGCAATGTCTACAACTGGCCGGCATCGACCTACATCGCCGAGCCACCGTTCTTCGACAACTTCGAGATGGTCCCGAAAGCGGCCGCCACCGGCATCACCGGCGCGCGCGCGCTGGGCGTGTTCGGCGATTCGATCACCACCGACCACATCTCCCCTGCCGGCTCGATCAAGGAAGACGGCCCGGCGGGCAAATGGCTGCTGGCCAACGGCGTGATGAAGGCGGACTTCAACTCCTACGGCTCGCGTCGCGGCAACCACGAGATCATGATGCGCGGCACCTTCGCCAACGTGCGCATCAAGAACCGCATGATTCCTGCCAAGGCGGACGGTTCGGCGGTGGAAGGCGGCATCACCATTCACCAGCCGACCGGCGAACAGTTGTCGATCTACGACGCGGCGATGAAGTATGTTGCCGAAGGCACGCCGACCATGGTGTTCGGCGGCGAAGAGTACGGCACCGGCTCGTCGCGCGACTGGGCGGCCAAGGGCACCCAGCTGCTGGGCGTGAAGGCCGTGATCGTGCGTTCGTTCGAACGCATCCACCGCTCGAACCTGGTCGGCATGGGCGTGCTGCCGCTGCAATTCATCGGCAACGACAGCGTTGAATCGCTGGGCATCACCGGCAAGGAAGTCTACGACCTGAAGGGTCTGGAAGGCGAGATCAAGCCACAGCAACTGGCTACCCTGGTCATCCATCGCGAAGGCAAGCCGGCACAGGAAGTCAAAGTGCTGCTGCGTATCGACACCCCGATCGAAGTCGACTACTACAAGCATGGCGGTATCCTGCCATTCGTGCTGCGCCAGCTGCTGGCCGCATAAATAGTTAGTTGCTCTACAGAGAACGCCGGGCTAGTTCGCTAGTCCGGCGTTTTTTTATGCGCGCTTGCTGAATCAACTACAATACGGTTCATAAGGGTTATCATCTGCATGACTGATCCGCTTTATCCACTTTTATGAGACTCTTATTGCGCTATGCGTCGTCCAAACAAAGATTCATCCCATAAGTTGTCTGCCGAGAGCCAGCGCCTCGTCACCTATGCCCTCGCGGTCGGGCAGGCGGCCAGCCGTATCGAAGAGCGGGCCTGGGAACACAGCCTCGATACGCAGCTCCACAAACTCCTCAAGACCGGCCACCAGGAAACCATCGATTCGACCTTGAACAGCCTGTTCAAGGAAGACCTGAACGCGTACGACGTGTTGATGGATGGCGTGGAAGCGGTCAGCGAATCGAGCAGCATCACCATCGAAACCGACGGCGTCGCCAAGCAGTACGACGTGCTGCTGGTGGCCGCGCCCATCCTGGCGTGGACCCGCTTCGCCATCGCCTCGGGCGCGATCCCGGCCGACATCCTGAGCACGCTGTCGGCGCACTTCTCGGCCCATCTGCTGGCCGACGGCACGCACATGGCGATGTCGCCGACGCTGTTCTCGATCGACCAGCTGCCGCGCAGCCACGTCGAGACCTACGCCAAGGTGCACAAGCTGGCGCAGGCCGCACTCAAGGGTACTGTGCTGAAGCCCGACACCAAGGTGCCGGAGACGGCGCCGTTCCTGGCCGACACCCGCTACCTGCTGGTGGCCGTGGTGACACCGGCGGGCGGCCCGCTGTTCCGCTGGCAGATGCCGGCCAACCAGGCCAACTTCGTCAGCGAGCGCACCACCGCGCTGGAGCAGTGGCGCGCGCAGGTCACGCCGACCATCAACCGTTTGCTGCCGGGTTGCGGCGTCGAGCTGCTGCTGCCGGAGGCCTACTACATGGCCTGCCGCGAGGCGGACAAGCTGATCCGCCCGGTGTCGATCCGCGCCGCCGTGCATTACCTGACGCATACGCTGGCGGTCGAGCCGTCCGAACTGCGCGCGGTGATCGCCGGCTTCGGCGAGGAAAACGCCGACGGCCAGATCGACGAATACCGCGTGGCGTTCACCCAGCGTTCGTCGCCGGACGTGATCTACGGCGTGGTGTGGCCGCTGTACGGGCAGGAAGATGAGGAAGGCACGCCGCCGGAAGGTCCGCTGCAAGGCGGTCCGGGCGGTATCGTGCAGCAGCCGGTGACGCCGGTGGAGGAAATCATCAACAACCTGAACGAGGCCGGCATCACGCAGATCAAGAAGCACAGCGAGCGTTTCGTGGCCGAGTTCTGCGACGACTGCGGCGCGCCGCTGTTTGCCGACCCGGTCGGCGAACTGGCGCACGCGGAAATGCCCGAGGATACGCCTAGCGGCACCGAGCACTTCCACTAAAAATAAAGCCCCTCGCGGGGCTTTATTTTTTTGGTGCCGGCAGTGGTTGCGGCAAGTAGATGATAATGGGCTGGGGCTGCTGTGCGGCCATCTGCATGGCCGCCGATTGCGCCTGCGGCTTCAAAATCTGACCGAGCGTGATGCCGAGTCCGCCAAAACCGATAAACAAACCGATCAGGCTGGCAACCATCCACTTATGTGTATCCGCCGACATCTTGTGCATTTCGGCACGCAAGGCCTCAATGTCCGCCTTCGTCGCTAGCGTCGGCAGGATGGCATCGTAGTGCGCTTCAAGCGCGGCAAATCGCTCGTTGTCCATCTAACCAACTTAGTACAAATCCAGAGCGCTACCAAGCCGAAAACGGATGCTTTATCAGGCTCGAGTTGAGGTAGCGCAGGTCATCGGTCACTTCCTCGCCGATCCAGTCCGGCTTGTCGAAGACCTGGTCTTCCGAGCGCAATTCGATCTCTGCCACGACCAATCCGGCGTTCGCGCCGAGGAACTCGTCGACCTCCCACACGTTGCCCGCGTAGCTGATGCAGCGACGGTATTTTTCGATCAGCGGCTGTTCGCACAAACGGTCCAGCAGCTCGGCGGCATCGGCCATCGGGATCGGATACTCCCACTCGCCGCGCGTGGCGCCGACGTTGCGGCCCTTGATCGTCATCACCGCCCGATCGCCCTCGATCCGCACCCGCACCACGCGCTCCTTGTGCGACGACAGATAGCCCTGGCGAAAAAACACCGGCTCGCCAAGGCTCTTCCACGCATCGCCGCGCAACAGGAACTTGCGCTCGATTTCAACCCCCATCTCAGGCGTCCAGCGACAGCAGGATAGGCTGCAGGATCGACGCGCCCAGCGCCGCGCTGCGGGCGCCGTTCCAGCCCACGTGCGGATCCGGCAGGTCGGCGTTGTCCTTGAACGGCATCTCCAGGGTCAGCGCCAGGCAGCCGAAGTGGTGGCCGACGTACTTGGACGCCAGGGTCAGCATGTCTTCCTTGTACTTGCTGGCGGCGTAGCCGTATTTGTCCTGAAAGTCCGGGCTGGCGTTCTTGTAGCGGTCGATGAAGTCCTGCTGCTTGACGCGGCGCTCTTCGCTGAAGTTCTCCAGCATCTCGTTGCCGGCCACGAAGTTGTACGGCAGCGCTTCGTCGCCGTGGATGTCGAAGAACATGTCGATGCCGGTTTCGTGCATCTTCTGCTTCACGTACAGCACTTCCGGGCTGCGCTCGACCGATGGGGTCATCCACTCGCGATTGAGGTTGGCGCCCGAGGCGTTGGTGCGCAGGTTGCCGCGCACCGAGCCGTCCGGATTCATGTTCGGCACGATGTAGAACACGCAGCGCTGCAGCAGCTTGCGGGCGATCGGATTGGCGTCGTCCAGCAGCGAATCGATCAGGCCTTCGACGAACCATTCGGCCATCGATTCGCCCGGGTGCTGGCGCGCGATGACCCAGATTTTCTTCTCCGCTTCCGGCTTGCCGATGACCACCAGGTTCATGTCGCGGCCGTCGATGGTGTTGCCCAGGTCGTGCACGCGGGCCAGCGGATGCTCGGCCACTTCGCCCAGCAGGCGCAGGTGGCGCTCGAACGAATACGGCTCGAAGTAGGCGTAGTACACGCTGTCGGTTTCCGGCGTGTGCTTGATGGTCATGACCTCGCCGTCGAAGGCGGTCGGCACGCGGAACCAGTTTTCGGAGTCGTAGCTGGCGACGGCCTGGTAGTCCTCGTAGCCCTTGGCGTAGGTGGCCTGGCCGGCGTTCAGGAAGCGCATGCGCACCTGCTGGTCGCGCGCGCCCTGCAGGCGGAAGTGGAACCACTGGTGGATGTCGGCGTGCGAGTCCTTGCGCAGATTCAGTTCGATCTCCGCCGCGCTGTCCGCGCGCAGCACTTCGATGGCGCCGGAGTCGAAGTTTTGGCTGATTTTGATGGTCATGTTGATCCAATATAAAGTGAATGCCGATGACGCTATTTTACCAGCGCAACTCCGCCGCCGGCGGTTCGTGGCGGCGGGCAGGCACGGCGGCCGAGCACCGCCAGACCTGCACATTGGATCGATGTCGGATTAGCGCCAGACCGCCGTACCAAACTTGCTCTGGGCGTCGCTCGGCTTCAGGTCGGACAGCGAGCAGTGGTTGGCGTTGTCCGAGAGAGCGGACTGGATCAGGCGCCCGGTCTTCAGGTTGGCGGCGCTGGGGATCACGCAATAGGCATTGAAACGCGCAGGCAAGCCTTTGAGCACGGTCTTTACATCCGGCGCGTTAGGCTTGCAGTTCACGCTGGCGTCCTCCATTTTGCCGCCGCCGTTCACGCTCTCGCCCGAGAAATCGCACGGCGCGCCGGCCGAAGCGCCCGGTACGCCGACGGAGCCGGCCAGCGTCACGCCGCGAATGACGGCGCCTGTCGTCACAGGTTTTTTGCCGTCGGCACGGGCGGCCGGCAAGGCAAGCAGGAACACGGCGGCAAGCGCGCCCGCGACTACGGTCTCAATCTTTTTCATGGCAAAACTCCTTCGGTCGGTGTGGATAGAAAGACGCGCGGATGCGGCGCCTGGGCTTCTATTCACAAGTTCCGTGCCAGGACCACATGGCGTATTTGCGTGGTGTTGGCTTCCCAAACCGTGTCAAGCGAAGGGCGTTGACACGTCAATGACATGTCAAGACGGCAGCTCGTGGATCGCGATCCCTTCGATCGGATCGATCTCGCGGTCCCACGGCCGCAGCGCGATCATGCGCTGGGTGTCTTCATAGCCGGCCTGCCAGCGGGCGCGGATGCCGGCGGCGCTGAAGTCGATGTCCTTGGTGTGGTCCTCGTTGCCGACCCGCGGCGATTTGAGCGACACCACGTGCATGGTGGTGCCGCACCCCCACGCCGCCAGCTGGCGCACCTCCTCCGACATCGCCGCTTCGTCCGACAGGTGCAACGTCAACTGGCGGATCACGTGGCGCAGCCGGTGCAGCTTGCGCTGCTGCTCGATATTGCTGGCGCGGCTGGCGTACTGGATCTCCTTGTACTTGTCCAGCACCTGCAACATGCTTTGCGGCTCGCTGCCGTCCGGGTTCCACACCTGCACCGAGAAGATCACCGAGCTGCGGCGCGGCTCGTCGTCCAGCACCGCCTCGATCGGCGTGTTGGAATAGATGCCGCCGTCCCAGTATGGCTGGCCGTCGATGCGCACGGCGGGAAAGGCCGGCGGCAGCGCGCCGGACGCCATCACATGCGAGGCGCTCAGCGTGTCCTTGCGGGTATCGAAATAGCGCATGCCGCCGGAGCGCGCATTGACCGCGCCTACCGTGAAGCGGGTATCGCCATCGTTGAGGAGCTCGAAATCGACCAGCGTATCGAGCGTGGTGCGCAGCGGCGCGGTTTGATAGTAGGAGGCGTGTTCGACGCCGACCTTGGCGTCGGGATTCCACCACGAGCACGGATTGGGTTCGAAGAAGGCCGGTATGCCCTGCCCCATCGTCACCGCGTTGGCCAGCGCGCGCGGCATGACGGAAAAGCCCAGCGCGTTCTGCTCCATGCGCTGCCAGAACTGGCGCAGCCGGTCCATGCGGTAGCGCGGCTGGTTGCCGGCGATGATGGCGCCGTTGATGGCGCCGATCGACGTGCCGATCACCCAGTCCGGCTCGACGCCGGCTTCGTGCATCGCCTGGTAGACGCCCACCTGGTAGGCGCCCAGCGCGCCGCCGCCCTGTAGCGCCAATACGACTTGCCCCGGCATCGAAGGCGACGAGAGGCGGGCGGGTTTGCGATTCAAGTGTGACCTCCGGAGGGATGCGGACTACGCTGCACTGCACCATGCGATTGTAGTGCAATTCGGCGCCGCCCGCAGACTTCCTTTATGCCACCACCACACCCTTGGCCGCCAGCGCGGCGCGCACGCCGGCGCCGTAGGCCGGGTCGGCCTGGTCGAATTGGGCCAGCTGGCGGGCGATGATCTCGGCGCCCACCTGGCTCAGGGGACCGGCGATGTTGTCGAACAGGTTGTGCCGCTCCTGCGCCGGCATCAGGCGGAACAGGTTGCCGGCCTGGGTGGTGTCGTCTTCCTGGCCGCGGCCGTCGTAGCGGGCCGCGCCGCCTTGCAGCGCCAGCGCCGGTTCGCCGTGGCCCAGGCCGTGCGGCTGGCTGCCGCCCGCTTCGGTGGCCGCGTAGTTCTGCTCGGCGCCGCCGTTGGCGACCGCCATCGCGCCGTCGCGCTGCTGGTGGTGGACGGGGCAGCGCGGCGCGTTCACCGGCAGGTGCTGGTGGTTGGTGCCGACCCGGTACAGCTGGGCGTCGTGGTAGGCGAACAGGCGCGCCTGCAGCATCTTGTCCGGCGAGTAGCCCAGGCCGGGCACCACGTTAGCCGGCGACAGCGCGGCCTGCTCCACTTCCGCGTGGTAGTTCAGCGGGTTGCGGTTCAACTCGAACACGCCGACCGGGATCAGCGGGAAGTCCTTGTGCGGCCAGACCTTGGTCAGGTCGAACGGGTTCCAGCCGGTGCGCGCTTCCCATGCGGCCAGTTCGACCTCGGTGGCCACCTGCAGCTTGACGTCCCACTGCGGGAAGTCGCCGGCGGCGATGGCGCCGAACAGGTCGCGCTGCGCGTAGTCGGGGTCGGTGCCGGCGATGCGGGTGGCTTCGGCGGCGGGCAGGTTCTTGATGCCCTGCCTGGTCTTCAAATGCCATTTGCAGTAGACGCGTTCGCCGGCGGCGTTGATCAGGCTGAAGGTGTGGCTGCCGAAACCGTCCATGTGGCGGTAGCCGTCCGGCGTGCCGCGGTCGGAGAACAGCATGGTGACCTGGTGCAGGCTTTCCGGCGTCCTGCTCCAGAAGTCGAACATCATGGTCGGCGATTTCAGGTTGGTCTGCGGGTCGCGCTTCTGGGTGTGGATGAAGTCGGGGAACTTGATGCCGTCCTTGATGAAGAACATCGGCGTGTTGTTGCCGACCAGGTCCCAGTTGCCTTCCTCGGTGTAGAAGCGCATGGCGAAGCCGCGCGGATCGCGTTCGGTGTCGGCGCTGCCCTTCTCGCCGCCGACCGTGGAGAAGCGCACGAAGGTGTCGGTCTGCTTGCCGATCTCGGAGAACAGCCTGGCCTTGGTGTAGCGGGTGATGTCGTGGGTGACCGTGAAGCGACCGTAGGCGCCCGAACCCTTGGCGTGCACCACGCGCTCGGGAATGCGCTCGCGGTTGAAGTGCTGGAGTTTTTCGATCAGGTGGAAGTCTTGCAGCAGCAGCGGGCCGCGCGGGCCGGCGCTGGCGGAATTCTGGTTGTCGGCGACCGGGATGCCGGAGGCGGTGGTAAGACGTGGTGGCTGGCTCATTGCGGGGCTCCTGTTGGGGTGGACAATGCAATGATTCTAACCAGATCGATCGATAAATAAAAACTATATATATCTATAGGATTGATAGTATTTGCAAATTACAAGCCTTATATTTTCCTGCGCGGTCAGTTTCACATGGGAAATTTGCGTGCGGCGCAACAACAATTGTCATTGAATATTTCTATTGGCCATCTATCTACTCATTTTGATATTTTAATTCTGCTATCTTATGCTCTCCCATCACCCAAAAAAAAGAGAAAAATCATGTCCATTTCCCGTTGTTTGACCGCCCTAGTCGCCTCCTTGTCCATCAGCCTGCTGGCGATGGGCGCTGCACGGGCGGAAAGCCCGGTGTTTACCTCGTCGGCTTACGCCAATATCGCCAATCCAACGGTCAACGGTTGGTGCTCCGACTGCAGCGCCGGCCAGCACATGATCGACCAGTTCTCGCTGGCGTCCGCGGCGACGTTGTCCAGCACTGATTTCGCGATCGCCAGCGACTTCGGCTCCAACTGGAATATCGAGGTCACGATCTTCGACAGCAGCATGAACCTGCTGTACTCGCATATCAACGCAGCAGGCTCCTATGGCGTGACCTATATGGGCAACGACGTCAACCAGATCCACGCCGCCATTACCGGCGTCTCTCTGAGCGCGGGCAACTACTTCATCGGCTGGTACGATCCCGCCGACATGGCTGTACTCGGCTACGCTGGCGGCACTACGCTGACCACCACCAACGGCGGCTATACCGGCACCGTGGCCGCGTTCCAGATCAACGCCGTTCCCGAGCCTGAGACCTATGCCATGCTGCTGGCCGGCCTGCTGATCGTGGGCGCCATGCGCCGCCGCGCCGCCAAACAAGCCTGAGCGGCAGGCACAAAAAAAACCATCGACACCGTACGCGTTTTCAAGCGCGCCCAGGCTGATGGTTTTTTTTCGGCGATACGCCGGATGCGGATTACGCAGAAGCGGCGTTACCGGCCTTGCGTCGCGCGACAACACCGAGCAGTGCCAGACCGGCCAGCAGCATGGCGAAGGCTTCCGGTTCCGGTACCGGGCTCAACAAGATGGTATAGCTGTTGCCACCGAGATCCCAACCCCGCGACAGAATCTGGCTACCAGCGTTCAGCGCCACGCCGTTGCCAGCGCTGATGCCGGCACCCGGCGCCACATTGCCCAGCAGCGTGTCCATGCTGTAGCCAAGGCCCTGGATGACTGCGAAAGTACTCGCACTGTAGTCGCTTTCAAGTGTGACGCCCTTGGCATTCAGATCGTCGATGCTCATCGTACTGAATCTCGTCAACTGATTATTGCTAAAAGTAAAACCATTCTGCCAGTCCGTCAGGGGGAAGCCCATGGGGTCCGAGAGTTTCGTGCGTCGATAGCCGATGATCGTGCCACTATTGCCGAAATGCAGGTCTCCGACATAGGTCTCCTCGATCCAGCCCTGCGGCGTCACGACGGTATGCACGCCCAATGCGTCGCTCAAGTCGGTCATCACCCCATTGCTGTACAAGTAAGGGTGGCGGCTGTCGGTGCCGGTGTCGGAAAAGCCGATGATGTCGCCCTTGGCATTGATGCCCGTTACCGTGCTCTTGGCGCCGCCCAACGTGCCCAGGTCGCGCATGCCGCCGGCCTGGGTGTAGACGAAGGCGCGCTCGACGTTGCTGCTGTTGGTCGAGGTACCGGCCACCACGCCGCTGTCGTTGATGCCCACCGCCGTGCTGGTCTTGCCGCCCAGCGTGCCCAGGTCGGACATCGCGCCGTTGTTGTACAGGAATGCGTGGGCTGCGCCGTTGACGCCCGTGCCGACTTCGCCGACCACCTGGCCCAGGTTGTTCAGCGCGGTGGCGCTGGAGTACTTGCTGCCCAGCGTGCCGAGCGTGGTGACCTGGCCACCTTTGTACAGCGTGGCGACCGGCTTCGACGCCGCGTACACATTGGCGAGCACGTGGCCGGCATTGTTCAGCGCAACACCGCTGGTCTTGCTGTCACCGATGATGACCGACTTATACTGGGGTGCCGCGGCGTACGCTTGGGTGGAAAAAGTGGCCGCAACGGCGACCAGTAGCAATAACTTGCGCATGAGTGTCCTCTGGATAAGTAAGAAAATTGAAATTGCCAAATGAATCACATTGATTATATTTGAATATTATCTTTTATGGTTTTAATAATTACAAAAATTCCTACAGAATTATCTGGAAGGAGCGCGATTCACCGTGGGATGCGCAAAAAAAAGCCGACCCGCAGGTCGGCTTTTGTTCACGCGGCGCGGGCGCTACGCCTCGCTGATGCGCTTGGCGATGTGGGCCAGCGCGTCCTCCACCTGGTCGACCAGGATCAGGCACAGATCGCCCTCGTTCAGACGGCCCAGGGCGGTGTCGATGGCGAGGAACTCGCCGTAGATTTCCTGGATGTGGCTGGTGCGCGGCGCGCCGTTCAGGCCCGAACGCAACAGGCCCACCACTTCGCCGTCGACGCGGCCGCGCTGGCAGGCGTCTTCGTACAGGATCACGTCGTCGAAGGCGCGGCCGAGGATCTCGGTCTGCTGCGTGATGTCCTGGTCGCGGCGGTCGCCGGCGCCGCTGATGACCACCGAGCGGCGCTTGGCCGGCATGGTTTCCACCGCCTGCACCAGCGCCAGGATGGCGTCCGGATTGTGGCCGTAGTCGGCGATCAGCGTCGCGCCCTTGTAGTCGAACACGTTGAAGCGGCCGGGCGCGTTGTCGGAATCGTTGGCGAAGGTCTTCAGGCCGAGGCGGATCGCGTCCCAGCCGATGCCCACGCCCCACGCGGCGGCCACCGCGGCCATCACGTTCTCGACCTGGAAGCCGATGGCGCCGTTGCGGGTGATCGGCACTTCGGCCAGCGCGATGCGCTGCAGCTGCTTGCCTTCGGCGGCGACCAGCTGGCCGTCTTCCACGTAGACGGTGCGGCAGCCCTGCGCCAGGTGGGTGGCGATCACCGGATGGCCGCGCTCGGCGCCGAAGAAGATCACCTTGCCGCGGCAGTTGGCCGCCATGGCGGCGACGATAGGGTCGATCGCGTTGAGCACCGCGAAGCCGCTCTCGGAGACGTTCTGCACGATCACGCGCTTCAACACGGCCAGGTCTTCCACCGTGGTGATGTAGTTCAGCCCGAGGTGGTCGCCGCTGCCGATGTTGGTGACCACGGCCACCTGGCAACGGTCGAAGGCCAGGCCTTCGCGCAGCACGCCGCCGCGCGCGGTTTCAAACACCGCCGCGTCGACGTCCGGGTGCAGCAGCACGTTGCGGGCGCTGCGCGGGCCGCTGCAGTCGCCGCTGTCGGTCTGGCGGCCTTCGATGTAGACGCCGTCGGTGTTGGTCATGCCGGTGCGCAGGCCGCCGGCGGTCAGCAGGTGGGCGATCAGGCGCACGGTGGTGGTCTTGCCGTTGGTGCCGGTGACGGCGACCACCGGAATGCGGCCGTTCTCGCCCGGCGCGAACATGGTGTTGACGATCGCTTCGCCCACCGCGCGGCCCTTGCCGAACGACGGCGCGATATGCATGCGCAGGCCGGGGGCGGCGTTGACTTCGACCACACCGCCGCGCTGGTTCTCGATCGGTTGCAGCACGCCGTCGCAGACCACGTCGACGCCGCAGATATCGAGGCCGATCATCTGCGCCGCCTCCACCGCGCGCGCCGCCACTTCAGGGTGCACGTCGTCGGTGACGTCGGTGGCGGTGCCGCCGGTCGACAGGTTGGCGTTGTTGCGCAGGATCACGCGCTGGCCCTTGGCCGGGATCGAATCGGCGTCCAGGTCCTGCAGCGCCAGGCGCGCCAGCGCGATGTCGTCGAAGCGGATCTTGGTCAGCGAGGTCGAATGGCCGCTGCCGCGGCGCGGATCGGCGTTGACGATGCTGACCAGTTCACGCACGGTGTGCACGCCGTCGCCCACCACCTGCGGCGGATCGCGGCGGGCGGCGGCCACCAGCTTGTTGCCGATGACCAGCAGGCGATAGTCGTGGCCCGGCAGGTAGCGCTCGACCATGATGTCGTCGCGGAATTCCCTGGCGGTGTGGAAGGCCTTCTCCAGGTGCTCCTTCGACATCACGTTGACCGTGACGCCCTTGCCCTGGTTGCCGTCCTTGGGCTTGACCACCACCGGCAGGCCGATTTCCAGCGCGGCGGCCCAGGCGTCTTCCGCGTCTTCCACCGAGCGGCCGATGGGCACCGGCACGCCGGCCGCGTGCAGCAACTTCTTGGTCAGTTCCTTGTCCTGCGCGATCGATTCGCCGATGGCGCTGGTGCTGTCCATTTCGGCGGCCTGGATGCGGCGCTGGCGCGAGCCCCAGCCGAACATCACCATGCTGCCTTCGGTCAGGCGGCGGATCGGGATGTCGCGCGCGACGGCGGCGCTGACGATGGCGCCGGTGCTCGGGCCCAGGCGCACGTCTTCATCCAGGTCGCGCAGTTCGTTGAGCGCGCCGGTCAGGTCGAACGGGGTGTCGGCCAGGGCCGCGTTGATCAGGTTGTGCGCCAAGGTCAGCGCCAGGCGGCCGACCGCTTCCTCGCTGTACTCGACCACGGTCTGGTAAATACCGTCTTCCAGCGTGGCCGTGGTGCGGCTGAAGGTGACCGGGCAGCCGGCCTGCGCTTGCAGGCTCAGCGCCGCCACTTCCAGCACGCGCGCCAGCGGCACGGCGTCGGTGTGGCCGGTGGTGTGCAGCGCGCCGATGGCGGGAAAGCGCGCGTGCAGGCGCTGCTCGAAGCCGGGCAGCGTGGCGATCGACTGCTCCTCGGGCGGGCACGATACGATCACTTCCACCGCCGTGTGGTGGCTCCAAAGATTCGGGCCGCGAAGGGCGCGGGTGCGGATGACTTCCATAAATCTGCTTGTTCTTTCCGTGATGTATCAGTGATGAGTTCGCTTTGGGTTCGCCTCGAACGTGCGCAGGCCGGCGCCGATCAGCTCCGGCGACAGGCCCAGCGCCCAGCCGGCGGCGATCGCGGCCAGCACGGCTTCCGGCGGCACCAGCGGCGACAGCGGCAGGCTGGCGGCGTCCTCGTGACCTTGCGCCAAGACGATGCGATCGGCGCGTTGGAACACCACGCGCTTGCCGTCCTGGCGGTGTTCGGCGATGGCGGCCAGCTGCTGGTCGACGCCGTAGAAGATCACTTCGCCGTCGCACAGCTCGGCCATGTCGACCACCTGCGGGTCGGCGGCGTTGAGCACCGCCACGCCGCTCGGCAGGATGACGTCGACCTGGGTGCGCAGCACGCCGTACAGCTTGTCGAGGTTCGGGATATGGAACTCGGCCACGTCCTCGAAATCGCTGACGTCGGTGACCACGCCGACCGCGCACTTGTCGTAGGCCAGGCCTTCGCTCAGGATCATGCGGGCGCTGGCTTCGAACACGCCGGCTTCGACGTTTTTGTTCAGCAGCAGCCGTTCGCCGGTTTCCCAGTCGCTGAAGCCGTCGCGCGGCAGCAGGCGGCCGTTGACGAACAGGCCGTCGGCGCAGGCCAGGCCGACCTTCTTGCCGCTGATTTGCAGCAGCCAGGCGATCAGGCGCGCGGCCATGGTGGTGCCGTGCTTGCCGGTGATGCCGACGATCGGCATGCGGCCGCTCTGCTCGGGCGCGAACAGGTGGTCGACGATGGCGACACCGACGTTGCGCGGCTCGCCGCTGGCCGGCTTCAGGTGGGCCAGCAGGCCGGGGCTGGCGTTGACTTCGATGATGGCGCCGCCCTGCTCTTCCAGCGGACGCGAGATGTCGGCCGCCACCACGTCGATGCCGGCGATGTCCAGGCCGACCACGCGCGCGGCCAGCGTGGCCATCGCGGCCACCTGCGGGTGCACCTGGTCGGTGACGTCGAAGGCGACGTTGCCGTTCGGCTGGATCAGCACTTTCTGGCCATCCTGCGGCACCGAATAGGCGGTCATGCCCTGGCGCTCCAGCTCCAGGATGATCTCGGCGCCGTGCTCCGGCGCCAGCGCGTTCAGCGGCGCATCTTCGGTGGTGCCGCGGCGCGGATCGGTGTTGATCTGGTCGTCGACCAGTTCGACGATGTTGGACTTGCCGTCGCCGGTGACCCACAGCGATTCGCCGGCGGCGGCGGCGATCAGGCGCTTGCCCACCACCAGCAGCCGGTGTTCGTTGCCGGCGATGAAGCGCTCGACGATCACGCTCTTGCTGTCGCCCTTGCGCGCGGCCAGCGCGTAGGCGGCGGTGACGTCGGCTTCGGTCATCAGGTTGAGCGAGACGCCGCGGCCGTGGTTGCCGTCGTAGGGCTTGACCACCACCGGCACGCCGATGTCCTGCGCCGCTTCCCAGGCCGCTTCGGCGCTGGTGACCAGCTCGCCTTCGGGCACGGGCACGCCGCACGAGGCCAGCAGCGACTTGGTCAAGTCCTTGTCGCTGGCGATGCCTTCGGCGATGGCGCTGGTTTCTTCGGTTTCGGCGGTCCAGATGCGGCGCTGCATGGCGCCGTGGCCCAGCTGCACCAGGTTGCCGTCGGTCAGGCGGATCGAAGGGATCTTGCGCACGGTGGCGGCATCGACGATGTTGGCGGTGCTCGGGCCCAGGCAGACCGACTCGACCAGGTCGGTCAGGTCGATGACGGTGGCGGCCAGGTCGTAGGGTTGGTTCTCGATCATCGCCATCAGCAGCTCGCGGCCGGCGGCCAGCGCGGCGCGTCCGACCTGCTCCTGGCGGGTGCGGAAGGCCATCTTGTACAGGCCGGTGCCGTCGCCGATCTGGCGCGTCTTGCCGAAGCCGGTCTTCATGCCGGCCAGGTTTTGCAGTTCCAGCACCACGTGTTCGAGGATGTGGCCGGCATAGGTGCCGTCGCGCAGGCGCTCGAGGAAGCCGCCGTGCTCGCCCACGCCGCAGCGGTGGACGATCAGCCCCGGCAGGATCGCGGTCAGGCGCTCGTACAAACCAGGCAACAAATTCGAGGGAAACTTCTCCAGTTCGCCAATATCCAGCCACGCCTCGATCACCGGGCGATAGGTCCAGATGTTGGGTCCGCGCAAATGGGTTACGCGGAGAACTTCTATGTCTTTCTTCTTGGTCATGTTTCTATTCTTGTATCTTTGTTATCAGCCGTGGCCAGCCCGCGCCGTATTTTAACCTCTGTACCACCGCCGGCGGCCAAATTGCATTTGGTCCAACCTGCGCGTGCGTTATACTTGCCGCCAACAAAACACTGGTTATTCTTGATTTCTGTCAAGGATGTAAGCAATGACAGAATACCGTAAATAAAGCACTTATATCAGTCGCAACTTCGACTAGTTCCACCTTTGTTCCACCTTTTCGCCACCGGAGTACGCTGCACGATGACAACAGAACAACTTTCCTCCAACTCCAGCCAGAGCGAGCTTCCTGAACGCTGGCGTTCCGAGATACAGGCACAACTTTCCCAAGAGGAAAACGTTGTAAGTGCCCTGGAGGTTGACCTGGATGAACAACTTCGTTTCGCCAAGGGGATAATTGTCGTCACCGAACGTGGCGTGCTGGCGCGCGCGCCGGGCCGCGGCGACTGGCAACGTTGGCCTTTCGCCAAGGATTTGGCGCTGAAACACCACGACCACGCCGGCGTCGGCCACCTGGAGCTGATCGACGACGGCGGCCGCCTGGGCGCCTGGCGCTTCACCCTGGGCCAGAACCTGCATGCGATCCGCCTGGTCGAGCAGTTCGCCGCGCACCGCGACAGCCATGCGCTGGGCGTGCCGGTGGCGCGCGAGGAAAAGAATGTCTGCCCGAGCTGCAAGGCGCCGCTGGAGCCGGAGCAGGAAGAGTGCCCGATCTGCACCAAGGTGGTCTACACGCCGCCGTCGACCTGGACCCTGTTCCGCCTGTGGCGCTTCGCCAAGCCGTACAAGCTGCCGCTGGGCTTCGGCTTCGCGCTGATGCTGCTGTCGACCGGTGCCCACATGATTCCCCCTTACCTGACCATCCCGTTGATGGACAAGGTGCTGATCCCTTACCAGAACGGGCAGCCGGTCGATGCCTCGCTGGTGGCGCTGTACATGTCCGGCCTGGTGGCGTCGGCGGTGCTGGCGTGGATACTCGGTTGGGGCAAGACCTATGTGCTGGCGCTGGTGTCGGAGCGCATCGGCGCCGACCTGCGCACCGAGACCTACGACCACTTGCTGCGGCTGTCGCTGGAATACTTCGGCGGCAAGCGCACCGGCGATTTGATGTCGCGCATCGGCAGCGAGAGCGACCGCATCTGCGTGTTCCTGTCGCTGCACTTGCTGGACTTCGCGTCGGACTGCCTGATGATCATCATGACCGGCGTGATCCTGTTCTCGATCGATCCGTGGCTGGCCTTGTTTACGCTGCTGCCGCTGCCGTTCATCGCGTGGCTGATCCACGTGGTGCGCGACCGCCTGCGCACCGGCTTCGAAAAGATCGACCGCGTGTGGGGCGAAGTGACCAACGTGCTGGCCGACACCATCCCCGGCATCCGCGTGGTGAAGGCGTTCGCGCAGGAGTCGCGCGAAGCGTCGCGCTTCCGCACCGCCAACAAGCACAATCTGGCGGTCAACGACAAACTCAATAAAATCTGGTCGCTATTCTCGCCGACCGTGTCCTTCCTGACGGAGCTGGGCCTGCTGGTGATCTGGGTGTTCGGCATCTACCAGGTGTCCAAGGGCCATATCACGGTCGGTGTGCTGTCGGCCTTCATCGCCTATTCGAGCCGCTTCTACGGCCGCCTCGATTCGATGAGCCGCATCGTCTCGGTGACGCAGAAATCGGCGTCGGCCGCCAAGCGCATCTTCGACATCCTCGACCATGTGTCGTCGGTGCCGGAGCCGGTCAATCCGGTCAAGCTGGCCAAGGTCGATGGCAACATCACCCTGCGCGAAGTGGGCTTCCGCTACGGTAACCGCGCCGTCAACCGCGGCATTTCGCTCGACATCAAGGCCGGCGAGATGATCGGCCTGGTGGGCCATTCGGGCTCCGGCAAGTCGACGCTGGTCAACCTGATCTGCCGTTTCTACGACGTGTCGGAAGGCGCGATCATGCTCGACGGCGTCGACATCCGCTCGTTCGCGGTGTCGGACTACCGCCGCAACATCGGCCTGGTGCTGCAGGAGCCGTTCCTGTTCTTCGGCACCATCGCCGAGAACCTGGCCTACGGCAAGCCGGAAGCGACGCGCGCCGAGATCATCGCCGCCGCGCGCGCCGCCCATGCGCACGAGTTCATCCTGCGCCTGCCGCAGGGTTACGATTCGATGGTGGGCGAGCGCGGACAGGGCCTGTCCGGCGGCGAGCGCCAGCGCATCTCGATCGCGCGCGCGCTGCTGATCGATCCGAAGATTTTGATCCTCGACGAGGCCACTTCCTCGGTCGATTCCGAGACCGAAAAAGAAATCCAGCGCGCGCTGGAGAACCTGGTGCAAGGCCGCACCACGATCGCCATCGCGCACCGCCTGTCGACCTTGCAGAAGGCCGACCGCCTGGTGGTGCTGGACCGCGGCGTGGTGGTGGAAGAAGGCCCGCACGACGACCTGATGGCGCGAGAAGGCGCCTACTTCCGCCTGTATCAGGCGCAGGCCCGCAACGTCGACACGGATCTCGACGACAGCGCCAGCAAAGAATAAGAGAACCAGCATATGACGACGAATTTCAATTTGACCCGCAATCCCTTCGGCCGCCTGGTGTTGACCACGGCCGAGGGCGAAGTGCACGAGAGCGTGGCGCCGGTGCGCGCCTTCCCGGTGCAGGCGCCGGACGACGGCATCGCGCTGGTGAGCACCGATGGTAAGGAGGTGGGCTGGATCGACCGCATCGAGGACTTGCCGGCGGCCGTGGGCCAGCTGGTGCGCGAGGAGCTGGAGGGGCGCGAGTTCATGCCGGAGATTTCGCGCATCAACAGCGTGACCAGCTTCGCCACGCCGTGCACCTGGTCGGTGGCGACCGATCGCGGCGACACCGAGTTCGTGCTGCGCGGCGAGGAAGACATCCGCCGCCTGACGGTGGACACGCTGCTGATCTCCGACATCCACGGCATCCACTACCTGATCCGCGATGTGCGCGATCTGGATAAGCACAGCAAGAAAATCCTCGACCGCTTCCTGTAAGCGCGTTCTGTCAGTGCGGCCGGCGGCGGAACCAGCCGGCCAGCGACAATCGGTCGTGCGTGGCCGGCAGCACTTCATGCGGCATGTCGGCCGACATGAACAGCACCAGCCGGCTGCCCATCGGCGCGATGTCGCAGCTGGGCGCGTCCTGCGGATGGACGCGCAGGGCGCCGCCCTGCTCCACTTGCCAATCCGGGTTCAGATAGATCACCACCGAGACGGTGCGCAGGTCGTCGTCGCGAAAGCGGTCCAGGTGCTTGTGGTAGGCGGCGCCGGGGGCGTAGTGCGCGAAGTGGCTTTCGTAGCTGTCCAGGCCGAGGAAGAATTCCCGGTTCAACACCAGCCGCAGGGATTCCATCGCCTGCAGGTAGCTGTCGCAGGCGGCGGACTGGCCGGCCTCCAGCCACAGGATGCGGTCGCCGCGGATCTCGCTGCGCACCGCCTGCGCGGCGCCGCGGCCGACCGCGGCCAGCGCCAGCGCGCCAGCGGCCGCACCGGCGCGGCATTCGGCGGCCAGGGCCAGCGTCAAAGCATGGGATAAAAACAGGTTCTGCTGCGACCAGCCATGCGAGGCCAGTCCATCGAGTGTCAGTTGATGCAGGCCATCGGCGCTGGCGGAGAGTTCATTGGGCATAGGACTCCTGGTGAGCGGCCATAGTAACACCCATACACTGACCAGTTTGGTGCACTGCTGATTTGGCACAAGGCGATCCCGGAAAGCAGTCGCAAGATGGATACGCGCGCCCGTCAGTCCGGGCCCGAAAGGCCTACAATGAAGCTCCCGGATCCCAAATCCTTTGTGCCTCCACGCACGATACCCAAGCCCAAACGCAGGAAGCGCAAACCCAAGCCGGAGCAGCCTCAGCCGAAGAAAGGGGAATGACATGGAACTGGACAAGGAGCAACTACAGATTGAGTTGCGCTACGCACAGCGCTTCTGCCAACGCAGCGTGCGCTTCTATCGGCGCATTCAAACCACATTCACATTTATCAGTTTGTTGGCCGGCAGCAGCGCCATTGCCGCCATCGCGGCACAAATGCCGATCGCGGCCACATGGATGCTGGCAGCGTTCTCCATTTTCGGGATCCTCAATTTCGCGATACGACCGGCCGAAAGGATTGCGGCGTTCCATGCTGACGTGCGCAAATATGCGGCGCTGATCACCAAGTCCGATCTACTGGACGCCGCCGCCATCCAGCATCTGTTGCATGAAGCCAGACAAACCGACGCCGAGGAAATCGAACCGTTGCGCGCGGTAGCGTACAACGATGTCATGCTCGAAATCGACGAACCGGACTCGCTGATTGAACTGAGTCCGATGCAAAAGCTGATGGGTGTTCTAGCCTGATTCCGCCAGCCGGCCGCGCACCGCATCGATGAAGGCGTCGGGCTGGTCGAGGCCGATGCAGATGCGGGTGACGGACTGCGGGCGGCCGAAGGCGTTCAGCAATGTGCTGCCCGCTTTCAGGCGCAGCTCCACGTTCAGGCTGCCGAACTGGCGGTAGCGCAGCAGGCCGCGCTGGCGGCGGATGTCGTCGCCGCAGCGTGCCACCGATTCGATCAGGTGATACGGTAGCGCGCGGTCGGCCGCGAACACGCCGTAGCGTATCAGGATCGCCTGCTCGTCCAGCGACACCGGCCGCCACTGGCTGGCGCGGTACTCGGCCACCAGGTACAGCACCGACCACACGCTGAGCACATCGACCACCCACGCGAACACCGGCGCCACCGCCACCAGGTGCAGCATCAAGTGCGACAGCGGCATCTCGAACAGCATCACCATGATCAGGCCGAACTGGTTGGAGACGTTGCCGTCGTTCTTGTCGTAGCTGAAGTGCTGCTGGCCGGCGAAGCGCAGCTGCTCGCCGCGCCGCATGAACAAGCCGTAGTACCAGATCCGCGCCTCGAACAGCGCCAACGGCGCGAAGCCGGTGGCGCCGAAGCGGCCGTGGATGGCGGTCGCCAAGGCCTCGTCGGCATTGCCGCTCAGGCGCATCAAGGCCTTGATCCTGCGCACCATGTACACCAGCAGGAACAACTCCAGCACGCCCTGCGCCACCGCCAGCAGCGGCCAAAGCCGTTCGATGCCGCGCCACAGGTCCTTGCTGCCGTTGGGGATGATCAGGCTGCCGAAGGCGAAGCCCGCCATCGCGAACACCCCCCACTTGAGCAGGAAGGCCTTCAACGACGGGCGGAACATGAAGTAGTACAGCAGCGGGAAGCTCACCAGCAGGTCGCCCAGCAAAGGCCAGTCGGCCATGTTGCGGCCGTAGTCGTTGGCGATGAAAGGCACGCGGAAGTAGAAGTAGTGCGCCGACATGGCCAACAGGACGATCAGCGCAAACCAGTGTTTTCTTCCGATGCAGGCAATCATGGACACTCCCCGTGTGGTGGACACGGAGAGTATAACCGTCTATCTAAAAGCTTTCACGAGGGCGTCCAGTTTCACCTTCAGCGACTGGTCGTGGTGGCTGACGGGCGGCACTTCGCGCTTGATGTCGAGCAGCTGGTACACCGCCATCTGCGCCGCCCGCACCGAGTATTCGACGGTGAACACCACGTCGTCGGCCACCTCGACGAACTGGCTGACGAAGGCCAGGTTGCGCGAGTTGGCCGGCACCGGCAGCGGACGATCGCTCTTGAAGCGCGGCATGAACATGCTGGTGATGTAGGGCATGCGGCATGGGATGCAGTTCGCCTTGGCCATGATCTCCATGTCGAAGTTCAGGTGGCCGCACAGTTCGCGCAGGATCTCTTCGCCGCTGCAATCGGCCATCGGCTTGGCGACGAAATTGCCGATGCGGTCCGGGTGCAGCGAATAACCCCAGAACACCTGCACGCCCTCCGGCTGGCCGGCGAAGTGCGGCTGGTGGGCCAGCACGATCGACAGCAGCCAGTTGGAATCCTTGAACGTCACCAGTCCGCCGGTGCCGGCCACGTTGCCGCTGAACCGCTCCATCTTGTCGAAGAAGGCCGGGGCTTTCAGCGTGACGGTGAACGACTCCCACCACGATTCCGGAATGCTGGAATTAAAGGCGGCAGGATTGCCGAACTGCGGACGGTCCACCGCCAGTTTTTCCCACAAGGTCCAGCCCTGGCTGTCGCGCTTGTCCAGCTTGGGCGGGGCGTTGCGCATGCTGCCGAAGCTGGAGGCGTCGGTCATCGAGCCGTTCTGGAAGAACACCAGGTCGTGCGGGGCGACGGCGATGGTCACGGCCTCGCCGTTGCGGGTGCATTTCAATTCCGTCACGGTCAGCGTGCCGCCCTCCTCCAGCAGCACGATGTCGTCGACCTTGCAATTGCGGACGATCTGCACGCCCTGCTGTTGCAGCCAGTGCTGCAAAGGACGCACCAGCGAATCGTACTGGTTGTAGACGGTGCGCTTGACGCCGGCCAGCGTTTCGATGCGCGAGAACTCCATCATGAAGCGATGCAGGTAGCGCTTGAACTCCACCGCGCTATGCCACGGCTGGAAGGCGAAGGTGGTGGCCCACATGTACCAGAATTTGGTGTCGAAGAATTCCGGCGACAGCCAGTCGGTGATGGCGCTGTTGCCCAGTTTTTCCTCGTCGGCTTCGGCCAGCGCCAGCAGCTCGGTGCGGTCCTGCATGCCGAAGCCCATCGACGTGACGTTGACGCGGAAGCGGTTGCGGTCGACCAGGCGGGCCTGCGAATGCGATTTGTGCATCTCGTTGAAGGCCACGGTTTCGTCGTAGACGCTCTGGCCTTCGTGCTCCAGCGAGGGGATGCTCTTGAACAGCTCCCAGGTGCATTCGTAGTTGTCGGTGGTGAGCATGCGGCCGCCGCGCAGCGTGTAGCCGGTGTCCGGGTTGCCGCCGCCATCGAGGCTGCCGCCGGCCAGCGGCATCGCTTCGAAGATGGTGATGTTTTTGCCTTCGACGCCACCGTCGCGGATCATGAAGGCGGCTGCGGACAGCGAGCCGATGCCGCCGCCGACCAGATATGCTTTGATGTTATTGCTCATGGCACTGCCCTTTTCGTGTAAGTAAGTTGCCATGATAGTGGGGGTTGTGTTATCAAAAAAGCCGCACGTTACGCCAAAGCACTACTTCCATGCGCCAGATCAAAAATTGAAAAATATATAGACCGGTCTGGCGGGCTTGGCGAACAGGGTGGAGGGGAAGACATCCGCGCTCCTTCTAGCAAACCTGCTGCTCTCCTTACTGAAATCTACTGAATTCTGCTTCGGATTACTGAGTGGCGCGCCAGGAGCCCGAGGAAGCCCAACTCAGTAGAATTCAGTAAAAAATTCAGCAGGTTTGCTAGAAGGAGCGCGCGGGTACACCCATGGTGGGTATGCCCGCAGCAAATTACTTCTCCGAATACATGCCGGCGTATTTCAGGCCGAAGTACAGGATGAAGGTGTAGCAGGCCGCAGGGACCAGGAAGGACATCTGCAGGCTGACGGTGTCGGCCAGCAGGCCTTGCGCGAACGGCACCAGCGCGCCGCCGACGATGGCCATGCACAGCACGCCCGAACCCTGGCCGGTCAGTGGACCGAGCTTGTTCAGCGCCATCGAGAAGATGGTCGGGAACATGATGGAGTTGAACAGGCCGACCGCCAGCATCGCCCACATCGCCAGCTGGCCGCCGGAGAAGATCGCGATCAGCACCAGCGCGATCACCGCCGCCGAGTTGAAGGCCAGCGCCTTGCCCGGGCTGACGTAGCGCATCACGGCGAAGCCGATGAAGCGGCCCACCATCGCGCCGCCCCAGTAGTAGCTGACGAACGGCGCCGCGTCGGCGGTCGACAGGCCGGCCACTTTCGCATCGCCGATGAAGTTGATCAGGAAGCTGCCGATACTGACTTCGCCGCCCACGTACAGGAAGATCGCCAGCGCGCCCAGCACCAGATGGCGGTGTTGCAGCACCGCCGACCAGCCGGCGCCCGCGCCATCCGCCGGTTCGGCGTCGACGATCTTCGGCAGACGGGCCAGCGCGAACAGTACCGCCAGCGCCAGCAAGGCCGCCGCCAGCACCAGATAAGGGCCCTGCACGCTGGCCGCCTGGGTCGTATGGTAGGCCGCCAGTTGCTCGGTGGTCAGCTTGGCCATGTCTGCCGAGCTCATCACGCCGCCGGCCAGGATCAGCATGCCGCCCAGCGTAGGCGCCACGGTGGTGCCCAGCGAGTTGAAGGCCTGGGTCAGCGTCAGGCGGCTCGATGCCGTCTGCGGATCGCCCAGCACCGTCACGTAGGGATTGGCCGCCACCTGCAGGATGGTGATGCCGCCCGCCAGCACGAAGAAGGCGATCAGGAACAGCGTGTAGCCGCTGGTCGCCGCCGGGTAGAACAAGGCGCAGCCGGCGGCCGCGATGGTCAGGCCGGCGACGGCGCCGTTCTGGTAGCCGATCTTCCGGATCAGCATGCCGGCCGGCAGCGAGACGATGAAGTAGGCGCCGAAGAAGCAGAACTGCACCAGCATCGCCTGCACATAGGTCAGCGTGTAGACCGCCTTCAGGTGCGGGATCAGCACGTCGTTCAGGGAGGTCAGCAGACCCCACATGAAGAACAGCAGGGTGACGATGATCAGCGGACCGGTATTGCCGCCGGTCTGGGTCTGGCCGCCCGACATCGGGACGGCTGGGGAATATTGTTCCATGCTTTGATAGTCTCCTGATTTTTATTTAAAGTCGCCGCACGCCAGCGCATCCTTGTCGCCGGCGGCGCCGCCAACGATCTGGATGTTGGCGAAGCTCGCGGCGAACGGCGCATCGGCCGCCACGCTGAACGGCGTGCTCAGTGCCGCCAGCGACAGTCCCCTGGCGCTGAAGCAGGCCAACGGGATTTTAACCGTCTGCTTGCCCTTGCCCGCCAGGCGCCGGAACACGGCGCTGGCGTCCAGCTCCACCGTTTCGATGCCGACGCTGACCTTGCCCTGCGGCGCAGCCGACACGATAGCATCAAATTGCAGCGCGCCGTTGGTCGCCGCGAAGGCCGGCAGCTTCTGCGCCTTGGCCGCCTGCGCTTCCAGCTTGGCCGCGCCGGTCCAGGTGAGGCGCTTGGCGTCCTGCTGGGTGTTGATCTGCGCGGTTTCGACGGTGACGGTCGGCAGCTTGAAGACCGCGTTCAGGTCCGCGCCCAGGGCCACGCGCTGGGCGCCGCTGTGGACATACAGCGCGTAGGTCGAACGGTCGGCCGGCGCGTACACCGGCACCGAGGTGGTCTTGCCGCAGCCGCCGGCCGGATAGCCGGCGTCCAGCAACGGCAAGGCGCCCTTGCTGGCGTAGGTAAGACCGTAGCCATACTTGAACAGCGGATCGTAGGCCGCGTCGCCGACGTTCAGCGGCGACTGGCAGGCCGACTTCGGCCACGAGAACGACAGCTTGCCATGGAAGTCCACATTGACCTTGCCGTCGGCCTTGCGGAACAGCACATCGGACACGCCCTTGCCTTCGGTGCCAGGCAGCCAGGCCGAGACGAAGCTGTCCGACAGGTTGAGCAGGTCGTTGACGAACAGCGGACGGCCGGTCACCAGCACCGTCACCACCGGCTTGCCCTTGCCCGCCACCGCCTGCAACACCGCCAGGTCTTCGGGATGGCGGCCGGACAGGCGCAGCGTGCCCGATGGGCCGATGTCGCCGTCGCCTTCCGCATACGGCGTCTCGCCGACGACGGCGATGACGGCGTCGAACTTGCCGACATCGACGCCGGCGGCGTTCTCGCTGAAGGTGACGTTGTCCGCGCCGGCGGCGTCGCGGATGCCGGCCAGGATGGTGTCGCCGACCGGGTAGTCGCTATTCTTGTTGTCGGTGCCCTGCCAGGTCAGCGACCAGCCGCCAGACTGGTTGACCATGCTGTCGGCGCTCTTGCCGACCACCAGGATCTTCCTGCCGCGCGCCAGCGGCAGCACGCCGCCGTTGTTCTTCAACAGCACCAGCGACTCGCGCACCGCCCGGCGCGCCAGCGCGCGCTCCTGCAGCAGCTCCTGCTTGCCGGCGTAGATGTTCTGCGACGGCTTCTTGCCGTCGAACAGGCCGGCGCGCAGCTTCACGCGCAGGATGCGGGTGACGGCGTCGTCGATGCGCGCCATCGGGATCTCGCCCTTCTCCACCTGCGCGATGGTGTTGCCGATGAAGGCCTTCCAGTGTTCCGGCACCATCACCATGTCGACGCCGGCGTTGATCGAGGCGGCGCAGCTGTCGTTGGCGCAGCCCGGCACTTCGGCGATGGCGTTCCAGTCGCTGACCACCAGGCCGTCGAAGCCCATCTTGGTTTTCAGCGCGTCGGTCAGCAGCTCTTTACTGCCGTGCATCTTGCCGTGGTCGACGCCGCCCTTGACGTCGTTCCAGCTGTTGAAGGACGCCATCACCGTCTGCACGCCCGCCTGCAGCGCCGGGTAGTAGCCCTGGGCGTGGAGGTTGATCATGTCGGCCATCGTCGCCTGGTTCTCGCCGCGGTCCTTGCCCTCGGCCGTGCCGCCGTCGCCGATGAAGTGCTTGGCGGTGGCGACCACGGTGTTATCCGATTTCAGGTCGCCCTGCAGGCCCTTGACGTAGGCGCCGGCGTAGTCCTTGACGATGGCCGGATCTTCGGAGAAGGATTCGTAGGTGCGGCCCCAGCGGTCGTCGCGCACCACGGCCAGCGTCGGCGCGAACACCCAGTCGATGCCGGTGGCGCGCACCGCCTTGGCCACCGACCTGGCCATCTGGCCGACCAGTTTGGCGTCGCGCGCGGCGCCCAGGCCGATGTTGTGCGGGAACAGCGTGGCGCCGTACATATTGCTGTTGCCGTGCATGGCGTCGATGCCCCAGATGACGGGAATCTGCACCTTCATGTCGGTGCCCATCGAGGCGTCGTAGTAGGCGTCGGCCAGCTTGACCCAGTCGGCCGCGCTGGCGTGCTTGTTCCCGTCCGGCCAGCTGCCGCCGCCGTTGAGCACCGAGCCGATGTAGTACTTGCGGATGTCGTCCGGCGTGCTGAATTTGATCTCCGGCTGCGTCATCTGGCCGATCTTCTGCGCCAGCGTCATGCCGGCGACGATCTTGGCGATGCGCGCTTCCATGGCCGGGTCCTGCTTGACGGCGCTGGTGATGTGCGGCCAGTCGGCCAGCGGCTTGGCGGCCGGCGCGGCGGCAGTTGCCATGGCGCCGCCCAGCGCCAGCGTGGCGGCCAGCACGGCGCGGCGCAGGATGTGGTTATTGGTTTTCATTCGGTGCTTGTCTCCGTTGTTGATGGTGTTTTATGCGTCGCGCAGGAAGGCGCTGTACCACTGGCCGCTCTGCTTGAGGATGCGGCCTTGTGTCGGGTAGTCGATGTAGGTCAGGCCGAAGCGGCGCAGATAGCCCTCCGCCCATTCGAAGTTGTCCAGCAGGCTCCAGGCGAAATAGCCCTTGATGTTGCCGCCGGCGGCGATGGCGTCGCGCACGGCGGCCAGGTGGCGGATCAGGTAGTCGCGCCGCGCCGTGTCGTTGACGGCGCCGTCGGCGTCCAGCTGATCGTCGTAGGACGAGCCGTTTTCGGTCACGTACAGAGCGCCGGTCGGATAATCGCGCGCCACCCGCTCCAGCAGCTCGACCAGGCCTTGCGGCGACACTTCCCAACCGAAGTCGGTGCGCTGGCGATCCTGCGGATAGACGATGGCGGTGCGCAGCGGATACTGCTCCGGCGCATCCCTGACCACCTCGGGGAAGTAGTAGTTCACGCCGAGGAAGTCCATCGGAGCGGCGATGGCCTCCATATCGCCCGGCAGCACCCGCGGCGCGTCCCGGCCCACCAGTTGCAGCGCCAGCTCGGGATAGCCGCGTCCATACAGCGCATCGAGGAACCAGCGGTTGCGCAGCACGTCGTGGCGCAGCACGGCCTCGCGGTCGGCGGCGCTGTCGCTGGCGGCCTTGACCGGGTGCAGGCTCAGGGCGATGCCGACCTTGGCGCCCGGCACGTTGGCGCGTATCAGCGGCACCGCCAGGCCGTGCGACACCAGCACGTTGTGGCACACCTGCAGCGCCAGCGGCAGGCTCTTGTTGCCCGGCGCGTGCATGCCGTCCCAGTTGCCGTGCATGGCCGTGCACCACGGCTCGTTGTGCGTGATCCAGTGCTTGACGCGGTCGCCCAGGTGCTTGCTGACCACATCGGCGTAGCGCAGGAAGGCGTCGACGGTGGCGCGGTTGGCCCAGCCGCCCTGGTCCTCCAGGTACTGCGGCAAGTCCCAGTGGTACAGCGTGCACCACGGTTGCAGGCCGCGCGCCAGCATGCCGTCCACCAGCGTCGAGTAGAACGCCAGTCCCTTGGCGTTCGGTTCGGCGTCGACACCGTTGAAGATGCGCGGCCAGGCGATCGAGAAGCGGTAGGAGTTCAGGCCCATGGACTGGGCCAGGTCCAGGTCCTCCTGCCAGCGGTGATAGTGGTCGCAGGCCACGGCGCCGCTGGAGCCGTCGCGCACCTTGCCCGGCGTGGCGCTGAAGGTGTCCCAGATCGACGGCACGCGCCCGTCGGTCGCGGCCGCGCCCTCGATTTGATAGGCCGATGTCGACACGCCCCACAGGAAGTCGCTGGCAAAGTCGGAACGCTGGATCGCCGTAGGCAGGTCGGTAAGAGTCTTGGTCATGGTTTTAGTTTTTGTGCGCGAAAGGGGTAGGCGGTGCTCGGCAATCGGGTTGTGACCATCCAGCGCCTCCGTGTGTGGAATCGTTTCCAATATACTACAAAAAAAGAGCGTGCGACCGGCGCACACCCTCATTCTTTACGACTGTTCAGCGGGCGGCGCCAGCGACGCGCGCTGCGTCACGTGCACGCTGTAGGCCCGCTCGACCGGCCGCTGCAACTGGTAGCAGCGGTTGAGCAGGAAGTTCAGGCCGTTCAAGGTCATCTCGCTCCACGGGATATGCACGCTGCTCAGGCGCGGCGCGGTGAATTCCGCGCTGTGCGTGTCGTCGTATCCCAGCACCGAGACCTGCTCCGGCACCGCCACCCCCGCCTGCTGGAAGCAGGACAAGGCCCCCACCGCCATTTCATCGTTGGCGCAAAACACCGCCGTGCAGGCATAGCCCGACGCCAGCAACTGCTCGGTGCAGGCCCAGCCGCCCTCCGGCGAGAACTGCCCGTCCTCCATCCACACCGACGCCGGGTCTATGCCCGCCGCCGCCAGCTCCGCCATGAAACCGGCGATGCGCTGCTGGTTGTCCGGCGCGCTGGCGCGGCCGGCGATCACCGCGATGCGGCGGTGGCCCAGCTCCAGCAAGGTGCGCGCCGCCAGCCGGCCGCCGGCCTCGTGGTCGACCGTGAAGCACTGCTCGGCGATGCTGGCGAAGGCGTGGTTGATCACCGCCACCCGCGACTGGAACGGCCCCAGCGCCACGAAATCCTGGTCCTCCAGCGCATTGCTCATCACGATCAAGCCGTCGCTGCCGCGCTCGATCAGGAAGTTGACGCCCTCGATCGCCTGCTGCCGGGCGTCGCCCTCGCCGACGCCGAAGGCCACCACCATGTTCAGCCCGCTGGCCCGCAGCGCCGTGTAGATCGACTGCAGGATCGGCGTGTAGAACGTCCCGCTCAAATACGGGATGTACACCCCGATCATCTGCGAGCTGCCCGACAGCAGCGAGCGCGCCGCGTGCGACGGCCGGAACTCCAGCTGCTCGATCGCCTTGCGCACCTTTTCCAAGGTCGCCTGCGACACCGAACCCTTGCCGCTGATCACGCGCGACGCTGTGCCCAGCCCTACTCCCGCCAGGCGGGCTACGTCTTTGATGGTTGCCACAGCTTCCCTTATCCGTTCAGTCGGCGGCAAGCATACCCCATCGCGCCCGGCGGTGACAAGCGCGCCGGCGCGCTCAATCGCGCAGCGCGGCGGCAATGCTCTTCTGCGCCTTCTCCACCGGCATGCGGGTGTTCCAGAACGCCGTCAGCACATCCTGCAAGGCGCCGTTCTGGTCCGGCGTCAGATAGACCTCGATCATGCCCAGCGGCCGTGTCTTGTCCTTCATGATCGCCATGCCGGCCTGGGCGCAGGCGTCCATCGACGTCACGTCGATATCGCTGCGCACCGGCAGCGAGCCTTTCAGTTTGCTGAACGCCAGCTGCGCGGCCGGCGCCAGCATGCTGGTGGCCAGCAGCTTCTGCGCCTTGACGGCGTCGGCGTTGGTGGTTTTCGGGAACACGAAGGCGTCGCCCGAGATCAGGTAGGGCACGGCCGGCCCCAGGCCGGCGATGCAGCCGTAGTCCTTGCCGGCGCTTTGCTTGGCGGCGGCGAACTCGCCCTTGGCCCAGTCGCCCATGATCTGCACCCCGGCCTTGCCGCTGATCAGCATGGCGGTGGCGTCGTTCCAGTTGCGGTTCGGCGAGCCGGGGTCGACATAGCCCTGCAGCCGCTTGAAGGCCACCAGCACCTTCCTGAACGCTTCCGAATTGAGCGCCTTGGGATCGCGCTCGCGCAGCACCTGCAGGTACAGCTCGCGGCCGCCGACGTTGGCCAGCATGGCCTGGAACACGATGTTTTCCTGCCACGGCTGGCCGCCGTGCGCCAGGCCGACCAGGCCGGCCGCCTTCAGCTGGTCGAGCGCGGCGAACAGCTCGTCGGGCGTGGCCGGCTCCTTGACGATGCCGGCCTTCCTGAACGCCGCCTTCGAATACCAGATCCAGGTCGACATGTGGATGTCGACCGGCAGCGCGTAGTAATGGCCCTTGACGCGGACCACGTCGAGCAGCGGCGCCGGCATCAGCTGGTCCCAGTGGTCGCGCGCGGCGATGTCGTCGACGTTGTTGAGCGAGCCCTGGTCGATCAGGTCGCGGAACTGCTTGGTGGTGTTGAACTGGGCGGCGGTGGGCGGATTGCCGCCGACGATGCGGTTGATCGCCACCGCCTTGGCCTGGTCGGCGCCGGCCACGGCCGTGTCGACCCAGACGCCGCCGGCGGCGCGGTAGGCATCGGCGAACTTGCGCACGGCGGCCGACTCGCTGCTGGAAGTCCACCAGTGCATCACTTCGGCGCGCGGCGCGGCGGCCGGCGCGGCCGCGTGGCTGGCGCCGCCGGCGGCCAAGACCACGGCCCCCGCCAGCGCGGCCAGCAGCGACGCGGCCGGGCCGCCCCTACGGTGATAGCTCATCCTGTCTCCTTGTCCGCCGATGTGCCCCGGCGCTGTGTTGGTCTGGTATGCGATCTTAGCCGTTGCCGCCGTGCCGGGCAAAAAAACCGGCGCCCCGGCAACTGCGCGACCGAAGAGACACGGTACATGGAACCAGCTTTGGAAACGTTACCATACGATGCCGACGAATATATCACCCCTTGTTTTGGGGTGTCAACCGACAATTGCGGCGGCCGGCGCCACGCCGGCCGCCGCCGTGCTTACACGTTTTCCGGCACGAACACGCGCAGCCGGTGGCCGTCGCGGTCGACGGCGACGAAGGTGTAGCCGAAGTCCAGCGCCACCGGGCGCTGGGCGATGGTGACGCCGCGCGCCGACCAGTCGGCGTGCATGTCGTTGACCACGGTGCGGTCGCCGACGCTGATGCACAGCTCGCCGCCGCCGCCGGACGCCAGCGTCTTCGGCTCGACATGGTCGCGCGACCACAGGCCCAGCTTCAGGCCGGACTCCAGCACGAACAGCGCGAAGGTCGGCGCGACGTCGACCGGCTGCTGGCCCAGCAGGTCGGCGTAATAAGTGGCGCTGGCGACGGGATCGGCGACGTACAGCAGAACATAGTTGGGGCTGATCATGGTGATACTCCTGGTGGTTGATAAGGGTAGTCGCGGCGCGCTGTCCCGGCGCCGCATGAACAGAATGTTAACGGCAGGCTGTGACAGTTTCTGTCAGGAGCATCGCGCTTGTCGTCGATCAAACTCAAATATTTCCGGCTGGATAGACTGGAGCGGTATCGACACCCAGGAGGCCGCGCATGCAGACCCACCGCCGCTGGCCGCGCCGGCAGCGCGGCGCCCTCGCCCTGATGCTGGGCGTGGCCATGACCGGCCTGCTGCTGCTGGTCGGCCTGGCGCTCGACCTCGGCCAGCTGTACACCCGCAAGGCCGAGCTGCAACTGCTGGCCGACGCCACCGCGCTGGCCGCCGCGCGCGAACTGAACGGCACCGCCGCCGGCGTCGCCAGCGCGCTGACCAAGGCCGCCAACGCCGCCGCCGTCGCGCAATACCAGTTCGGCCAGCTGCCGGTGGCCTGGTCGAGCGCCGCCCTGCGCTTCAGCGCCTCGCCGGACGCGGCCGGCCCGTGGCTGGACGCCGGCGCCGCCCAGGCCGCGCCGGACGGCCTGCTGTACGCGCGCAGCGACAGCGGCCTGCTCGCCGCCGCCCACGGCCAGCTGCAAACCGTGTTCATGCGGCTGCTGTCGGGCAGCCTGAACACGGTCAGCACCTCGGCGCGCGCGCTGGCCGGCCGCCTGACCATCGCCGCCACGCCGCTGGCGGTGTGCGCGCTGTCGAACACGGCCGCCGCCGCCCGCCTCAACCCCGGCGCGACCCCGCTCAACGAGCTGGTCGAATACGGCTTCCGGCGCGGCGTCGGCTACGACCTGATGCAACTGAACCCGAACGGCCTGGCGCCGGAACATTTCGCCATCGACCCGCTGTCGCCGCCCGGCGCCGCCGGCAGCGCCGCCAACACCGCCGACAGCGTGCTCACCCCCTATGTGTGCGCCGGCACGCTGCAGATCCCGCGCCTGCAGGGCGGCGCCATCACCGTCAGCCGCGGCTTCCCGCTGGCCAGCCAGTTCGCGCAGCTCAATTCGCGCTTCGACCAGTACGCCGGCGGCGCCTGCTCGCCCAACGGCGCCCCGCCCGACGCCAACATCAAATCCTATGTCTACACCACGATCCCCTGGATGAGCACGGCGCGCAACGGCCAGGGCGCCAAGCAGTTCGCCGACGCCGCCAGCAACAAGCTGTGGACCGTGGCCGATCCGCTGCCCTCGCCGGCCGGCACGCTGAGCGCCGACTACGGCCCGCTGTGGTCCTACGCCAAGGCGGTGCAATATTCCGCCTACGTGGCCGGCGCGGCCGAGCCGGCCGGCGGCTACGCCACCTTCGGCACCGGCCACTGGGCCACGCTGTACGCGCCCGGCGCGCCGGCCGCCAGCGGCTACCCGGCCAGCACGCCCTACCAGGCGGTGGTGGGCGCCAACTTCCAGGCGCCGTCCACCGCCAACCTGCCCGGCCTGCGCCAGCGCCGCGTGCTCAACGTGGCGCTGCTGGCCTGCCCGGTGGCGGCCGGCGCCAGCGCCAGCGCCACCGTGCTGGCGGTGGGGCGCTTCTTCATGACGGCGCCGGCGAGCGCCACCACCCTCCACGCCGAGTTCGCCGGCGCGGTGCCGGACCAGGCGCTGGGCGGCGCCGTCGAGCTGCTGCCATGAGCCGGCCCGCCCCGCCCCGCCGCCGGCGCGGCATCGCCGCCGTGGAGATGGCGCTGATCCTGCCGATCTTCATACTGCTGCTGGCGCTGCCGCTGTTTCTCGGGCGCGCGCTGTACCACTACCAGATCATGCAGCGCGCCGCCCACGACGCCGCGCGCTACCTGTCCTCGTGCGCGACGGTCGACTTCAAGTCGCCGGCCCGCACGGCCGCCGTGGCGGCCGTCGCCAGCGCCATCGTCGCCGCCGAACTCGACGGCAGCAACCCCGGCTCCTACCCGCCGGTCGTCAGCGTCAACTGCGACGGCGGCCAGTGTTCCGGCTTCTTCATGCCCACCACCATCACCGTCCAGGTCGCCGCCCTGCTGGAGGACGACGTGCTCCCCGACTATTCCTACGAGCTGCTGGGGGCCAGCGGCATGGGGCTGAGCGTCACCGTGGCCATGCACTATGTCGGCAACTAAGCCCCGCCGGCGCGGCGTCATCACGGTCGAATTCGGCCTGCTGTCGCTGTTGTTTTTCACGCTGCTGTTCGCCGTCATGGAAGTGGCGCGCGCGATGTACCTGTTGACTACCCTGCAGGAGGCGACGCGGCGCGCCGCCGCGCTGGCCGCCGTGAGCGACTTCAGCGACCCGGCCGCGATGGACCGGGTGCGCCAGACGGCGCTGCTGCGCGACGGTCCCGGCATGCTGACGCTGGGCCAGCCGGTCACCGACGCCCACCTGCGCATCGACTACCTGTCGCTGGCGCGCGGCGCCAACGGCGACCTGACGCTCACCGCCATCCCGAGCGGCAACCTGCCGGCCTGCGTGGCGCGCGCCCGCCTCAACTGCATCGCCGATCCGAACGGCGCCGGCTGCATCCGCTTCGTGCGCGTCCGGCTGTGCGCGCCGAGCAGCAACGGCTGCGAGGCGGTGGGCTACCAGAGCATCATGCCCTTGTTCAGCCTGCCGGCGACGCTGCCGACCGCCACCGCGATCGCCAGGGCCGAGTCGCTGGGCTTGCAGGCCGGCAGCCCGCTGTGTCCGTAGCGGCTTATTCCAGCTTCCACACGTACTCGAGGGTTTGCCATTGATCCCCGCCCGGCGACACGAATTTGCACTTGGTGATGCTGGTCGAGGCCGCCTTGTCGAGGTTCTTGAAGCCGCTCGACTTGCTCACCTTGGATTCCTGCACCTTGCCATCGGCCGACAGCTTCAGGCTCAGCACCACCGTGCCCTTCTCTTCGTTCATCAGCGAAGCCTTGGGGTACTCGATCACGCAGGGAACCTTGGGGTCGAGCGTCGCCATCTTGTCGGCGGCAAGCGCCGGCAGCGTGACCGACAACAGACTGAGCGCAGCAATGGCATAACGTTTCATGGGTGTTCCTTATGGTGAGTGACGGGATAAACCCTGGTGGGCGCCAGCGACGGGATCGCCGCCGCGCCCACTTCGATCCTACGCTCGAGCACGCCAGGCTGTCGATGGCGGGCGGCGAGAGTGTTGCTTTTCCGCAAAACCCGGAACCGCACGATACTATTGGCATAGCGGGCCGCCAGCGTATATGCTGATGACTTGGCTTCATGACGATCCACGCAGAAAGCACACGCAAATGAAGCGCCGCTCCGTGATACGGCTTGCACTGCTGCCCTGGCTGCCCGCCATGGCGGCGCCGGCTAAGCCCGTGGTCAACGTCTCCACCCTGGTCGGCGACGATCCGGCCACGGACATCGCCGAACTGGTGCTGCGCGAAGCGTACAGCCGGCTGGGCTACCAGCTCCAGCTGCACCGCCTGCCGGGCGAACGCACGCTGATCTACGCCAACGAAGGCCGCATGGACGGCGAGCTGTATCGCAAGCTGGGCATGGATCGCGACTACGCCAACCTGGTCATCGTGCCGGTGCCGCTGCTGACCTACGAGATCGTGGTCTTCACGCACGGCACCAGTTTCGTCCTCAATGGCTGGGACAGCCTCAAGCCCTACACCATCGGCCATGTGCGCGGCATCAAGATCGTGCAGGAAAACACCATCGGCATGAAGACCGAGGCGGTGCCGACCATGGCCCAGGCCTTCCAGAAAATGATGGTGGGGCGCACCGACCTGGTGGTCGGCAACCGCCTGTCCGGCATGGCGGTGATCAAGCAACTGAAGCTGGACGAGGTGGTGGTGATGGCGCCGCCGCTGGCCGCCTTCCCGGTCTACCACTACCTGCACAAGAAGCACCAGGCGCTGGTGCCGCAGCTGGCCGCCGTGCTGCGCCAGATGCGCGCCGACAAGGTTATCGAAAACATACAGCAGCGTGTCGCGGCCGGGTCCTAGTGTCCTGAGTTGTAAATTCGTTGATGATAAATACGGCGATAATCGCCGTATTTATTCAACGAATTTGCAACTCGGGACACCAGGGCTCACATGCCGTGCATGCGATTGAACAGCCCGACCAGGTCCAGATACTGCGCGCCGACATACAGGCCGATGCCGGCGGCGACGAGCAGCGCCGCCACCACGGTGGATTTTTTCATCACATTTCCTTTCAGAGACTGGCCAGCGATTGTTGAATGCTGAGCCGCGACGCCGCCCAGGCCGGCAAGCCGCTCGCCAGCAAGGCGCCCAGCAGCAGCAGCGCCGTCCAGCCCAGCGCGCCGGCGCCCGACACGGTCAACGGAAACGCCAGCCCGAACAGCAGCTGGCCCAGATAGGCGCCGATCGCCGCCGACAGCGGCAGCGACAGCGCCAAGGCCAGCGGCACGCTCATCACAGCGACCAGCACGCCCTCGCACAACACATTGCGCAGCACCACGGCCGAACTGGCGCCGATGCTGCGCATGATGCCGAACTCGCGCCCGCGCTCGGCCACGTTGCCGCCCATCGCCGAGCCCAGCCCGAACAGGCCGACCGCCGCCATCAACAGCGCGACGAACAGCATGGCCGCGATCAGCAGGTCGAAGTGGCCGTCGACCTCCTGGCGCAGCATGGTCTCGGTCACATTCATGCGGACCTCGATGCCGGCGGCGGCCAGCGTGCGGCCGATCTGGCGCGCGGCCGCGTCCATGCCCGCCGCGTCGTGCGCGCGCAGCACGACCCGATAGCTGGCGGCCTGCCCGGCGCGGCCCGCCATCCGCGCATAGGTCGGCGCCGACACGTACACCGTGGCCGCCGTCATGTCCTGGCGCGCGATGCCGGCCACCCGCAAGGTCAGCGTGCGGCCATGGCTGGCGATGCCGACGCTGCCGCCGACCCGCGCCTGCGGAAAGAACTCCAGCGCGGCGCTGTTCAACACCACCTGGTCCGGCTGGCCGGCGCTGAGCCACTGGCCGGCCAGCATCTCCAGCCTGAGCGTGGCGTTCTGCTCTGGCACCGCCTGCACCGCCAGCGTGCCGTGCGCGCCGTCCGGGTAAACCCGTTCGATCTCCAGGCCGTCGGCGCGCTGGCGCGCCACGCTGCTGCGCTCCCACGCCTCGACCAGCGCCACCTGCGGCAGCGCCGCCAGCAGCTGGCTGACCTGCGCGATCGGCGCCGGACCGGCCAGTATCGTTTCGATGTCGTAGTGGCGCTCCGCCGCCGCGTCGACCAGGTGGCGCTCGGATGCGGCCCGTATATTCAGGCTGCTCATGGTCATGGCGCCGGCCAGCGCCAGCAACCCCAAAGTCAACAGCAGGCGGCCGCGCCGGCGCAGGCTGTTGCGCAGCGCCAGCAGCAGGCTGCGGTCGACCAGCGGCAGGCGCTCCAGCCACGCCGCCGGCGCGCTGTAGCGCTGGCCATGGCTGCCGCTGTCGCTGATGGCCGCCTGCACCGTCGCCGCGCTGGCCTGGGCGATCGGCACCGCGGCGACCGCCAACGGCAGCAACACGCCGGCCGCGATCAGCAGCAGATAGCACCAGTGCGGAACAGCGCCGCTGTGCATGGTGAAGTTGAGGATCTGATTCAGCACCACGCGCGAGAACGCGCGCCCCGCCGCCAGCCCGGCCGACATGCCGAGCGCGGTGGCGGCGCCGGCCAACGCCAGCACCAGCGTCAGATACAGGCCGGCGATCTGCGAGCGCCGCGCGCCGATGGTCTTCATCACGCCGATCTGGCGCCGCTGCTGTTGCAGCATGCCGCCCACCACCGTCGCCGCCAGCACCGCAGACAGCAGCAGCGCCACGCCGCTGAACACCAGCAGCATCGCCAGGATGGAGCTCATCACCTTCTGGTGCGGATGCTCGCCCGGCGGCGGAATGCGGATGCGCTCCACCGCATGGCCGTTCTGCCGCAGCCAGACGGCCAGCCGCGCCACCGTCGCTTCGATGGCGTCCACATTCATGGGCTGCTCGCTGACGGTCAGCTTCAGCTGGCGCAGGCTGGCGTCCAGTCCCAGCGCGGCCACGGTGGCCGGGGTGGCATAGGCGTACACCGTTTGCCCACGGCTGGCCGGCGGCAGGGCCGGATCGTGCACGGTGCCGGAGATCAGCAGCGATTGCGGCGCGCCACGGCCTGTGCCGACGGCGATGCGCTGGCCGATGGCCGCGCCGATCAGGCGCAGCGCCTCGCGCTCCAGCAGCAGCGATCCGTCCGGCGGCGGCCACGCGCCCTGCTCGCGATACACGGTGTTGATGCGCAGCTGCTTGAAATCGTCCACCACGAAGATGGTCAGCGGCAAGGTCGGAGTCCCGCCGGCCCCCTCGCCCGCCAGCGCTGCGCCGACCGTGCCGCTGGCCTGCGCCTGCGCGATGCCGGGGAAGGCGCGGATCGCCGCCAGCAGCGGCGCGTCGATGCGCTCCAACTGCAGCGTGGCCGAGGGCGGGTTGGTGTCGAGGTAGTTGCGGGTGGTCTCGCGGGTGAGGATGGTATAGCTGCTCAACATGGTGGCCAGCCCGCACACGCCGGCCGCCAGCGCCAGCACCATCAAGGCCACGCGGCCCGGCGTGAGCGCGACGTCGCGCAACAGCTTGCGCCAGCGCGGGCTAAGCATGGCGCATCCGGTTGGCGGCGTGGCCGATGCCGGCAGCGCCGTCGCGCGGCGCGCCGATGCTGCCGATACGGCCGTCGGCCAGCGTGACGACCCGCGTGAAGTATTCGCTGAAGTCGCGTTCGTGGGTCACCATCAGCACCGTCTTGCCCTGCTCGACCAGGCCGGCGAACAGCCGCATGATCTGGCGCGTGGTGTCGCTATCGAGATTGCCGGTCGGTTCGTCGGCCACCAGGATGGGCGCGTCGTTGGCCAGCGCGCGCGCGATCGCGGCGCGCTGCTGCTGGCCGCCGGACAGCGCCGACGGCAGCTTGTCGGCCTGCGCGCCGATATCCAACTGCTCCAGCAACGCCAGCGCCCGCGCGCGCCGTTGGCGCGCCGGATAGGTGGCGCAAAAGTCCATCGGCAGCATCACGTTCTCGGCCACGGTCAGCGTCGGCAACAGCTGGAAGAACTGGAACACGATGCCGAGATGGCGGCCGCGCCAGCGCGCCAACTCCGACTGGCGCATGCCGTGCACGGCGGCGCCGTCGATCCAGACTTCGCCGGAGGACGGCGTATCGATGCCGCAGGCCAGGTTCAGCAAGGTCGACTTGCCGCTGCCGGACTTGCCGACCACGGCGACGAACTCGCCGGCCCGCACCTCCAGGTTGATGCCGTCGAGCGCCATCAGGCTGCCGGCGCTGCTGTCGTAACGCTTGCTCAAATCGCGCAAGACCATCAAGGGTCGCGCCGCTGCGGATGCTGTCATGGTTGGTTCCCGTCGGTTGATTGTCACAGCAGCCATTAAACCGGCGGGCGATTGCCGTTTTATCTCCGTTGCGTGAAGTTTTGTAAAGTAGCCAACTTTGATCTACATCCGCAAAACACAACAAATATGTTGTATATTAAATCTATCCGACACCTGACAGAGGGTACTATGAAGTACAGCGAGTTCCGACGGTGGCTGGAGCGACAAGGCGCGATTTTCACGCCGGCCAAGGGGAGCCACCACAGGGTGACTCTCAACGGGAAAACGACCATATTCCCTGATCATGGATCGAAAGAAATCGGAACCGGACTCGTAGAAAAAATTAAAAAAGACCTTGGATTGAAATGATAGGACCAGCGAAACCTGATCCTGACTGGAGAATGATATGTTGAACTACGCCGTAACCCTCACGCGCGACTCCAACGGCACTTACTTGGTAGGTTTTCCGGATTTCCCGGAAGCAAACTCTGTCGGCGACGATATCACCAGTGCACTAAGCAATGCGGGTGATGCATTGGAATCCGTGCTGTCGCTCTACTTCGATGAACGCCGCCCTGTACCGCTGCCATCAGCGAACGTCACAGGTGACGCTACTGTGGGCCTGTCAGCACTGGGAACGGCAAAAGTCCTGCTATGGAACGAAATGCACGCACAAAATATGCGCAAGGCAGATCTGGCGCGCAGGCTCGACGTGCACATGCCGCAAGTCGATCGATTGTTTGACCTGGCCCACTCTTCGAAAATTGAATTTGTTGAACAGGCTGCCAAGGCTCTGGGCAAAACATTGAATGTTTCACTCATTTAGCTACCTGTTGACGAAGACGGACCCACGCAGCGGCATGGTTTAGTAATCCTTACTAAACTATGCCGCGCCAGCACGCTTTCCGCGAATTACCTCATCCCCCCGTGTGAAAATCCAGCCATTAAAACCAGCAAGCTCCGTCTGTTTCATAAACGCGCTGCGACCAACCCACGGCCCACAACCCCATCATGAAACCTGTCTATTTACTGCTACTAGCCTTGGCAGCCCCTCTCGCCCACGCGCGCGACACCAGCGTCAGTTCGCCCGATGGCGCGCTGGTGGTCAGCGTCAGCGACGACCGCGCCAATCCGACCTACCGCGTCACCTATCGCGGTGTGCCGGTCATCACGCCCTCCCATCTCGGCATGGTGTTCAAGCGCGGCGCCTCGTTTGGCGAGGGCTATCACATCGCCGCCACCGCCAGCGACAAGGCCGACACCACCTGGACCCAGCCCTGGGGCGAGCGCAAACTGGTGCGCGACAATCACAACGAGCTGCGCGTCGACTTCGCGCGCACGCTCGACGCGCGCAGCAAGTTCACGGTACGCTTCCGGGTGTTCAACGACGGCATCGGCTTCCGCTACGAAGTGCCCGAGCAGGCCGGCATGCCGGGCGAGATCGAGATCGTCGACGAAACCACCGAGTTCCAGATTCCCGAAGCCGACAAGACGCGCGCCTGGTGGATCCCCGCGCGCGCCTGGCGCGGCCTGGAGTACCTGTACCGCTCCACCCTGCTGAAGGACGCGCCGCACGTGGAAACGCCATTCACGCTGCGCCTGCCGTCCGGCGTGCACCTGTCGATCCACGAGGCGGCGCTGACCGACTACGCATCGATGACGCTGAACCAGCAACACGACGGCGTCTTCAAGGCCGACCTCACGCCGTGGTACGACGGCAGCCGCGTCAAGACCCGCGGCGCCTTCAAGACGCCGTGGCGCACCGTGCAGGTATCGCCCGACGCCAAAGGCCTGTTGAACTCGGACCTGATCCTCAACCTCAACGAACCAAACAAACTGGGCGACGTCTCCTGGGTCAAGCCGGGCAAATATGTCGGCATCTGGTGGGCCATGCACCTGTGGCAGAAGACCTGGGCCTCGGGCCCCAAGCACGGCGCCACGACCGCCGAAACCAAGCGCTATATGGACTTCGCCGCCAAGTACGGCTTCTCCGGCGTGCTGGTGGAAGGCTGGAACGTGGGCTGGGACGGCGAATGGCAGGACAACGGCGACAGCTTCAGCTTCACCGAACCCTACCCCGATTTCGACATGCGCCAGATCGCCGCCTACGGCAAGAAACTGGGCGTGGGCCTGATCGGCCACCACGAAACCTCGGGCGCGGTAGCGCACTACGCCGGCCAGATGGACGGCGCGCTCGACTACTACCGCGACCACAACGTCACGCAGGTAAAAACCGGCTACGTCACCGACAACGCCCGCATCAAGCGCGTCGACGCCGAAGGCGTCACCCGCTACGAATGGCACGACGGCCAGTACATGGCCGGCGAATACCTGCACTCCGTGGTGGCGGCGGCCAAGCGCCACATCAGCATCGACACCCACGAGCCGATCAAGGACACCGGCCTGCGCCGCACCTACCCGAACTGGCTCACGCGCGAAGGCGCGCGCGGCCAGGAGTACAACGCCTGGGGTTTTCCGCCCAATCCGCCCGAGCACACGGCGCTGCTGCCCTTTACCCGCATGCTGTCCGGCCCGTTCGACTACACGCCCGGCATCTTCAACCTCAAGCCGAACGGCGAGCAATCGGAGAACCGCGTGCGCTCCACGCTGGCCAAGGAACTGTCGCTGTACGTGGTGCTGTATAGCCCGATCCAGATGGCGGCCGACCTGCCCGAAAACTACGAAGCGCGCCGCGACGCCTTCCAGTTCATCGTCGACGTTCCGGCCGACTGGGAAGAAAGCCGCGCCCTCGCCGGCGAAGTGGGTCAGTTCGTGGCCATCGCCCGCCAGCAGCGCGGAGGCCGCGACTGGTTCCTCGGCGCCTTGACCAACGAAACGGCGCGCACGCTCGATCTCAAGCTCGATTTCCTGGCGCCGGGCCAGCGCTACCAGGCCGAGATCTACCGCGACGGTCCGGGCGCGCACTGGGAAACCAAGCCCTACGCCATCGTCATCGAGAAGAAGGCCGCGCAGCGCGACCAGACGATGTCGCTTTGGCTGGCGGCCGGCGGCGGCGCCGCGATCCGCTTCAAGGCGATCGACTAGGGCGATGTTTACTAAAACCGCACTAAACTCCGCGGTCCGCGCCGCCCTGGCCTCGCCGCCGCAGGTTTCAAATGCTATAAACAGCAAAACAACAATACCAACTGGAGACGCTCAATGACGCAACACCGCACCACCAGCCAGCTCGCGCTCAGCATCGCGCTGGCCCTGACCAGCCTCTGGGCCGACGCCGCACCCGCGCCCGCACCGGAATCGGGCTTCCCGGTCAATACCTTCATCGGCACCCAGGACGACGGCAATACCTTCCCCGGCGCCTCCGCCCCGTTCGGCATGCTGCAACTGAGCCCGATCGGCGAGCACTATGCCGGCTGGCGCTACCTGGACCCGAAAATCCGCGGCTTCGGCCACTTCTTCCTGTCCGGCGCCGGCTGCTGGGAACAGGGCGGCCAGTTGTCGGTGCTGCCGGTGACCGGCGACATCGGCCCCGGCGCCAGGTTCGACACCACCAAGCCGGCCAGCTTCGACCAGAAGAAGTACGCGTCCAGCTACACCCATGACGGCGAAATCGGCGCGGCCGGCTACTTCAAGATCAAGCTCACCGACTACGGCGGCATCGTCGCCGAAACCACGGCACTGACGCGCGCCGGCGCCGAGCGCTACACCTTCGCCGATACCGCCACCCAAGGCCATGTGCTGGTCAACGTCGGCCAGGCCAACGAACGCCATTCTGTGGTCGGCAGCACCTTGCAGGTGGTCGGCGACCGCGCCATCGAAGGCAAGATCGTCACCAAGAGTTTTTGCGGCGGCGCCCAATACGCGACCTGGTTCCGCATGGAGTTCGACCGTCCCTTCAGCACGCACGGCGTGTGGAGCGACGCCGGGGGCACGTCCGGCACGCGCGGCGTGAGTCAGCAAGGCGACAGCCGTCCGCACGGCGCATGGTTCAGCTTCGACCTGAAAGACGGCAAGGCCGTCACCGCCATCAGCGCCATCTCCCACGTCGATGCCGAAGGCGCGCGCCGCAACCTGCACGCCGACGCCTACGCCGGCACGCAGCCGCGCAGCTTCGACACGATGCGCGAAGCCTCGCAGCTGGCCTGGCAGAAGGAGCTGAACACGGTGCGCATCGGCGGCGCCGACAAGGACCAGCGCACGGTGTTCTACACCGCCCTCTATCACGCGCTGCTGCAGCCCTTGACGGGCAACGACGCCGACGGCCGCTATCGCGGCTACGACGACGCCCTGCACAACGCCGGCGGCTCCACCTACTACGAATTCTTCTCGCTGTGGGACACCTACCGCGCCCACAACCAGCTGCTGGCATTGCTGCGTCCTGAGCGCGCGCGCGACATCGCCGATTCGGTGCTGAAGACCCGCGAACAAGGCGGCTGGTTGCCGCGCTGGGGCTACGCCAACTTCGAATCGAACGTGATGACGGGCGACCCGGTGACGCCTTTCCTGGTCGACCTGTGGCGCTTCGGCGCGCTGAAAGGCCAGGAGCAGCGCGCCTACACGGCGCTGCGTGAAAACGCCTTCGGCGCGCCGCCGTTCGGCAGCCGCAGCGAAGGACGCGCCGGCAATCCAAGCTACCTGGCCAACGGTTACGTGCAGTACGACCGCGCCTTCCGCGCCAAGGGCATGGATGTCGACCCGCACCACGGCGGCTCCGCCACGCTGGAATATGCGCAGGCCGATGGCGCGCTGGCCTACATGGCCGAGGCGCTGGGCAAGCATGACGACGCCGCGCTGCTGCGCAAGCGTGCCGGCAACTGGCACAAGGTATGGGACGCAGCGGCGGACGACAAGGAGCTCGGCTTCAAAGGCTTCCCGCGCGCGCGCATGACCGACGGCAAATGGTTCGCCGAACTCGACGGCAGCTACAGCCCGCGCGCCGAACATGGCTTCCACGAAGGCACGGCATGGCAATATCAATGGCTGGTGCAGCAGGACGTGGGCGGCATGGTGGCGGCCATGGGCGGACGCGCGCAAACCGCTCGCCGGCTCGACGCCTTCTTCGCCTACGACGCCCTGCGCAAGAATCCCTACGAGGCGGTGCGCAAGGATTGGGTGATGGGGCCGTACAACTACTACAGCCAGTACCGCTACAACCCGAACAACGAGCCTGACCTGCACGCGCCGTGGATGTACACGCTGGTCGGCCAGCCGTGGAAGACCAGCACCGTGTTGCGCGCAGCCGAAACGCTGTTCACCAACGCGCCGAACGGCGTCACCGGCAACGACGACCTGGGCACCATGTCGGCGTGGTATGTGTTCAGCGTGCTGGGCGTGTATCCATCGATGCCGGGCAGCGGACACTTCCTGCTGCATGCGCCGAAATTCGCCAGCGCCGAGATCGATGTCGGCAATGGCAAGACCCTGCGCATCAACAGCAACGCCAGCAGCGGCAAGGCCCAGGCGCCGATGGCGATCGAGCAGGTGCGCTGGAACGGCCAACCGCGCCAGCAGGTCTGGCTGGACTGGGAGCAGCTCAACGCCGGTGGCCAGCTCCAGATGAAGCTGGGCAGCGATGCCGCCGCCCGAACCTGGGGCACGCAGCCGGACGCCCTGCCCGCCGATCTGCGCGAGCCGCAACGGCAGTAATGCAATAAAAACCGGGGGCGGCAACGCGCCGCCCCCGGCAACAACATCCGGGCCGGCTTACTGCGCGGCCGCCTTCCAATACCGGTTGATCCACTCCCCGTGCGTCGGCATCGCCGCCACAGCCTGCGCCAATGTCGCGCGCATACCCTCGACGTACTGCACCAACTTCTCTTCCGGCATATCGTCCACGATCGGATGGTAGCTTTGCGGCATGATGCGCTGGCCCAGCATCACCTGCACCCAACTCGGCAGCGCGAAGAAATCCTCGCCGTTGCGGAAGTAGCGCCCGTCGCTGCGGAACAGGTCCATCGCCTCCTTCAAACTGTCCGGAACGGACATGGTGCGGCAGTAGTTCCAGAACGGCGTGTCGTTGCGCTCGGTCGCGTGGTAGTGCAGGATCAGGAAATCGCGGACCCGCTCGTATTCAAACGCGGATTCGCGGTTGAAGCGCTCGGCCAGCAAGGGATTGAAATCGCGGCCTGGGAACAGCGCCAGCAAGCGGCTGATGCCCGACTGGACCATATAGATGCTGGTCGACTCCAGCGGCTCCAGGAAACCGCTGGCCAATCCCAGCGCCACCACATTCTTGTTCCAGAACTTCTTGCGCATGCCCGGCGTGAAGCGCAGCGGACGGGGCTCGGCCAGCGCCTTGCCGTCCAGGTTGGCCAACAAGGTCGCGGCGGCCTCGTCGTCGCCGAGATGGCGGCTCGAATACACATAGCCATTGCCGGTGCGGTGCTGCAGCGGTATGCGCCACTGCCAGCCCGCCTCGCGCGCGGTGGCGCGGGTGTACGGCGTGATCGGATCGATGCGCTCGCTGGGCACCGCCATCGCGCGGTCGCACGGCAGCCAATGCGTCCAGTCCACATAGCCGGTCTTGAGCGTCTGCTCGATCAGCAGCCCGCGGAAACCGGAACAATCGATGAACAATTCGCCGTCGACGACTTCGCCATTTTCCATCGTCACCGATTCGACGTAACCGTCATCGGCGCGCTGGTTCACGCCGACGATCTTGCCTTCGATGCGCTGCACGCCGCGCTGCTCCGACAGCTCGCGCAGGAAGCGCGCATACATGCCGGCGTCGAAGTGATAGGCGTAGGCGATGTCGGACAGCGGCGAATTGGGCGGCGCATCCCGGTCGCCGGGCACGAACTTGCCCTGCGGCGCCATCACGGTCTGCAGCGAGTAATCGCCGATCGCCGCCGCGCGGCCGGACTGGAACAGCTTGAGCCAGAACTGGTGGAACGGCAGCGGCCCCAGCGAACGGCCGACGACGCCGAAGCCGTGGATGTAGCTGTCGCCGATGCGCGACCAATCCTTGAATTCGATGCCGAGCTTGACCGTGCCCTGGGTCCGTTTGACGAACTCGGTCTCGTCGATGCCCAGCATCTGGCTGTTGAACATGCGGATGTGCGGAACGCTGGCCTCGCCGACGCCGACGATGCCGATTTCCTCGGACTCGATCAGGCGTACCGAAGCCTGCTTGCCCAGGTAGGTGGCCAGCGCCGCGGCCGCCATCCAGCCGGCGCTGCCGCCGCCGACCACCACCACGCGTTTGATACGATTGTTTGTCATTTTTCTCTATCCCTTGCACAAGCAAAAAAGTCGGCGCTTGCCAAAACAGGCAAGCGCCGACGGGAAGCTCCCCTCACGCCAGCGGGCACGAGGGGGCGGGAGGAAGGTATCAGAACTTGTAGTTCAGGCCAAAGTAGGCGATGCGACCGGTGTAACCGTTGGAGTAGAAACGATCCTTGGTGTCGCTGCCCAGGTGGGAACTGGTCTCTTCCTTGGTCAGGTTCAGCACCGAAGCGGTCAGGCTCAGCTCCTTGGTCAGGTTGTAGGCCACGTTCACGTCGACCTGGCTGTAAGGATCCGAATACACGTTCAAGCCGTTGACCAGACCGTTGACCACTTCGCCGCGACGGTTGTACGAAGCGCGCACCAGGTACTTGTCGGTTTCGTAGTACACGGTGACGTTGGCCTGGTTCTTGGCGCTGCCGACCAGCGGCGACTTGCCGATCTCGGTGCCGTCGCCCAGGGTGATGGCCGCCTGGTTGGTCTTGTTGTACGTGTAGTTGACCTGGAAGCCGAGGCCGGAATCGAAGGTGTGCTGCACGTAGGTCTCGATACCCTGCGACACGCCGTTGCGACCGCCGGCCGTGGTCGAGTAGTTCTGCACCGTCACGCTCTGGCCGCCGACGTTCATGGTCACGTCCCGTACCACCGGCACCGAGAAGTTGCTGACGTTCTTGCGGAACAGGTCGGCGCCGAGCACGGAGCCGCGGTGGAAATACCACTCCAGGCCCACGTCGAACTGGGTGGCCTTGTACGGATCGAGCTGCTTGTTGCTGCCTTCGCCGAACCAGCCCTGCTTGTCGCCGCCACCGATCAGACGGCGGTCGTTGACGTATTCCTGGCTGTAGTACTGCAAGCCGCCCGGCGAAGCGATGTCGCCATAGCTCGGCCGCGACACCACCTTGGACGCGGCCACGCGCAGCAGCAAGTCCTTGCGCACGTCATAGGCCAGGTTCAAGCTAGGCAGCACGTCGGTGTAGCTGCGGTCGAGCGAACTGAGCACGAACGACGAGTTGCGCGCGGTGCTGTCCGGCAGCCGGGTGAAGCCGCTGGTGCAGCCGGAGCCGGCAGGTGCGCCCACGGCCGGAGCGCCGCCTGCCTGGCAAGGCGCCGGGCTGCCATTGGCGCCGTTGAAGAAGTAGTCGTTGTAGTTGTCGACGCGGTCGGTCGAATCGGCATGCTGCTTGGTGCGCACCACGCGCAGGCCGACGTTGCCACGCAGACGGTCGGTCTTGATGTTGGCCTGCAAGTACGTCGAGGAGATCTTCTCGTTGACGTTGTAGACGAAGTTGTCTTCGTTGCGGGTCTGCATAGCGCCGTAGGTCTGGTTCAGGTAGCCGATGTAGGCCGGATAGTTAATCGCCGGGAAAGCGCTGGCGCTGATGCCGCCCGCCAGGTTGTCCAGCGATTGGCTGTACAGGAACTGCGGCTGGAACTTGTTGGCGGTGGCATCGCAACCGGCCTGGTAACGCTTGTCGTAGTTGGTCGGATCGGCGCCCTTGCACACCCAGTAGTTGTTGCCGGTGCTGCGGTGGGTGCCGCCGTCACGGTACTTGCCGCCGAATTGCAGCGAGTCCAGCCAGTTGGTGTCGGCGTGCCAGGTGAAATCGGCCTGGGCGTATTTCTGCTCGGTGCTGTTGCGGGTCCACGACGAGCTGGTCGAACCGAGGTCGATTTCGCCTATGCCCTTCTGCAGATTGGCCATCAGTTCCGGCGAGAAGGTCATGGTCGGCTTGCCGGCCGTGCTCCAGGCGCTGGCGTAGTTGCCGAGGGTCCAGCTGCCGTCGGCGTTTTGCAGGCGCGGCTTGATCGGCATGCCGAATTGCAGCTCAGGACCGCCGCTGGCCCAGGTACGGCCGCCCTTGAAGGTGGCGTCCAGCGAGTCGCCGTGCCAATCGACTTCGATATCGGCGGTTTGCGACAGCGCTTTTTCGCGGTTGTAGCTGCCGGTGATCTGCGGCGTCGGGATGGTGCAATCGTCCGGACCGAAGCCGCCGGTGTTGGTCAGGCCGCCGGCCTTGGCCTGGTCGCCGCTGCAATAGTACTTCTTGCCGGCATGCGCGCTGTATTGCGCGCCGGTGACGATGGTGCCGCTGCGGTCGAAGGTCAGGCCGTCGAGCATGCGGCCGCCCGGCCAGTTGCCGTCGCCGTCGTAGCGGGCCAGGTTCCACTCAGGGATCTTCAGCGTGTTGGTCTGCGAGTTTTGCGACAGGTCGAAGCGGAAGTAGTTACCGGTCACGGTCAGGTTGCGGACCGGCTTGGCTTGCAGGGTCAACTGGCCGCCCTGACGCTCGCGGTCCTCGGTCTTGACGTCGAAGTTGACCGAGGTCGGCATCATGAAATTGGTGTATTTCTTGCCGCTCTGGTCCTTGAAGCCGGACTGGCCCCACCAGTAGCTGTTCATATTCGACGGCTTGCCGTTGACGTCGGTGGCCGGATGGGCGTCGTAGTCGTCGCCATACCATTGCCAGTTTTCGGTGCTGGCGCCCATGGTGCGGGTGGTGCGTTTCTGTTGGGTATAGCCGACCAGCACGCCGAAGCGGTTGCTCTCGTCGTGCCAGGCGTACTGGCCGGAGAACTGGCCGTCGGTCTTCTTGCTGGTGTCGGCCCAGGTGCCTTCGGCGGAAACGAAACCGGTGCCCGACTTCACGTCCAGCGGACGGCGGGTGCGCAGGATCACGGTGCCGCCGATGCCGCCTTCGTCGATGCGCGCTTCCGGCGACTTGAACAGTTCAGCGCTGGACAGCATGTTCGCCGGCATCAGCATGTAGTTGAAGGAACGGGTCGGATCGCCGTTGGACTCGGCCGTGGCGATGTAGTTGCCGTTCAACTGGGTCAGCGTCAATTCCGACGACAGGCCGCGGACGCTGACGTTCTTGCCCTCGCCGCCGCTGCGGTCGATGATCACGCCGGGCACGCGCTGCAGCGCATCGGCGACGTTCTTGTCGGGGAACTTGCCGATATCTTCGGCGGTGACCACATCGACGATGGCGTTGGCGTTGCGCTTCTGGTCGAGGCTCTTCTCGATCGCGTAGCGGTAGCCGGTGACGACCACGGAATCGATCGGCTTGCCGTCGGCGGTTTTCTCGGCCGGTTTGTCGGCGGACGCGGTTTGCGCGTGGGCGCTGGAAAGGGTCATCAAGCCGAGGCTCAAGGCCGTGGCGATCGGCGTCTTGGTCCAGCGGCGCTGCCGTGCAGCGTGAGGGGTTTTTAACGTCATGTGCTGTCTCCTGGTCGTGTGCCCAACGAGGGGCTGTATTTATTATTTGGCGGTAGCTGTGGCAGCGGGCTTCCGCATTGCAACGCGAACCCTGAAGATTTCCTAAACGGCTGGAAAGCCGCTTGCATATCGATGGGGACCGCATTCCAACCAGAAAGATTTATACAGAAGAAGCGAAGGTGGCTCTACAAACTTTCAAAGTTTGCATGAAGTTTAGCGTTGTTTAGGAAACAAGCGAGGTGGGAGGGCAACAACCGGCCGCCGGACGGGGCCGGCGGCCGGATCGGGCCGCCCGGCCGCGCATGTAATTCACCGCCGCAAGGGATATGGTCTGCTTTGATCTGCATCATAGAAAATCAATGGTCAGACGACTAGTCTAGATCGAACCAAGACGCCAGCTTGTACGGGGGCCAGCTCAACACTGTGGATATTTGGAGAGATAAAGTGCGTAAACTGTGGATGATGCTGGCGATTGTGGCCCTGCTTGGCATGTCGGGCTGTGGCTACAACGCATTGCAAAGCAATGACGAGCAAATCAAGGCCAGTTGGTCGGAGGTGGTCAACCAATACCAGCGGCGGGCCGACCTGATTCCCAATCTGGTCAATACCGTCAAGGGCTATGCCGCGCACGAACAGGAGGTGCTGACGCAAGTGACACAGGCGCGGGCAGCGGCGACCTCCGTGCAAGTCACGCCGGAAGTGTTGAACGATCCGGCCGCCTTCGCAAAATTCCAGGCGACGCAGGGCGCGTTGTCCGGCGCGTTGACGCGACTGCTTGCGGTCAGTGAAAACTATCCGCAGTTGAAAGCCGATGCCAATTTCCGCGATTTGCAGGCGCAACTGGAAGGCACAGAAAACCGCATCACCGTGGCACGCAATCGCTACATTCAGTCGGTACAGGAATACAACGTCACCGTACGGTCGTTCCCATCCAATCTGACCGCGATGGCCCTCGGCTATAAAACGAAAGCCAATTTTTCGGTCGAGAATGAAAAGGAAATCAGCAGGCCGCCGGCGGTCGACTTCAACTCCGCGCCCATCAAGCCTCAAGCCGACGCCCCGGGGAAGACAAAATGATGGCGATGGCCGCCGCCAAGCGCGCGGCACGGGCGCCATTGTTAGCCTTCGCGCTCTGGGCGCCGTTCGGCGTCGGCGCTCAAATCGCCGTTCCGCCATTGACAGGGCATGTTACCGATCAGACCGCGACGCTGACAGCCGGGCAGACAGACAGCCTGGAGCAAGCACTGCAATCGTTTGAAGCAAAGAAAGGCAGCCAGCTCGCCGTGCTTATCGTCCCCACCACGGCGCCGGAGACGATAGAGCAATACGCCTTGCGCGTCGCCGAGCAATGGAAGCTGGGACGCAAGAACATCGATGACGGCGCCATCCTGGTGGTGGCCAAGAACGATCGCGTGCTCCGCATCGAAGTCGGCTACGGTCTGGAGGGCCCGCTCAATGACGCAAGCAGCAAGCGCATTATCAGCGAGATCATTACCCCCTACTTCAAGCAAGGCGATTTCTATGGCGGCATTGCCGCCGGCACCGGGCAGATGATGCGCCTGGTCGACGGCGAGCAATTGCCGGCGCCTGAATCCAGGCTAGACCGTGCCGCCGGCGCACAGCGCTACTTGCCGGTCGCCTTCATCCTGGTGTTCGCCATCGGCGGCGTGTTGCGCGCCATACTGGGCCGACTTCCGGGCGCCGTGGTCACGGGCGGCGCGGTGGCCGGCGTCGTCTGGCTGCTGGCGGGAACGGTGTACATTGCGCTCGGCGCGGGCGTACTGGCCCTGCTGTTCACTTTGCTTGGCGGCGGCATGCTCGCGCGTGGTCTGGGTGGAGTCGCGGGCGGCTTCGGTCGTGGCGGCTCAGGCGGAGGCGGCTTCAGCGGAGGCGGCGGCAGCTTTGGTGGCGGCGGCGCCTCGGGGAGATGGTAGCAATGAACATTCAACGCCTGGTGCGGCATCTGTTGACCACACGCTGGACCATCAAGCGCACATTTCCACCGGCGGCGCTGGGTGCGATTGAAAATGCCATCGCCGCCAGCGAGCGTAGCCATGCCGGCGAAATTCGTTTTGTGGTGGAAACCGCGTTGGACGGCGCACCGCTGTTTAGCGATCAATCGGCCAGGGCACGTGCCATCGATGTATTTTCACAATACCGGATATGGGACACGGAACAGAACAACGGCGTGTTGATCTACCTGCTGCTGGCCGATCGCAGCGTCGAGATCGTCGCCGACCGCGGCATTCACGGCAAAGCGGGTGCGCACGAATGGCAAAGGATTTGCCATCAGATGGAAACCGCCTTCAGGCAAGGTGATTATGAGGCCGGGGTGCTCGCCGGCATCGAGGCGGTGACGCGCCATTTAAAGGAGCACTATCCGGCCGATGGCAAGGCAAAAAACGAATTGCCAAACCAGGTGCTGGTGCTTTAACCCTTGAACCAAACAACGAGAACGAAAATCTGAACAGGGAACAATCATGAAAACCGCCATCGCACTTACCTTCCTCGCCGCCATGCTGAGCGTATCCCACGCCAGCGCCGCAGACCCTCATCATCCAGATCCTGCACAGCAGGAAAAAAAGGCGCCGGACGCCACATCGGCCGGCATGATGGACAATATGCAGAAGATGCAGCGCCAGATGGAGAAAATTCACGCGACAAGCGACCCCAAGGAACGACAAAAGCTGATGCAGGAGCACATGCAGGCCATGCAGGACACGATGAAGTCAATGCGCGCCGCCGATGCTACGCCGGCGGGCGATAAGCATCAAGGCAAGGCAGGTGGCGGCATGATGATGATGCGCCACGAAATGATGGAAAAGCGCATGGATATGATGCAGATGATGATGGAGCAGATGATGCAACATCAAAGCGCGAAGGAATCGGCGCCGGCTTCCAGGTGACCGCGTCCGCATCAGCGGCGTGATGCTTCATTTCAATTGGAGGACGGGCGCCGGGATCTACACCTCGTTCGCTCCGCCGCCCCCGTCTATCCACACCTCGCGGAGCCCGCCGCCATCACGCACGGTGAACAGCGCCGCCATGCCCAGCTCGCGGACCAATCTCCCGCCCGCATGCGGCCCCAGCACCATCAACGCGGTCGCCCAGGCGTCGGCCAACATGCATGTCGGCGCCAGCACCGTAACGCCGGCCAGGTCGCTTTCCACCGGTTGTTGCGTGACCGTGTCCATCGTGTGCGAGTAACGCCTGCCGCCTACATCAACCCAGCGCCGATAGTCGCCGGAAGTCGCGATCGCCGTGTCCGCCAGCTCCATTGCGCCCGCCGGCTCGCGCACGCCGTATGCAGGCTTTTCTATCGCAACCGTCCAGGCCAGACCGCCAGGTTTGCAGCCACGCGCCCGCATTTCGCCGTCGATACCGACCAGGTAATTGGCGACGCCCCATCGATCAAGACACTGCGCAAGCCGGTCGACGCCGTAACCTTTCGCAATGCCCGACAAGTCCAGGCACACGGGCGTTCGTTTGCGTAGCCGAAGTTCCGCGCGGTCGATCTCCAGGCCGGCGGCGCCGGCGCGCGCGCCGCCCGGTGCGCGCGGCGGCGCGACCAGCGGCCGCCGCGCGGGACCAAAGCCCCACGCCTCGACCAACGCTCCCAGGCCGATGTCGAAGGCGCCCATCGACGCCACGCCCACTCGCAAGCCAGTTTCGAGCACTTCGGCCAGCTGGTCCGGTATGCCGATCCAGACATTTTCGGGTGCGGCGTTGACGCGGCAGAGATCAGAGGCGGGGTTCCAGCTCGACATTTGCCGGTCGACCTCGTCCACTGCGGCGAACAGGCCGGCGCCGATCGCCGTGGCGTCCATCGCCGCCGGGGCGTAGAACACGGCGGTATAGCGCGAGCCCATCGTCGCGCCGTTCAGGCTGTAGCGCTGCGGGGCCGGCGCCGCCGGCGATTCAAAAGACGTCTTCACGATATCTTCCATTGTTCTTGAGGAACTGGACATCCAGCCTGAGCGGGGCAAGCACCTCGTTCAGGGCGAGCCGAACGTTTTCGGCCATCGCGCGACTGCCGCACACCAGCACCTGGCCGCCGTCCGCGATCAGGCCGCGCAGCTGGTCGGCATCCTCGATCAGCCGGTTCTGCACGCGCACGCCATCTTGCACGCGCGAGAATGCGGTATGCAGCTGCGTGAGGCGGCGATCCGCGAGATAGTTGCGCAGTTCCGGTTCATACAGGAAGTCCGACTCCGGATCGCGGCCGCCCCAGTACAGGTACATCGGGTGCTTGCCGCTGTTGTTGCGGATGAAGCCGGCGAGCGGCCCGATCCCGGTGCCGGCGCCGACCAGGATCACCGGCGCCTTGCCGGAGGCCGGCCGGAATTGCGGATTGGGCAGAATGAACGCTTCGACGCAGTCCCCCGCCCGCAAGCCATGCAAATAGCCCGAACACAGGCCGCCGGGCTGGCGTCGCACGCAGATCTCGAGTATCCCGTCGCGCGCGCCGCTGGCCAATGAGTAGAACCGCGGCACGGGACTGCCCGGCGCGATCACGCCGACCAGGTCGCCGGCTTCAAAATGGGGCAGCCGTCCTCGCCGCAGCAGCCGCTTCGACAGCGCGCGGGCTTGCTGGACCGGGGTCGCGGCAAAGCGCAGCACCGCCGTCGGTTCCTGTTCCTGCAATCCATAGTCGATGCGTTCCTCGAGGCGGAGCGAAAACGTGCGCGGATGACGGGGTGCGTAGTCGAGCTTGAGCTCGAGACCCAACATGGCGCCGACGCTGGCGCCCCAACGCATGAATTCCTGGGGCGACTGGCGATCGACCGTGGCCAGCTCCAGCGAGCGCTGCCATCCATGCCCGCTCATGGCGGTATCGACATCCCTGGCGAACTGGCAGAATTTCGGAAACTGCCGATCGCCGAAGCCGAGGACGCAGAATTTCAGCGCCGGATTGGCCGGCGACCGTTCGAGCCGTTCAAGGAAGCGATTGGCCGTGGCCGGCGCGTCGCCGTCGCCATAGGTCGCCGTCAACAGCATCAGGTGGCGCGCCGAGCGATAGCGCGCCGACAGCTGGTTCATCGGCGCGGTATGGACTTGCCGGCCTTGGGCGCGCAAGGCGTCGTGCAAGGCCTGGGCGAAGCCCCAGGTGCTGTTGTTCTCGCTGCCGACCAGGATCACCGTGTCCGCCGACTGCGCGTTGCTGTTGGCGCGGATGCGTGGCCTGGCGCGGCGGCGCCGCCACCACACCATGGTGCCGGTGACAGCCAGCCAGGGCCCCGCCAGCGCGCACACGCCAAGCAGCAGGCCAAGCCACCACAGGCCTTCGCCGGTATGCAGCCGGTACACCAGCTCAAACCCTTCGCGCACGGCGCTGTGGGGGCGGTAGGTAAGCAGGGTACCGGTGGACTGGTCGACATAGCCGTCGCCCTGCATCGTTCTCAGGGTGTACACCGCGCTGGGGTCGCCGGGGATAGGAAAGACCAGTTCCCGCAAGTCGGCCAGGTCGGCCCGCTTGAGCGCGGCCAGCTCCGAAGCCGGCACCGACGCTCCGCCGGACGTGTTGGCCGGGAAATCGGGTTCGCTCTGCATCCCGTCCGAGACCAGGCCGAAGGTGGCCGCCGACATATACATGCCGGTGAGCGCAGACAGCAACAGACCCGCCATCGCGATCCGGGCCAGCTCGGCATGCCAGCGCTGACTCCAGCTGCCTTGCAGCGGCGCCGCGATCCGGCGCCAGCCACCGGTGCGCTTGATCAGCAATAGTATGCCGGAAACGCACAGCCCCAGCATGCTCAGCGCCGTCAGGCCGGCCGCGATGCGGCCGGGCGTGTCGAGCAGCAGGGAGCGGTGCAGCTGCTTGACCCAACGAAAGAGCGCCGACGGCACGTAGGCGCTTGCCGCGCCGCTCACCGGATCGACGCGCACCACGCTGGCGCCGGCGTCGGTGCTGTAGTAGACGATCAATGATCCGGAAGGCGTGCGCTGGATCTGTTCGACGCCCGGGTAGAGGCGCGCGACGCGGCCGGCCATCTCGGCCACGCTGACGCCGCCCGGCACGGTCGTGCCCAGCCGGTCCAGCGCCGGATCGAGCGACAACAACGCGCCGGTCAACCCCAGCAATATAACCAGAACGCCGCAGAACAGGCCCAGCACGGAGTGGAGCTGACGCGACATGCAGTCCCCTACATGTCGTAGCTGAAGGCTTTGACGTAGCCGCGCCCCTGGGCCGGCTTGCCGGCCCCCGCCTTGGTCAGCGGCACGCGCACATCGGCCGGATGATCGCGGCCATCTTCGACCGCGCTGTCGACGCGGATTTCGTAGCCGGCGTCTATCAGGGTATCGGCCAGTTCCACCGTGACCTTCAACGATTTGCCGCTGCCGACGCTGGCGCCGCTGACGCCGTCGAAGGCACGCGCGTCGAGCCCGCTGCCGCGCGCCCAGGCACTCAGGTGCTTGTAGTATTTCGACTTCTTCCCGGCGACCCACAAGGTCTTCTTATAATTGCCGGCGGCGTCGGTGACATAGAACGCGAGATAGGCGCCATTGCCGCCATAATTCTGCAGTTGCGTGGTGAGCACCACGGGACGCGCCTGCACCATCGCGGGGAGCGCCAAGGTGCCGGCCAGGCAGGCGCTGGTGAGAATTTTTTTCATTGCTTGTTTCCTTGAGTAAGCGGGCCGCGCGCCCTGTTTGGTTCGGCGGCGGAGCGCGCCGCGGGCAGGTAGTCGGAGGCATCGCCGTGCTCGCCGAAGTCGATCTCGAGGCTGCGGATGCGCAACGTCGCCGGGCTGTACTTGGCCTTCACCTTATTGCCCAGCCGGTCGGTGCCGCGCACCTCGTAGCAACCGTCGTCGACCTTGATGCGCTGGACAGTCCAACCGCGCAGCTCGACCTGATGGCGCAACACTTCACGTGGTTTCCAATCGGCGATGCGATCGCTGCAATCGGTGTCGGCGAGCGCCGTGCAACTGGCGCAGAGGGCAGCGAGTGCGGCGAGCATACGAAACGGTGTCATCGCTGGTTCCTTGGTTGTGATCGAGCTTAGACGTAAGGCGACTGGGTCGATTGTAGGACCGTGATTCGTAAAATTGATTGATGCAAATCAAAATTCCCGGAGTGTTTTGCTGCTATGCGGGAGCGGACACCCTGCATCGCCGCGGGTATGCCCGGGCCCGAGTCCTCCACCCGCAGGTAGCTTTTCCCTTCAGTTTGACCGCAGCTGACCGCAATACATAGGTCACTGTCCAGGTAGCGGGATCGAAGAACGGGCGTGTCGTGGCTTGCACGATGGTCTCCCTGGCTGCAACAAATTATACGTATTTATATTATATCGAGTGATATAATATATTTTATTGAAATCTGAGGCGCCCCACCATGAACCACCAGCATCCAACAATCGACCCCGGCGTCATGCAGGCCGCAGCGGCAAACGCCTGCGCGCTGCTCAAGGTGCTTGCCAATCCGGTCCGCCTGCTACTGATGTGCCAGATATCGCAAGGCGAGTTGTCCGTTGGCGAACTGGAGCAGCTGCTCGGCATCCGGCAGCCCACGCTCTCGCAGCAACTGACGGTGCTCCGTGAAAACGGTCTGGTAGGCACGCGCCGCGATGGCAAGAACATCTTTTATTCGGTGACGAACAAAGAGGCGCTTGCCGTCATGGCCGTGCTGTATCAACAATTCTGTGCCACCACCTCAACGGAGACGACATGCTGATCGACCTCGTCAACTTCACCCCCGCCATGTCCCTGGCGGGCGGCCTCATCATCGGCGCGGCGGCCGCCGTGCTGATACTGTTCAATGGCCGCATCGCCGGCATCAGCGGCATCCTCGGGGGCCTGTTCAGCCTTCCGCGCAAGGACATGGCCTGGCGCCTGACCTTCCTGACCGGCCTGGTCGCCGGCCCGGTTATCGCGGCGCTGATCGGCGAGCCGGCCATTGCCGACATACAGGCGGGTTGGAGCGAAATTCTGTTCGCCGGCTTCCTGGTCGGCATCGGCACCCGCTATGCCAGCGGCTGCACCAGCGGCCATGGCGTGTGCGGCATCTCGCGCGGGTCGATCCGTTCCCTGGTCGCCACCCTGACGTTCATGGCGGCGGGGTTCCTGACGGTCTTCGTGCAACGACATCTGATTGGAGGCTGACATGACGGCAATAACTGCACTGTTCGCGGGACTGCTGTTCAGCGCGGGATTGATGGTCTCCGGCATGGCCAATCCCGCCAAGGTACAGAATTTTCTCGACCTGGCGGGGCACTGGGACCCATCCCTGGCCCTGGTGATGGCCGGCGCCATCGCGATCGGTTCGCTCGCATTCCTGATCGCCCAACGCCGCAAGCGCTCCTTCCTGGGCTTACCCATCCAGCTGCCGGCCAGCGCCGACGTCACGCTGCGGCTGGTACTGGGTAGCGCCGCCTTCGGCATCGGCTGGGGCCTGGCGGGCTTCTGTCCGGGGCCGGCGCTGGTCGCGCTGGGTGCCGGATATCCGAAGGCAATCGGCTTCGTGGCCGCCATGGTGGCGGGAATGGCCCTCTTCGAAGTATTTGAGCGGGTGAGGTTGCGCGCAACGCCAGGCCCGCAGTGATGTGATGAGCAAACTTAGGAGCAGCCCCATGAACACTATCAAATTACGTGCTTTGACACTGGCCTTGCTTACGGCGGTCAGCGCGCCGGTGCTATGCCAAACGACCGCCATGTCAGTGCCCGACGAGGCGTCGATTCCCAACGGCCCAATGGGGGAAGCCATCAAACGTGGCAAGACCTTGCTGACGGATACCCATAAACAATTGCCGCGTAATGTCGGCAATGGCCTGAACTGCACGAGTTGCCACCTCAATGGCGGGACCACCGCTTTTGCATCACCGTGGGTCGGCCTGACCGGCGCGTTTCCGGAGTACCGGTCACGCGGGGGCAAGGTCATTTCGCTCCAGGAACGCATCAACGATTGCTTTCAACGCTCGATGAATGGCAAGCCACTTGCGTTCGACTCGGCCGACATGAACGCCATCATGACCTACATGAAGTGGTTATCCACGGGAGTGCCAACCGGCACCAGTGTACCCGGCCGGGGTTTCGAAAAAATTGACACCGCGCTCGTTCCAGACCGCGAGCACGGCAAGGTTGTCTACGCGGCGCAATGCGCCTCCTGCCACGGCACAGACGGACAGGGCACGAAGAATCCGCAAGGGGGCTATGTTTTCCCGCCGGTCTGGGGTAAAGACTCATTCAACGTGGGCGCGGGGATGGCGCGCACGTTTACCGCCGCCGCGTTCGTGAAACACAATATGCCGCTCGGCCAAGGCGGCACACTGTCTGCCCAGGAAGCCGTCGATGTCGCCGCCTACTTCACGCAGCAACCCAGGCCAGATTTCGCGGCCAGGGCGAAGGATTGGCCCAAAGGGGATAGACCAAAAGACGCGCGCTAGTTGCTGTTGAAGGAAAGCGTCCACTCAGCGCCGTCTTGAGTGCTGTGGACTTCGGACTTCGGGGTCAGTTCCGGCGACGTGCCATTTGACTGGTTGCTGGAACTGCCCCGCCGTCCCGCGCATCACGTGGAGCAGGCCGAGGCGCCTCGATCGGTGCTGCTCACCTAGTTCACTTCCACTCCCCTTTAGTTCCGGACTTTCGATTGAGCGCGCATAAGTGCTCGACTTCTGCGAGGCCTATATTCGTTCTTCAAAAACGAAAAGGGGATCGCCATGCCTCAACAAGCTTACTTCCAATCAAGACGTCGAGCCCTAAAGGTCGCTGGGAGCGCCCTTGTTGCCGGCGTCGTCAACGTGCTCGTTGGCGCCAGGCCCGCCCTGGCCGCCTATATCGGCCAGCCATCCTGGCGCTTCTGCAACAAATGCCATGCCATGTTCTACAACGGATATGCAAAGAAGGGCCGCTGTCCGGCCGGCGGATCCCACGTCGCACAAGGGCACACTTTTGTCTTGCCGCACGACGTACATGCCACACCACACGCACAAGACCAGTGGCGCTTCTGCAATAAATGCTCAAACATGTTCTTCAACGGATATGACGATAAGGGTCGCTGTGCCGCGGGCGGAGCGCACAGCGCGCAAGGCTACAACTTCGTCCTGCCGCACGATGTGCCACCCACAGCGGAAGCGCAGGGAGACTGGCGCTTCTGCAACAAATGCAAGGCGATGTTCTATGACGGCTATCCCGACAAAGGGAAATGTGCAGCCGGCGGAAAACACGTCGCGCAAGGCTATATGTTTGTCTTGCCGCACCCGGTTTACAGCTGCGCGCACTGCACCGACGGCAGCTGCCAGTGCGGCTACCTCGGACCGGGCGGACTGTGCGCAGGGCACGGTCAGGAAGATCCCGAAATCGGCTGCAGCCAGTCGCATTGAGTGCAGCGTTGACGTAAGCCCCTGCAAAAACAACAAAGGCCAGTCCGAAGACTGGCCTAAGCTGCTGATTCTATTGGTCGGGGCGAGAAGATTCGAACTTCCGACCCCTTGCACCCCATGCAAGTACGCTACCAGGCTGCGCTACGCCCCGACGAATTTGGAATTATAGCAGCGGCTTTAAGTATTTGTCATGTTTGCTTTCGCTGCACTGCAACATCCCTACTGCCCTGAGCAGGAGTAAGATGTGAACTTCTGCTCGCCATCGAAAGCCTGCATGTCTTCCCCTGCCGAACTCGCCGCCCTCAGCCAAGCCGCCGACCTCGTCAAACAGGCCGACGCCCTGATCATCGCCGCCGGCGCCGGCATGGGCGTCGATTCCGGCCTGCCCGACTTTCGCGGCAACGAAGGCTTCTGGCAGGTCTACCCTGCCCTCGGCCGCGCGCGCATGGAATTTTCCAGCATCGCCACGCCCTACACCTTCCGCTCCGATCCAACGCTGGCATGGGGCTTCTACGGCCATCGCTTGCAGCTGTACCGCAACACCGCGCCGCACGCCGGCTTCGCCCTGCTCAAGGCCTGGGGCGAAGGCATGCAGGCCGGCTATGGCGTCTTCACCAGCAATGTGGACGGCCACTTCCAACGCGCCGGCTACGAACCGCACCCCATCCACGAATACCACGGCTCGATCCACCACCTGCAATGCATGGAACCCTGCGGCCCGGATATCTGGAGCGCCGACAGCTTCATGCCCGAAGTCGATACCGACGCTTGCCGCCTGCTCAATGCTGCGCCGCTCTGCCCGCACTGCGGCGGCATGGCGCGGCCCAATATCCTGATGTTCGGCGATTGGGGATGGAACGAACGCCGCACGGTGATGCAGGAGGCGCGCCTGCAATCCCTGCTGCAAACGGCGCAGCGACCGCTGGTGATCGAGTTGGGCGCGGGCGCAGTGATCCCGTCGGTGCGCCACTTTACCCAGCGCGTGCTCAAGAATCACAACGGCCGCATGATACGGATTAATCCACGCGAACCGGATGTCGCCAACCCGCTCGATGTGGGCCTGGCAATGGGCGCCCTCGCCGCCTTGACAGCGATCGACGCATTGCTATAAACGATTTACACCAACTTGACGGCGATGCCGGACAGGCCATCCACCTTGCCCACCAGCGTCTGCCCGCGCACCACGGCGCCCACACCTTCAGGCGTGCCGCTGAAAATCAGGTCGCCCGGCGCCAGCGCGAACAGGGTGGACAAATTGGCGATGGTCTCGCTGATCGACCAGATCAGATGATCGATGGTGGCCGACTGTTTGGTCACGCCGTCCACGTCCAGCTGGATCGCGGCGCGGTTGATATCGCCCGCTTCGGCCGCACGCTGGATCAAACCCACCGGTGCCGAGTAGTCGAAGGCCTTGCCGATTTCCCACGGACGGCCGGCGTCGCGCATTTTGAATTGCAGGTCGCGGCGCGTCATGTCCAGACCCACCGCGTAGCCGAAGATATGCCCGGCCGCATCTTCCACCGCGATATTGCTGCCGCCCTTGCCGATGGCGACCACCAGTTCGCACTCGTAATGCAGGTTGCTGGTCGCTTGCGGATAAGGCAGGTCCAGCACCGCGCCCGGCGCCACGGGGATCACGGCTTGCGCGTCGTTAGGTTTGCAGAAGAAGAATGGCGGTTCGCGCTCCGGGTCGAAGCCCATCTCGCGCGCATGCGCGGCGTAGTTGCGTCCGACGCAGTAGACGCGGCGGACTGGGAACAGATCGGCGGTGCCGGCGACCGGCAGGCCGACGATGTCATGGGCGGGAATTACGTAGGATGTCATGATGCTCCGATAGGCTGGAATGGGAGAGCGATCATGGTACAACAGCCTCCGCCCGCGCGCAGCGGACGGAAACAATACGAGACAAATCAGGTCATCAGCAGCGCGCGCATGGCGACGCGGAAGGCGTCCACCAGGCTGGCGCGGTTCATATTGGGCCGGTACAGCGCGCGTATCGTCAGTCCGTGGAAGTAGGAGATCAGCGTGTCGAGACGGCCATCGAGCAGCACGTCGTCCACCGGCAGCTTGCGCTGTTCGCGGCCGCGCTTGACCAGTGCGCGCAACTGCGCGCGCGAGACTTCTTCGTTTTCACGCATCTTGGCGGCGATGACCGGATTGCGCGAGGCTTCGGCAAACATCTCCAGCGGCACGCTCCACGGCTGCGGGTCGAGCGACTCGTCGATGTGGATGGGCGCATCCTCCAGTATCGCTTCCAACGGATCTTCGCGCGTCGCCAGATCGCGCAGCAGGCCCGATACATGCTCGGCCTCGCGCGCGACAAAGGCCAGGATGATGGCGTCCTTGCCGTCGAAGTAGTTGTAGATATGGCCGGCGCTCATGCCTGCCTGCTTGGAGATCTCGGACATGCTCGCGCCATGGAAGCCGCTGCGCGCAAAGCAGACGGCGGCCGCTTCCAGCACCTGGTTGCGCCGGTTCTGCGCGCGTTCCGGGTCGGTGCGTCGTTTTACGATGGGTGCGGTCATGGAGTCTTCCTTGGGTAACGAGCTTGCCTGAGGCGGTACTGTGGCGAAACGGACCATTTTTGTCAATTTATCAGCAGTCGAAGGCGGCAGGCGCGCAACACTCTGCGCCTGCCGCTCCGGCCACCTTAGCCGCGCGGCTGCGCGACTTCCGGCTGCCAGCCGCCGCCCAGCACCTTGTACAGGGTGACGGCGTTGCTCGATTTGCCCAGCCGCGCCGAGATCAGGCCCTGCTGCGCCGCGTACAGCGCGCGCTGCGACACCAACGCGTTCAGGTACGAGTCCGCGCCCTTGCGGTAGCGCGCCTCGTGGATGCGGAAGCTCTTGTCGGCCGCATCGACCAGCGCCTGCTGCGAGGCGATGCGCTCGTCCAGCGTGCCGCGCTGGGCCAGCGCATCGGCCACTTCGCGGAACGCCACCTGGATCGCCTTCTCGTACTGCGCCACCGAGATGTCGCGATTGGCCTTGGCGATATTCAGGTTGGCGCGATTGACGCCGCCGTCGAAGATCGGCAAATTGATCTGCGGGACGAAGCTCCACGTCGACGATCCCGCCTTGAACAGGCCGGACAAGGTGCTGCTAGCGCTGCCGCCCGACGCCGTCAGCGAGATGCTGGGGAAGAAGGCGGCGCGCGCCACGCCGATGTTGGCGTTGGCGGCGCGCAGCGCGCGCTCCGCTTCCTGCACATCGGGACGGGCCTGCAGCAGGTCCGACGGCAGGCCGGCCGGAATCGCCGCCAGCTGCGTTACCGCATCCAGTTCGCCGGCAGGCAGCAGGTCCGCAGGCACGCCGCTGCCGACCAGCAGCGTCAGCGCGTTCTGGTCCAGCGCCACTTGCGCCGTGTAGACCGCCATGTCGCTGCGCGCCGATTCCACGCTGGTCTGCGCTTCATACATATCGACGCCGGAGGTGACGCCGGAATTGAAGCGCTTCTTGCTCAGGTCATAGGAGGTCTGCTGGCTGCGCAGCGTTTCCGCCGCCAGCTTCAGGCGTTGCTGGTCGGCGATCAGCGTCAGGTAGGCGTTGGCCACTTCGGCCACCAGCGTGATCTGCTGCGCGCGGCGCGCTTCCTCGGTGCCGAGGTAGGTCTGCAAGCCGGCGTCCGACAGATTGCGCACCTTGCCGAAGAAGTCCAGCTCATACGACGCCATCGCCAAACCGCCGTTGTACTGGCGGTTGATGGCCGCCTCGCCGGTGCCGGTCATGGTCGAAGGCGTGCGCGATGCGTTCTGGCTAACGTTGGCCGACAGCTTGGGCAGCAAGGCCGCGCTGTCGATGTTGTACTGCGCCTTGGCCTTCTCGATGTTGAGCACCGATACGCGCAGGTCGCGGTTGTTGGCCAGCGCCAGCGCGATCACCTTGCGCAGACGCTCGTCGGCAAAGTATTCGCGCCACTGGATTTCGGATACCGGCTTGGCATCGGCCGCCGCTGCCGGCACGCCTTTATAGGCGTCGCCGGCCGGCCAGGCCTGCGCCACCGGTTGCGCCGGACGTTCATACACCGGCGCCAGGCTGCAACCGGCCAACATCGCCAGCGCCGCCATTGTGAGTAAAGATTTTTTCATGATTAGTGCGCCTCCACAGCGGCAACAGGAGCGGCGGCCTTCTTGCTGAAGAAACCCCGCACCAGTACAAAGAACACCGGCACAAAGAAGATGCCCAGGAAGGTTGCGGACAACATCCCGCCCAACACGCCGACGCCGATGGCGTTCTGGCTGCCGGAGCCGGCGCCGCTGCTGATCGCCAGCGGCAGCACGCCGAGGCCGAAGGCGATGGATGTCATCAGAATCGGACGCAGTCGCAGACGCACGGCCTGCAAGGTCGCCTGTTTCAGTTCCACGCCCTGCTCCTGCAGCTCCTTCGCAAACTCCACGATCAGGATCGCGTTCTTCGCCGCCAGGCCCACCACGGTCAGCAAGCCGACCTGGAAGTACACGTCGTTCGACAGCTTGAACACATACGTCGCCAGCACCGTACCGATCACACCCAGCGGCACCACCAGCAGCACCGAGAACGGAATCGACCAGCTTTCATACAGCGCGGCCAGGCACAGGAACACGATCAGGATCGAGATCGCGTACAGCTGCGTGGTTTGCGAACCGGAATCGCGTTCTTCCGTCGACAGGCCGGTCCACTCGAAGCCGATACCCGGCGGCAGCTTGGCCGCCATCTTTTCGATCTCCGCCATCGCGGCGCCCGAGCTCTGGCCCGGCGCCTGCATGCCGAGGATCTCGGTCGACGGCAGGCCGTTGTAACGCTCCAGGCGCGGCGACGCATAGATCCACTTGCCGGTCGAGAAGGCCGAGAAAGGCACCATCTCGCCGTCGGCGTTACGGACAAACCATTTGCCCAGGTCTTCCGGCGACATGCGCGAATCCGGCTGGCCCTGCATGTACACCTTCTTCACGCGGCCACGGTCGACGAAGTCGTTGACGTAGGCGCTACCCCAGGCGGTGCTCAGCACCTTGTTCACATCGGCGATGGACAAGCCCAGCGCGGTCGCCTTCTGCTGGTCGACCGTGATCTTGTACTGCGGCGTATCTTCCTGTCCGTTCGGACGCACCGCCATCAGCACCGGGCTCTTGGACGCCATGCCCAGCATCTGGTTACGCGCCGCCATCAACGCTTCGTGGCCGACGCCGCCCTGGTCCTGCAGCTGCAAATCGAAGCCGCTGGCGTTACCCAGTTCCAGCACCGCAGGCGGCGCGAAGGCGAACACCATCGCATCCTTGATCTGCGAGAAGCTGCCCATGGCGCGGCCGACGATGGCGTTCACGCGCTGGCCGGCGCCCTTGCGCTCCGACCAGTCCTTCATGCGCACGAAGGCGATACCGGTGTTCTGGCCGTTGCCGCTGAAGCTGAAGCCAGCCACCGCGAACACCGACGCCACCGAATCCTTCTCTTCGTTCAGGAAGTGCTGCTCGACTTTTTCGATCACCTTCAGCGTGCGCTGCTGGGTCGCGCCGGTCGGCAGCTGGATTTGCGAGAACAGCACGCCCTGGTCTTCTTCCGGCAGGAAGGAGGTCGGCAAGCGCACGAACACGAAGGCCAGCACCGCCAGCAGCAGCGCGTACATGATCAGCGAACGTCCGCTGCGGTTCAGCAGCGCGCCTACCCAGCCCTGGTACTTCAAGCTGCTGCGGTCGAAGCTGCGGTTGAACCAGCCGAAGAAACCGGTGTCGATCGCCGTATGGCCCTTGGCCACAGGCTTGAGCAAGGTCGCGCAGAGCGCCGGCGTGAAGATCATCGCCACCAGCACCGACAGCACCATCGCCGAAACGATCGTCACCGAGAACTGGCGGTAGATCACGCCGGTGGAGCCGCTGAAGAAAGCCATCGGCACGAACACCGCCGACAGCACCATCGCGATACCGACCAGCGCGCCGCTGATCTGACCCATCGATTTGCGCGTCGCTTCGATCGGGGACAAGCCCTCTTCCGTCATCACGCGCTCGACGTTCTCCACCACCACGATGGCGTCATCGACCAGCAGGCCGATCGCCAGCACCACCGCGAACATGGTCAGCGTGTTGATCGAATAGCCCAGCGCCGACAGGATCGCGAAGGTCCCCAGCAGCACCACCGGCACCGCCATCGTCGGGATCAGCGTGGCGCGGAAGTTTTGCAGGAACAGATACATCACCAGGAACACCAGGATCACCGCTTCCACCAGCGTCTTGACCACTTCCTCGATCGACAGCTTGACGAACGGCGTGGTGTCGAAGGCGATCACCGCCTTCATCCCGGCCGGGAACTGCTTCTCCAGCGCTGCGACCCGCGCCTTGACGGCGTTGGCGGTATCGAGCGCGTTGGCGCCGGTGGCCAGCTTGATGGCGACGCCGGTGGCGGCCTTGCCGTTGTAGCGGGCCAGCACATTGTAGTTCTCGCTGCCCAGCTCCATGCGAGCCACGTCGCGCAGGTGCACGGTGGCGCCGCTGGCGGCGGTCTTGAGCAGGATCGCGCCGAACTGTTCGGCGGTCTGCAGGCGGCTCTGCGCCGATACGGTGGCGTTGAGCTGCTGGCCCGGCATGGCGGGCGCGCCGCCCAGCTCACCGGCCGAGACTTCGGTGTTCTGCGCGGTGATGGCGGCGGTTACGTCGGCCGGCGTCAGTTGGTAGCTTTGCAGCTTGGCCGGGTCGAGCCAGATGCGCATCGCGTACTGGGCGCCGAACAGCGTCACGTCGCCCACGCCTTCCACGCGGCTGAGCGGATCGATGACGTTGGCGGCCACGTAGTCGCCCAGGTCGGCCTGCTTCATGCTGCCGTCTTCGGACACGAAGCCCAGCACCATCATGAAGTTCTTGGTGGCCTTGGCCACCACCAGGCCTTGCTGCGTGACGATGGCCGGCAGCAGCGGCGTCGCCAGTTGCAGCTTGTTCTGCACCTGCACCTGGGCGATGTCCGGGTTGGTGCCGCTCTTGAAGGTCAGCGTGATGCCGATGCCGCCGGTGCCGTCGCTCGACGAGGACATGTAGCGCAAGCCGTCGATGCCCTTCATCTTCTGTTCGATGACCTGGGTGACGGCGTCTTCCACCGTCTTGGCGGAGGCGCCCGGATAGGAGCCGCTGATCGAAATCGACGGCGGCGCGATGCTTGGATACTGCGCGACCGGCAGACCGAGAATCGCGATCACGCCCGAAAGCATGATGACGATGGCGACGACCCACGCGAAGATCGGGCGGTCAATAAAGAAACGTGACATGGCGATGCTCCTTTACTGGGCGCTCTTGGCGTTAGGCGGCATGGCGCCGCCGGCTGCCACGGCGGCGGCAGCGGAGGCGGGTTTAGCGGCGTTGGCCGCCGCACCCGGCTTCACCTTCTGCACGCCTTCGACGATCAGCAGGTCGCCGGCGTTCAGACCGGACTTGACCAGCCACTTGTCGCCCATGGTGCCGCCGGTGACCAGCACGCGCTGTTCAACCTTGCCTTCCTTGTTCAGCACCAGCGCGGTCGCCTGGCCCTTGGCGTTGCGGGTCACGCCCTGCTGCGGCACGGCGATGGCCTGCTCGTTGACGCCCGATTCCACCACCGCGCGCACGAACATGCCGGGCAGCAGATCGTGCTTCGGATTCGGGAACAGCGCGCGCAAGGTGACGTTGCCGGTGCCCGGATCGACCGTCACGTCGGAGAACTGCAGCTTGCCGCTTTCGGCGTACTTGCTGCCGTCCGACAGCAGCAGCGTGACCCTGGCCTGGCCGCCGGCCTGTTTCAAGCCGCCGTTTTCCAGCTCCCGCTTCAGGCGCAGCAGGTCTTCGCTCGATTGCGTGACGTCGACATAGATCGGGTCCAACTGCTGCACGGTGGTCAGCGCGCCGGTCTGGTTGGCGGTCACCAACGCGCCCGGCGTAACGGCCGAGCGGCTGATACGGCCGCTGATCGGCGCATCGACGTGGGTGTATTTGAGGTTGATGGCCGCCTGCTCCAGCGCGGCGGCGGCCGATTCCACGTCGGCCTTGGCCTGCTCGTTGGCGGCGACGGCGTCGTCGTAGTCCTGGCGGCTCACGCCTTCGATCGCCACCAGCTCCTTGTAGCGCGCCACTTTCGGGCCGCTGGTCATCAGGTTGGCCCTGGCCTTGGCCAGCGCCGCCTTGGCCGAGTTGTAGGCCGCCTGGTAGCTGGCCGCGTCGATCTGGTACAGCGCCACGCCGGCCTTGACGTCGGCGCCTTCGACAAACAGGCGTTTTTGTATCAGTCCGCTGACCTGCGGGCGCACTTCGGCCACCTGGAAGGCGGCGGTGCGGCCCGGCAGTTCGGTCGTGATGTGCAGCGCTTCCGGCGCCACTTTAAAAACGCCCACTTCCGCCACCTGCATATGAGGTGCTTCGGTCGTGGTTTTGGAGCAGCCGGCAGCCAGCGCGGCGACGGCGATCAGGGCTGCGGTCCTGCGGAAAAGAGCTTCCATGATGGGACTTTCTGTATAAAAAATGTGCATAAGTGCGTAGAATGAACGATCATTCTAATTAAGTCAAGCAAGTTTGTTGTCCAGAACAACGCAAAGCGTGGCTTCATATGGGGAATTTTCGGGGCGGCCAAGGCATGCGCCGCACCCGGTGCTACAATGAATTTAATTTCTTTCAGTCATCTTTTTTGGCCCGCGCCATGACATCGCAGCCCACCCCACGCACGGCCCGGCCGCGCCTCACCACGCTGGTGACAGCGGGCGTGGCCGCGACGGTGCTGATGTCGGTGCTGTCGCTGCTGGTGCTGGTCGATCACTACGCCATCGACTACGCCGAGCGCGAAGCCGGCCTGCGTTTGCAGCAGCTGTCGTGGCAGATGCGCGATTCGCTCAACCGCGTGGTGCAGAAGGCCACCGGCGACGTCCTGCTGCTGACCGAGCTGCCGCAGATCCGCGACGCCAAGTCCCCCGCCGAGATCCGCCAGGTGCTCGAAAGCCTGCAAAAAACCTTCCCCGACTACGCCTGGATCGGCCTGGCCAATCCCGACGGCAGCGTCTACGCCGCCACCCAGGGGCTGCTCGAAGGCCAGGATGTCAGCGGCCGCGCCTGGTTCAAGGGCGGCCGCGACAAGCTCTACGCCGGCGACTTCCACCCCGCCACCCTGCTCGGCAAAAAGCTGCAGTACAGCGCCGACCCGTGGCGCTTCGTCGATACGGCCGGCCCGGTGCGGCGCTCGGACGGCAGCTACCGCGGCGTGCTGTGCGTGCACATGAGCTGGAACTGGGCGCGGCGCCTGGCGCAGACCATCCTGACCCCGGCCGACCAGCAGTATTCGGCCGACATCTTCGTGGTGCGCGGCGACGGCACCGTCATGCTCGGCCCCAAGGGCAGCGAGGAAATGACCATCGGCAGCACCAGCCTGGCGCTGTCGCAAACGGGCGCGCCGGGATCGCTGAAGGAAACCTGGCCCGATGGCCGCAGCTACCTGACCGGCTTTTCGCGCACCGGCGATCTGAACAATCCGGCCACGCTGACCTGGTCGGTGCTGGTGCGCCAGCCGGTGGACGTGGCGCTGGCCGGCGCCCGCGCGCTGGAACACCAGATCCTGCTGCTGGGCGCCATCCTCGGCGTGGCCATGGCGCTGGCGGCATCGGCGGCGGCGCGGCGGCTCACGCGTCCGCTCAATGCGCTCAGCAAGAACATCGAACAACGCTCGGCCGCGCCGGCCGATACGCCGCCCGGCGCGCTGCCGGCCATCCCGCTGGTCGACAGCTTCCACGAGGCGCAGGTGCTGTCGCAGGCATTGGCCGACCTGGTGCGCAACGAGCAGGACCACCTGGGCACGCTGCGCGGCATGAACGAGAAGCTGGAATCGACCGTCGGCGAGCGCACCCGCGAGATCGCCCGCAAGGCGCTGCTGCTGGAGCGCGCGCTGGCGCAGGAGCAAAGCACGCAGCTGCTGTTGCAGGAGCGCGCCGCCGAACTGCGCGCCATCCTCGACAACGCCCACGACGCCTTCATCGCCCTCGATCCGGGCGGCGTGGTGCTGGACTGGAACCGCCAGGCCGAACAGCTGTTCGGCTGGAGTCGCGCCGAGGTGATCGGCCAGCCGCTGGCGGCGATGGTGCTGCCGCCGCTGCTGCGCCGCGCCTACGAACGCGACATGCGACAGCTGGCCGAATGCGGCGCCGACACCGTGCTCAACCGTCGCATCGAGCTGACCCTGTGCAACCGCGCCGGCCAGGAGCTGCCGGTGGAAGTGTCGCTGGCCTACGTGCCGCGCAGCAGCGGCCACCTGTTCATCGCCTTCCTGCACGACATCAGCGAGCGCAAGTCGCTGTTCGAATCGATGGAGGCGATGGCGCTGCGCGACACGCTGACCGGCCTGCCCAACCGGCGCGCGCTGATGGCCGCGCTGACCGAGGCGATCCAGCGCGCCAGCCGCCTGCGCCACAGCTGCGCCGTGTTCTTCCTCGACCTCGACCGCTTCAAGCAGATCAACGACCGCTACGGCCACGAGGAAGGCGACGAACTGCTGCGCCAGTTCGCCGCGCGGGTGCAGCACATCGTGCGCAAGACCGATACCGTGGGCCGGCTGGCGGGCGACGAGTTCATCGTCATCCTGGAGAACCTGCACAGCGACAGCGCCGCGCAGGAGACCGCCGACAAACTGCGGCCGGCGCTGCAACAGCCGTTCCGCCTGAAGACCGCCACCGTCTCGCTCAGCGCCAGCATCGGCATCGCCATCCACCATCCGGACGACCCGCAGGATATCGAGATGCTGCTGGGCCGCGCGGACCGCGCGATGTATCTCGACAAGCAGCACAGCGCGCAGCTGCGCCAGCGAGGCTAAGGCCGGGTTGGCCGCACGTGTGCTATCGAAAATCCCGCTTCCGCCATTTCAGGTAGTATCAGCCGAACATCAGCCGCGCCCCTGCCAGCGCGGCGCCAACTTTTCGGACTGCGCCCATGCAAGCACAGAACAGCATTACTCATCTGTTTCTCTCGACCGGCGTGCCGGGCCTGGATGAAGTGCTGGCCGGCGGCCTGACGCGCGACCGGCTGTACCTGGTCGAAGGCGAACCGGGCACGGGCAAGACCACGCTGGCGCTGCAGTTTCTCAACGAGGGCGTGCGCCAGGGCGAGCCGGTGCTCTACATCACGCTGGCCGAAACCGCCGTCGAACTGCTGAGCGTGGCGCAGTCGCACGGCTGGACCATGGACGGCATCCACATCGAAGAGATCCTGCCCAACGAGGACGTGCTCGATCCCGCGCAGCAGTACACCATCTTCCATCCGTCCGAGATCGAACTGGGCACCACCATCCAGCGCATCGTCACCGCCATCGAGCGCCATCAGCCGCGCCGCGTGGTGCTCGATTCGCTGTCGGAGCTGCAGCTGCTGGCGGAAAGCCCGCTGCGCTACCGGCGCCAGGTGCTCGCGCTCAAGCAGTACCTGGGCAGCCGCAGCTGCACCACCATCTTCCTCGACGACCGCACCGCCCTCAGCACCGACCTGCAGGTGCGCAGCGTGGCGCACGCGGTGCTGACCCTGGAGCTGGCCGACCAGGCCTACGGCGCCGAGCGGCGCCGCCTGCGCGTGGTCAAGTACCGCGGCATCGCCTTCCGCGGCGGCGCCCACGACTACAAGATCATCAGCGGCGGCCTGCACGTGTTCCCGCGTCTGGAGGCGGCCGCCAGCCGCGTGGTCAGCGAGCGGCGCCAGCTGTCGAGCGGCCTGCCGGCGCTGGACCAGCTGATCGGCGGCGGCCTCGAAGAAGGCATGAGCACGCTGATCTCCGGTCCGCCGGGTACCGGCAAGTCGACGCTGGCGGCGCAGTTCGTGCACGCCGCCACCCAGCGCGGCGAGCCGTGCGCGATGTTCCTGTTCGAAGAGGCGCGCAACAACATGCTCAACCGCGCGGCCGGCGTCGGCATGCCGCTGGCCGACGCCATCGACCGCAAGCTGCTGACGATCCAGCAGATCGATCCGGCCGAGCTGGCCCCCGGCCAGTTCTCGCACGCGGTGATGCAGGCGGTCGAGCGCGGCGTGCGGGTGGTCGTCATCGACAGCCTGAACGGCTACCTGAACGCGGTGCCGGACGAGCGCTTCCTCACCGTCTACCTGCACGAGCTGCTCACCTACCTGGGCCAGCGCGGCGTGGTCAGCATCGTGGTCGGCGTCCAGCAAGGCATGCTGGGCAGCGGCATGACCACCGCGATCGACGCCAGCTACATCGCCGACAACGTCATCATGCTGCGCTACTTCGAGGCCGAGGGCGAGGTGCGCCAGGCGATCTCGGTGTTCAAGAAGCGCGGCAGCGCGCACGAGCGCACCATCCGCCGCTTCCAGATCGCCAGGGACGGCATCCACGTCGGCCCGGTGCTGAACGACTTCCACGGCATCCTCACCGGCGTGCCCACCTACAACGGAACGCTGGCGGTGCGCGGCGATCTTCCGGCCGTCTGACGCCGATGGAAACGCGCATCCTGATCTACGCGCCGACCGGCCAGGACGCCCCGCTGGCGGCCAAGGTGCTGGCGATGGCGGCCATCGACAGCCACGTCTGCCGCACGCTGGCGGAGCTGGCGACGCAGCTGGAACGGGGCGCGGGCGCGGTGTTGACGGTGGAGGAAGCGCTGGCGCCGGGCGGCTACAAGCTGCTGCAGGAGCACGTGGCGCGCCAGCCCGACTGGTCCGACCTGCCGATCATCCTGCTGACCCATCGCGGCGCCGATTCGCCGATGGTGCGCCAGGCCGTGGCCGGGCTGGGCAACCTGAACCTGATGGAGCGGCCGGTGCGCACGCTGACCCTGATCACCGCGCTGCACGCCACGCTGCGCGCGCGCCACAAGCAGTACCAGGTGCGCGAGGCGGCGCGCCGCAAGGATGAGTTTCTCGCCAGCCTGGGGCACGAGCTGCGCAACCCGCTGGCGCCGATCCGCACCTCGGTCTCGCTGCTCACGCATATGTACCCGGACACGCCGCCGGTGGCGCGCATCCGCGACATGGTGGAACGCCAGGTGCGGCTGCTGACGCGGCTGGTGGACGACCTGCTGGACGTGGCCCGCATCACCAGCGGCAAGATCACGCTGCAACGCCAGCAGGTCAGCCTGGCCGCCGTGATGAACCACGTCGGCGAGCTGTGCCTGCAAGCGGCGGACGCCAAGCGCATCGCCGTCGCCTGGCTGCTGCCGGCCAAGGACCTGCTGCTGAACGCCGACTATGCGCGGGTGGTGCAGATCGTCGCCAACATCCTGTCGAACGCGGTCAAGTTCACGCCGCAGGGCGGCCAGGTGACGGTCAGCGCCAGCTGCCATGGCGACGAGCTGCTGGTGACGGTGCGCGACAACGGCATCGGCCTGGACGCCGAATCGATCGCGCGCATCTTCCGCATGTTCGAGCAGAGCAAGACCGTGGCCGGCCAGTTCTCCAGCGGCCTGGGCATAGGCTTGAGCCTGGCCCGCCGCTTCGCCGAGATGCACGGCGGCTCGGTGGAGGCCAGCAGCGCCGGGCCCGGCCAGGGCAGCGAATTCGCGATCCGCCTGCCGGTGCTGGGCGGCGCCGCGCACGACCCCGCCCTGCCGGCGGCGGCCGGCGACATCGACGGCCGCAAACTACAGGTGCTGGTGGTGGACGACAACCAGGACGCCGCCGATTCGCTGGCGGCGCTGCTGGAGATCGACGGCTTCGACGCGCATGCGGTGTACGACGGCGCCAGCGCCATCGCCGCCAGCGCCGAGCATCCGCCGGACCTGATCATCCTCGACCTCGGCATGCCCGGCATGGACGGCTACGAAACGGCGCGGGCGATCCGCCAGCGTCCCGGCGCCGACGGCATCCTGATGATCGCGCTGACCGGCTGGGGCCAGGGCGACGCCCGCCGCCGTTCGGGCGAAGCGGGCTTCGATCATCACCTGGTCAAGCCGGTGGAGCTGGAGCAGATCGTACGCCTGGCCGGCGCGCGCCAGAACCGCGAGCAGGTGCAGGCGGCGCGCTGACCTGTGCGCCAACCTACAGCGGCTTGATGTTGACGGTCGCGCCTTGCAGGTAGAAGGCGTTGCTGCCTTCGAAGCCGGAATCGGCGCCCAGCATGATCCAGATGCGGCCATCCTTGTCGGCGGTCACCTCGATCGCTTCGTTCGACTTGCGCGTGGTGCTGGCCCACTTACCGCCGGAGCAGCTCAACCCTTCGACGCCCTGCGTACCGAGCACCTTGCCCTGCGGGCCGGAGGCGGCCTGGTTGCCGCGATCCAGGTTCACGCGATAGTTGCCGTTCGGCCGCGGCAGGGTCTTGATGTAATCGTAGCTGGCCGCCGCCACCATCCACACGCTCTCGCCGCGCGAGCCGCCGACGCCCATGCAGCCGGTGGCCGCGTCGGTCGCATAGCGCATCTCGAAGGTGACGAGATACTTCGCGTGCTTCACGAAGCCGTCCAGCTGGCGCCTGGCGTAGGTCAGCACGTCGTCGCTGTTGTTATGCGAAGCCAGGTAGTAGCCCTTGCCGCTCAGGGGCGCCGGCAAGTCCTTCCAGCCCGACGCCACTTCGGTCGGCCGGTCCTTGTCGTAGTAGTCGGCGACGTCGGAGGTCCAGCCGTCGATGCCGTTGTTGAAGTCGATCGTCACCGTCGATGCCGTCGGCGTCCCGTAGTCCGGGAAGAAGACCGGGGTGGGAATGAAGTCGCCACCGCCGCAGCCGGCCAGTGTGACGGCGCCGGCGACAGCCAGCGCGGCGAACAGTTTTGCTTGTGCGTGCATAGTTTCCCCTGGAGTGTGCAATGTCTTGGCAAGACAGCGACTTATTCTAAAGAAAACTTATATTTTTTTATAACTATTTTGTAAGCACCCGTAAGCAAAGCCTATTTCCAGTCGCCACGCAGCGCCAGCACGCGTTCCTGCAAGCCTTCCGGCGTCACGTCCTGCGGCGCCACCGGCACGCCGACCGCCAGCGCCAGCCGCGAACGCAGGCCGGTGCGGAAGGCGCGCTCGAACACATTGGCGCCGCCGCGGCTCAGCAGGTGGCCCCACAAGCCGCGCAGCGCCATCGGGATCACCGGCACCTTGGTGCGCTCGACGATCTTGGACACGCCGCCCTTGAATTCATTGATCTCGCCGGTGCTGGTCAGGCGGCCCTCCGGGAAGATGCACACCAGGTCGCCCTCGTGCAGCGCCTGGGCGATGTCGACATAGGCCTTCTCCATCAGCCACGGGTCTTCCTTGGCCGGCGCGATCGGGATCGCGCGCGCGGTGCGGAAGATCCAGCCCAGCAGCGGCAGCTTGAAGATGCGGTGGTCCATCACGAAGCGGATCGGCCGCGGGCTGGCCGCGCCGATGACGATGGCGTCGACATAGCTGACGTGGTTACACACCAGCACCGCCGCGCCTTCGGCCGGAATCCGTTCGGCGTCGATCAGGCGCACCCGGTGCACGGTGTGGATCAGCATCCAGGCCAGGAAGCGCATCAGGAACTCCGGCACCAGCGAGAAGATGTAGACCGCCACCACCGCGTTGAGCAGCGCCGTCACCAGGAACAGCTGCGGGATGGTGTAGCCCTGCCCCAGCAGCACGATGGCCAGGCCGGCCGCCGCCACCATGAACAGCGCGTTGAGGATGTTCATGCCGGCGATGGTGCGCGACATGTGCTCGGGATCGCAGCGGGTCTGGATCAGCGCGAACAGCGGCACGATGAAGAAGCCGCCGAACATGCCGATCAACAGCACGTCGCACAGGATGCGCCACATGCCGTGTTGCACCATCAAAGCGAAGGCGTCCAGGTGCGGACCGGCGGCCAGCGCGGCGGCGCCGGCGCTGAAGGCCTGGCTGGAGAAATACAGGTCGGCGCCGAACAGCGACAGGCCGATCGAGCCGAACGGCACCAGGCCGATCTCCACCTTGCGGCCGGACAGGCGCTCGCACAGCAGCGAGCCGCTGCCCACGCCCAGCGAGAACACCGTCAGCAGCAGCACGAACACGCTGTGGTCGCCGTGCAGGTAGTCCTTGGCGTACACCGGGAACTGCGCCAGCACCAGCGCGCCGTAGAACCAGAACCACGAGTTGCCCAGCATGGACAGGAACACCACGCGGTTCTTGCGCGAGAAATTGATGTTGCGGAACGATTCGCCGATGAAGTTCCAGCTCACCTTCAGCGCCGGCGCCGGCGCCGGCGCCAGCGGGATGCGGTAGCTGGCGATCAGGCCGAGCAGCGCCACGGCGATGGTGGCGACGGCTTCGAAGGCGATGCCGTTGGGCTTTTGCACCACCAGCACCGCGCCCAGGATTTCGCCCAGCAGAATGCCGACGAAAGTGCCCATCTCGGTCACGCCGTTGCCGCCGATGAGTTCATCGGGCTTGAGCTGCTGCGGCAGGTAGGCGTATTTGACCGGGCCGAACAGGGTCGAGTGGATGCCCATGCCGACCACCGCGGCGACCAGCAGCCACAGGGTGTGCGTCATCCAGCCGAGGCCGGCGATGCACATGATGGCCACTTCCAGCCATTTGACGAAGCGGGTCAGGCCGGACTTTTCGAACTTGTCGGCCAACTGGCCGGCGGTGGCCGAGAACAGCACGTAGGGCAGGATGAACAGGCCGGGGATCAGGTTGGTGATCAGCGATGGCGACAGCGTGGTCCAGCTCATCGCATCGAAGGTCAGCATCACCACCAGCGCGGTCTTGAACAGATTGTCGTTGAACGCGCCGAGGAACTGGGTCCAGAAAAACGGCGCGAAGCGGCGTTGCGTCAACAGGGAAAACTGATTGGGCTGGCTCATGTCTGCGGCATCCGTTCTGATAGGTGTTACGGAAAGGTTGAACGGATTATAACCCCATGCCGCGCCGTCCAAACATGCCAACAAGCAACAAGCTAGCGCCAGATCAATCCAGCCACGCACAGAGGGGAGTGGCGCTGGAGACCGTGCAGGAAAGTCGAGGTCGACAGGATCAGGACGTTGTCAGGAATACGCACCAGGAAATTGCTCTTGCGAACATCCGAGTCTTCAAACAGCAGCAGACCGGCATCGATGCCGTCCGCCAGCTCGCGGGCCAAAATTTCGGCCGCCGCCATCTCGCCGCGATTGCGCGTGCGCAGCGCCGGGTTCAACGCCAGCAAGGCGGAAAACTCGGCATACTCCTCGGTGTCGCCAATTTCCACGACGTCGCGATTGAGATCCAGCCACGCAAGCAGCTCCTGCGCGCCCGGTTTGCCGGCGTTGCGCGTGACCTCGAACCGCACCATGTCCGGAATAACGACACGCACTCCCAACAAGGTCAGCGTGTCGAGCGCATCGGCCACCGCCAGCGTAATGAGCGGCCCGGCGTCCGTCACGATCAAGGTGATGTTCATCCGAACACCCGTCCGAACAAATTGCGCTGCGCCTCGTTGAAATGCGAACGGGTATCGACGCGCGGCAAAGGCAAACCGTGGCGGGTCAGCTCGTGCAATATCTCGCCGAACCAAAGCCCGCTGGACAGCTCCAGTTCGCGGCGACTGATTCGGCCTTCCGAATAGGCCGCCAGCAACTGCTCTAGTTGCGGGCGGGCAGTATCAGCAACGACTGCGCTTTCCATGATGAATCTCGCATTGAAGTCACGGTTTGACTATACACCGATTCAGGCGGCTTGCTTGACCGCGGCCGCGCTGGCGGGCGGCGCGCGCAGCGACCAGACGCTGTATGGATCGCCGTGCCGGCCGCGCTTCAGCACCGCGCGCGCCATCCGCCAGTACAGCGCGGCGAACAGCAGCGCCACCACGGCGACGCCCACCGCCACGCCGTCGCCACGCAGCAGCGAGGCCAGCGGATTGACGCCGCTGCCGTACCAGTGCGCCAGCGGCACCGCCGCCGCCAGGCCGGCGCACAGCATCAGCAACTCGTGCGCGGCGCGCGCCGGCGGCCGCACGAAAGCCCAGGCCACGCACAGCAGGAACACGCCGTAATAGCCGCGCTCTTCCCACAAGGGCAGCTCGCCCGGCGCCAGCTTATTCATCAGGAACACCGTCGACACGCCCGCCACGCAACCCAGGCATACGCCCAGCGTGGCCTGCGCCATCAGCCGTCCGCTGCGCGGCTGCGCCAGCGTGCTGCGCTTGCGGCGCGCTTCGATCCACAACAGGTTGCCGCTGTAGAACAGGAAAGCGCCCGCCATGCCCAGCACGAAGTAGGTCCACTGCACCGCCGCATGGCCGTAGTTGGCGAAGTGCAGCGCCTGCAAGCCGCGCATGAAGCGCGTGCCGGGACTGGCGTGCTCCGGCGTGATCACGCGTTCCACCTTGCCGCTGCTGGCGTTCAGCACCACCGCCGCGTTGCCGGCGACGGTGTGCTGCGCGATCCGGCCGTAAGCCTGCAACTGCGCATTGGCGCCGCCGGCCTGGTGGTAGACCAGGGTCGCGATCTCCATGCCCGGCGCGGCGCGCTGCACCGCCGCCATCAACTGCGTAGCGGGCAGCAGCGGCGCGCTCGCGCCAGCGACGCTCGGCGGCGCGGCGGCCGAGATGTCCGGACCGATCACCTCGATCAGCTTGCCGTCGAAGATCAGGTACTGGAACGGCGCCAGCAGGAGCACGCCCAGCGCCAGCACCGCGCTGCTCCACGCGTACATCAGGTGGAACGGCAGCGACAGGATGCCGATGGCGTTGTGCGCGTCCTGCCACATGCGCTTGATGTTCTTGCCGATGCGCAGCGCGAACAAGTCCTTGACGAACGACGGCGCGTAGATGATCACGCCGCTGGCCAGCGCCAGCCCATACAGCACGCACACCACGCCCAGCACATAAATTCCCCAGCTGCGCGGCAGGCCCGCCGTGTAGTGCAGCCGGTAGATGAAGTCCACCAGCTGCGACGCCTGCTTGACCTCCTCCAGCTTGCCCGCCGCGTCCAGGCGGAAGCTGTGCTCATCCCACTCCAGCGTGGTCTGCGGCTCCTCCACCGACGGCAGGCGCACATAGAAGTCCTCGCGGGCCTGCGGATGCGCCGCCAGCACGGCGTCGATAAGCGGCTGCGTCTGCGACAGCGGCGTCTGCGGAACGGACTGCGAGGCCGGCGTCTCCCAGCCATGCAGCGCGTCGTGGAAAATGGTGATGGCGCCGGCGTAGAAGGCGATGAACAGGCCGAAGCCCGCCACCAGCCCCACCCAGGTATGCACCGACTTATAGGTGCGCAAAGTGGACGCCTTCATGCGGCCACCCTGACCAGGCCACTGGCCTTCAGAAAATGCAGCAGCGCGTAGCCGGCCAGCGTAACGCCGCCCATCCACAACCAGGCGCGCAGGCCGGTGCGGAACATGAAGGCGCCGGTCATCACGCCGACCCACACCAGGAAGAACAACAGCAGCAAGGGCAACGTGCTACGGGCCTGGTCGCCGCTGAGCAGCGCGACCAAGCCCACCATCAAGGCCGCCAGCGGCAGGCCGAGGATGGCGGCGGCGGTCGATTTACCGAGCATGGCGCGCTCCCAGCCAGGCGTCCAGGTAAGGCAGCACCACCAGCGCCGCCATGAAGCCGGACATCGCGATGAACAAACCGCACCAGCCGCCGTATGACGCCATCGCCGAGGCGATGGCGCCGGCGCTGATCGGCGCCGCCAGCCAGTTGAGCAGCCTGGCGTGCTTCGACGCCGCGCGCCACAGCTTCTGGTGCGGCGAGGCCAGGTACAAACACAGCGCCGCCAACGCGGCAATGCCGATGCAGATCCAGTTCATGGCTAGTCTCTCCTCAGATATTGCCTTGGGCGCCGAAGCCGAACTGGCGCGCGTTACCCAGCGTGACGTTGTAGCGCCCCGTCACCGACTCCAGGTGGTTGTTGGTGATGTAGCTGCGGTTGGTCAGGTTGCTGCCATAGGCGAACAGCGTCACGCCGTTGGCCAGCGTGTAGGATGCCTTGCCGCCCAGCGTGGTGTGGCCGTCGTTGCGGTCGACGTTCTCCGGACTGGTGTAGGTGCCGCCGGTGTGCACCAGGTTCGCGTTCAGCATCCACCGGCCCGGTTTCCAGCTGAAGCCGACCGCCTGCGTCTGGCGCGGCGAGCGGGAGAATTCCTTGCCGCTGTAGTCGGCCCGCGGCCCGACGAAATTGACGAAGCGCGAGCGCGCCAGGCCCAATGCGCCGAACAGCTCCAGCTCCCTGGAGACCTTGCCGCGCACTTCCGCCTCCAGCCCTTTCAGGCGCGAGCTGCCGGCGTTGATGAAGTAGGTGTCGAGCGAGTTGCGGCCGACATCGACCTGCTGGTCCGACCAGTCGACGCGGTAGGCGTTCAGCGCCACCATCAAGCCGTTGTCCAGCGCGCCCTTGAGCGAGGCTTCGTAGTTCTTGGTGAACTCGGGGCCGTAGGCATGCGAACCGCGCTGGTAGCTGTAATCGACGCCGCCGGTGCGGTAGCCGCGCTGCGCCGTCAGGCCCGCCACCCACTCCGGCGCCAGCGCGTAGCGCAGGCCCAGCTTCGGCAGCCACACCGAATTGTCGGTGTTCAGATTCTGCACGCCGTCCTGGCTGAACATGCCGGCGCCGATCAACTGGCCGATGATCATGCCCGCCAGAGGCGACGTGCCGGCGGTATGGCCGGTCAGCACGCGGGCCTGGCGCTCACTGTCGAACCGCACGCCGGCCGTCAGCGTCAGTTTGTCGATCGCGTAGTCCATTTCGGTATAGACGGCGCGGGTCTTGGTGCTGCGCCCTTCCAGGTTGCCGCGGTTGATGAACTCGGCGCCGTAGGCCGTGTCGCAGGCCGCCTGCGAGGGACACTGGCCGGTCAGTCCCAGCACATACGACACCGGCACGGTGAACAGGTCGTCGGCGCCGTAATGCTGGCTCGAATAATAGACGCCGGCCACGCCCTTCAGCGGATGGCCCAGCAGCGTGGCGTCGAAGTTGGCGCGCGCCTCCTGGCTCCACTGGCGGTCGATGTTCTCGCCGACGCGGAAGCCCTGCTTCAATTCCGTCTTGTCGTAGTCCTGCACGCGCTCGTAGCGGTTGTGCGCATAGGTCGACAGCAGCGTGACATTGGCGCCGCCGACGCCGAAGGTTTGTTCCAACGCGGCCGAGCGGGTGTGGTTGCGGTTCTTATTCAGCTCGTTGGACAGGCTCTGGCGCGCCGTCGCCGGCCGCGCCACCGCCTCCACCGCGCTGGAACCCGTCACCTGCACGTCGTCCACCAGCGTCACCAGCGCCTGATAACGCTCGCCCCACGGCGTCACGCGCAGCTTGGCGCGCAGCGCGTGGCCGTCGTCGCGGTTATCGCGCTTGCCGTCGCGGGTCGGATTGAAAACGTCGCCGTCGCGGCGGCGCTGCTCCAGCGTGACGCGGCCGGCCAGCACCTGCTCGACGATGGCGCCGCCGCCGGCCAGCGCCACGCGGGTGGCGTTCTGGTTACCGGCGCTGACGCGGTAGCTGAAATCGCGCGCGTCCTGCGGATCGCGGGTCTTCATCACCACCGCGCCGGCCAACGAATTGCGGCCCTGGTTGGTCGACTGCGGACCACGCAACACTTCCACCCGGTCGGCGTCCCACACGCTCAGGTTCTCGATCGACTGGCCGAATCCGTCCTGCGACACGCCGTCCACCACCATCGTGATGGTGCGGCCGCCACCACCGGTGGTCGGGCCGGTGGAGTTAATGCCGCGTATCGACAGCCCCGACGCGGTGCCGACGTTGGCCATCTGCGCGGCGACGTCTTCCAGGGTGTTGATGCCGGATTCGGCGATCTGCCGGCGGTTGCGCGAACCCACGCTGGCGCTGCTATCGAGCTCCGTGCGTTGCAGCTTGTCGCCGGTAATTACCACCTGCTCGAGCACCGGCTCGTCCGCCGCCGCCTGCCACGCCGCCGTTGCTCCGGCCAATGCCAACACCACCACTTTGATACGCATTGCTCTTCCCCTGTCGCTTATGCAAATGAGACTTATTCTCAAAGGCAACATAGTAAATGAGAATCGTTTACATTAAAAGGGAAATTTTTATATAAATGGCATGAAAATGGCGATGCGCGTGCCGGCGCCGATGGCGGTGCTGATGTCGATGCGGCCGTCGAAGGCGGCCACCCGCTCGCGCATGCCGACGATGCCGATGCCGGGCGAGGCCAGCGCCGCGTCGTAGCCGCTGCCGTTGTCGGCGATCTCCATGCGCAGCCCTGTCCCGTCCAGCGACAGCGCCACCGTCACCTGCGTGGCGCGCGCATGCTTGGCGATATTGGACAAGGCTTCCTGCATGATGCGGTAGGCCGAGATACCGATGCCGCCTTCCAGCCGCGCGAACTGGCCGTCCGCGCGGAAGCTGTAGCGGCAGCCGGCGTGCGCGCGGTCATAGTGGCGCACCATCTCCTCCACCGCGCCGTCCAGGCCCAGCATGTCCAGCACTTCGGGCCGCAGGCGCCGCACCAGCGTGCGGCCGCTGTTGTAGAGACCCAGCGCCAGCGTGATGATGGACTGCGCGCGCTCGCGCACCTCGCCCGGCCCGCTGACATCGACGATGCGCTGCGCCTCCAGCCGCGCGGCGATCAGCGTGGCGTTGAGTTCATCGTGGATCTCCAGCGCGATGCTCTTGCGCTCATCCTCGACGGCGGTGTCGACCTTGCGGATCAGGCGGCGTTTTTCGGCGTCGGCCGCGCGCAGCGCCTGCATCGAGGCCTGCAACGATGCGTTCAAGCCGCTCGCCAACTGCCACGCCAGCAGCGCGCAGGCCATCAGCCCAAGGCTGGCCACCAGCAGCTCGACATAGAAGCGGCGCGTCTGCTTCACCAGCAGCGCCGACGGCGACATCGTCACCCGCACATAGCCCATCGTCTCGACCGCGACGCTGCTGGCGCCGGCCGGCTTGTCCTTCAGGTAGGGCTTGCCGTCGGCGGCCAGCATGGTCACGAACATCAGCCGCTTGAGCACCGGCGCCTCGTAGTAGCGGGCGTCCGGCTGGCCCGGCGCCGGCGCCGAGGCCTGCACCAGCGCATGCCGCTGCGCGTCCAGCACTTCGATGCGGTAGATGCTGGCGTCCGAGCGCAGCAGGCCGTTGATGGTCAGCCGCAGGTCATCGTAGCGGCGCGACAGCAGGCTGAATTCGCTGCTCTCGGCCAGCACCTTGGCCACCAGCGGGCCGCGTTCGGCCATCTCCTCGCGCACTTCGGACAAGCGCGAATGGTAGGCGTACCAGACGAAGGTGCTGAACATATAGGCCAGCGGCAGCACGGTGACGCACAGCAGCCGCGCGCGCACGCTCCAGTGGCGCCAGAAATCGAACCGCATCGCGAAGCGCATCTGCCTACGGCTCGATCAGGCCGTACTTGACCGCCAGCCGCGTGATGTAGGCCGGCCGGTGCACGCCCAGCTTTTCCTTCACCGCCTGGCTGATGTTGCTGATGGTCTTGGTGGAGACGTCGAGCTTCTCGGCGATCTCCGCGTTGGTCAAGCCTTCGGCCATCAGCGTGAAGATCTCCAGCGCGCGCTCGTCCAGCTGCGACTGCGGCGAGGCGTCGCCGCGCACCGACAGGTTGGCCAGCCGCTCGGCGATCTGCGGCAGGAAGTACAGCTCGCCGTCATGCGCGCGCCGCACGGCCGCCGCCAGGTCGGCCGGATCGCAGTCCTTGGTCATGAAGGCGCGGCCGCCGAGACGGTAGGTTTCCTTGATCAGGCTGTCCTGGTCGAACTGGCTGAGGAAGACGATGGCGGCGTCCGGCGCCTGCGCCAGGATCTGCTTGGCCACATCCAGGCCGGTCAGCTGCTCGCCGAAGCGGATATCCAGCACCGCCACATCCGGCTTGAGCTGCCGGTACTGCTCCAGCGCCTCTTCCGGCGTGCGCGCCTGCCCCACCACGTGCAGCCCCTGCCCTTCGAGCGACATCGCGAAGCCCGTCATTACGATCGGATGATCGTCCGCCAGCATGACCCGTATCTTCTTCACTACTATCTCCTGGAATATTTGCTACCCGATGGTGGAAGCATACCACACCATACCGACGCAAAATATTCTATGAATACCCTTCTATTTTGCTATTGCATGGAATAGTATACTTCCAACACATAGCAATCCCCACCACCACCAAGGAGCAACCATGCATCAGAAAAAGAATCTCACCGGTCTCACCGTCGTGGCCGTATTGCATGTCGCGTTGCTGGCGGCCTTGCTGCACGGCTCCAAGCTGACGGTGTTCAAGGTCAAGGAATCGGTGATCGACCTGACGCCGACCGCGCCGCTGCCGCCGCCACCGAAAGTGCTGCCGCCCGACGTGCCGCTGCCCAAGCTGGCCCCGCCGGATATCTTCGTGCCGCAGCTGGAAACGCCGGTGCTGCCGTCCAACCCGCCGCCGGTGACGGCGCGGCCGCTGACGGAGCAGCCGCCGGCCCAGCCGGCCCAGCCGGGGATCGCCGAGCCGGGCGCGAAGACGGTGGTGAGAGCGGCGCCGCTGCTGGTGGCGGCGGTGGTGGACGCCAAGGCCTGCGCCAAGCCGGACTATCCCAAGTCCGCGCTGCGCAACGGCGATACCGGCATCGTCACGCTGGCACTGCTGATCGGCAGCGACGGCAGGGTGGCCGATTCGAAGGTGGAGAAATCCAGCGGCTTCCGGGAACTGGACCGCGCGGCCCAGACCGGCCTGGGCCTGTGCAAATTCAAGCCCGGCACGGTGGACGGCGTGCCGCAGCCATCCTGGACCAAAATGCAGTATGTGTGGAGCCTGGATGAGTAAGCCAGTTTAAGACGACTTGCCCGATTTAGTACCAAACAGTACAATGTTGCTCCCGCGAAATGGGACACCCGGCCGAGGCCAGGTGTCCCATTTCGTGTTTTTAGCCACTTCAGGAACAAAAACAATGAAACAAATCACCGTATTTGCAATGATCGCCGCCCTGGCAGCTCCACTGGCAGTCCAGGCTGAAGACTTCTACATGGGCGCCAACCTCGGCCGTGCCGAACAAAAAGCCGATCTGCAAGCGCTGAGTATCAAATCCAGCACCACCGCCTACAAATTCGTCGGCGGCTACAACATCAACAAGACCTTCGGCGCCGAACTCGGCTACGCAAACCTGCGTGAAGTCGCCGTGTCCGGCAACGGCGCAACCGCCAAGTCCGAGCCTACCGTCGTCTACCTGGCAGCCACCGCCACCCAGCAGCTGAGCCAGCAGTTCTTCATGTACGGCAAAGTGGGCGTCGCCGCCAGCAAGGAAAAAATCACCGCCATCCTGGGTGACGCCACCGAGCTGACCACCCAGAACCGCAAAAACCTGTACCTGAGCGTTGGCGCTTCGTATGCGCTGAACAAGCAGGTCAGCCTGGTCGCTGAGTACGAAAACTTCGGCAAGGTCGCCAAAGAAGGCAAGTACAACGTCAAGGCCGACATGTTCTCGGCTGGCGTGCGCTACAACTTCTAAGCCGACGTCAGAACACCCAGAGTTTATCGGCCGGCAGCTGCAGCCAGTACTTGCCCGCTTCCAGCTTGTACTTGGAATAGGCGCGCAAGCTCATCTCCGGTCCGCTCTCGCTCTTGAACAGGCACTCGAAGCGGTCGCCCAGGTACATGCAGGTCAGCAGCGGCAGCTCGATCGCATTCGCCACCGGGGTCGCGCTGACCTTCACCTCCTCGACCCGGATGATGGTCGATGGCTCGCCGCCGCCGGCGCCGCGCGCGGTGCCTTGCAACGGCGTGCCGCCGACATCGAGCATCACGCGGGCGCCGTCGCGCTGCACCACCTTGGCCGGCAGGCGGTTGTTACTGCCCATGAATTCGGCGGTGAACAGGGTGTCCGGCGTTTCGTACATGCTTTGCGGCGAGCCTTGCTGCTCGATCTTGCCGTTGTTGAGCAACAGGATGCGGTCCGAGATCGCCATCGCCTCGGCCTGGTCGTGGGTGACCATCAGCGCCGACAGGCCGAGTCGCACGATCAGCTCGCGCAGGAAGGCGCGCGCTTCTTCGCGCAGCTTGGCGTCCAGGTTGGACAGCGGTTCGTCCAGCAGGATCACCGGCGGGTTGTACACCAGCGCGCGCGCGATCGCCACGCGCTGCTGCTGGCCGCCCGACAGCTGGTGCGGAAAGCGCTCGGCCAGATGGCCCAGGCCCAGGTTCTTCAACACGTCGCTGACCTTGTCCTTGATCTCGCTGCTGCCCATCTTGCGCAGTTTGAGGCCGTAGGCGACGTTGTCGAACACCGTCTTGTGCGGCCACAGCGCGTAGGACTGGAACACCAGGCCCAGGTTGCGGTGCTCGGCCGCCATTTCAAAGTTCTTCGCGCCATCGAACACATTGCGCTCGCCGATGGCGATGGTGCCCTGCTTCGGGCTTTCCAGTCCCGCCACCGCGCGCAGCAGCGTGGTCTTGCCGCTGCCCGAAGGGCCCAGCAGCGCCACCACTTCGCCTTTTTGCAGGTGCATGGACACGCCCTTCAGAATCGGGTTGGTGTGGGCGCCGGTGCCGTAGTCCAGGTGCAGGTCGTTGACGGTCAATTCGTTCATGATGAGGTCTCGTTTCATTTTATTTTGACTTAATTATGCAGCTTCACGCCAAAGCGCAGGGCCACGCCCAGGCCGATGGCCACCAGCGTGATGTTAATGAACGACAGCGCCGCCACCAGGTCGGTGGAGCCGCCGGCCCACAGCGACACCAGCATCGCGCCGATCACCTCGGTGCCTGGCGACAGCAGGTAGACGCCGGTGGAGTACTCGCGCTCGAAGATCAGGAACACCATCAGCCACGCGCCCAGCAGGCCGTATTTGACCAGCGGGATGGTGACGTCGCGCGTCACCTGGCCGCGCGATGCGCCGACCGCGCGCGCCGCCTCTTCCAGCTCCGGGCCCACTTGCAGCAGCGCGGTGGAAATCAGGCGCATGCCGTAGGCCAGCCACACCACCGAATACGCCAGCCACAGGGCGAAGATGGTCGAGCGCACCGATCGCAGCAGCGGTATCGCGTGCTCGCTCAGCCACAACGCCACGCCGTTGTCCATGCCCTTCAACATCCCATCGAGCCAGCTAGGCACGAACAGGAACACCCACAGGAAGGACAGGCCGGCCAGCAGGCCGGGCACGGCGCGCGGCACCAGCACGCTGTAGTCGAGGAAGCGGGTGATGCCGTCCGGCTTGCGGTGCATGGCCAGCGCGATGGCGCAGTAGCAGATCACCGCCAGCGCGCCGCCGACCACGCCGATCAGGATGGTGTTGAGGATGCCGCGCATCAGCGCCGGCTGCTCCATGATCTCGCGGAAGTGCTGCAAGGTCAGCACGTCGCGCAGGTTGACGCCCTCGCCCCAGTACTGCACGAACGAGCGCAGCACGATGCCCGACATCGGCATGATGATGGTGAACATCAGCCAGGCGAAGATCAGCGCGAAGGCCAGCCATTTCCAGCGGCCGAGCGGCATCGACTTCGAACGCGCGCCCTTGCCCTTGATCGAGACGAACTTGTTGGCCGACTTGAGCAGCCAGCGCTGTATCATCACCAGCGGCATCGTCACCATCACCAGGCAGACGGCGACGGCGGCCATCAGGTGGTAGGACGGCGTGCCCAGTTTGTTGGTCAGCTTGTACAGATAGGTCGCCAGCACCAGGTGGCCTTCGGGATCGCCCAGCACCAGCACCAGGCCGAACACCTCGAAGCCGAGGAAGAACACCAGCACGGCGGCATAGGCCAGCGCCGGCGTGATCATCGGCAGCGAGACGTTGAGCATCACCTGCAGCGGCGAGGCGCCGGCCACGCGGGCCGCCTCCTCCACATCGGAGCCCAGGCTTTTCAGCGCGGACGAGGCGTACAGGTAGACGTGCGGCACGTGGGTCAGGCCGGCGATCACCACGATGCTGGTGAAGGAGTAGATATTCCACGGGATGAAGCCGAGCAGGTCCTTGGCCCACAGCGAGTAGAAGCCCACCGGCCCCATCGACACCACGTAGCCGAAGCCCATCACCATCGGCGATACGAAGATCGGCACCAGCAGCATCGGCGCGATGAAGCCGCGGCCTGGAAGATCGGTGCGTATCATCAGGAAGGCCAGCATGCCGCCCAGCGGCACGGCGATGGCGGTCAGGCCGGCGGCCAGCAGGAAGGCGTTCTTGAACGCCATCGAGAAATCGGGATCGTCGAAGATGAAGCGGTAGGCGTCCAGGCCCAGCTCCTTGACGGGCATGAAGAACGGCGCGTTCAGAAAGCTCTGGTAGAAGATCAGCAGCAGCGGCAGGAAGATGGCGATGGCCGCCAGCGTCACCACGACGCCGCGCGTCCAGTTGATGCTGCGCCGGCCGGAGCCCGGGAGAGTGAGAGTTTGCATAGTGATTCCGATGAGGCGGATGGGATGTTGCGGCCCGCGCGCGGCGCAGCGAATGCGCGCGGCGCGCGGGCTGGCCTGTCAGCGTTTACTTCTTGCCTGCGGTTTCTTTCCACTGCTTGAGGAAAGCCATGCGCTTGGCCGGCCCCAGGAATTGCAGCACGATAGGATGGACCGGCACCGGCTTGACGTTGTCCTTGCCGATGATCTTGATCAGGTCCGCCGAGGTGGTCTCGCCGGTGACGTCGGCGCGGATCGCGAACAGTTTGGAGTCGTTGGCGATGATGGTCTGGCCGCGGTGCGACAGCATGTAGTCCAGCCACAGCTTGGCGGCGTTGACGTTCTTGGCGGCCTTGTTGATGAACAGTACGCGCGACAGTATCAGCGTGTAATCCTTGGGCAGCACCACGCCGATCGACGGATCGGTCTTGGCCCGCACCAGCGCGTAGGAACCCAGCACGTTGTAGCCGATCAGGTTCTCGCCCGACGAGATACGCTCCATCATGGTGCCGGTCGACGACTGCACCCGCACCTTGGCTTCGCCGAAGGCGTTTTCCAGCTCCAGGAACTTCGGATTCTCGCGCGCGTCCTGGGTCATGAACATGAAGCCGACGCCGGATTTTTCGATGTCGTAGGTGGTGACCTTGTCCTTGAACTTGGGCTGCACGATCAGCTTGGCGAAATCGGCGTGCGTCTGCGGCACTTCCTTGGCGTCCACCAGGCGCTTGTTGTAGACGATGGCGGCCGGCTCGAAGGTGGTGCCGTAGGCCTGGTCGTCCCAGACCGCCCAGGCGGGGATCTTGGCCGTTTCGACCGATTTGTATTTGAGCGCGTAGCCATCGGAGGCCAGGCGCATTTGCAGGTCCATCGCGGACGACCACATGGCGTCGGCGGTGTTGCCGCCGGCCGCCACTTCGGAGATGAAGCGGTTGTACACCTCGGTCGAATTCATGTCGTTGTACTCGACCGTGATGCCGGGGAACTGCGCGTTGAAATCCTTGATCAGCGGCTGGGTGGCCTTGCTGTCGGTGGCGCCGTAGATCACCAACTTGCCCTCTTTCTTGGCGGCGTCGATGATCTTCTGGTAGTCGGCGGGATAGCCGGCCGGCACCTGTGCGAAGGCCGAGGTGGCGAACAGGGTGGCGCAGGCCGCGGCCAAAGTAATTTTCAACATCATGATTGTCTCCGTCGTTTTATGTGTGGTGGTAATCAGCGCACCAGACCGAGTTCGGCGGCGCGCCTGCCGTAATCGTCTACGGCCTTTTTTACGTATGCTGCCAGCGCGTCGCCGGTCAACCCAAACGGGAACAGACCCGACGCCGCGCGCATTTGCGCGAACTGCGGACTGGCCAGCACGCGGTCGAAGTTGGCGACCCATTGCCGGTAATCCGCATCCGACACCTGTGGCCCCATCCAGACGCCCCGGATGATCGGCCACACCACGTCGATGCCCTGCTCGCGCGCCGTCGGCACATTCGCCAACACGCCCGGCAGGCGGTGCTCGGCCAGGATCGCCAGCACCCTGGTATTGCCGCCGGCCGCATACAGCGTCGCCTCGCTGGCGTCGCCGGATACCGCCTGCACCAGGTTGGCGTGCATCGCGGCGAAGGCTTCGCCGCCGCCCTCCAGCGCCACGAAACGCAGCACCTTCGGATCGATGCCGGCGGTCTTGACCACCATCGCCATCTTCAGCCAGTCCTGGCTGCCGATGGTGCCGGAGACGCCGATCAGCACCTTCCCGGGATGATCTTTCAGCGCCGCCACCAGCTGGCCCAGGGTCTTGTAGGGCGAATCGGCGCGCACCGCGATCATGCCGTAGTCGGCGCCCAGCGCCGCCACCCAGCGTACATCGGAAGACTTGGCCTTGCCGAACTTGCCCTGCGCCAGATTGAGCAGCGAGCCGCCCGAAAAAGCTACCAGCGTGTTCGGCTCCGAGCGCCGCTGCGACACCAGCGAATGCCAGGCCACCGCGCCGATCCCGCCCGGCAGATAGCTGATGTGCATATCCGACGGCGGCGGCTTCGGCGTGCCGCCCAAGCCCTGCAAACCCTTTTGCGCCAGCTTGCAAGTGAGGTCCATCGCACCGCCCGGCTTGGACGGCACGATGCACTCCAGGCTTGCAGCTTGCGCCGCCGCGCACAGTGCGAGCGCGGCAATCAAAGCCAGCAAAACTTTAGTCATCTTGGTAGGTATCTTAGAACGGCGAAGCTTTCAAAGCGCTTTCAGAGCGCGGCATTTTTCACAAAATACCGCGCTCCATTCATCGGCTTAGAAGCGGTGTTGCATGCCGACGACCAGGCCGTGCTGGCTGGTGCCGAAGCCGGCGTCGTCGCGCGACAGGCCGGTCAGCTGGCCGTTCTTGGACTTGACGTAGGCAGCCGACACATGCACGTCGGTGCGCTTGGACAGGGCGTAACGGTAGCGCGCCACGTACATGGTTGGATCGGCGTCCTTGCCGGCGGCGACGTTCTTGACGTTGACGTGATAGATCGCGCCGGTCAGCGTGGTGACGGCGTTGGCCTTGTAGGCGACGCCGGCCCAGGTGGTGGTGGCGTCGACGTCGGCGGTGAGCGCCTTGCCGGCGACCAGCTTGTAGTCGCGGATCACGCCCCACAGCTTGACCGGGCCGGTTTCGTAGTTCACGCCCAGGTGCCAGACGGTGGCCTTGTCGCGGGCGCCGGTGGCTGGAACAGTGTTGCCGTTGTTGCGCTCCCAGGTGGCCATCACGTTCGCCGCGCCAAGCTTGTAGGCGCCGGTGAAGCCGACCTTGGCGCTGTCCTTTGCACCGGTGGCCTGCTCGCCGGCGGCGTAGTTGGCGCCGAACTTGAAGTTGCCGGTGGTGCCGGAGTACTTGATGATGTTGTCGTAGGCGGTGGTGAAGCCGTATTTGCTAGGACCGGTGGCCGGGCCCGAGGTCGCCCACGAGTAGTAAGGGGCGAAGCCCATCGGATCGTAGGCGATCACGGTGTCATACACGCTGCTGAACGAGCGGCCGACCACCACGCGGCCGAAAGCGCCTTCCAGGCCGACATAAGCCTGGCGCTTGAACAGAACACCATCCTGTGCGCCGGTGTCCATCAGGATGCCGCCTTCGAGATTGAAGACCGCTTTCAGTCCGCCGCCCAGGTCTTCGGTGCCACGCAGGCCCCAACGCGAAGTGTTCATGCCGCCCGAGATAACGCTGGTCTGGCTGCCGCCGGTGGCCGACTTGTTGTTGGCGCTTTCGACGCCAACGTCCAGCAAACCGTAGACCTGCACGTTCGATTGGGCGTGAGCGGCGCCGCCAGCGGCTGCCGCGAGTGCCATGATAGCGAGGGTCAACGAGGATTTTTTCATGTAGGTCTCCAGAGGATATAGTTATTTGTGGCGCCTGATTTTTGCAATCAGGCTGTCACTATAGGAGTCGCTTCCTTTCAATTGCCTTTCATTGCTACTTCAGCACAGATACCTGTCGTCCATGCACCACAAATCAGGTAAGGGCTTCCCTTTTGAGGCGGCTGAGACCATGATTCTGGCCTTACACTGAACTTATTTCATATGGTTGGCAAGAAATTATGCGTATTCTGTTAGTTGAAGACCACACCGAGCTGTCACATTGGCTGTCCAAGGCACTGCGCGACGCCAACCTGACGGTGGAATGTGCCGACAACGGCGCCGATGCCGACGCCCTGCTGCACACCCAGGACTACGCGCTGCTGATCCTCGACCTGACCCTGCCGCGCATGGACGGCCTGGAAGTGCTCAAGCGCCTGCGCGCGCGCGGCGGAGCGCGCGGCCAGACTCCCGTGTTGATACTGACCGCGCGCGGCGGCCTGGAAGACCGCGTGCAGGGCCTGAACCTGGGCGCCGACGACTACCTGGCCAAGCCCTTCGAACTTGCCGAACTGGAAGCGCGCGTGAAGGCGCTGCTGCGCCGCAGCGTCGGCAACGAGGCGCTGGTGCACAGCTGCGGCGCGCTCAGTTTCGACACCGTCACCCGGATGTTCAGCTACGCCGGCGCCCCGCTGGCGCTGACGCCGCGCGAACACGCGGTGCTGGAGACGCTGATCACGCGCTCCGGCCGCGCCGTCTCCAAGGAAAAGCTGTTCGACGAAGTATTCGCGCTGGCCGACGACGCCAACCTCGATGCGATCGAGCTGTATATCCACCGCGTGCGCAAGAAACTCGACATCGCCGCGCCGGATGCCGCCGTCATCACCACGCTGCGCGGCATCGGCTACCTGCTGCAACCGCGGCCTGCCCCTGCCGCCGCGCCGGCTGGCGGCGCCAAGGGCGGCTGACATTGGCCGGGACAGGCCGCATGCCGCTGCTTGATCAGCTGGCGCGCCGCTTCGGTTCGGGCGCACCGCTGGGCAGCCTGCGCGGCCAGTTGCTGCGCTGGCTGCTGGGCCCCTTGCTGGTGCTGGTGGCGCTGAACACCCTGTCGGTCTACCACAACGCGCTGGACGCGGCCGACGTGGCCTACGACCGTTCGCTGCTGGCCTCCACGCGCGCGCTGGCGGAACGCGTCTCCATCGTCGACGGCAAGGTGGTGGCGGACGTGCCCTACGTGGCGCTGGACAGCTTCGAGACAGATACGCTGGGCCGCATCTACTACAAGGTCACCGGCATCACCGGCGAGACCGTGTCCGGCTACGCCGACCTGCCGGCCGTTCCGGCCAACGTGCCGCGTTCGGAGGCCTATCCGGCGCTGGTGCGCTTCTACCACGCCAACTACAACGGCCAGCCGGTGCGCATCGCCGCGCTGCTGCAGCCGGTGTATGACGATTCGATGCGCGGCATCGCGCTGATCCAGGTCGGCGAAACGCTGGAAGCGCGGCGCGGCCTGTCCAACCAGATCCTGCTCGACACGCTGGTGTGGCAGGCCTTGCTGCTGCTGGCGGTGGCGCTACTGGTGTGGATCGCGGTGCGGCTGGTGCTGCAACCGCTGATGCGGCTGAAGATCGCGGTGGAGACGCGCAGCCTCAATGATTCGTCCGATGTCGATCCGACGCTGGTGCACAAGGAAGTGCGACCGCTGGTGGCGGCGATGAACAGCTCGCGCTCGCGCCTGCAGATCCTGATCAGCAGCCAGCGCCGTTTCATCGCCGACGCTTCGCACCAGCTGCGCACGCCGTTGACGGTGTTGAAGACCCAGGCCGAACTGGCGCTGCGCGAATGCGACCGTCCCGGCGTCGACCCGCAGGCCACGCGGGCGGCATTGCGCGAGATCGTCCACAGCATCGCCGCCACCACCGATTCGACCGTCAACCTGGCCAACCGCCTGCTGACATTGGCGCGCATCGAGCATGGCGGCGACGCCGACGGCGCGGCGGCCCAGTCGGAGCCTGCCTCGCTGCGCGACATCGCGCGCCAGGTCGGGCTGGAGATGGCGATGGCGGCGGTGGCCAAGCAGATCGACCTGGCGCTGGAGGCTGACAGCGAGTGCGTGGTCCAGGGCCAGGCCTTGCTGCTGCACGAGATGATCGCCAACCTGGTGGACAACGCCTTGCGCTACACGCCGCAGGGCGGCACGGTGACGTTGCGGGTGCGGCCGGGCACGGACATGGGCGGCGTGGTGCTGGAAGTGGAGGACAGCGGCCACGGCATCGCCGCCGCCGAGCGCGAACGGGTATTCGCTCCCTTCTACCGCGCCGCCGCGACGCTGGAGCGCAATCCCGGCGGCGCCGGCCTGGGCCTGGCCATCGTGCGCGACATCGCCACCCTGCACGGCGCCAGCATCACACTGGACGACGCCAGCGCCGGCCAGGGCCTGAAAGTCACGGTAGCCTTCCCCCGCAGCTGACCCGCTCTGCCCCGGCCCACCGCCGCTACGGTAAAATACGCATTACAACGTAGTGTGCGGGGCAAATCATGAGCGAGCAGGACATCCGCTGGCTGCAACGCCTGTCGAATTACCGGCGCGCGTTGGCGCAGCTAAAAAAATTCATCGACCACGGCGACCTGAACGAGCTTGAACAACAAGGCTTGATCAAGGCGTTTGAGTTCACTCACGAACTCGCGTGGAACGTCATGAAGGACTATTTTCACTATCAGGGCAACAGCAACATCAGCGGCTCCCGTGACGCCACGCGTGAGGCGTTTCAATATAACCTGCTGAGCGACGGCGAAACCTGGATGGGAATGATTAAAAGCCGCAACCAATCGGCGCATACCTATAACAAGGAAACCGCCGATGAAATCGCCGGCCTGATATTGAAGCATTACTTCACGCTGTTCACGGAGTTCGAACGGAAAATGACGGAGCTCGCCGATGTCGATTGAACTGGAACCGCTCGTGTTTGGGTTGAAGGCCAGTGTTGTGCACAACATGGGCGCTGTTTTTTCTGCACACCCCGAAGTCGAGCAGGCGATTCTGTATGGCTCGCGCGCCAAAGGCAATTTCAAGCGCGGCTCGGACATCGATCTGTGCTTGACCGGCGCGGGCCTGAACATGCCGCTGCTGCTCAAGATAGAGAATCAGCTGGACGATCTGCTGCTGCCCTACAAAATAGATTTGTCGATCCGCGATCGGATCGACAACCCGGAACTACTGGCCCATATTGCAAGAGTGGGCGTGTCGTTCTATCACCGCAATAAGGAATAAGTACATGATCACCAAAGAAGACATGGTCGAGCTGTTTGTCGACATGAAGCAGAACGCACCGTGGGATATTTCGAAGCCGCTGTTGTGGGGCTATTTTTTCGCCGACGCGACCAAGAGCAAACTGGAAGACGTCTCGACGCTGCTGAAGGCCCAGGGCTATCAGATCGTCGGCATCTACGACTCCAAGCCGGAAGCGAGCGTCCCTGCGCTGTGGTGGCTGCATGTTGAAAAAATCGAGCACCACACCGCCGATACGCTGCACGTCCGCAACCAGGAGTTTTACAAGTTCGCCGAAGAGCACCAGCTCGAATCCTACGACGGCATGGACGTCGGCCCCGCCGCCTGATCCCCGCCACCGTAGAGAAGTCCGCTACAAGTTCGGAAAGTAAGAAGCTGCCACCAGTACGAGGGTGTTATGCGTCAAGTGGGCTATGGCCGTCGTCCAGTAACCGACGGCCAATCCGCATCTGCGGTAGCGCAGGTAAATAAACGTGAATATCGCCCCGGCGAACAGCGCTACCAAGCCGTGCGCGACACCACCGTTCAAGTAATGTCCGGCGGCCCATAGCGCAGAACCAGTCGCTATGCAAAAACCGGGGCTTACCGAAAATCGCCTGAGCACTTCCTGCGGAAGCAACTGCCCCACGAAGGTTTCAAACAGCGGCGCCCACACCAGTGCCGCCATGATTTGCATGCCAAGGCTGGCATTGAGAGCGCCGGCTCCAGCGTTGGCACCCCATAAGGCCAAGGGAACGACAAGCTTGAGGATCATGAGGACCAGCATAGCGCAAACAAACGAGACGCCGCCCCACATTACGCCACCGCCGATCCTACTCAGATTCATTGAGCCAATGCCTGCTCGGCCTTTGCCAGATTGCCACGGTAGCCGGCCATGGACCGCGCATCCTTATTGGCGGCCGCACCCAGCGTGATCGCCTGCTGGAACTGCGCCTTGGCCTGCAAGGGCTGCTTCAGTTCGAGCAGCAGTTCGCCGTAGCTGTCATGCGCATTGGCCGACGCCGGGAAGGTGTCGGCGTTGAACTTCATGACCAGCGCCGCGAGCTGCGGCTGCTTGCGCTTGCCCAGCATCATGTAACCCACGCCGTTGATTTCGTTCTCGCCGAAACGGCTTTCCTTCAGCGCGCTGTCGACCAGCTGTCCGGCTTCGCTGGCGCGCTGCGCTTGCAGCAGGACGAGCGCGCGATCCAGGGCGCGCAACAGGTTTTCCTGCGCCAGCTTGTGGGCGCGGCGCTGCTCCTGCGCGGTGGCGCCGGCCATCACCTGCTGGATGGCGCCGGCCACCAGCGCCGGCTCCTCCAGATGGATGTTATGCCCGCTGTTGGCCGTGACGACATGGCTGCCGGTCGAAAACTGCAGGAACAGTTGCTCGTGCAGCGAGCGCCATACCGCCACCGCCGGCACCGTATGCATGAAGAACTCCGGCTGCTCGCGCACCATGGTCGAGGTCAGGACCACGGCCGGCACGTCCGGCAGGCGCGGCGCCGGCAGCAGGCTGGCGGCGGCGAAGGCATCATCGACCAGCTTGCTTTCCGCCTTCAACGGCGCGGGCGTCAGCGTATCGAGGTACTTGTGGTCTTGCGCGACCTTGGCGGCGTCGAGCTTTTTGAGCTCGGTGTCGAAGCGCTCCATGCTGGGGTCGACAAACACCATGCCGGCGACCTGCTCCGGATGGCGCTGGGCGAACAGGCGGATCAGATAGCCGCCGTAGGAATGGCCGACCAGGATGTACGGCGGCGACAGGTGCGCGGCCTCGATCAACTGCTCCAGCTCCGCGCTGCTGCGTTGCGGCGTGCGCGCTTCGGGGCGCGCATCGGATTTGCCGATCCCGGCGCGCGAATAGACGAACACCTTGGCCGACTTGGCGATTTCCGGCGCCACTTTTCGCCACACCGACAGGTCGCTGGCGAAGCCCGATTCGAAGATGACGGTGTAGGGACCGCTGCCCGCGCTGGCCGCGTCCACGTGATAGGAACCGACTTTGACGCCATCCTGGCTGAGGGCCACGCCGGGCGCCATCACGCAAGCGGACACCAACGCCACCAGGGCAAATTTTCCGGAAAACAGTTGTTTCAAGCGACGCTCCTTGTACGTGGGGTTGCAAACTTGGTTAATATACAAGTCTACCGTACATTGATGCATAATCGAAACATTTTAAGGAACGTTCCATGCAACTCAGCCAGCGCATGCAAGCCGTCTTTATGATGAACGCCGCCGTGCTCGTCACCCATCAGATTGACGCCGCCTACTGGCACGAGTGGGAACTGTTCCATCTCCCCGGCGGCAACCAGCTCAACCTGCTGCTGAACTTGCCGATCATCGCGCTGGTGCTGTTTGCGCAAGGCCACGTCCGGGCCAATTCCGGCCTCGCGCCACGTTGCTACCAGTTGATGATCTTCCTGGGTTTTCTCACGGTCGCGATACACTCGGCGTTTTTCGCCTTCGGCGACCAGGCGTTCATGCAGCCGATGTCGATCGCCCTGCTGGCCGCGACCTGTGGCCTGTCCATCGTCCAGCTGCTGTTGCTGCGCGGCGCCGGCGCCAAAGCCTAGCGCAGCGCCAGGCGGCTGGCGCCGGCGCGCGGCTCCTCTTCCAGCTTGAACACGCTGACCACTTCCGCCAGATGCGCGGCCTGCTCCTGCAACGATCCCGCAGCGGCGGCCGCCTGCTCCACCAGCGCCGCATTCTGCTGCGTGGTGCTGTCGATCTCCGTCACCGCCAGGTTGACCTGGGCGATGCCTTCGCTCTGCTCATGACTGGCGGCGACGATCTCGCCCATGATGCTGGTCACCTGCTCCACTGACGACACGATCTTGCTCATGGTGACGCCGGCTTCATCGACCAGCACGCTGCCGGCATCGACCTTCGCCACCGAATCGCCGATCAACTCCTTGATCTCCTTGGCCGCGCTGGCCGAGCGCTGCGCCAGGTTGCGCACCTCGGACGCCACCACCGCGAAGCCACGCCCCTGCTCGCCGGCGCGGGCCGCCTCCACCGCCGCGTTCAAGGCCAGGATGTTGGTCTGGAACGCGATCCCATCAATGACGCCGATGATGTCGACAATCTTGCGCGAGCTGTCCTTGATCGACACCATGGTCTGCACCACGCGGCCCACCACCTCGCCGCCCTCGGTCGCATAGCCGGAGGCCGACTGCACCAGCTGGTTGGCCTGCTTGGCGCTGTCGGCGTTCTGGGTCACGGTGGCGGTCAACTGCTCCATCGCCGATGCGGTCTCCTCCAGGCTGGACGCCTGCGCCTCGGTGCGCGACGACAGGTCCAGGTTGCCGCTGGCGATCTCGCTGGACGCCGTGGCGATGGTCTCGGTACTGTCGCGCACTTTGCGGATGGTGGCGTTCAACGACGACACAAAGCGATTGAAGCCATCGGCCAACGCGCCGACCTCATCCTCGCTCTCGACCGTCATGCGGCGGCTCAGGTCGCCGTTGCCGTCGGCGATCTCGCCCAGCATATGCGCGGCGCGCGCCACCGGCGCGGCGATCGCCCGGCTGACCAGGAACACCACCAACATGCCGATGCCGCCGCCCACCAGGCCGCCCACCAGCGCCGCCACCGTCACCGAACGCGTGACCGCGCCCAGCACTTCGGCTTCCGGCACTTCGGCGATCACATACATGTTCAACTCCGGCACAAACGACGACGCCACCAGGCGCTTGCCGCCCGGCGCCGAATAGGTATCGCTAGCGTAGTGCTGGCCGCCCAGCAGCTTGCCGCTCAGCTCGGCGCTGAAGCCCGGCAGGTCTTTCATGAAATGCTGACCGTCCGCCAGCGCGGTATCGCGGTGCACGATCAGCATGCCGTTCGGCCGCACCAGATACACGAAGCCGGAAGCGCCGACCTTGTAGCTGCGGATGTTTTCCGCCAGCTTGTTGACCGACAGCCCCAGACTGGCCACGCCGATCTTGCCGTCGCCGGTGTCGAAGCGCGTGTTGATGAACACATTGTAGGTGGTGGCGCCGGGTTCCTTGTCCAGGTTCAGCGAATACGGCTTGCCGCTGGCGAGGAAGCTGTAGAACCACTGGTCGGCTGCGGCGCCCTTGTCCAGCGTGCGGCTATAGCCCTTTTCGTCGAAATACTTGCCGGTGCTGCCGGACACCCACGACACCGCCGCCGCCTTCGCGGCCTTGCGGATACTGGCCGAATAAGCGATCCAGGCTGGCAGGCCGCTGTCCGGCAAGCCCGCTTTTTCCCATTCCAGCAGGAAGGTGTTGGCGCTGACCGACAGCGTGGCCGCCAGCGGCTCGCCGATCTGGCGCAGGATGTCGTTGCGGATCTCGCCCACCTCGGCCGGCAGCTCCTGGTTCACCACGCGTTCGCGGATGCTGTTGCCCGTCATGACCACGCTGAGCGTGGCCGAGACCACCAGGAACAGCAACAGGCAGGCCGCCATGCTGAGCATCAGTTTTTGCTGAATGGACAAACGGCGCAGTAGACTAGCCATGACACTCCCCAAAGGTTAAATCGGCACGAACATATTTGCAAATCAGCGTAATCGAATAGTGTTGCCATGCGCAACCTAAAATTCCGCGTCCGTGCCGAACAACAACGCAGCCAATCGAACAGGCCGTAGGGCCGCTTTGGTCATATCATTCAGCCAATATAGAGACTATTTAACGACGATGCTTACGAAACTTTCGTTTCGCCAGCTGCTGCTGGGCGTCTTCCTGTTGATTGCCGTGCTGCTGAGCGCCGCTTCGCTGCACGCGTTGTGGACCCTCGACCGGCTCGCCGCCCACAGCCGCGACAGCGGACGCCACGCCCTGGCACTGACCGAAAACACCCAACAACTGGCCGAGCGCAGCGTGGCGATGGCGCGCAGCGCGCGCCAGTTCCTGGTGCTGGACGATCCCGCCTTCCGCAAGCGCTACGCCGACGCCTGGCGCGAGGCGCGCACGGCGCTGGACGCGGTGGCCACGGCCCTGCCCTACACGCCGCCCGGCACCTTCGAGCGCTGGCGCCACGCCGGCGAGCAGGCCTGGGACCTGCTGCAAGCGCCGGCGCGGCCGCGTTCCAGCGCGCGCCAGCAGGCGCTGGAAAAAGTGCTGGCGCCGCTGCCATCGGTGAACGCCGAGCTGGCCGACGAAGTCAAACAGGAAGTCGAACGCCGCAACGGCGAGCTGCTCAGCGAGCTGGACCAGCGGCGCGGCGTGCTGAAGGGGCAAGTGATGGCGTCCATCGTGCTGGCGGCGCTGCTGGCGGGCGGCTTCGGCCTGTGGCTGTCGCGCCCGCTCGCGCAGATCGAATCGGCCATCGACCGGCTGGGCGAGAACCGCTACGACCAGCCGATCGTGGTGCGCGGCCCCAGCGACTTGCAGCACGTGGGCCAGCAGCTGAACTGGCTGCGTCAGCGGCTGTCGGACCTGGAGGCGGACAAGGCGCGTTTCCTGCGCCACATCTCGCACGAACTGAAGACGCCGCTGGCGGCGCTGCGCGAAGGCGTGGCGCTGCTGGAGGACGGCGTGGCCGGCGCGCTGTCGCCCAACCAGCGCGAGATCGCCGGCATCCTCAACCAGAACACGGCGGCGCTGCAATCGCAGATCGAGGCGCTGCTGCGCTACAACGCCGCCACTTTCGACGCCCATCACCTGCAACGCGAACCGACCGACATGGCGGCGCTGCTGGCGCAGTCGATCGCCGGCCAGCGCCTGCAATGGCAGGCGGCCGGGCTGAGCGTCGTCATCGAAGGCCAGGCCGCGTCCATCGCGATCGACGCCGACAAGCTGGCGGTGGTGGCCGGCAACCTGTTGTCGAACGCGCTGCGTTTCAGCCCGCCCGGCGGACAGATCGTGTTCCGCCTGGCCCAGTCGGACGGCAAGCTGCTGCTCGATTGCATCGACCAGGGACCGGGCGTGGCGCCGGCCGACGCGGCGCGCATCTTCGAACCGTTTTACCAGGGCGCGCGCCAGCCGGCCGGCGCGCGCCGGGGCAATGGCATCGGCCTGTCCATCGTCTACGAATACATCGCCGCCCATGGCGGCGCCTTGCAACTGTTGCCCTCCGCACAGGGCGCGCACTTCCGAATCGAACTGGCCTATGAAATATGATGTCGCTCCCCCCTTGCTGTTGCTGGTGCTCAGCCTGTCGCTGGCCGCCTGCACGCTGACCTCGCCCCGACCGAACTTGCCGACGCCGGCCGACGTGACGCTGCCGCCGCCACCGGCCATCGTCGAACTGCCGCCGCCGCCACCGCCGGATGAAGTCGGTCCGCTGCTCGGCTATCACCAACAGCTGCGCAAGATGACGCAGGGCGACCTGCTGAAGGAGTTGAGCGGCCTGGGCCTGCAACAGCGCAGTCCGCGTGTGGCGATCCAGATGGGCATGGTGCTGATGCTGACGCGCGGCGGCGGCGACTTGGCGCGCGCGCAGGCGCTGCTCGACAGCGTGGCCACCGCCGCAGATACGGAATCGCAGCCGTTCAAGGCCCTGGCGCAGCTATTGTCCAGCAATTGCGCGGAAACGCGCCGCCTGGCCGAACACGCCGACAAGCTGGCCGTGCAGCAAAAGGACAGCCTGCGCCGCATCGACCAGCTCAACGAGATGCTGGAAGGCTTGAAGACCATCGAACGCACCTTGCCGGCCCGTCCGGCGCCGGGTCCGCAGGCGGTGATCAAATGAACGCGCCGGCCGAGGACCTGAAACCCCAACGCGAACCCGGCGCGCAGACCCGCGCCGGCGACAACGGCGCCCCGCGCAGCGCCGCCGCCGGCCAGGGCGCCCATCTGCTGCTGGTGGACGACGATGCCGACCTGCTGCGCCTGCTGTCCATGCGGCTGAGCGCCAACGGCTACCGCGTGACGGCCGTGGGCAGCGCCGAGGCGGCGCTGGCGCGCCTGGCGATCGAGCTGCCGCGCCTGGTCATCAGCGACATCCGCCTGCCGGACCGCGACGGCATGTCGCTGTTCCAGGAAATCCGCAGCGCCTGGCCGGCCCTGCCGGTGATCCTGCTGACCGCGCACGGCACCATCCCCGACGCGGTGGAGGCCACCACGCTGGGCGCCTACGCCTACCTGACCAAGCCGTTCGACGCCAAGACGCTGCTGGAGCGCATCGTCCAGGCGCTGAGCCTGTCCGCGCCCGAGGCCGGCCCCGCCAGCGGCGACCACGCCTGGCGCGCCGGCCTGATCAGCCGCAGCCAGTGCATGGACGAGCTGCTGGCCGAAGCCCGGCTGGTGGCCGCCTCCGACGCCAGCATCCTGATCCGCGGCGAAAGCGGCACCGGCAAGGAGTTGCTGGCCAACGCCATCCACCGCGCCAGCCGGCGCAGCAAGGCGCCCTTCATCGCCGTCAACTGCGGCGCGATTCCCGAGGCCTTGCTGGAGTCCGAGCTGTTCGGCCACGTCAAGGGCGCCTACACCGGCGCCGTGGCCAGCCGCGAAGGCCTGGTGCAGGCGGCCGACGGCGGCACCTTGTTCCTCGACGAAATCGGCGACATGCCGCTGCTGCTGCAGGTGAAGCTGTTGCGCGTGCTGCAGGAGCGCGTGGTGCGCCAGCTGGGTTCGGACCTGGCGCGGCCGGTGGATGTGCGCATCCTGTCGGCCACCCACCGCGACCTCGACGTGGCGATGCAGGAAGGCCAGTTCCGCGAGGACCTGTATTACCGCCTGAACGTCATCACGCTGACCTTGCCGCCGCTGTCGCAGCGGCGCGAGGACATCGTGCCGATGGCGACCCAGTTCCTGCAATCGCTGGCCGCCAAGTACGGCAAGACGGTGCGCGGCTACGCCCCCGGCGCGCTGGAGGCGCTGACCACGGCCGCCTGGCCGGGCAATGTGCGCCAGCTGTACAACGTGGTCGAGCACGTGTGCGCGCTGGCGACCGCGCCGCTGGTGCCCTTGTCGCTGGTGCAGCGGGCGCTGCGGGTGCCGTCGCTGGAAGTGCTGAGCTACACCGAAGCCAAGCAGCGCTTCGAGCGCAACTACCTGGTGCAGCTGCTGAAACTCACCGATGGCAACGTGGCCGACGCCGCCCGCCTCGCCGAGCGCAACCGCACGGAGTTCTATCGCCTGCTGCAAAAGTACGATCTGGACGCCAGCCTGTTCCGTGGCGACGGCGCCGCTGTCGCCGCAGAGCGACAGGAATAAACGCTTACGTATCAATCACTTAGGAAATGGCGGCGGAAGACTGTCGCCATCTCCCGACAAAATCGGCGCAAGATGGCCGGAAATACCACGGCCGATCCGGGCCCGACAGATAAATCGCATTTAAGCGTTTGATTTTAAACAGTTTATTAGAGCTGGCACGGGGTTTGCAAAGGAGAGCATAACGTCACTGACGTTTCACCCTCAAACTGAAAAAGGAAGCAAATCATGATGACTACCAAACTGATCTCCCGCCTGCTGGTTGCCGCCACCCTGACCGCCGCTGCCGCCACCGGCACCGCATTCGCCCAGACCGAGGCCGCGATGGCTGGCGCCGCCAAGACCGGCACCGCCACCAACGACGACGCCATCACCAGCAAGATCAAGGCTTCCCTGGCAGATCAAAAACAAATCGGCGTGACCACCACCGACGGCGTGGTTGTGCTGAGCGGCTCGGTAGCGAGCACCGATATCGGCACCAAGGCCATCCAGGTCGCATCGGCCGTGCCGGGCGTGAAAGAAGTGAAAAGCGAACTGACCGTCGCTTCGAAGTAAGCCGTAGCAAAAAAAAGCGGAAAAAAGCGGGGTCAGTTCCGGCATCGTGCCACGCGTGGCACGATGCCGGAACTGACCCCGCTTTTTCGTCTTACAGAATCAGCTCAGGTTTTCCAGGCGGATCTTGGTGACGTTGCCGCACACGGTGGCCAGGCCTTCGATCTTGGCGATGGCCGCCAGCACGTTCTTCTCCTGCGTCTGGTGCGTCAGGAAGATGATGTCGGTGCGGGTTTCGCCGTCCGCCGGTTCCTTCTGCATCATGGCGTCGATCGAGATGGTGGCGTCGGCCAGGATGCGGGTCAGGTCGGCCAGCACGCCCGGCTGGTCGCTGACGTTCATCCGCAGGTAGTAGCTGGTGGTGATTTCCGACATCGGCAGGATCTCGATGTCGGTCATCGCGTTCGGCTGGAAGGCCAGGTGCGGCACGCGGTGCTCGGCGTCGGCCGTGGCCAGGCGGGTGATGTCGACCAGGTCGGCGATCACGGCCGACGCGGTCGGCTCGGAACCGGCGCCCTTGCCGTAGTACAGCGTGGCGCCGACGGCGTCACCATGCACCAGCACGGCATTCATCGCGCCTTCGACATTGGCGATCAAACGTTTCGACGGAATCAGCGTCGGGTGCACGCGCAGTTCCACGCCTTCCACGCCGTTGACCTTGGCGCGCTTGGCGATGCCCAGCAGCTTGATGCGGTAGCCCAGCTGCTCGGCGTAGCGGATGTCGATGGCGTTGAGCTTGGAGATGCCTTCGACGTGCGCCTTGTCGAACTGCACCGGAATGCCGAAGGCGATCGCCGACATGATGGTGGCCTTGTGCGCCGCGTCCACGCCTTCGATGTCGAAGGTCGGGTCGGCCTCGGCGTAGCCCAGCTCCTGCGCCTGCTTGAGCACGGTGCCGAAGTCCAGGCCCTTGTCGCGCATCTCGGACAGGATGAAGTTGGTGGTGCCGTTGATGATGCCGGCCAACCATTCGATGCGGTTGGCGGTCAAGCCTTCGCGCAGCGCCTTGATGATGGGGATGCCGCCGGCCACGGCCGCCTCGAACGCCACCATCACACCCTTCGCTTGCGCGGCGGCGAAGATCTCGTTGCCGTGCACGGCCAGCAGCGCCTTGTTGGCGGTGACCACGTGCTTGCCGTTGGCGATCGCCTGCAGCACCAGCGCCTTGGCTTCGTCGTAGCCGCCGATCAGCTCGACGACGATGTCGATCTCCGGATCGTTGACGATGTCGAACGGGCTGGACACCACTTTGACCTTGCCGCCGGTGCGCAGCTTGGCGCGCTCCAGGTTGCGGGCCGAGACGGCGACGATTTCGATGCCGCGGCCGGCGCGGCGGCGGATTTCTTCCTGATTGCGCAACAACACGTCGAACGTGCCGCCGCCGACATTGCCGACACCGAGCAAACCTACTTTGATGGGTTTCATATAAATCGTTTCTATTGTTTGTTAGAAGCTGGCGCCGTGACGTTTCCGGTAGCCTTCCATGAACTTGGCGATACGGCCGAAGGCTTCGATCATATCGTCCGAATTCGGCAGGAACACGACGCGGAAGTGATCCGGCGCGATCCAGTTGAAGCCGCTGCCCTGGACGATCAGCACTTTGGTTTCGGCCAGCAGCTCGTAGGCGAATTGCTGGTCGTCCGCGATCGGGTAGATCTTCGGATCGAGGCGTGGGAACATGTACAGCGCAGCTTTCGGCTTGACGCAAGTTACGCCTGGAATATCGGTGAGCAGCTTGTAGGCCAGGTCGCGCTGCTTGAGCAGGCGCCCGCCCGGCCCCACCAGGTCCTGGATCGACTGGTAGCCGCCGAGCGCGGTCTGGATCGCAAACTGGCCCGGCGCGTTGGCGCACAGGCGCATCGAGGCCAGCATGTTCAGGCCCTCGATGTAGTCTTTCGCATGGTCTTTCTGTCCCGACACCACCATCCAGCCGGCGCGGTAGCCGCAGGCGCGGTAGTTCTTCGACAGGCCGTTGAAGGTGACGAACAGCACGTCGTCGGCCAGCGAGGCGATCGAGACGTGCTCGGCGCCGTCGTACAGCACCTTGTCGTAGATTTCGTCGGCGTAGATGATCAACTGGTGCTGGCGCGCCAGTTCGATGATCTGCAACAGCAGCTCGACCGGATACAGCGCGCCGGTCGGATTGTTGGGGTTGATGACGACGATGGCGCGCGTGTTGGACGTGATCTTGCGGCGCATGTCTTCGATGTCCGGATACCAGTCCTGCATCTCGTCGCAGATATAGTGCACCGGCGTGCCGCCCGACAGCGACACCGCCGCCGTCCACAGCGGATAGTCGGGCGCCGGCACCAGCACTTCGTCGCCGGTGTTGAGCAGCGCGTTCATCGACATGACGATCAACTCGGACGCGCCGTTGCCCAGGTAGACATCCTCGATGTTCACACCGGCAACATTTTTGCCCTGGGTGTAGTGCACCACGGCCTTGCGCGGCGCAAACATGCCCTTGGAATCGGTGTAGCCCGCAGCATTGTGCAGGTTGATTTTCATGTCCTGGACGATTTCATCCGGCGGATCGAAACCGAATACGGCGAGGTTGCCGATATTCAACTTCGTGATCTTATGGCCTTCTTCCTCCATCTGCCGGGCTTTTTCCGGCACCGGGCCGCGGATCTCGTAGCAGACTTCCGCTAATTTGTTCGATTTTTGAATCGGTCGCAAAATAAAATCCTGTCTTGGTGAGGCAAACCGCTCAGGACTGCCAAAACGCCCCGGCGGCCCGTGCTGCGATGCTAAAAGATCCATTCTGCCGAAAGCATCCCATTTAATCAACCTGTAAGGGGCGGAAAGCGCAGGATCGCCCCGGAAAAACGCTACAATGGCGCTTCTTTTTCCGACTAGCCCCACGATTTCTGTCATGAAGCTCCACGCCAGCGATACTCAAAAATACCAGACTGTCACCGGTTACGATGAAACCGGCGTCGAAATCAACGCCCAGCGCTACCACTATAGCCTGATTGTACTGCCGGAAATCCCGCCGCGCGCGTGGGACGCCCCCACCTTCGAATCTATTACCGCAGAGCATTTCGACCGCATCGGCGCCGACAGCCCGGACGTGGTCATCCTCGGCACCGGCGCCAGGCAGCGCTTCATCCACCCACGCCTGACCGCCGCGCTGACCATGCGCCGCATCGGCGTCGAGTGCATGGACAGCCAGGCCGCCTGCCGCACCTACAACATCCTGATGGGCGAAGGCCGCAAGGTCACGCTGGCCCTCATCATTGACAACTCGATTGACAACTCGAACGACCACGAGGGCAACCCCGCCTGATGAACGACCTGTACAACTCCAAGAAAATCGTCTGGTCGCTGCTGGCCGCGTTCATCATCGTCTGGCTGTATGTGCTGGGTGTGCGCACCCTGGTGCCGCCCGACGAGGGCCGCTACGCCGAAATGGCGCGCGAAATGTTCAGCACCGGCGACTGGATCACCACCCGCCTGAACGGCATCAAGTACTTTGAAAAGCCGCCGCTGCAAACCTGGATGAACGCGGCCTCGTTCGCCGCGTTCGGCCTGGGCGAATGGCAGGCCCGCCTGTGGACCGGCCTGTGCGGCCTGGGCGGCGTGATCCTGACCGGCTACGCCGGCAACCGCGTGTTCGGCGCCCGCGCCGGCTTCTACGCCGCGCTGGCGCTCGGCTCCAGCCTGTTCTGGGTGGCCTCCGGCCAGATCGATTCGCTGGACATGAGCCTGTCGGGCATGATGACCGTGGTGCTGTGCGCGGTCCTGATCGCCCAGCGCGACGGCGCCGGCGAAAGCCAACGGCGCAACTGGATGCTGGCCTGCTGGGCCGGCATGGCGCTGGCGGTGCTGGCCAAGGGCCTGATCGGCCTGGTGCTGCCGGGCGCGGTGCTGGTGTTGTACTCGGCGCTGTCGGGCGATATCGCCATCTGGAAGCGCCTGCACCTGGGCAAGGGCCTGCTGCTGTTCTTCGCCGTCGCCACGCCCTGGTTCGTGCTGGTGGCGCTGCGCAATCCCGAGCAGCCCCACTTCTTCTTCGTGCACGAGCACTGGGAACGCTTCTTCCTCAAGACCCACCACCGCGAAGGCGCGTGGTACTACTTCTTCGCGATGCTGATCCCCGGCATCGTGCCGTGGCTGGGCCTGCTGCCGCAGGCGCTGTGGGGCGCCGTGCGGCGCGAACCCAACGGCGTGTTCCAGCCCAAGCTGCTGCTGTTGATCTGGGCCGTGTTCATTTTCTTCTTCTTCAGCTATTCCAGCTCCAAGCTGCCCGGCTACATCCTGCCGATCTTCCCGGCGCTGGCCCTGCTGATCGCGGTCGACCTGGAAAACGCCTCGCGCCGCAGCCGCATGATCGCCGCCGGCCTGCTGGTGCTGATCGGCGTGGCCGGCGTGGCCGCGGTGCCGCAGATGGTCACCATGGCGGTGCGCCATCCCGAGGAAACCGCGCTGCTGGAAGCCTACCAGCCGTGGGTGCTGATGGCCGGCATCGTCGCCGCCGCCGGCGGTGCGCTGGCGCTGCTGCATGCGCGCCACCTGCGGCGCGACCTGACCGTGCTCACCATGGCCGTGGCCGGTTTCGTCGCCACCCAGCTGATCCTGACCGGCTTCGAGCCGTATGGCAAAATGCGCTCTGGCAAAGCGGTGGCGCTGAAGATGCTGCCGGAGCTCAAGCCCGACACCAGGATCTATTCGGTCAGCACCTACGAACAGTCGATGACCTTCTACCTGCAACGCACGGTGGTGCTGGTCGACTACTGGGACGAGTTCACCTTCGGCCTGCGCCAGCAGCCGGAGCTGGGGATCCCGACGGTCGCCGAGTTCGTGCTGCGCTGGAACGAGCACATCCAGCAAGGCGTCAAGGTGCTGGCCATCCTCAGCCCGGAGAAATATGCAGAGCTGAAGGCCGACGGCCTGGCCATGCGCGTGGTGGCGGAAGATACGCGCCGCGTGGTCGTGGCCAACCTGTAACTTATCAAAAGAACACATGAATATCGCAACTTTCGGTTTTATCGTCGCTGGCGTGCTGTTGAACGCCCTCGCCCAGCTGCTGCTCAAGGCCGGCGCCAACAACGTCGGCGCGATCCACCTGACGCTGGACAACCTGTTCTCGGTCGGCCTCAAGGTGGCGACGCAGCTGCCCATCATCGGCGGCCTGACCTGCTATGTGCTGTCGGTGGTGGTGTGGATCATCGCGCTGTCGCGGGTGGACGTGACGATCGCCTACCCGATGCTGTCGCTGGGCTACGTGGTCGCCGCGGTCGGCGCCTGGTATCTGTTCGGCGAAGCGCTGACGGTGCAGCGCCTGGTCGCCATCGGCATCATCCTGGTGGGCGTCGCCTTGCTGGCGCGGACCTGACGAACAATTTAGAATGCGGCCATCAGCCAACATCAATAACGAGAGCATAACGAGAGCGACACCCATGACCTCCGCCTTACCTTTCTTGCCTTTTTCAAAACCTACGATCGATGAGGCCACCATCGCCGCCGTCAGCGACGTGCTGCGCTCCGGCTGGATCACCAGCGGCCCCAAAGTGGCAGCCTTCGAAGCCCAGATGTCCGAATACTTTGGCGGCCGCCCGGTGCGCACCTTCAATTCCGGCACCTGCACGATGGAGATCGCGCTGCGCATCGCCGGCATCGGCGCCGGCGACGAAGTCATCACCACCTCGATCTCGTGGGTCGCCACCGCCAACGTCATCATCGAAGTGGGCGCCACGCCGGTGTTCGCCGACATCGACCCGGTCACCCGCAATCTTGACCTGGACCAGGTCGTAGCGGCGATCACCCCGCGTACCAAGGCCATCATCCCGGTCTACCTGTCCGGCCTGCCCGTCGACATGGACCGTCTGTACGCCATCGCCAAAAAACACAATCTGCGCGTGATCGAAGACGCGGCCCAGGCTTTCGGCTCGGAATGGAACGGCAAGCGCATCGGCTCGTTCGGCGACTTCGTCTCGTTCAGCTTCCAGGCCAACAAGAACATCACCACCGGCGAAGGCGGCGCGCTGGTGCTCAACAACCTGGAGGAAGCCAGGCTGGCCGAGAAATACCGCCTGCAGGGCGTGACCCGCAGCGGCGTCGACGGCATCGATGTCGATGTCCTCGGCGGCAAGTACAACATGAGCGACATCATGGCCGCCATCGGCCTGGGCCAGTTCGCCAATATCGACAACATCACCGCCCACCGCCGCAACCTGGCGCGCCACTACTACCAGGCTTTCGGCGCGGATTTCGAAGCGCTGTCCGGCGCCCAGCTGCCGGTCCAGGCCTTCGAGACCAGCAATTACCACCTGTTCCAGATCGTGCTGCCGGACAACGGCCCGACCACCCGCGCCGACTTCATGCGCGCGATGCAGGAGCGGTTCAACATCGGCACCGGCTACCACTACGCGCCGATCCACCTGTTCACCATGTACCGCGAGCGCGGTTTCAAGGAGGGCATGTTCCCCGTGTCGGAAAAAATCGGCCGCCTGACCGTGACCCTGCCGATGTTCTATGCCATGACCACCGCCGATGTCGACCGTGCCGTCGCCGCCGTGAAAGCGATTTTAATCAAATGAGCGTGTCGTTGATGAAGCCAGAAATTACCATCGTCATACCGATCTACAACGAGCAGGCCGGCCTGCAAGCCTTGTTCGACCGCCTGTATCCGGCGCTCGACCAGCTCGGCACGACCTACGAGATCGTGTTCGTCAACGATGGCAGCCGCGACAACTCGGTCTCTATCCTGGCCGAGCAGTTCCGCCTGCGTCCCGACGTCACCCGCGTGGTGCTGTTCAACGGTAACTACGGCCAGCACATGGCGATCCTGGCGGGCTTCGAAGCCTCGCGCGGCGACATCATGATCACGCTGGACGCCGACCTGCAGAACCCGCCCGAGGAAATCGGCAACCTGGTGGCCAAGGTCCGCGAGGGCTACGACTACGTCGGCTCGATCCGCCGCAAGCGCCAGGATTCGGCCTGGCGCACCTACGCCTCCAAGGCCATGAACCACCTGCGCGAAAAGATCACCAACATCAAGATCACCGACCAGGGCAATATGCTGCGCGCCTACGGCCGCAATGTGATCGACCTGGTCAACCAGTGCGGCGAGGTCAACACCTTCGTGCCGGCGCTGGCCTACCGCTTCTCCCGCAAGCCGACCGAGATCATCGTCGAGCACGAGGAACGCGCGGCCGGCGAATCGAAGTACTCGTTGTACAGCCTGATCCGCCTGAATTTCGACCTGGTCACCGGCTTCTCGCTGGTGCCGCTGCAATTCTTCTCGATGTTCGGCATCCTGCTGTCGCTGGCCTCGGGCCTGCTGGTGTTCGTGCTGCTGGTGCGCCGCCTGTTCCTGGGCGCGGAGGCGGAAGGCCTGTTCACACTGTTCGCGATCGCCTTCTTCTTCATGGGCACCATCCTGTTCGGCATCGGCCTGCTGGGCGAATACGTCGGCCGCATCTTCCAGCAAGTGCGCGCGCGCCCGCGCTACGTGGTGCAAACGATACTGGAACAAAAACCCGGCCAGTCGCTCGACGCGCCGGCCGGCGTGGAAAAACGTACCGTAGGCCGAGGCCATGACTGATTTCAACAAACGGCAACGCGCCGTCGTCTTCGGCTACCACAACGTCGGCGTACGCTGCCTGAAGGTGCTGCTGGCCGGCGGCGTCGATGTCGCGCTGGTGGTCACGCACGAGGACAGCGCCAACGAAAACATCTGGTTCGAATCGGTGATTTCGCTGTGCCAGGCCGAGGGCATCCCCTACATCACGCCGGCCGACGCCAAATCGCCGGCGCTGCTGGAACAGGTCAAGGCGCTTCAGCCGGACCTGATGTTCAGCTTCTACTACCGCAACATGCTGCCGGCCGAGCTGCTGGCGGTGGCGCCCGCGTTCAATATGCACGGCTCGCTGCTGCCGGAGTTCCGCGGCCGCGCGCCGGTCAACTGGGCGGTGCTGCATGGCGCCACCGTCACCGGCGCCACCCTGCACGAGATGACCGTCAAGCCGGACGCCGGCGCCATCGTGGCGCAGATGGAAGTGCCGGTGCTGCCGGACGACACCGCCTTCGAGGTGTTCGGCAAGGTCACCGTGGCGGCCGAGCAGGCGCTGTGGCGCGTGCTGCCGTCGCTGCTGGACGGCACGGCGCCGCGTCTCAGGAACGACCTGAGCAAAGGCGGCTATTTCGGCGGCCGCAAGCCCGAGGACGGCCGCATCAACTGGCTGCTGCCGGCGCAGGATGTGTACAACCTGCACCGCGCCGTGGCCCCGCCCTACCCCGGCGCCTTCACCGAAATCGGCGGTGTACGATACGTGCTGCAGCGGGCCCGCTTGTCTGGCAATTTCGGCAATGTTGTTTCGCTAAGTTTGCCACCGGGCTTGACAGTAGTGGATAATTGCATCTTTGGCGTGTGCGGCGATGGCCGTATGCTGACGATTTCCGCCTTGACGGCCGACGGCGAACCCGTAACGGCCGAGCAGTTGCAATCCCGCCTGGCGGAGCTATCCGCTGGCGGACAATGAACATTACCTGGGTAACTATCACATGAAAAAAGTCCTCATCCTCGGCGTCAACGGCTTCATCGGCCATCACCTGTCGAAGCGCATCCTGGAAACGACCGACTGGCATGTCTACGGCATGGACATGAGCACCGATCGCATCACCGACGTGCTGGAGAACGAGGCCTACAAGTCGCGCATGCACTTCTTCGAAGGCGACATCACCATCAACAAGGAATGGGTCGAGTACCACGTCAAGAAATGCGACGTGATCCTGCCGCTGGTCGCCATCGCCACGCCGTCGACCTATGTGAAGGCGCCGCTGCGCGTGTTCGAACTGGACTTCGAGGCCAACCTGCCTATCGTGCGCTCGGCCGCCAAGTACGGCAAGCACCTGGTGTTCCCGTCGACCTCGGAAGTGTACGGCATGTGCCACGACGCCGAGTTCGATCCTGAGAACTCCGAGCTGGTCTGCGGCCCGATCAACAAGCCGCGCTGGATCTACTCCAACGCCAAGCAGCTGATGGACCGCGTGATCTGGGGCTACGGCATGGAAGGCCTGAACTTCACGCTGTTCCGTCCGTTCAACTGGATCGGCGCCGGCCTCGATTCGATCCACACGCCGAAAGAAGGCTCGTCGCGCGTGGTGACGCAGTTCTTCGGCCACATCGTGCGCGGCGAGAACATCTCGCTGGTCGACGGCGGCGCGCAGAAACGCGCGTTCACCGACATCGACGACGGCATCGACGCGCTGATGAAGATCATCGAGAACAAGGATGGCGCGGCCAGCGGCAAGATCTACAACATCGGCAACCCGGTCAACAACTACTCGATCCGCGAACTGGCCGCCATGATGCTGGCGCTGGCGCCGCAGTACCCGGAGTACGCCGAAGGCGCCGCCAAGGTCAAGATCGTCGAGACCACGTCGGGCGCCTACTACGGCACCGGCTACCAGGACGTGCAAAACCGCGTACCGAAGATCACCAACACCTGCGAAGAGCTGAACTGGCAACCGACCACCTCCATGGCTGACGCGCTGAAGAAAATCTTCGACGCCTACCGCGGCCAGGTGGCCGAAGCACAAAAACTGATGGACTAAGATTTGACCGAGACTTTGCAAACGCAAGCGCCGCTGATGGTGTTGAAGATCGACGTCGACACCTACCGCGGCACCCGTGAAGGCACCATGCACCTGGTGACCATGCTGAAGGCGCACAACGCCCAGGCCACTTTCCTGTTTTCGCTGGGACCGGATCACACCGGCTGGGCGCTGCGCCGCGCGCTGCGTCCGGGGTTCTTCAGCAAAGTCTCGCGGACTTCCGTGGTCGAGCACTACGGCCTCAAGACGCTGATGTACGGCACCCTGTTGCCGGGCCCGGACATCGGCAAGGAATGCGCCGAACAGATGCGCTCCGTGCGCGACGCCGGCTTCGAATGCGGCATCCACACCTGGGACCACGTGCTGTGGCAGGACAACGTCGCCAAGCGCGACGGCGCCTGGTCCACCAACATGATGCGCAAGGCCGCCGCCCGCTTTACCCAGGTGTTCGGCAGCGCGCCGCGCACCCACGGCGCGGCCGGCTGGCAGATGAACAACGCCGCCTTCGCCGAGCACGACACCGCCGGCTACGCCTACGCCTCCGACGGCCGCTGCGTGTTGAACGAGAACGGCACCTTGGCCAATCCGGCCGACGGCCCGCACCGTTTGTCCGACGGCGACACAGTGCTGTCCCACATCCAGCTGCCGACCACCTTGCCGACCCTGGACGAGCTGCTGGGCCGCGAGATCGACGGCGTCACCATCGGCACCGGCAACATCGCCGCCTTTCTGCTCAAGCTGACCGCCGGCGCCGCCCGCGACCACGTATATACTTTGCATTCTGAACTTGAAGGACAAAAACTCGCCCCCATATTCGAGCAGTTGTTGGCCGGTTGGAAGGCGCAAGGTTACCAACTGGCGTCGATGGCCGATTACCATCAGAAGGTCCAGCATCAGACCATGCCGGTTTGCCCGATCACCTGGGGCGAGCTGCCGGGTCGTTCCGGACAGCTGATCGTACAGGGCGCTGCCCGTTCTTAATGCCTACCGTTCAGGAGAGTGCCTGTGGCTGATAGCCCAACCGTTGTAACCGATTTCTCCGCCGCCATGACCAGCGGCCAGACCTTCCAGCTGTCGGGCCGTCCGGCGCGCCATACCGTGCTGTTCTTCTACCCCAAGGACAACACCCCGGGCTGCACCACCGAAAACATGGCTTTCCGCGACCTGCACGCGCAATTCCAGGCCGCCGGCGCCGAAATCTACGGCATCAGCCGCGACTCGCTGCGCTCGCACGAAAGCTTCAAGACCAAGCTGGGCCTGCCCTTCGAGCTGATTTCCGACCCCGACGAAGCGGTTTGCCTGCAGTTTGGCGTCATGAAGATGAAGCAAATGTACGGCAAGACGGTGCGCGGCATCGAACGCAGTACGTTTGTGATTGACGCTAATGGTCAATTGGTGAAAGAATGGAGAGGCGTGAAGGTAGCGGGTCACGTCGATGAAGTGCTGGAATTTGTAGCGCGTCAGGCTTAAGTACAGGATGCGCGTTGCAGCTTCCGGAGTTGCTCAACCGAACCAAGCCTATCCAGTCATTTTGAGTCATCACTGTAATTCACACCCCCACCCTACATGGTGGCCAGCCGGCCGCCACGCGGTACTTTCTCCGGGCATGATGAGCGCCCGTCGGCAGTCTTTAAACCCTGTTTTCACCCAGCATCCACCCCATACGGTCCCAATGTTTCCCATGTTGGGAGCATGCGTTCGCACTCGCACTGCGAGCGCTCACCATGGGCGGATTCCTCCAGATATTTTTCAAATGAGATCCTGATGCCACTGCCAAAATTACCTAGTAAGCCAGCGACTTTACTTCTGGCGAAAGATTACCCAAAAGCGACAGGGCCGCGTCCAGTTTCCGCTATCGCAGCGGTGGCTGAAGTCGCGCCCGCGCCGAAGAAAGCGGCGCCTGTCAAAGCAGTGCCTGTAGCAAAAGCCAAAGTAGAAACCCCCAAAACCAGCGCCAAGTCCAAAGCCGTCGCAGCCGTACTGAAGGCCGCGCCTGCCGTACTGAAGAACGCCGCCGCCGGCATCGCGCCTGCGGCTGCACCAGCCAAGCCGGCCGCCAAGGCCAAGCCTGCGCCTGCCGCACGCGGCAAGATCACGCCGATCACCGCCGAGGCGCCGCACCCGGCCAAGCACAAGCCGCATGAAGTGGCGATCAAGTCGTCGACCAGCCGTCACGCCGACCAGACCGGCACCACCAAGCTGTTCGTGCTCGACACCAACGTGCTGATGCACGATCCATCGTCGCTGTTCCGCTTTGAAGAGCACGACGTCTACCTGCCGATGATGACGCTGGAAGAGCTGGACAACCACAAGAAGGGCATGACCGAGGTGGCGCGCAACGCCCGCCAGGTGTCGCGCACTTTGGACGCGCTGGTCTCCAACACCGACGACGACGCCATCGAGAACGGCATCCCGCTGTCCAAGCTGGGCAACAAGGACGCCAAGGGCCGCCTGTTCTTCCAGACCCGCCTGCAAACGGCCGACCTGCCGGTCGGGCTGCCGGTCGGTAAGGCCGACAACCAGATCCTGTCCGTGGTCCGCTCGCTGGAAGCGGAACAGGAAGGCCGCCCTGTGGTGCTGGTGTCGAAAGACATCAACATGCGCATCAAGGCGCGCGCGCTGGGCCTGCCGGCCGAGGACTACTTCAACGACCACGTGCTGGAAGACACCGACCTGCTGTACTCGGGCATCGTCCAGCTGCCGGACGATTTCTGGACCAAGCACGGCAAGGACCTGGAATCCTGGCAGGAAAACAAAAACGGCCAGAGCGCGACGTTCTACCGCGTCACCGGTCCGTTCGTGCCGTCGCTGCTGGTCAACCAGTTCATCTTCCTGGAGCCCAAGAATGGCGAAACGCCGTTCTACGGCCAGGTCAAGCAGATCAACGGCAAGACCGCCGTGCTGCAGACCTTGCGCGACTTCAGCCACAACAAGAACAATGTGTGGGGTGTCACCGCCCGCAACCGCGAGCAGAACTTCGCCTTGAACTTGCTGATGAATCCGGAATGCGACTTCGTCACCCTGCTGGGCCAGGCCGGTACCGGCAAGACCCTGCTGGCGCTGGCCGCAGGTTTGGCGCAAGTGCTGGAAACCAAGCTCTACAACGAGATCATCGTCACCCGCGTGACGGTGCCGGTCGGTGAAGACATCGGTTTCCTGCCGGGCACCGAGGAAGAGAAGATGTCGCCATGGATGGGCGCCTTCGACGACAACCTGGAAGTGCTCAACAAGTCCGATTCGGACGGTGGCGAATGGGGTCGCGCGGCGACGCAGGACCTGATCCGCTCGCGCATCAAGATCAAGTCGCTCAACTTCATGCGCGGCCGCACCTTCGTCAACAAGTTCCTGATCATCGACGAAGCACAGAACTTGACGCCCAAGCAGGTCAAGACCTTGGTCACGCGTGCCGGTCCGGGCACCAAGATTCTTTGCCTGGGCAATATCGCGCAGATCGACACGCCTTACCTGACCGAAGGCTCGAGCGGCCTGACGTATGTGGTGGACCGCTTCAAGGGATGGTCGCACAGCGGCCACGTGACCCTGGCGCGCGGCGAACGCTCGCGCCTGGCCGACCACGCCAGCGAGGTCTTGTAACTGTAGTAGAATAAACTCGTACCTGTTAGCCCCGCCCGCAGCGATGCCGGCGGGGCTTCTTTTTTCCTTCAAGCAATGTGGAGGTGAATTTTGATGTCAATCTATAATGCATTGCACAATAAAGGCGGCGCCAGCCACGAAAGTGCTTGAAACCGGCAGCAACCTGTATGACACTAGACACTGCAAGTCGTTGATTTCGCCGGACTTTCGGACCACAGCCGAGGTAAGAGCATGGACATCCCTATCCTGATCCGAAAAAAAGGCAACACCAAGTACGGTGTCACCGTGCCGGACATCCCTGGCTGCGTCACCAGCGGCGATACGGTGGACAAGGCGATGAGCAACGCCACCAAGGCCATCTACGGCCACGTCGGCCAGCTGGTCGAGCAAGGCAAGGCCTTCGAAATCAAACCCTCCGAAGTGGAATTCCTCTCCCGCGAGCCGGACTATGCCGGCGGCATCTGGGCGCTGGTCAGCCTGGACCTGGCCAAGCTGAACGATCCGCCCGAGGATTGAGGCGCCCTCCCCCAAAAATATCGTTCCCATGGACATGCGGTCGGAATGGCTGATCAATGTTCATACGGATTGTCTACATTGCGCTACTGTTTAGCTCAATTGACAATCCCAATTTGCGGGGGCACCATGGGCGGGAAGAAGGCAACCCTGATTCTAAAAAAACGCGTCCACCTGTCGCCATTCGCATTCGCAGAACTGGTCATTTGGAGCTTGCCTGGTTCAGGGCAAACAAGTGTTTCGCACTCCTATAAATACCGACTGGCATATGTGGTGTATGGCAAATGCGTGGTTCGCTTTGACAACGAAGTAGCCAAAGGCGACCACCGCCATTTCGGCCCCACAGAAACGCCATACAAATTCACTACGCTAAGGCAGTTGAAAAAAGATTTTTACCTGGATATTGCGAGGTGGAACCATGAAAACGGTTATCTTTGAAGTCAGATCGTTGGAAGACTGCCTCGATGATTTTTCTCAGGCATGGGACGCGGGTGTACCGCAAACGTCGGCCAGAATGGCGTTTGTCACGCAGGAATTGATGGATGAAGTCCTGACGCCAAATCGTCGGAGTATCGTCCGGATACTTTGTGGCGCGGGTGGAGTGACCGCCACCGAAACGGCGAGGCGCATGGGGCGTGATGCGGATGAAGTAGAAGCCGATATCCGTGCGCTGGTACTCGCCGGTGTTCTTGAACCCTGCGGGGACGAGCGCGTGATCTTTCCCTACGACGAAGTATTGCTCCCCCCTACGGCCACCATAAAAACTTAGTCAATTCATCATCCGTTTCCGGATTGAACTAGCTGCTCGCCGTCTTCCCGCGACGGCGCCACAGTTTGCGGGCCAACCACCAGATCAACGCCAGTATCAACGACCACGGCAGCAGGTATGCCAGGCCCGTCAGCGTGCTGGCGATGCCACTGGACAGATTGCCATTGAAGTCGGACAGCGCGCGCTGGATCGGGCTCCAGAACGAGGAGCGGCTGCCCGACTGGATATGGATGTTGAGCAGGTCGAGATTGATGCGCTCCATCAGATGGTTGTTCTCGCCGCTGGCCTGCTCCAGTTCAGCCTGCACGCTGGCCTGCTCCCTGGAGAGTTTAATCAGCGCATCGGCATCGATGCGAGGCTTGCGCTCCAAGTCGGTCAAGCGCTGCTGATAGGCGCGCAACATCTCAAGACGCTTCGCGCTGTCCGACACCGGCCGCGCCAAGTCCTCCACGCTGGTTTCCTGCCGCGCCAGCTCGCCGCCGGCGGCGGCCAGCGCCAGCAGCTTGTTAATCCCCGCTGGCTTGGCGCGCACGCGCAGGGAGGCTTCGTTGCGCCGTCCGCCTTCCAGGCTGGAGCTGAGCAGCATGCAGCTGTTTTCCCGATCCGCCTGGCAGGCCGCCGTCAACCTCTCCAGCAGAGGCTTGATCTGGTTTTCGCTGGTATCGATGGTCAGCGCATGCTGGTAGGCCAGGAACTTGTCGCGTCCCTGCGCAGTGCTTACCGCAAGTGGCGCGGAACCATCCATCGCTTGCGGACGGCCGCACGCAGCCAGCGTCATCACGACAATCAAACACAGCAACTTGACCATGGCGTACATAGGATCACGCATGGTGCGCGTCGCCTGGCACCAAATTATCTCCTCGCCGCATCAGCACAGCGCTCCCAACCATTCCCTCGATACGCGTTTGTATCAGTTCGCGCAACTGGCTACTGGTCGCTCTAAATCCAAGCGATCGGGAAACTGACAATACGATTTCCTCCGGACTTGCCCCAAAGTTTTTTGCGACCACGCTACGAATCGCCATATCGATCTCCTTAGGCGGCAACATCTCCGGCTTACGCAACGCGTCCGATATCACCGAGCTCCGATCACGCACAATAATCGGCGCACTGCTCATCGATAAAAATCGATCTTCAATCACAAACCCCTGGTCCTGGAGCGCAAGCTCAAGTCCCCGTTCCACCGCGGCCTGGATACGGCCACCTGCGCGCTTCAGGCCCCAGGTGGCGCGCAAACGAACGACGATTTCATCTGCGTGCACCGGGCTCTCCACAGCGACGACTGATTTTATAAGCTCGGCAAGTACATCAATCGGCGTTTCATGAAGTTCGTGGCCGCCAGCCGGTCGGGCAAGACTCGCTTCGATATAGGCAGTACGCTCTTTCTCCATTTCATCGACGGCGATTAAACCAATTTCAGCCGTGTCGCCGCGCTCAATACTCACAATCGCCACCGGCACGGCATGGCGACTTTTCGAGGCGGGCTCCAACCGTGCATCCAGCTCCAACCGCGCGGCGTCTATGGCGCTCAGTACACGCCGAAGTTCCTCCTTCGGCCGGTTGAACCAGTCAGTGCTCCATATCCGGTGAATCATCCAGCCGTGGTCCTCAAGGACAGCCTGCCGTAACCTGTCCCGATCCCGCGCAGAACGGGAGCTGTGATAAGTCGCACCATCGCACTCGACACCTAAAATGTACCGGCCAGGGCGGCCGGCGTCTGCGATTGCCAAGTCAATGAAGAAGCCAGCGATACCGACTTGCGGATGAACCTGGCAGCCATGCGCTTGCAGCGCTTTGGCAACCTGAATTTCAAACGGACTCTCATAGCGCCTATCGGTGGTTTGAGCCATAGCGAGCCGGCCAGTGCGGGCGTAATGCAGAAATAATTTGAATGCGTGAACGCCCTTGCCTTTTCCCCGCTCCAAATCAATGTCTTCATCCGTAATGGAGGAGAACACTTCGCACCGCCTCTTCGCCCGGCTAATCAGCACGTTCAGGCGCCGCTCGCCGCCGTCCGCGCTCAACGGTCCAAAACGCATCGCCAGATAGCCTTGTGCGTTGCGGGCATAGCCAACAGAAATAAAAATCACATCCCGTTCATCGCCCTGGACGTTTTCCAGATTCTTGACAAAGAAAGGTTCGTTAGGATGAAGGTTAAAGAAGGTCTCGGTTTCCAAGTTTTGTCGGCGTAGCAATTCCAGCTGATCTTGTATCGCTTTACGCTGCTTCACAGAAAATGTGGCGACGCCCAAGGAGAGCTCCGGGTTCAGGCGGGCATGCTGGATGATGGCATGTGCTACAGCCTTCGCCTCCACCTCATTGGTGCCACTGTTACCAGAGTCAAAAATGCCATCGGCAATGTAGGTGAACTGTAGCCCCATACCGGCCTCTTTGGTGTAAGGGCTGGGGACGATAAAAAGTTTGTTCTCATAGAACTGGCTATTCGACACTGCAATCAATGATTGATGCCGGCTACGGTAGTGCCAACGCAACATCCGTTGCGGCAGCCCTCGAGCAGAAAACAGGCCGAGGATACTTTCTATATCCGATACCTGGGCTTCATCGTTTTCTTCGTCATCCTGCGAACCGCCTGTCATTTTCGAGAAAAACTTAGTCGGAGGAAGCTGCTTCTCATCGCCGACCACAACGACCTGGCGACAACGCGCAATCGCTCCCAAAGCATCAACAGGCTGGATTTGACTCGCCTCATCCATAACCAGTAAATCAAACTGAAGCTGACCGGGCGGCAGGAACTGGGCAACCGATAAAGGACTCATCATCAGTACCGGTTTGAGTGCCTGTATCGCAGGTGCGGCCTTAAGCATTAACTGCCGGATCGGCATGTGACCTCGGCGTCTAGCCATCTCTCCCCGCAAAACGCCCAACGGTCCGGCGCCGCCTCCGCCCTGTGGAATCCGTCGATAGTGTGCCTGTACCACCGCCAGACTGGAGGCGGATATCCGCTCGCGATCCAATGCAGCAAACTCACTCACCAGCCGCGAGTGGATTTGTCCATCAAAGCGCGCAAGGGCCGGATCGGTCGCCGCCTGATCCCGGAACAGCGCCTCGTAATATGCCATATCAAAGGTTTTGCGCGTGGCGTTCGCAGCGATAGTGCCGTTTTCCAGGCCTGCAACCATTTCCCCCAAGCCTGCCGCAACAGCTTGATCGGCCCTATCGCGATAGGCGACCCATTTAGATAACTGCTCCGACGATACCATCCACGCGGTCAAGCACCCATCCAGCCTGATCACGGACACATCACTCGTAAGCTTCGCACCGAACAATGTCCAAGCATCGCTACGCAGGTCGCGCAACAGCTGCTCAACGTCGTCGGCAAGCGCCAAGAAGTCCTTCTCGATTTTCACGGCGTTCAAGAGTGGCAAGCCGCGCGCCTCATGCAGTGCCACGACATTGAGTATGTCAGCGTTCGCATCTATCCATAGCGACGCGCTGTTCAGCGAAGCCCAATCCGACTCTATAGCAGCCCATGCGGAGTCGAAGGCACTCAAGCCAAGCGGCTGGCCATCGTCGAGTATTTTCTTTTCGGCCTGCGCAGCGAACAGCCTATCCAAAACCGAGATGATTTCCGACACGGCTAGCGGCATCCGCACGAATACTTCCGAGCACTTATGAAACATCGAAACCAGGTGCTCGACGTGCGCCAGCATCGCCTCCAACGAAACGTCTTCAACGGAGACCGCATCGGGAAATAAGCGGCTTCGCTCCGGCCCGATTGAGTTCCAGATGTCTTGAAGCAAGCCGTGTGCTTCGCGGAGCAACCGTTGAACATGTTCAGCACGCACGCCCATGGCCGCTCTATCGGGCAATCTCTGGGCGATCAGTCTTGGCTCGGCCCCTAATCCTCGCAGGCTACGCATCCATTCCACCAGCGCAGACATTGGTGCAAGCGCCGAACGTCCCCCCCGCCAATCGGCGCCAAAGGCAGCGCGCCCAATGTCGTCATTGTTTTTGATGGTCGCGCGCGCCTTCTGCCCCTTCGCCAAGGTATCCAGCAGGGAGAGTTGCCTGGTTAGCGCCGTATCCGGATTTTTCAAGATGGATTTCACTCGAGCGCGCGCCTTCCGCCAATCGCCGCTCAGAAACCTGAACCAGCTGCTGCCATGGGCAGCCAAGATCTGGCGCGCATCGGAGAGGTCCATATCCAATGCCGCATCAACAATATAGCTTTCAATCTCTGGATTCACAGCCTGCCATACCGAAACAGCTTCGACCAAGTCGGCAGCCTGTTCGACGCCCTGCTCCCATATGTTCGCAGCAAAGATTTCTGGACTAACGTTTGGCGCGGCAGCAACCCGCTCCGCTGTCAAGACCCGATTGGAAATGAAGGTGATCGTACCTGGGCTTTCGCTACTTCCAAGGCCACGCGTCAGTCGCCCCGCCTCGTCAACAAGTGTCGGCAAAATAGCCAGCAATTGTTCGGCAGCAGCAAACACCGAGAGCTTGAAGTTGACTGGGAGTTGGCCTAAATCCCTGCCCAATCCATCGACATCCGCAGTCCACGCTGACGGGTTCAGCATGCCATGCAATCCCGACGTCAGAGCGTGCCATTGCAAGCCGGCCGCAATCAAGCGTTTTATCTTTTCGCGTTCAACGATCCAGCACTGCGCAGACAAGGCAGAGGCGCTCAACGTGGGAGACTCGGCAACACGGCGCGCACGCTCGATCACCGCGCTCATCGCCAACAAATTATCCGGCACCTCCTGCTCTAATGACTGACAAAGAGACGAGCGGGCAGCGCATGCGGCATTAAGATTAGTTTTTAGCTCGGCGATTCGACGTACCAAGCGCTCCACATCGGTAGGGAGAACGACCGTCAAGCCAACTCCAGACCAGGGATGTGCGGACGGCGTTCCAATTTCAATGATCCTTTGCGCTAACTCGGCGATCAGCCCCTCGCGAAACTTACGTTCATCGGGGCTCCAGTTCTCGGGCGAAGCCAGGTGCAGATCAACTGGCAGAAAATCCTCCTGACGCAATCGCGTCAGTTCGCCGATAACCTGATATGGCGTCAGTTGCGCATTGGAATGCGCCTTGTGCAGCCTGGCCGCGTGGGAATTGAGCGCGTTCCGGGCTTCTGCCAGCCGCGAATTGAGCGTCGATTCGAAATCGCCTCTTGGCGCACCAAGATTGGCAGTACGCCGAAGCTCCTCCAGCAAAACCCGCTTGTTCGCTTTATTGCTATGCAGTTCCAGGCAGGCGTCACCAACACCCGCCGAGTCAAGCCGCCGCTTTACCACTTCCAGCGCGGCCATTTTTTCCGCTACGAACAGTACAGTTTTTCCATCGGCGACAGCCGAGGCGATCACATTCGCGATCGTCTGCGACTTGCCGGTGCCAGGCGGCCCCTGGATGACAAGGTTCTGCCCCGCCCTGACGTCGTGAACAGCAAGTGCCTGCGAACTATCACAATCAACTATGTGCAACAGATCTGCAGGCGCAATATGTGCGTCGATACTCTCATCGTCAGGAAGCAAAGGCAGGTGTGAGGCAAACCCATCATTTAACAGGCCTTTGATCAGCGGTTGAGACGTAATGCCTACTTGCGCTGGCCACGCTGCAGGGTCCAGGTCGCGATACATGAGGAACTTCGAGAACGAGAAAAATCCAAGAACAATATCGTCGGGATTGACACACCAATCTGGCTTGGATTTGACGGCATCACCTATCGCGCTTATGTAAGCCGCAGTATCGACGTCGTCGCTCGCCTCAAACGAAGGTAGTTTTAAACTATGAATGCGATCCAGATAAGCCTCCAACGACAAGTTGGAAGCCGGATCCTCCTGGCGCCACCTGAGCTTAAATTGCTCCGCAGCGTTGCCACGCTCGAGGCTAACAGGGACAAGGATCAAAGGGGCATAGCGGATATTTTTCACATTGGTTGGATCGACCCATTTCAAGGTCCCCAACGCCAGGAACAAAATATTGACCCCTTGCTCTTCTTCTAGCGTACGAGCGTCGAAATACAATTCGAGCAATCGTTTCTGAAGCCCCTTGGACGTCAGTTTAGTCTGGAGCTTTGTATCCACGTGGCGATTAAAAACGCCAAGCTCATTCACGCTTTCGTCCGGCTGAGCCAGATCACCGATCTCATCAGGATCTTCCGCCAAATCGGCTAGCGCTCCGGAAGCGGCGGCCCGGCCGGGGAGAAATGTAAAAACACGGTTTTCGGTGACCAGCATTCGGAAAATTTCGGACGTTTTCTCGTCGACCACCTCAATGGTTCGCGCAGATTTCGCTGACCGAGGAATATTCAACAGGCGATTTCGTGCGGACAAATCCAGCAACTCCGTGCGCGCCCTTTCCAGCTTTTCCGCAATCGATAAACTTGCATGCAAGAAGCTGGATTCGTGACTGCTTTCACCATCGGCTACCATTTTTCGGCCCTCATTCATTTGGCGCAATATTTTCTCGATAAACAATTATTAATTTTAGAACACTTCTTTCATCATGCGTTATTTAATCCCCGAACATGCTTGACCTTCCCACGGCGGGAAGGGCTACAGTATGATCATCGAAACAGTTTGAGGAGTACGACGATGTATCAGCTGCAAGTGGAGAACATGAGCTGCGGCCATTGCGTGGGCGCGGTGACCAAGGCGGTGCAGGCCGTCGACGCGGCGGCAAAGGTCGAGATCGACCTGGCCAGCAAGACCGTCAGGATAGACAGCGCCAGCCTGCTGGCGCCGTTGAAATCGGCCATCGCCGATGCGGGCTACCCCGTCACCAGCGCGGCCTGATTATTTGTCCAGCTCCGGATAGCGGCGGAAGACGCAATCCTCATTGAACGCTATCCGCCGCTTGGACTTGAGGTAGGCCGCGATGTTGGGCCGCAGCGCCACCTTGTCGCGCAAGGCGATCAGCGCCGGATACGACGGCTCCAGGCGCGCCATCGTTTTCGGGAACGCATAGCGCAAGCCCTCGATCAACTGGAACAGCGACAGGTCCACATACGTCAGCCGCGCGCCGACCGCATACCCACCCCGACCCGGATTGCGTGCCACCACGCCCTCGAAGTAATCGAGGAACTTCGGTATGCGCTCCTCGCGGAAGCACTTGGCGCGCGCCTTCGCTTCCTTCTTCTGCTCTTCGTAGTATTTGCTGACCGCGATCGGATGATGCGTGTCGTGCACCTCGTTGACGATGTCGGCGATGGTCAGTTGCAGCTGGTTGGTCCACAGCCGCCCCGCCTCCGCGCGCGGCGCCAGTCCGTGCCGGGCGCCGAGGTACATCAGGATGTTGGCCGTCTGCCCGATCAGCAGCTCGCCCACGCGCAGCACCGGCGGCGCGAACGCCGGATGCTCGACCTGCCCGCCATCGAGGCAGGACAGCAGCGCCGGCATGCCCTGCTTGTGCCGCGCCACGTCCACATACGGCGCCGCCGCTTCCTCCAGCGCCAGCCGCACGAATTCGCCGCGGCCCTGCAGGCCGTCCCAGTAATAAAGTTGGTAAGGTATCGTCATGCCAAGATAGTAGCATTAACAACTTCCGGACAGTGCCGGGAACGATATTCAGTACACGGTTATAATCAATCGTTTACCCGAACACTTCCGAGCCGCCATGCCGCCAGTCCCGCCACTTGAAATCCACATCGTCCTGATGGTCGCCGCCGCCGGTCTCATGGCCGGCGTGCAGAACGCACTGGCCGGAGGCGGCTCGTTCATCACCTTCCCCGCACTGCTGCTGGCCGGCCTGAATCCACTGGCCGCCAACATGACGTCCACCATCGCGCTGTTCCCCAGCCAGATCACCTCCGCCTACGCCGGCCGCAATCTGGCGGGCGATGTCGGACCGCTGACGTTCAAGCAGATGCTGATCATCAGCGCCATCGGCGGCATCTTCGGCGCCATCCTGCTATTGAATACGCCGCCGTCGTTCTTCGCGCGGCTGGTGCCATGGCTGGTGCTGTTCGCCACCAGCGTGTTCGCGTGGGGCAGCTTCCGCAAGAAACCGCTGCACGCGGCCGGCAGCATGCCGCGCTGGACGCTGGTGCTGGTGCAAAGCTGCATCGCCGTCTACGGCGGCTACTTCGGCGGCGGCATCGGCTTCCTGATGCTGGCCGCGCTGACCATCGCCGGCCAACAGGTGCGCACCGCCGCCGCCACCAAGAACGTGCTGGCGATGGCGATGAACGCCGCCGCCACGCTGATCTTCGCCACCTCCAGCTTGATCAGCTGGCCGGCCGCGCTGGCCTTGTGCACGGGCGGCATCGCCGGCGGCTTGTGCGGCGGATGGCTGGTGCACCGCCTGCCGGAGAAGGTCATGCGCGGCTTCGTCGTGATCGTCGGCGCCGTGCTGACCATCTGGATGTTCGTCAGAACGTAGCCTTCAACGTCAGCCGCAAGGTGCGCGGCTCCACCGGATGGTAGTGGATGTCGTTGACGCCTTCGGCCGGCTCGCCCTGCAAGCGCGACGGATAGTAGTAGTCCACATCGCTGGACTTGCGGTCGAACAGGTTGAAGGCATCCAGCGACACCGCCCAGCGCCGGTCGATCTTGTAGCCCACCCGCGCATACGCGATCGCCGTCGTCGCCGAACGCTGGCTGTTATCCTCGTTCAGCGGACGCGGGCCAAAGTAGCGCATCTGGAACGCGCCGGACCACGGGCCGATGTCGGTGACGGTGGCGCCGAACGAAGCCACCTTGCCGATCGCGCCCGGAATGTAGTCGCCCACATCGTCATGCTCGGTGTAGTGGGCGCGCGAGTAGGCCAGGTCCAGGTCGAACAACAGCCATGGCGTGGCGATGTAGTGGTTGTTCCACTCGATGCCGGAACGATAGCTGCCGCGGCTGGCCGCCGTATCGCCGGCGTCGCCGGAGAACACCAGCTCGGACGCCGAACGCAGCTTCCATAAGGCCATCGAACTTTGCAGGCCGGGTACGATCTCGGTGCGCATGCCCAGTTCCGCGCCGCGCGTCTTGACCAGCGGCGTGACCGGATCGATCGGCTCGCGTTCCTTCGGCGTCAGGTGCACGGTGGTGCCGCGCGCGTCGTTGCTGTGGAAGCCCTCGCCGTAGTTGATGAAGAATTCCGTCTTGGCCCAAGGGCCCAGCACCACCGCCATCTTCGGCGACGTCATGCCATCGCCGACCTTGCCGGTATTCTCGGCGATATTGCTGCTCACATCGAAGCGGTAACGGTCGTAACGCAAGCCGGCGGTGGTGCGCAGCCACTCGCGCCACTGCACCGTGTTCTCGAAGTAGACCGAGGCATTCGCCTCCTTGACCTTCGATTCCGTGATGGTGCCGGTGATCTGGCGCTTCACGGTGCTGTACAGCGCCAGCGGCGACAGGTAGTCGTAACGCCCCTGCACGCCCACCTTGTTGTTCACCTCCACCCCACCCCACTTGCCGTACCAGGTCTGCGCCACGTCGAAGCCGGTCATGCGGCGCTTCTCGGTCTGGCGCGACTGGTCGCCGTTGACCGGATCGTCGAGGAAGTAGGTGAAGTCGTTGTACAGGTCCAGGCTCGATTGCACCACGTAGGCATTGGCCTGCAACAGCGTGTCGCTGGTGCGGCGGCGCAGCGTGGCGGACAGGCTGTAACGCGAGGTGATGCCGCCGTCGCTGGTGTCGATGGCGCCGTAGGGGCTGATCTCGCCGCTCTGCACCGCGCGCAGCGGGATCTGGTTGCTGGCATACCAGCCGCCCCGGTAGAACATGCCGGTGACGCTGAACTGGCTGTCGCTGCCGCCCTGGCTGTAACGCAACACGCCCAGGCTCTTGTGGAAGGCTTCCGGGCTGACCCACGGCCCGTTGTTGTGGCCCAGCTCCGCGCCGTAGACCAGGTTGCCCTCGCCCAGCGGCGTCGAACCGGTCAGGTTGGCGCGGTAGTACTGCTGCCCGCCCACCGTCACGCTGGCGGTGCTCTCTTTCAGTTTGTTCGCCAGCCCTAAATGCGCCGCGCCGGCCGAGGCGAAGTCGCCTTCGTCCGCGTAGTACGGGCCCTTTTTGTAGTTGATGCGGTCCACCAGTTCCGGCATCAGGAAATTCAGGTCGGTGTAGCCCTGGCCGTGCGCGTGGGTGCGCATATTGACCGGCATGCCGTCGATGAAGGTGGCGAAGTCGGTGCCGTGATCGAGGTTGAAGCCTCGCAGGAAGTACTGGTTGGCCTTGCCGTCGCCGCTGTGCTGCGTGACGATCACGCCGGGCACGAACTCCAGCAGCTCGCCGGGGCGCAGCGCCGGACGGTTGGCGATCAGCGCGGCCGTCACCGAGCCCTGGCTGGCGGCGCTGGAGGTGCCGACGCCGTTGTCGTAGTGACCGCGCACTTCCACCGCCGCCATGCTGGGCACGGCGCCGGTGGCCTCCTCGTCGGCATACGATGCAAGCGGCAAAACAGCCGCCAGCGCGACGATGGATTTAACGATCATAGGTACTCCTTCAATTTACTCAAATTATTGCGGCGACTAACGTAGCCGACGCCGATCAGCGCGGCCGCCAGCGCCAGCAACGCCAGCGTGCCGACGGTCTTCTGCACCGGCGTCAGATTGGCCAGCGTTTGCATCTCGAAGCCATTGACCTTGGCGTCCATAGCATCGGCCTTGGCCTTCGGCGCCGGCTCGGCCGGTTTGTTCTTGGCGCGTCCGGGCGCCGGCGGCGGCAGCTCCTGTGCCTTGGCCTGCAATGCCTGCAAGTCCGCCACCGCGTTCTGCATGGCGGCGTCGGTCTGCTGCTGCGTTGCCGACGGTGCGGGAGGCTGCGCGGACGGCGCCGCGCCACCGGCACGGCCGGCAGCCGCCGCACCGCGCGCGACCGCCGCGTTGGTGCCCACGTTGGGCACGAACTGGCCGCTGAACTGCGGCGCGATCTTCATCGTCGCCTTGCTGCACGAATCGGCGCTGCACGACACGCCGGCATCCTTGATCGTCTGCGCGTTTTGCTGGGTCAGTTTTTCGCGCACCGCGTCGCTCGGCTTCCAGTAGCCGCGCTCGATCGCGCTCAGCATGCGGTCGGTCATGGCCTGGAAGGCGCGCAGGTTGCCGCTGCTGGCGAAGCGCTCGCGCACCTTCAGGCCGTGACGGTCTTCCACATAGGTGTCGTACATGCGCTGCCATTTGCCGCCGTCCACCACCTCCGGCACGGTGACCTGCCAGGCCCACAGGTAGTCGACCACGCGGTTGATGTAGCGCGCGCCGGAATAGCCTTCCTTCAGCATGCTGTCGGCCCAGCGCGGGTTCAGGTAGCGGGACTGCATCTCCTGGCCCATGTACTGCTCCAGCGTCTTGTGGCCCGGCTTGCGCGGGTTGGACAGGTCGCTGACCATCACCTCCGGCGTCTTGCCGTCCACGCTGCGAATCGCCATCGCGGTGCCGCCCAGGTACTGGAAGAAGTCGTCGTTGTCCAGCGTCGCGAACAGATTGCTGGAGCGGCTGTGCAGCGCGATCTTGCTGCCGCTGATGGCCTGCCTGAACAACTCGCGGCGTTGGCCCGGATCGGCCTTGTCGTCGCCCCAGTAGCCGGCGCCGAACGGATGGCTCATGCGGTTGACGAACACGTCCGCCACTTCCTTTTCGTTCTGCCAGGCGTTGGTCAGCGGGATCAGCTTCTCGATCTGCGTGCCGTAGGCGCCGCTCGGCAGGCCGAAGATGCGCACCGATGCCATGCGCTGCGCCTCTTCGGCGCCGATGCCGCTGGCCTGCAAGGCGGCGACGGTCTTGCGGCTGTGCGCCTGCATCACGTTGCCGTCTTCGCCGGGACCGTTGTCGTCCTGCTTCTGCGCCAGCTGCGCGCCCTGGTCCATCAGTGTCAGCAGATTGCCGAACAGGTCGCGGAACAGGCCGGACGAGATCAGCGTCACGTCCACCCGCGGACGGCCCAGCTGCTTGCGCGTCAGCGCTTGCACGCCGGTCACGCGGCCACGCTCGTCCCAGGTCGGACGCACGCCCATCAGCGCCATCGCCTGCGCTTCCATGATGCCTTCGTGGCGCGAGGTTTCGACACCCCACAGGTTCATGCTCAATTTGTCCGGCCAGGCGCCGTGGCGCTTGCGGTAGTCCTCCGCCAGTTGCTGCGCCAGTTTGTAGCCGGCTTCGTAGGTGGTCTTGCCCGGGATGCGCGATGGATCGAGGCCGAAGAAGTTACGGCCGGTCGGCAGCGCGTCCGGATTGCGTACCAGGTCGGCGCTGGCGCCGGTCGGAATGTAGCGGCCGGACAGCGCCTGCATCAAACGCCCCAGTTCCAACCCGGCGCTGCGTTCGATATCGTTTTCCAGCTGGGCGATGCGCCTGGTTTTCTGCTCCGGCGTCGATGTGGTGTCGAGGCTGACCACGGCGCGCGCGGTGGCGTTGCGCAGCTCCGGCTTCGGCGCCACGCCGAAGGTGTGCAGGCCGAACGGCGTCAGCTTGCTGCCGGTGTCGTCCAGGTATTCCTCCAGGCCTTCCATGTCGGCTTCGGTTTTGAGCTCGGTCTTTTTCATGTCCTTCAACACGCCGCTCTTGGCCGCCAGGCGGTTGATCGCCGTCAGGTGGCTGCGCGCCAGCAGCGGGCTTTTTTGCTCGGCCACGCGGTAGTCGTTCAGCAGCGCGCCCAGTTCGCGCAGGTCGGGATTCAGGCCGGCCACGTCGAACGGTGGCGTCATGTGGTCGATGATGACGGCCATGCCGCGGCGCTTGGCCTGTATGCCCTCGCCCACGTCGTCCATCACGTAGGGATAGATGTTGGGCATGGCGCCGATCAGCGCCTCGGTCGGATCGCTTTCGGCCAGGCCAGCCTCTTTACCGGTCAGCCATTCCTGCGTGCCGTGGGTGCCGATGTGCATGACGGCGTTGGCCTGGAAGCCCTTTTGCAGCCACAGATAGAACGCGATGTATTCGTGCGACGGCGGCATGCTGACTTCATTGTGCAGCTTCTCCAGGTTCTGTTCCCACGCGCGGCCGGGCTGCGGCGCCATCAGCACATTGCCGAAGCGGCGCGCCGGATACACGAAGAACGGCTCGCCCTTGGCGTTGCGCCACAGGACAGGCGCTTTCTCCGGCTTGCCCCAGGATTTTTCGATCGACGCGCGCAGCGGCTGCGCCAGCGTGGCGAACCATTTTTGGTAGTCGGCCAACGGCACCAGCAGCGCCTGGCCGCTTTCGGCCAGGTGCTTCAGGCCCGCCATGTAGTCGCCCCTGGATTTGCCGGGGTAGTTGCCCCATTGCTGGATCTCGCCTTGCAGCTCTTCCGGCGACGGCGGCAGCGCCGTGCCGGTCTGGTAGCCTTCCTGTTTCAGGCGCTGGACGATCTGCCACAGGCTCTCCGGCAGCACGTTCAGGTAGGCCGCGCCGATGGTCTCGGAACCATGCGGATAGTTAAAGTACAGCATGGCGATGCGCTTGTCGCCGTTGGCCTTCTGGCGCAAGGCCAGCCAGCTGGCGACGCGCTCATTGAGGCGTTCGATGCGCTCGGGGATGGGCGTCTCTTCGACATAGGCCAGGCCGGTCTGCGCATCGCTGATGCGTTCGCGGCTGGCGACCACGGTCGGCTGGATCAGGCCCGCCACTTCGGCGCCGGCCAGCTGCCAGGTGCGCTCGATGATATCGAGGCCGATCTTCGATTCCTGCCACTGCGCCAGCGACTGCTGGCTCAGGGTGATGGCGTTGATCGCCGGGACGCCGATCTTGTCCAGCAGCGCGCCGGTGTTGGCGGTGCCGCCCACCTTCATGCCCAGCGCGACGATCAGCTCGACACGGCTGTTGCCGTTTTCATCCAGCAGGAAGCGCAGCGGCACGTCGTAGGGATAGCCGAACACCGGCAGCACGTTGTAGCCGCTCGCTTCAAGGCGCGCGGCGATAGCCGCCAGCGGCAGCGTTTGTCCCGCCACCAGGCTGGCGCGGTAGAACGGCACGGCGATCCACGGCGCGCCGGTCTTGTAATTGGCGTAGCCTTGCAGGTACTGCTCGTAGCTGCTGGACGTGCGGTTGGCCGCCACGTCGTACAGGCCCACTTCCGGCATCGCATGCACCGGCGCGACCGCCAGCCTGGAACCGAAGTGGCTGCGCAGGATGTAGCGCAGCAGGTTGCCCATGTTCTCCACGCCGCCTTCGCTGTAGTAGGACTGTATGGTTTTATCGTCGCGCACACCCTGCTCGCGCAGACTGTCGTCGATGGCGCCGCCGACCGCGAACACCGGACGGCGCGCCTTCTGCAACGCCTGCAGTTCGGCGCCCAGGGCCACCATGGCCTGGCGGCCCTTGGTATTGACGATCGCCACGTCGGCGTTGGTCAGCGCGGTGCGGTCGGCCGGCGTCATGCCGTTGGCGGGGATGATGCGCACGGAGACGTTCAGTTCCTTCAACTCGGCCTGCAGGCCGCGCACCGCCAGCACGGCGGGACGCGATTCGATATCGCCCAACATCAGCGCCAGGGTGCGCGGCGCCTGCGCCGAATGCACATAGCCGCCGATGCACAGGGATGCCAGCAACAGCAGCAGCGCCCACAATTTTTTATTCAGGTACATACACGACCTTCCCATCCGGCAGTTGATACGCGGTGCCCAGGCGTTTGCCGGAACCCGACAATGGCTTGTCGCTCACTTTGCTCACCTTGATTTCGGCGCCCTTCTTGGTCAGCACCTCGACGTGGCCGTCGGCGCTTTTCTTGGCGATGGTGACTTCGGAGTTCGGATCCAGCAGGTCCATCATGTTCCAGGCCGAGAACAGCGCCAGCATCATGGCGACGATGAAGACGATGCTGGCGTCGAACAGGTTGGCGACGCCGGCCAATGGGTCTTCGTTATGCTCGCCGATGCGGCTGTAGCGGTGGCGGTTCATATAGCGCATCTCAGGCTCCCGCGCGCACCAGGTGCGGCTTGTGGTCTTGCGCCGCGAGGTGGGATTCGGCCACATAGGCGATCTCGGTCAGGTCGCTGCGCAGCCAGTGCTCGCGCACCAGGCTCAATACATAGGCGCTGACGCTGCACGCCAGGCCGACCACGGTGGCGGTGAAGGCGGTGGTCATCGACTCTGCCATCTTCGGCAGGTTGCCCTGCGCCAGGCCGGCCAGCGAGATGCCCATCGGGATCAGGGTGCCCATCAGCCCCAGCGCCGGGCCGACGCGCACCACGAAGCGCACGCCGTCCAGGCGGCGCACGCCGTTGACGTCGGCGCGCTGCACCAGCCGTTCGAGGCGGGCGTCCAGTCCCGGCTCGCCTTCCTGCGCGGTCAGCACGGCGGCCATTTCCTGTTTGGCGGTGGCGACCAGCACGCGCACGCCGCGGCGGCGCTCCAGCCATTCGGCGCCGAAGGTGCCGAAGCACACCAGCATGTGCAGCACCAGCGCAGCGATCCCCAGCAGCACCGGCAGGTACAGGATGGTGGAAATGGAATACAGCAGTGTCTCGATGGAGTGCACGGCCGCGTCGGCGGGCAGGTTAAACATGGGCGGGTCCTGTGGGCAAAGAAGAAAAATCGGGGCGCAGGCGTACGCGAACGGCGCGTGCGCAAGGCACGGCCGCCAGTCGGCAAGGCCGTGGCGCGCAAAATCGATGCATAGATGTAGATCGAAACAGATGCAAGCCGCTCACTTCCCCGTGTGCGGATTGAACAGAAATGCCTGGGCATTTCCACCTGTCCTGGCCGGTATCCGGGCTGGCAAGCGACACCGCCTGACCTTCCCATGCGACTGCACAGTGGTTTGAAGAGGCGGATTTGTCGTCAACGACGACGCTTGTTTACCGTTGCGGGGGCAGCACATGTTGGCTGGCGTGGCCAGCTCCATGTTTCCCGTTTAACTGCGCGCCTGGACAGACGCGCGGGCACCAAAACCGGGCGATTATACTTTAACCGGCAAGGGTTTGGAGAATAGGACAGTCGGGGCGATGATCGCCGTGGCAGCAGCCGGCCAGTGTTTGCAGGGTGTCGCGCATGTCGGTCAGCTCGGCGATGCGCTGGTTCAGCTCCGCCACATGCCCCATGGCGATGGTCTTGACGTCGGCGCTGGCGCGCTCCTTGTTCTGCCACAGCGACAGCAGCTCGCGGATCTGCTCCAGCGAAAAACCCAGCGACCGCCCGCGCTTGACGAAGCGCAGCGCGTGCAGGTCGTTGTCGCCGTAGATGCGGTAGCCGGCGTCGCTGCGCTTGCCCGGCGGGATCAGGGCGATGCTTTCGTAGTAGCGGATCATCTTGGCCGAGACGCCGCTGGCGGCCGCCGCTTGTCCGATGTTCATGCTGGTCCTTTCTGATGCTCGGGCTTCCAGCGGCGCAGCAGCAGGGCGTTGCTGATCACGCTGACGGAGCTGAGCGCCATCGCGGCGCCGGCAACCATGGGGTTGAGCAGGCCGAAGGCGGCCAGCGGTATGCCGACCAGGTTGTAGATGAAGGCCCAGAACAGGTTCTGGCGTATCTTGCTGTAGCTGCGGCGCGAGATCGAGATCGCGGCCGCCACCAGCGCCGGATCGCCGCGCATCAGCGTGATGCCGGCGGCGTGCATGGCGACGTCGGTGCCGCTCGACATGGCGATGCCGACATCGGCGGCGGCCAGCGCGGGGGCGTCGTTGATGCCGTCGCCGACCATGGCGATGCAGGCGCCGCCGGTCTTCAGGCCGGCGACGGTGGTCGCTTTGTCGGCGGGGAGCATGTTGGCGATGATGCGGCCTATGCCCAGCTCCTTGCCGACGGCGTCGGCGCTGCCCTGGTTGTCGCCGGTGAGCAGGATGGTCTGGATGTGCATCGCATGCAGCGCCTGCAACGCGGCGCGGGCTTGCGGTTTGACGCGGTCGCCGAAGGCCAGCAGGCCCAGTAGCTGCGCCGGCTGCGGCGCGCTTGACGCGGCCAGCCAGGATATCGTCAGGCCTTGCTGTTCCAGTTCGGCGGCGCGCTTGCTCAGCGCGTCCAGCGCCACGCCCTCTTCCTGCATCAGCCGCGTGCTGCCCAGGATCAGGCGCGCGCCGTCGACGATGGCCGCCACGCCGCGGCCGGGCAAGGCGGTGACGCCGGTGGCTGTCGGCGCGACAGCGCCGCTGGCCGCGTCGGCGCGCGCGGCGGCGGCATCGTTGACGGCGCGCGCCAGCGCGTGTTCGCTGCCGCGCTGGATGGCGGCGGCCAGTTGCAGCAGCCGGCCGTCATCGATGCCGGCCGGCTCCAGCGCCACCAGCGACGGCTTGCCTTCGGTCAGCGTGCCGGTCTTGTCGAACGCCACGGTGGTGATGCGGTGCGCCAGCTCCAGCGCTTCCGCATCCTTGATCAGTATTCCGTAACGTGCCGCCACGCCGGTGCCGGCCATGATCGCGGCCGGCGTCGCCAGCCCCAGCGCACACGGACAGGCGATCACCATCACCGCCACCGCATTGATGATGGCCCGCTCGGCGTCGCCGGTCGCCAGCCACCAGCCGCCGAAGGTCAGCACCGCCAGCACCAGCACCACCGGCACGAACACCGCGCTGACGCGGTCCACCAGATGCTGCACCGGCGCCTTGGCGGCCTGCGCGTCCTCCACCAGCCGGATGATGCGCGCCAGCGTGCTCTCCGCGCCCACCGCCGTCACCCGCACCAGCAGCAGGCCCTCGCCGTTGATGGCGCCGCCGGTCACATGGTCGCCGGCGTGGCGCGCCACGGGCAGGCTTTCGCCGGTGATCAGCGCCTCGTCGACATGGCTGGCGCCCTCCGCCACGACGCCGTCGGCCGCCACCCGCTCGCCCGGGCGCACCACCACCAGCTCGCCCGGCCGCACCTCGGCGATCGGCACTTCGACATCCCGCGTGCCGCGCCGCACCCGCGCCGACTCGGGCCGCAGCACCTGCAAGGCGCGGATGGCGGACGTGGTCTGGCGCTTGGCGCGCGCCTCCAGCCATTTGCCCAGCAAGATCAAGGTGATCACCACCGCCGACGCTTCGAAGTACAGATGCGGCATGGCGGAGGTCGACGCCAGCAGCTGATAGACGCTCAGGCCATACGCGGCGCTGGTGCCCAGCGCCACCAGCAGGTCCATATTGCCGCTGCGGGCGCGCAGCGCCAGCCAGCCGGCGCGATAGAATCGGGCGCCGAGCCAGAACTGCACCGGCGTCGCCAGCAGCAACTGCAGGCGGCCGTCCAGCATCCAGTGCACGCCGGCCAGTTCCAGCAGCATCGGCAACAGCAGGGGCAGCGACAGCAAGGCCGCCAGCAGCACCGCGCGGCCGCCGCCCGGATGGGCCAGCGTCGGCGCCGTCGGCGCCGGCGCGCGCGCAGACGGCGGCGGCGTCGCTGTGGCGTGGTAGCCGGCCTTGTCGATCGCCTGCGCCAGCAGCGTGAAATCGAGCGGCAGCGCCGACTCCACCCGCGCCGATTCGGTCGCCAGGTTGACGCTGACCTTGTCCACGCCCGGCACGGCCGCCAGTACGCGCTCGACACGGCCTACGCAGGAAGCGCAGGTCATGCCCTCGATGTTGATCGACAGTGTTAAGGGAACCGCGGTAGTGGACATGGCAAACCCAATGGACGACTCAATGAGAACAGCATCAAGTATCCCACGATGGGAAGGTCAAGTCCTAATTAACGCACTTCGCAATCGACGGTATTCGATTTGTTCGGGGCGTTGCCGCTGCCCGAAGGACCGGTGCTCTGGCTGAACGCCGGCGGCGGCGTGAACGGGATGCCAGGATTGGCCGGCAGCGGCGTCGGCGGCACCCTGAGACTCGGCGTAAAGCCGAACTGGCCGGCGCTGAAGTTGCTCGAACCGGAAGGGTTGGTCACATGGATCAAGCCGTCGAGCACCTGCACGTACAGGCCCGGCGGGCGCACGCCGGCCGGCGGCAGCGTCAGCTGCGCCAGCATCAGCGGCCGCACCGGCGCGGCCAGCTGGTCCAGCGCGGCGGTGCTGGCCAGGTTGTAGGCCAGGCGCGAGGCCAGCGCCTCCTCGCTCGGCTCGACGATGTCGGCGATGAAGGTGGTGCCGCGGATGCCGATGGTGGCGCTCGGCGTCTTCATGGCGAATTTTTCCTTGTTGCGCTTGCCCAGCAGGCCGGTCACCGAGCGCAGGCCGCCCTTGACCAGGTTGAACGAGGCGCTGTCGGCGTCGGGCTTGCCGGCGTCATACGAGAAGTCCTCGACCTTGAAGGTGGTGCCCGGCTTGAGCGTGATCTCGCTGTTGTCGATGAATTTCACCATGGCGTAGGTGTTCTTCTCGGTCACCAGCGTGTCGCCGCTTTCGACCTCGGAGCGCATCGACAGGATGCGCACCACGCCGCCGGCCTTCTTGGCCAGCAGCGGCCCGCTCAGCTGCACGATGGTGCCCGCCACTTGCGCGGCCCAGCCCGCGCCGGCCACGCCGCACAGCGCCAGCAACAGCAAGCCCTTGAACAAGGCCTGCACGACGGGGGAGTTTTTTGGCTGTGGCATTTTCATTTCCAGTACATTCAGGGTGAACCGCACGCGGTCAGTACGCCAGCCCCAGGCGCAGGTGCAGGCGGCTGGCGTTGTCGCGGCCGGTCGCGCCGGCGTGGACCACGTGGCCGTAATCGAGTTGCAGGTTGACGTAGGTGGACAGCACGAAACGCGCGCCGACGCCGGTGCTGGCGATGGTGGTGCTGGTCAGCTCGTCGGGCAGCGCGTGGTTGCGCTTGGCATAAGCGGTGTCGTAAAAAGCCAGCAGGCGGCAATTCCAGCCGGCGTGGGCGCACAGATTGGGCGTGTAGGCTTCCAGGTTGACGCCCAGGCCGGAGTCGTTGGAAATCTCGCGTTCGATGAAGCCGCGCACCGAAGTCGCGCCGCCGGCGCCGAATTGTTCGCCGGGGATCAGCGCGTCGCTGCTGTACTGGCCGTTGAGGATGGCGCGCAGCTGCCAGTCCCTGGCCAGCGCGCGGGTCAGGCTGCCGGCCAGGCGCAGCACGGTGAAGTCGGCCTTGGCGCCGGCGCGGGCCAGCGTGAACGCGGCCTGGTCGCCCTTGGAACCGCCGGAGATATTGCGCAGCAAGGTCAGCTGGCCACTCACTTCGCCCTGCTTGAGCGGCAGCGTGGCCTGATAGCTGATGCTGAGCGGATGCACGGTCACATCGTTGCCCAGCTCCTGGCCCAGCAGCAGCACGCTGCTCTTGAACGCCTTGTAGTCGACCCCGTAGCTCAGCTTGGATTCCAGCTCGCCGCGCTTGGCCAGGCTCTGGTTGTAGCGCGCGCCGTACACCGCGCCCTTGCCGCTGACGGCCAGGTTGACCGCGCCGGCCGACACGGTGCCGGAATCGACGTTGGAATAGCTGGCGAAGAAGTCCAGCGAGTCGCCCAGCGCGTACAGCGGCACATGGTAGCCGGCGCCATACACCTTGACGCGGCCCGGCTCCTCGAGCGAGGTGGTGTACTGCAAGGAGGCCAGGTGATCGCGGTTGAACAGGTTGGCGTTCTGCAGGATGAAGCCGACGTGGGTCTTGCCGGTCTGCCGGGTGCCGGTGTTGTCGAGGTTGACCATGCCCTTCCAGACGGGCTGGTCCTTTACGTCCAGCACGGCGTCGACCTCGTCGTCTTTCTCGCCGCTTTGCAGTTTGAGGGTGACTTCCTTGGCGGGACTCTCGTTGCCCTGCTTCAGGTTGGCCGAGACCGCCTTCAGGTCGGGCGTGCTGCCCTCCTGCAAGGCGGGCAGGCTGCGGCGGATATTGTTTTCGTCGAAGTACAGATTGTTCTTCACGCTGATGCGGCCGATGCGCGTTTCCACCACCCGCAGTATCACCACGCCGCGGTTCAGCTCCTGCTCCGGCAGTTCGATCGTCACCACGTTATAGCCGCGCTGATGGTAGACCGCTTCCAGCGCTTCCAGCGCCCGCTGGACGTCGCCGAAATCGCGCTCCTTGCCGACGAATTTGGCCAGCAGCGCATCGACCTGCGCCGTCGGCAACAGGGTGTTGCCCTTGACCTCGAAACGGGTAATCTCGAAGCGAATGGCGGCATTGTCGTCCGCCGGCTGGACCGCCCAGGCCGAAGTCACGGCGGCGGCGAGTAAGGAACCTGCTAACAGGCGCGTAAGGCTATATCTCATGGGTTCGCTCGTAGTAGGGGTGCGTGGAACTTACCACGCTCTGCCGATGCTAGCATAGCCCTTATATACAATGCCTATTTGAAAGATTGAAATTGATAGGGGCGCCGCCGAGTGTTGGATTTCAGCTCACCAACGGGGCCGCCGCAGCGACGGCCCCGGGCTGCCCGGCACGCCATCAGTTGCAGTACATCTTCTTGGTCGGCTCGTTTTTGCTGGCGACCAGCTCGACCTTGCCGCTCGACTTATCCTTCTCGTCGGGCACCTTGTCGTCCGGTTTGCTCGTGCCGCCGCTGCTGGCGGTTCCGGTGGACGCGCTACTGCTGTCCGCCGGTGTGGTCACGGCTGGCGCCTTGAGGACGCCGCCCTGGGCCTGGGTGACGGTATTGATGATGTTGACGGTGGAGTTCAACGCCTGGGCCACCGGCGTCGAAGTCTGGTTGGCGGCAGCTGCGGCCGCGGCGGCGGCGGCATCGGCCGCGGACTTGGCGGCGGCGTCGGCGCCGGCCTGGGCGGCGGCAGCGGCGGCAGCCTTGGCGG